>CANRJQ010000029.1:0-18739 GCA_947630985.1 uncultured Clostridia bacterium | reverse complement strand
GTTTTAGGGGTATTATTTATTCCGCGGATTACTGTAAACATAATAGATATTGGAGTTACTAATGGTGATATGCCCTACATTTTAAAACAGGGAATATTGATGCTAATAGTAGCTTTTTTGTCTAGTGTGTTTATGGTTATATCCATTAGATATTCTACACGAGTTGCTACTGGATTCGCATCGGACTTAAGAGAAGTTATGTTTAAAAAAGTACAAAATATCAGTATTAGCCAATTTGAAAAATTGGGAACTGCATCTATGATCGTCAGATCTACAGATGATATTACACAAGTCCAAAATCTGACTAGAATGGGACTTAGGATGATGCTAAGAGCACCCCTTATGTTTATTGGGGGTATTTTAATGGCTATCACTACAAATCCCAAACTCTCCATGGTATTTTTAATATCTTTGCCTATAACCCTTATAATGATAGGAATTTTTGGGACCAAATTAATTCCCATTATGAATAAACTTCGTATAGGTTTGGATAATATAAATAGAGTTTTTAGACAAAGGCTTACAGGCATGAGAGTTATAAGGGCTTTCGATAGGGAAGATTTCGAACAGGGAGATTTTTCTAAATACAATAAAGCTTACACAGATATTTATGAAGTCACAGGAAAGTATCAATCTGTATTTGCTCCTTCCTTGGGGCTGATTATGAACTTGACTTTGGTGGCGATAATATTTTATGGTTCTAGATTAATACTACAAGGCCAGATGCAAGTTGGTGAAATACTTGGATTTATTCAATATGCCAATAATATAATGATGTCATTTTTGATGTTATCTATGATATTTTTGCACATTCCAAGGGCTCAAGCATCTTTGAATAGGATAAATGAAGTTTTAGATTTAGAAGAAGATATAGTGGATAGTGGCACTGTAGTACTTGAAGACATAGAATCTATAGAATTTAAAAATGTGTGCTTTAAATATCCTGACTCCCACAGTTATTCCCTTAAAGACGTGAGTTTTTATGCCAACAAGGGAGATGTCATAGGCATAATAGGAGCTACTGGTTCTGGTAAGACCACCATTGCAAACCTACTAGTGCGATTTTATGAAGTAGAAGAGGGAGAAATTTTAATCAACGGTAGGGATATAAAAGAGTATGAGCTTCATTCCTTGAGAGAACAAATTGGATACACTGAACAAAAACCTGATTTAATTGCAGGAACAGTTTGTACAAATGTAGTAATGGGTGGTAAACAAGTTCACGAAATGGTAATAGAAGACGCCTTGGAAATCGCTCAAGCGAATTTTGTATTCGAAAGAGAGTCAGGAATCAAAACCAGTGTAGAGCAAAGGGGGAGAAACTTCTCCGGTGGACAAAAACAAAGAATTTCCATCGCCAGAGCTATCTACAAGGACCCAAGTCTTTATTTAATAGACGATAGTTTTTCTGCACTGGATTATAAAACTGAAAAGGAACTTAGGGCAGAATTATACGAGAAGATAGACGATAAGATAATGTTAGTAATTACCCAAAGGGCTACTGTAGCCGCTGATTCTAATTTTATTATACTTTTAGATAATGGTGTCATGATAGGAAAAGGCACCCATGAAGAATTAAAGGCTAAATCCCAAGAGTATAGGGAAATATTAGAATCTCAAGATTTTGAAGAAGGTGCAAGATTATGATGCGAGGAGGACAAAACAGACAAAAGGCTTTACAAGGAGACTTGAAAAAGATAAATAAAAATACTTGGAAGTCACTTCGTAGGTTGTTAAAATATTTAAGTCCATATAAGATAACTTTGGTTTTTGCAGTAATTTTTGCCGTTCTTAGCACAATCTTCGATATAGTTGGACCATTTATAATGGGTAATACGACTAATTTCGTAGTGGAAAGTATCAAAAACCAAGGAACCATAAACTTTGGGGAATTTATGAAGCTTATATATATTCTCATAGGAATTTACCTTTTTGCAGCTTTTGCTGAATTCATAAGATTTAGACTAGGTGTGAAGGTAAATGTCGAGATAACTTATAGATTGAGAGAGGATATTTCTAAGAAACTTAAGAGGCTTCCAATTTCCTATTTTGATAAAAATCCTGTGGGAGATATATTAAGTAGGATGACAAATGATGTCCAATCCATTTCAGAATCCCTTTCCCAAATAATAAACCAACTGATTAGCTCCATTGTGACTATTGTTGGAGTAATGGGAATTATGTTTTATATAAGTCCAGGACTAGCCTTAATAACCATATTGACTATTCCCCTTACGATTTTGGCAAGTTTTAGAATCATGCAAGAATCCCAAAAACAATTTTCCTTACAGTGGAAAGACTTGGGAGATTTAAATACTCATATAGAGGAAATGTTTAGCTCAAATAAATTGGTAAAATCTTATAATTATGAAGATGAATCCTTGAGAATTTTTGAAGAAAAAAATAAAAAGTTAAGAGAATCAGGATCGAGATCTGACTTTTTCAGTGGAATCACTATGCCCATATCCCAATTTGTAAACAATATCGGCATGGTAGGCATGAGTGTCTTGGGTGGATATTTTATTTTGACAGGACAAATTAATATTGGTAATTTCCAATCCTTTGTACAATATTCCAGAAGTTTTACTAGACCTATCATTATGATGACGGATATTATAAGTATACTCCAAGGTGGTATAGCTGCTGCAGAAAGAGTTTTTGAAGTGCTAGATGCTGAAGAGGAAGTATCAGACTCATCCAAAAATATATCTATTGATAGCATTAGGCCTCAAGTTTCTTTTGAAAATGTGTCCTTTGGATACGGGGAAGAAGAAATCATTCACGATTTGTCTATTAACATTCCAGAAGGCTCTACAGTAGCCATCGTTGGACCTACTGGTTCAGGGAAAACTACTTTGGTAAACTTGTTGATGAGATTTTACGATGTGGATAAGGGCGCTATCAAAATAGACGGAGTGGACATTAGAGATTTTACTAGGACTGATCTTAGAAATTACTTCGGAATGGTTTTACAAGATACTTGGCTTTTTGAAGGCACAGTATCAGAAAATATAGCCTATGGAGAGATGGACGCAACTAGGGAAGAAATAATTGAGGCTGCAAAAAATGCTTATGCTCATGATTTTATTACAAAATTGCCTCTAGAATATGATACAATTCTAGAAGAGAATGCTTCTAATATTTCCGAAGGCCAAAAACAATTATTAACTATAGCAAGAGCTTTGATTTCCAATCCAAAAATTATGATACTAGATGAAGCCACTTCCTCCATCGATACTAGGACGGAAAGGTTAATTCAACTAGCTATGGAACGACTTGTAAGTGGTAGGACGAGTTTTATTATCGCCCATAGATTATCTACTATAGTCAATGCAGATTTGATTTTGGTATTAAAAGACGGAGATATTATAGAAAAAGGAACCCATAAGGAACTTTTGGAACAAAAAGGTTTCTATAACGAATTATATTATAGTCAGTTTTAAAGGAGAATATGTATGACGATTTTGCAAGAAATAGGATTTCCATTTGTGGTCACATTGGTAGCGGGATTATCCACAGTTGTGGGGGCGCTGTTGGTGTTTTTTACGAATGCCAATAACAAAAAGTTTTTGTCCATAGCCTTGGGTTTTTCTGCAGGTGTAATGATATACGTTTCATTTATGGAGATTTTGCCAACGGCAGTTGAATATTTAAAAAATGACCATGTTGGAAAAATGCCAGAGATATTGATGTTGGTTGGTTTTTTAGGCGGAGTAGCTTTAATAGCTATTATTGATAAATTTGTTCCCGACAGTACAAATCCCCATAATGTGCGCTCAGAAGAAGAAATGGAAGATATGAGAGAGGGCGAGTATGAGCTTTCTGAATTTTGTATAGTAAATGAATATTCGCCAGAAGAATGTAAGAGACTTGAAAAATTAGGATTTATTACTGCTATGGGAATTGCAATCCATAACTTTCCAGAAGGATTGGCAACTTTTATGTCGGCTATGGTGAGTCCAGAGCTGGGAATTTCCATTGCCATTGCTATTGCTCTTCACAATATTCCTGAAGGCATCGCAGTAGCTGTTCCAATTTTCCAATCTACAGGTTCTAAAACCAAGGCGCTAAAGCTTACGTTTTTAAGTGGATTTGCAGAGCCCCTAGGCGGCTTAGTGGGATATTTTGTTTTAAGATCTTTTATGACAGATACACTGTTTGGTATCGTCTTTGCAGTAGTTGCTGGGATTATGGTCTATATTTCTATGGACGAACTGTTACCTGCTAGCCGAGAATATGGTGAAGAACATTTGTCGATATATGGAATTATTAGTGGCATGGCTGTAATGGCCATTAGCATGATATCTTTAGGATAAGGAGACGATATGGACATTCCACATCATGGCGGTGACGTGTATTCATATGAACAATTTTATACAGGAGAGTTAATAGACTTTAGCTCAAATATAAATCCCTTGGGTTTTCCTAAGGAATTGAAATCAGGAATAATTGAGAGATTTGAAGAAGTTTTGGCGTATCCAGATTTGGAGTACCGCGAACTAAAACAAAATGTTTCTGATTATTTGAATGTAGATGTAAATAACGTGGCGGTGGGAAATGGCGCGGTGGAAATTATAGATGCAGTTATTTCCCATTTTAAACGTTTAATTTTAGTAGAACCTTGTTTTTCTGAGTATAGACTTCGAGGCGAAGTTCACAATCTGGACATCATTTCCATTGATGCAAGGGAAGATTTAAGAATTCCCCTAGAAGAAATAAAAAAAACTATTCAAGAAGGAGATTTGTTAATTTTAACTAATCCCCACAATCCCACAGGATATACTCTGACACAAGATGAGATTTTAGAAATCTATATGGATATCTTAGAAAAGGATGCGTATTTGCTTTTGGATGAAGCATTTTTTGAATTTGCAAACTTGGATTATGACTCCATAGAATTATTTAAAACACTGGGATTTTCCAACGTAGGTATCATTCGAGCGGCTACTAAATTTTTTGCCTTACCTGGTTTAAGATTGGGTTATGGAGTTTTTGATGACGAAATGCTAGAAAAAATAAAAAGAACGACCCTTCCATGGACTGTGAATTCTTTTGCTGTAATAGGATCCAGTTACATATTCAATTGGGATTATATTAATAAATCCAGGGAGTATATTTTTCATGAGAGAAATAGATTTATGGAAGAATTAAGCAAGATCAAAGGAGTATATCCTTATACTTCCAACTCGAATTATATATTACTTAAATTGGAAGGCATTTCTGAGAATATGGTGTTTCAAATTTTCTTAAAAACCGGTATACTTGTAAGAAGATGTTCTAATTATAGAAATCTTTATGGAACTCACATCAGAGTAGCCATTAAGACGACTGAATTAAATAATCGATTAATAAATACATTAAAAAACATTATGGAGGATAGAGATGGAATTTTCATATAGATTTTATACAAATCACGATTGCAAATTTTTACCATGTCACAAAGTTGATAGTATAGAGGACTTCAATTGTCTTTTTTGCTACTGCCCGTTGTACATGCTAGAAGAAAAATGCGGGGGAAATTTTGAAATTAATAATGGAATAAAGGATTGCTCCAGATGCCTAATTCCTCATAGACCTATGGGCTATGAATATATCAACGAAAAACTTGGAGACTATATTGCCGAAGCTGCACTTAAGAGATTGTCTGATGACAAATAGAATTGAGAATTACGCAAAAGACATAGAATTTATTCCAAAGGAAGACTATAAAAAATATAGAGACCATTGGGACTCTTTAGTTCATCCTACTGGCAGTTTGGGAGAGATTGAAGAGATAGGAATTAAAACATGTGCCATATTAGGAGAAATCCCTAAAAAACTAAATAAAAAGGCTACTGTAGTCATGTGCAATGACAATGGAATAATAAATGCAAATATAAGCTCATCTCCAAAAATTTTGACGAAGCTTTTAGCTATACAAATGGCTAAGGGAACTACGGGAGTAGACGCTTTATCTGAAGCTGCTAATGCCGATGTATTTGTAGTGGATTTGGGGATTGAGGATTTTGAAGATTTTGATGGAGTTATCAATCGTAGGATTTCCAATGGCACAAAAAACTTTTTAGAAGAAGATGCTATGACCTATGAAGAAGCTATAAAATCCATAGAAGCGGGGATAGAAGTAGCCGAGGATTTGATTCAAAAAGGATACACCGTTTTGGGTACGGGGGAGTTGGGGATGGGAAATACCACCACCAGTGCTGCAGTAATAAAAGGACTTACTGGAGTAAGCGAGAAGGACGTGGTAGGTCTTGGCTCTGGAGTAGACGAAACTCAACTTGATAATAAGTACAAAGCAGTAGCAGATGGAATTAGACTCCGAAATCCCAATAAAGATGATCCGATAGACGTCTTGGCAAAAGTCGGTGGTTATGATATCGGGGGAATTGCAGGCGTGTTTTTAGCTTGCGGTAAGAATAAAATTCCAGGAGTTGTGGATGGAATAATTAGTGCTGCCGGGGCGCTTTTAGCATATAAATTAAACCCAAATATATCTCATTATCTTTTTGGCTCTCATATAGCTATGGAAAAGGGGGCAAAAGTAGCACTAGACGAAATGGGTATCAAGGGTTATTTGGATTGCTCCATGAGATTAGGTGAAGGTTCAGGGTGTCCACTTTTATTTCAAATTATGGATTCTTCAATTTATTGTATGAACCATATGACGAAATTTGAAGAGACGGATATTGTGAATACACTTGTAAATATAAGGGATAAGAAATGATAATATTTATAACTGGAGGCCAGCGCTCAGGTAAAAGTACCTTTGCAGAAGGACTCTTAAAGGACAAGTTAAATGTAGGATATATAGCCACGTCTATCGTAACCGACGGAGAGATGGAAGAGCGGGTTAATATTCATAGAAATACTAGACCTAGACAGTGGAGAACCATCGAAGCCTATAGAGATATTGCATCCAATATAGGGGATGAAGATATTTATATCTTAGAATGTTTAGGGACTATGACTGGAAATATCATGTACGATCACACGAAAGACTTAGATAGCATTGACGGCGAGGTTTCCAAAGTTATAGAAGAAGAGATTTTTTCGGAAATAGAAAAATTAATAAATGCCATAAAGGAAAAAGACAAAGACTTAATAATAGTTACGAATGAAGTAGGCTTTTCCCTTACCAGCACCAACCAAGTGGGAAGAGTTTATACTGATATCTTAGGAAGAATTAACCAAAGAGTCGCTAGATTTTGTGATGAAGCATACTTAGTAGTTTCAGGTATGGAAGTGAGGCTAAAATAAATGGATGGACTAATTCTATCCTTTCAACTTTTTTCTAGAATACCCATAAAAAAAGAAGTGGAATTCTCAAGGGAGAATCTTAGAATTGCTTTGTATTGTCTGCCCTTGGTCGGTCTTGTGATAGGAGCTATAACAGGTGGAGTTATGTTTTTTTTCAAATTTACTAATGCTCCCATAGCCAGTTCTTTGGGACTACTCACTTACTTTTTAGTTTCTGGAGGACTTCACTTAGACGGCTTAAGTGATATGACAGATGGTTTTATGGCCAATGCAAATAAAGATAGAACACTGGATATAATGAAGGATTCCTTAATCGGAAGCTTCGGAACTATTGCCTTAATACTATATTTTTTAATGAAGTTTTCATTGTATGCTTCTGTGGATTCTAGAATTATATTTACCACAGCCATTACGTCTATGGTTTCTAGAGCTTCTGTATTATTAGTAATAAAAAGAGGCAAACTGGCAAGACCAGATGGATTTGGAGCCGAGATGAAAAAGGCTCTTAATGGAGAATACATTACCTATATAATTTACTTTATCATGGGACTTGGATTAATATTTATAACAAAAAATGCATTATCTGTACTTCTAGTAAGTTTATTAATAGGAATAATTTTAGAATGGATATCCAATAGAAAAATAGATGGAGTAACAGGAGACATTTACGGTGCAATTATAGAAATATCTGAAATTGCGATATTATTAGTTTGGAGGAGGCTTGTAATATGGATTTAATTTTACTCAGACATGGAGAAACGGAACACAACAGGCAGAGGAGATACTGTACTGATGACTGTTCTTTATCAGAAGAAGGCATTTTACAAATGGAAAGAGCAGCGGATAAAATTAATGATTTGATAATAGATAGGGTTATGGTAAGTCCCTTCGCTAGGACTATGGAATCCTTAGAAATAATAAATAAGTATCACAATTTACCCTTTGAAGTAGTAAACGATATTCGAGAAGTAGATGCTGGAAAGATGAAAGGGCTGACCTTTGAAGAGGGGAAAGGACTATATCCTTCTGAGGTGGAAGATTATCTATTCGATTATATAGATACTCCCTTACCAGGAGGAGAATCTATTCAAGCTGCTTATGATAGGGCAGGAAGGATTCTTAAGAATCTTAAAAAGCAAAGTGGAAATGTCTTAATGGTAACCCATGGAGGATTTATTTCCTTGATACTATCCAATATATTGGGAGATGTTAAAAACTATCATCGCTTTGCGGTAGACAATGGCTCCTTTACTTTGATCAAAATAGAGAATTTTTCTAGGATTAGGTATATCAATAGAATTTAATTGGAGGAGAATATGAGGAAAGAAAATTTAAAAATAGTAATTGTAGGGGGAAGTGCTGGAGGTTCTACCCTTGCTACTACTCTAAGGCGACTAGATGAATCTTCTGAAATAGTAATTATAGAAAGAGGACCAGATGTCTCTTTCGCCAATTGCTCTCTCCCATATTACTTTGAAGGATTGGTAGAAACTATTGAGGATTTGTCCATAACCACTCCAGAACAGTTTAAAAGTAAATACAATATAGATGCCAGGGTTAACGAAGAAGTATTAAAGATAAATCGCGCTGAGAAAAACGTAGAAGTTAAGAACTTAGAAACCAATGTCATATATGAAATCTTCTATGATTATTTAATACTGTCTCCAGGAGGTAATCCTAAAGAACCTAAAAATCTCATGGGAGATAATGTATTTTCTTTAAGAAATGTTCAAGACGTTAGAGATATCGACAAATATATAAAAGAAAATAACGTAAAGAGCGTTGGCGTAATTGGAAACGGATTTATAGGAGTTGAAGTAGCTGAAGCTTTCAAACTGGGAGGCATGGAGAAGGTAACTCTTTTTGGATCTAGAAACCAAGTTTTAACTCCCTTCGATGAAGATATGGCCCAAATTATCCACAAGGAAATGATGGACAAAGGCGTAGATTTAATATTGGGAAGTAGAGTCAGTGGAACTACACTGAAAGGCGTAGCGTTGGAATCTGGAGAATTTTACGATGCGGAATTAATTATTTTGGCAATTGGGATTTCACCTGAGACGACCTTGGTAGAAGATGCTGGACTTAAAATCGGTACAACTGGAGGCATTCTAGTAGATGCAAATCACAAAACCGATGACGATTCCATCTATGCCATAGGAGATGCAGTAGAAATACACGATAAACTCACAGGCAAATCTACTATGCTAGCACTAGCAGGACCTGCTCATCGCCAGGCAGATAAAGTTGCTAACCATATTTATGGGGAAGATACTGCTTCGCGAGGAGTTATTAATTCTGCTATGTTGAGGGTTTTTGATTTAAATTGCGCATCAGTGGGACTTAGTGAATCGACTCTCCAAAGGGAGAACAGAAAATATAAATTTGTCTATACCACAGGAAGAGATCAAGTAGAATATTCTAATCCCATTCATATGAAATTGATATTTGAAGAACCAACAGGACTTATATTAGGTGCTCAAATAATAGGTAGAGGCCATGTTACTCAAAGGATTAACGTAGTGTCAACTTTGATATTAATGAACGGAACTATTCAAGATATGTGGGATAACGAATTGGCATATTCACCAATTTATTCAACACCAAAGGACATCACCAATTTAATTGCTTCTACTGGAATTAAATATCTAAAAGGGGAATTTAAAAAAGTTCCAATAAGAGATGTAAGAAAATTAACAGAAGATGGGGAATTTATCCTAGACACCAGATCCAAAAGAGCATTTGAAAGAGGACATATAAAAGGCGCTACAAATATTCCATCGGAAGAGTTAAGGGATAGACTAAATGAAGTACCAAAGGACAAACCTGTATACACAGATAGCTATAGCTCTCTTAAAATACTTTTGAATAACGGGTTTACTAATGCAGTATTTATAGACGGAGGATTTGAAGACGTTTGTCTACACGAATACTTCCACGACAAAAAATTAAATCGAGAGCCAATAGTGACGGATTATAGATTTTTCTAAAGCATAATATAATTAACTCCTGACGATACTATATTGTAAATTCCAATATAGATTGTCAGGAGTATTTTATTTAAAAAATTTTATTTTTTAGCCAAGATTCTATTTTTTAAAACTCCAATTCCTTCGACCTCAGATTCCAAAATATCACCATCTTTTAAAAATCTAGGTGGATTAAAGCCCATTCCCACACCAGCAGGAGTTCCCGTGGCGATAATATCTCCAGGAAATAAAGTCATGCCTTTGGAGAGTTCATAAATTAATCTCTCTATCCCCCTAATCATCAATCTAGTATTGGAATTTTGGCGAAGCTCACCATTTACTTTTGTGCTGATGCTTAATTCCAAAGGAAATTCAAATTCAGACTTGTGCACTACCCAAGGGCCTATGGAAGTATAGCCATCAAGGCTTTTGCCCTTAAACCACTGACCGTGAGACATTTGTAAAATTCTGGAAGAAATGTCATTGAGTATTGTAAAGCCAAATACATAATCCATTGCACTTTCTTCACTGATGTCCTTGCCCCGTTTTCCTATTACAATGGCCAGCTCAGTTTCATAATCCAAAGAGTCGTCTAGTTCGCTATCCCAAACGATATCATCACCAGGACCTGAAATAACAACAGAGCGTTTGGAAAAATATGTCGCATTGGGTGCCACTTCAAATCCACCCTTGTATGCCATGCTCTCTTCAATATGCTCATGGTAGTTTAAGCCAACGCATATGGCGTCATGGGGAAGACTTTCAAAAGGAGGAAGTAATTTAATATCCTCTAGATTGTAATAAATTTCAGATTTCAGATCATCCAAAGGATTCAAATCTTCATCCTCAATACTTTTTATAAGATCCAATATATTTTCATACTCTTTAAAAGAATCTAAATCCTCAAAAGCAAATATCTTTTCTCCTTTTATAACTCCAGATAAAACATTCCCGTTAGGATTTTCAAAACGTAAAAATTTCATAAGCTGCCTCCTCGTATTATTATTTAAACAATCTATAATCTATTCTATTAGTGTCCAGTGTGTCGTCTCTTGTTTTTGCGGTGAATCCCATAAATCCTCTTAATATGGCGTCGTCTAAGTGGGAACCACCGTATTCGTTTAAAGAATTGGTTACTAAATCTATTGTGTCAAAGTTTTGAGAGTTTTCGTAAATAGGTAGGAAATATTTCATAGTCAAGGACAGAGCGAGAAGTTCCAATAAATCTTCTTCTTTTAGATTGTGTTTTATATTTCCTTTTTTTGCCATTTCTTCTAAATGAGTAAAATGATTTAGAAGAGCTCTTCCTTCCTTGGATTTTTCCATGCCTATATTTATCCCTATTAAAAATATGGGAAGAGCTGCTATGATACTAAGGAATCCTAGGGGATTATGCTTTACAAGGGAAATCACTCCAATTATTCCAACTACTAAACCCAAGACTTTAATTCTATTGGACAATCCCTTTGTGGTTTCTTCATATAAGTTCTGGTGGCTAAGAGCCGAGTCTAGATAGTTACTCCAATCTCCTTGGGCTGATAAGAACTTGCTGTCATTGATGGATCGTTTTGTGAGTTCGTCCGTAGTGATTGTGTCCTTGTTTTCAAATACATTTTTTAAAAAGACTTCCTCATGATCTTTTAAGTCTGTATTATCCAAAAGAGTAAATCGATATTCTATTACGTAATCTTCCAAGGTTTTATTTCTAGATTCTCTAGTGTATTTTTCAATTTCGATTTTTCCACGTCTTTTTAACTCCAACAGGGTTACTAAAATTCCGCGATTCAAATAATTTATATCTTTGTGGAGATAGTTTATTTCCGCAGGATGAAGTCTTTTATCAAAGGATTGTATATGGATACCTCCCTTGTTGTAATCTGAACCTAATTTAATTATGTAGATAGCAGCTATGAGAGCTAAAAAATTTAAAATATTTAATATCATATATTTTCCTCCAATATTATTATACCAAATCCTTTGGAAAATATCTTTGCACAAAATCATTTCAAGAAATTGTAAAATATGCCAAATATTTCTATATCGATTGAAAAAGAGATTTTTAAATGTTATACTTAAAAGACTTTATAATTAATGGGAGGAATTTATGTATTTATATTTATTTATCGTTTTAGCAATTTTTGGAATTGGAGACGTCTTAGGCGTACTTACAAAGGCGAAGTTATCTTCGGTTTTTGTAGTAATGCTCCTATTCCTAGTGGGATTCTTAAGTGGAATTCTACCTGCAGATATTATTGATCAGGCAGGACTTACTCAAATAGGTAAGTGGTGTACAGGATTTATCGTATTTCACATGGGAACTATGATAAACATGAAGCAGCTTATGAACGAGTGGAGAACAGTTGCTACTTCTGTTTTGTCCATGATAGTTGCAATAGCTGGAGCTTTAATAGTAATTCCGATAATCGGAAGAGAGTCAGCTATAGTAAGTATTCCCATTGTAAATGGTGGGATAGTCGCTACTCAAATTATGGTTCAGGCAGCTACAGACAAAGGATTTGCCCTTGCAGCAGCTATGGGTACTATAGTTTATGCAGTACAAAAATTCTGCGGAACTCCATTTGCTTCATACTTTGGAACCAAAGAAGCAGAACTAGTAGTTAAAGAATTTCGTGCTAGAGAACTAGCTGTGAAAGAGGGAAGAATTGAAGAAGTTGTGGTATTGCCACCAAGTACATTTTATGAGAAAAATAAAAAATACTTTGGTAACTTTACGAATTTGGCTATAACCGGATTTTTTGCATATGTGGCTTCACTCATAGGACAAGTTACTGGAGTAAGTATGTCTATTTGGTCCTTATTCTTAGGAGCTATAGTGAGCCAGTTGGGTCTAGTTCCACCTAGAATTATGGACGAGGCAAAAGCATCAGGTCTTCTTAACATGGCAGCATTTGCTAGTATTATTCCTTCTCTTGCCAATATCAGTATGCAAGATTTAGGAAGCTTAACTATACAAGTTATAGCGCTATTTGCATCTATGATGGTAGTTCTTTATATCGCTTTTGGCATATTACCACTTTGGAAAGTTGTGGGCTCTAAAAACTTGGCACTGGGTATAAGCGTAGCACAGTTATTAGGATTTCCTGCAACATATTTGATTGCTAATGAGATAGCTGTAGCAGTGGCAGAAACTGAAGAAGAAAAGGAAGCAATATTAGATGTTATAACTCCGAAGTATGTAGTGGCAGGCCTTGCTACTGTAACGACTCTGTCCATCTTGATGGCTGGTATCTTCGAAGGTTTATTATAATCGAGGTGAAAAATGAAATTTGATGTTCAAAATTATCCTTACAATTCCAAGAGAAATGTAATTTTTAGTAAGAATGGAATGTGTGCATCTGGGAATCCTCAAGCATCAGCAGCGGGATTAGATATATTAAAAAAGGGTGGAAATGCTGTAGATGCTATTGTAGCTATGGCAGCTGCTCTTCCCATAGTAGAACCTACGGGAAATGGAATCGGTGCTGATAACTTTGCACTTATCCATATGAATGGAAAACTTTATGGATTCAACGGTTCAGGTCCTTCTCCAAAGTCTTTAAGCTATGAAGCACTAAAGGCGAGAGGATACGATAAAATTCCTTCATACGGAGTAGAACCCATAGACGTACCGGGAGCACCAGCTGGTTGGGCAGCGATTCACGAAAGATTCGGTACATTATCTTTCGAAGAAGTTTTGCAACCTGCTATAGACTATGCGAGATTCGGATATGTAGTACAGCCTAATGTGGCTAGACTTTGGGACGAGGCTTTTACAACTTATTCCAAATTCAAAGACAATCCACAATTTCAACCTTGGTTCGATACCTTTGCTGACAAGGGGAGACCTTATGAAGCAGGAGAAATTTTTAAATCCGAAGACCAAGCTAGATCTTTGGAGTTAATTGCCAAAACAAATGCAAGGGACTTCTATGAAGGAGAGCTGGCAGAAAAAATCGTAGATTTTATCAAAAGACATGACGGCTTTATGGAAAAAGAAGACCTGGCTAATTTCAAACCTGAATGGGTTGATCCAATTGGCGTAAACTATCGAGGTTATGACGTTTGGGAAATTCCGCCAAATGGTCATGGAATTACCGTATTAATGGCTTTGAACATTTTAAAAGGATATGAGTTTGGCGCTAGGGAAACTGTGGAGACTATGCATAGACAAATCGAAGCTATGAAGATGAGTATGAAAGATACTGAAGAATACGTAGCGGAACCTAATAGAATGACGGTAACTGTAGAGCAATTACTCAGCGATAAATATGCAGAGGGTAGAAGAAATCTGATTACAGATGAGGCGATGGATCCACAAATCGGCGATCCATCTTATAGTGGAACAGTTTATTTCGCTGCAGCGGACAAGGACGGAAATATGGTTTCCATGATTCAGTCTAACTACAGAGGATTCGGCTCAGGAATAGTAATTCCAGGAACGGGAATCGCACTTAACGATAGGGCAGAGAACTTTTCTTTTAGGGAAGGACACTCTAACTGTATTGCAGGAGGAGTAAGACCTTATCACACTATTATTCCAGCATTTATTACTAAGGACGATAGACCTGTATCTGCATTTGGAATTATGGGAGGATTTATGCAACCCCAAGCCCATGTCCAAGTTGCTATGAATATGATAGATTTCGGATTAAATCCCCAAGCTGCACTGGACGCACCAAGATGGCAATGGGTAGGCGGTAAAAAGGTAGAAGTGGAACAAGATACGCCTAATCACATTATTCGACAACTGCAAAGAATGGGACACGATATAATAGTTCAGCCAGATCCATATCATATGGGTAGAGGCCAAGTAATAATTTTAGATGAAGAAACTGGCGTTCTTATGGGTGGAACTGAAAAGAGAACAGATGGATATATCGCAACATATTGATTTAAAATGGAGGGAAAAATATTTCTCTCCTTTTTATTTTTTAAAATACATAACATTCAATGGGAGTATTTGTATTGAAAATAACAAAAAATATTGCGAAATTGATATTATAGTTTTGGAATTCTTGCGATTGTCCTTGTGCTTTGTGAAGATTTTGATATAATATAATTAGAAGTAAATTTATACATAAAAGTGAGGTGTGACATGAGAAGAAAGCTATTTATTATTTTGTTAATAATTGTTATGATCATGACAACACTCGTAGGTTGCACAAAGAAGAATGAAGCCGTTATAACTGCGAAAGAATGGGAAAAACAATATGGGAACGTTTACCAAACCTATATGAAAAACTCTGAAATGGTAGCTACCGCTTACGGCGGTTCAGTGCCAGTAAATTACTTAGAAAAATTCCCGTTTCTGAATACCCTTTATGATGGAAACGTTTTTAGTGCAGAGTACTTAAGAGCAAGGGGTCATACGTTTGGAATAGAAGACGTTATTAACACTGATAGACCTCAAGCGGGAGCGAGTTGTCTTGCGTGTAAGACTGCAGAATTTGTTACATTATTGGAAGAAAAGGGAGTGGAAGCTAACTCCATGCCTTTTGATGAAGTGGCAAGAATGGATATGGAAGCTATAAGCTGCTATGACTGTCATAAAAATGAGCCTGGTACGATAAATTTGACTAGAAAGCATTTGACTACAGCGATAGAAGGACAAGAACACCCAGATGGAAATTTAGTATGTGCCCAATGTCACGTGGAATACTATTTATCAAAGGATGCTCTGGAAGTAAAGTTGCCACTTGCCCATGGATTTCATCCTAAGGAAATGCTAGCTTATTATAACGAAATAGAATTTGCGGACTGGACTCATCCAAGAGCAGGATCTAATTTGCTAAAAGCTCAGCATCCAGAGTTTGAAACTTTACAAGGATCCATCCATAATAAAGCCGGCGCTACTTGTATTACTTGTCACATGCCTAGTACAGAAGTTGGTGGAGAAAATATTAAATCTCACCATTGGACTAGTCCTTTGATTGCTACTATGGATAAATCCTGTATGAAATGTCATGCTGGCGAAACTGAAGATGAATTGAGAGCTAGAGTTGAAGGACTTCAAGAGGGAATTCTTAACAAGACTAATGAATGTGGAGAGCAATTAGTAGTGTTAATTGAAACATTAGAGGCTGCTATTAATTCAGGAGCATCTGAGGAAAGTTTAAAAGCTGCCCAAGAACTTCATAGGGAAGCACAATTCTACTTTGACTTTGTTTTAGTAGAAAATAGCGAGGGATTCCATAATAATAAATTGGCCAATGAGCTTCTTGACGAGTCATTAAAACTTACAAATGAAGCAATAGCATTACTAAATTAAACACTAAAGCACTCACAAAAGTGAGTGCTTGATTTTTAGGAGGATAGATGAAGAAATTTATTTCATTTATAAGTTCCATGTTCTTTGGGATGGTGTGTCTGGGAATTATTGCCGCATTGGGAGTAATAGCAGCCAATATTCCCCAAGGACAGACTTTAGAATTTTATCAAATGAATTACTCTGGAATTTTCTATAAATTTATTAATATTTTGCAATTATATAAGGCTTATTCATCGCCTATTTTTTTATTTTTTGTAATATGTCTGACCTTAAATTTATCTTATTGTACCTTTAGAAGAAGTAAAAGCATAGTCAAAATTTTAAAAGGTGAAATGCATTACGAACCCAAGAATTTAGTTTTTTCTACAGAGGATGAAAATATTGCCAAAGAATTTATAAATGAGTTTAAAGGTAAAATTAAACAAAAGGAAAATGTGATTTCTATCAACACCAATAATTTTAGATTGATGGGTTCCTGGCTTACCCATGTGGGATTGTTGATAATTATTTTAGGTTTTAGTCTTGGAAATATTTTCGGGAAGGTTACATTCGTTCAGGGAGTAGTGGGGGATAAAATTGCCCTTCCTTTTGGGGATTCGGTTATGGAAATTACCGACTATGACATCGGCTATAGATCAGATTACTCCATTGCCTATTACAAGAGCGAATTGAAATTTGTAGACGGAAAGCATACTGAAAGTGGAGAAGTTTTGGTAAATGATCCTTATAGATATAAGGGTACTTCTATTTATCAGGTGGGGACAGGTTGGTCAGTGGAAATTAAACACGATACAAACAATTTAAGATTGTATCCTGGAGAAGGTGTTCACGATAGCTCTCATACTTATAGTATATACATGGAAGAACTTATTCCAGATTACGTTTACTTTGAAAATAAATCCCAATCCCTTACTCCATTTCTAAATAATCCCATGGTGCTTTATACTATTTACCAAGGTGAAACTCCAGTGGAAAGAGGTGCGATTCCCGTAGGAGAAGAATTTTTACTGGGAAATGACGAGATGGTATTTGCAGATCCTAAGCTATATACGAGATTACAAATTTCTAAAGCACCAGACAATATCCCAGCTCTTATTGGGGGAGCTATACTCATGATTGGACTTGGAATATCATTTTTCTATTCGCCAACTGTAATAGTTGCAAGAAAAAATGAAGATAGATGGGATATTTATGGGGAAAATAGATCTAATCCCTATATTATAGAAGAAAAAGTAAAACAGTTTGAGGAGGCAAGATAATGGATTTAAGCAGCTTAGAAAATATTATGTTCTCAGGAGCCTTTATACTATATGTGGCATCTATGTTTTTATATTTGTTAGACTTTTTAAGCTCCAAAGGCAGTCGAGGCATGACAGCTAGAAATGTCTTAGTAGTTGGTTTTGCAGCTCATACTATTGCTATTATAGCAAGAGGGATAACAGCAGAAAGAGCACCCCTTTCAAATCAATACGAATTTGCTACTGCATTCGCTTGGGGAATCGCTCTTATGTATTTAGTTTTTAGCAAAAAGTATAAATTAGAAGTTATGGGTACCTTTGTTACGCCTATAATCTTTTTAATATTAGGCTATGCTGCTATGTTGAATAAATCTATAAGACCATTGATGCCTGCACTCCAAAGCAATTGGCTAGTGTTTCATGTATCCTGTGCAATTATAAGCTATGGAGCATTTGCGGTCGCTTGTGGGCTTGGAATTATGTATCTTGCACAACCGAAATTGGAAGCAAAAGACAAATTCAAAGACAAACTTCCTGCACTGGGAGTTTTGGATATGATAACCTATAGAACTGTGGGATTCGGTTATTTTATGCTTACCCTAGTAATTATAACAGGAGCCATCTGGGCAGAAAGAGCCTGGGGAAGATATTGGGCTTGGGACCCAAAAGAAACTTGGTCCCTTATTACATGGATAATTTATTCCATCTATCTTCACTTAAGACTTATGAAAGGCTGGCGAGGAAAAAAAGCAGCAATATTCGTAGTTGTAGGATTCATATGTGTGATATTTACTTATATAGGAGTAAATACACTGTTACCTAGTATACATTCATATGTATAATAAAAAAACAAATTGATGATAGCATACTTTTGTAACATAAACAAAACAAAAGTATGCTATCATTATTTAAAGTAAAAATTTATTCGTGTGGGAGATGAGTATGAAAAAAATTATTATTGCTTTATGCTTGATTCTATCCATTGGAATATTAACTCCAATGAATGT
>CANRJQ010000028.1:0-18819 GCA_947630985.1 uncultured Clostridia bacterium | reverse complement strand
TTATCGTAATCATATTAACAAAAATTTACATTTGTGTCAATGCTTGTTAATAAACTTTCACTAATATTTCCTTGATATTTACTGAAATTGTATGAGATATAAAAATGAAGTCTAAGATACTTGTTAATATCTTGACTTCATTTTAATTTCTATTCTTCTTCTGTTCCACCTATTGGTTTCATAGTTGGGAAGAATAATATATCCCTTATACTTGGTTGATTTGTATAAATCATTATCATTCTATCCACGCCAATACCTAGTCCTCCTGTCGGAGGAAGTCCAACTTCAATGGCATTTATAAAATCGTAATCCATTGGATGGGCTTCTTCGTCTCCAGATTCTTTATCTGCAACTTGTGCTTCAAATCTTTCCCTTTGATCTATTGGATCGTTTAATTCCGAAAAGGCATTTGCCAATTCCCAAGTGTTCATAAACAATTCAAATCTATTTGTAATCCTTGGATCGTCAGGATTTCTCTTAGACAATGGAGAAATTTCCACTGGGTGACCTGTTACAAAAGTCGGTTGAACTAGTGTAGTTTCGCAAAACTCTTCAAATAGTTCAGAAATAACGTGACCCCTTGTCCAGAATGGTTCAGGTTTTAATCCCTTTTCTTTTGCAACTTCCAAAGCCTTTTCATCGGTGTCTATCTCATCGAAATCTACACCAACAATTTCTTTTACCATTTCTTCCATGGATATTCTCTTCCAAGGTGGTGTTAGATCCAATTTTGTTCCTTGATATTCGATTTCTAGAGTTCCTAAAACTTCTTTTGCAACATAGACAAATAGTTCTTCAGTCAGATTCATTATATATTCATAATCTTCATAAGCTGCGTAAAGTTCCATGTTTGTAAACTCTGGGTTATGTTTTGTAGAAATACCTTCATTTCTAAACATTTTTCCCATTTCGTAAACTTTGTCAAAACCGCCAACTATTAGTCTTTTTAAGAATAACTCATTTGCTATTCTCATTTGCATATCAATGTCTAGAGCATTGTGATGAGTTAAAAAAGGTTTCGCATTAGCTCCACCAGCAATTGTACCTAAAATAGGAGTTTCTACTTCAAGATAACCCTTGTCATCTAAAAATTGTCTTATGGCTTTTATGATTTTAGTTCTAGTGAGAAATACTTCTTTAATTTCTGGATTTACTATTAGATCCACATATCTTTGTCGATACCTCAAGTCTATATCTTTTAGTCCGTGGAACTTTTCAGGTAGTATTTGCAAGGATTTTGACAACAGTGTTATTTCACTTGCTCTTATGGATATTTCTCCTGCCTTGGTCTTAAATATAGTACCTTTAACTCCTACTATATCTCCAATATCTAATTTTTTTACATCTTCGTATGAATCTTCTAAGGCATCTTTTCTAGCAAAAATTTGAATTCTGCCTTGGGAATCTTGAATGTCCAAAAAACTGATCTTACCATGTCCTCTTTTAGACATTACTCTTCCAGCTACACTGGTTTCAGTTTCTTCTAGCTCTTCAAAATTTTCTTTTATATCAGAGCTTTTGTTTTTGACATCATAATTTTCAATTAAAAAGGGATTTTTCCCTTCGTCCATTAATTCTTTGAGTCTTTCTCTTCTCAACATCAAAATTTCATTGAGATTTAATTCATCGTTAGCCATTTTACCTCCTCAACTAAATAGAAATAGATACTATTTTAAAGTCTAATGTTCCATCTGGAATTTCTACACTTGCAGTTTCCCCAACTTTTTTACCAAGTAAAGCCGATCCCATTGGAGATTCATTAGAAATCTTACCCAATAAAGGATCCGTTTCAGCACTACCCACAATAGTATAAACTTCTTCTTCATCAGTTCCCACTTCTACAACCTTTACAATAGAACCTAAATTCACTATATCCTTATCAACTTTTTCTTCATCTATAAGAACTGCATTTCTAAGCATATTTTCTAATTTAGCAATCTTTTCTTCTACTTTTGCTTGTTCATTTTTTGCATGGTCATATTCGGCGTTTTCTGATAAATCACCATAACCCAAAGCTGTTTTAATTTTTTCAGCTATTTCTCTTCGTACCACTGATTTAAGATATTCAAGTTCTTCTTCAGTTTTTTTAAGTCCTTCTTCTGTAAAGAAAAATTCTTTTTCTCCCACTACTATACCCTCTTTCAATATACACTTTGTTATACAGTTGTAACATTGTATTAGATTATATTGAATATGTCAACATCTCTTCCTTATACGACAATAACGTCTCAATAAGCTTATCTTTATCCTTAATAATATTTAACTCATTTTTTAATTTCGAGGAGTTTTTCATACCTTTTAAATATGCATGGAGATGTTTTCTCATCTCAGGTATTCCTATACGCTCTCCCTTTAGATCGCATACTAGTTCAATATGCTCTAAAATGACATCAAATTTATCCACATCAGAAATTTTATTTATGCTTCCCTTAGAGAAAAATTCCTTTATCTCTCTAAAAATCCAAGGATTTCCTACTGCCCCTCTACCAATCATTAGGCCATCTACTTTATACTTTTCAATAGCATTTCTTGCATCTTCTCCAGATTTTATATCTCCATTTCCCACAACTGGGATAGAAATCTTGGATTTTATTTCTCCAATAGCCTCCCAATTAGATTCTCCTGAATATTGTTGTTCTCTAGTTCTGCCATGAACTATTAATAAATCTGCTCCAGCTTCTTCTATAGCCTTGGAAACTTCTAAATAATTTAAATTTCCTTCAATTCCAAGTCTAATCTTTGCGCTTACTGGCTTCGAAGTTGCTGATTTTATGGATTTTACTAAAGAATATACCTTTCTAGGATCCTTTAAAAGAGCTGAACCTTCTCCGTTTTTTACTATTTTAGGAGCTGGACATCCTAGATTTAAATCCATTATTGAAACTTCCCTTCTTTGATCTAGAAATTTCGTCGCCTTTTCTAATATCAATTCTTCAGAACCAAATATTTGAACCCCTACTTGTCCTTCTTCTGGGGATATATCCAACATTTCCAAAGTTTTTCTATCTTGGTAGCACATGGCTTTGGCACTTATCATTTCACTATAAGCAATGTCTACTCCCATTTTAAATGAAATTATTCGAAAAGCCGAATCTGTATATCCTGCTAAGGGGGCTAAATATAATTTTGTATCTGTATTCACTTTTCCCTGCTTCCCCTCCATTTACTTAAATAGAGCCGTCCTAAGACAGCTCTTTTATATTATTACATTCATATACTATCATGTTCTTCAGGCAATTCTGCTATTTCTTCTTCTAATTCTTCAAAATATTTCTTCTCTGATTTTTCCATAGCTATCTCAGTTCCATCAAAGTTTTTACCTAGAAATATATTTTCAAATTCCTTGCCACTTAATGTCTCTCGTTCCAGCAAAGCATCTGTTATTCTAGCCAATATATCTAAATTTTCATTTATTAATTGTTCAGCTTTGTCGTATGCCTTTTTAATAATATCGTGTACTTCTTGATCGATTTTTGCAGCAATCTCCTCGGAGTATTCTCTAGAACGACCGTAGTCCCTTCCTACGAATGGATTCTCATGGTCTTCGCCATATTTGACTGTTCCTAAAGTTTCACTCATTCCATAAGTTTCCACCATAGATCTAGCAATTTTAGTAGCTCTCTCTATGTCATTGGAAGCACCTGTTGAGATTTCATTTAGTACCAAATCTTCTGCAACACGTCCACCTAAAAGTGAAACTAGTCTATTTTCTAAATATGATTTGGTTATGAATTCATCGTCATCTTCTGGAATATATGCTGTAAAACCTCCTGCCATTCCTCTAGGTATGATTGTAATCATATGGACAGGATCGCTATCAGGCATCAATCTAGAAACCACAGCATGTCCAGCCTCATGAACAGCAGTAATTCGCTTGTCTCTTTCGCTTACAACTTTACTCTTTTTAGCAGGTCCTGCTTGAACTTTTATAGAAGCTTCGTTGATGTCTGACATTGTTATAAATTTTCTATTGTCTCTAGCAGTTAATAAAGCAGCTTCGTTTACCATATTCTCTAAATCAGCAGGTGTAAATCCTGGAGTTCTTTTGGCTATGGTGTTTAAATTGACATCTTCTGATAAAGGTTTTTTCTTAGTGTGTACTTTTAGTATGGCTTCTCTTCCTCTAACATCTGGTACACCTACATAAATCATCCTATCAAATCTACCAGGTCTTAAAAGTGCAGGGTCTAGTATATCGGCTCTGTTTGTAGCTGCCATGATAATAATTCCTTCGTTTTTTGAGAAGCCGTCCATTTCAACTAGAAGTTGATTTAGAGTTTGTTCCCTTTCATCATGTCCTCCACCTAAGCCTGCTCCCCTTCTTCTACCTACTGCATCTATTTCATCTATAAAAATAATTGCTGGTGCATGTTTTTTTGCGTTTTCAAATAAGTCCCTTACTCTACTAGCTCCTACACCTACAAACATCTCAACAAAGTCAGATCCTGAGATTGAGAAAAATGGAACTCTAGCTTCTCCAGCTACTGCTTTAGAAAGATATGTCTTTCCAGTTCCTGGTGGACCTACCATCAAAACTCCTGTAGGAATCCTAGCACCTACTTCTGTATATTTTTTAGGATTTCTTAAAAAATCTACTATCTCCTCTAGTTCTTCTTTTTCCTCTTCTAGCCCAGCAACGTCATTAAAGGTAATATCTACTTTACTGTCTTCGTTATGGAGAACTGCCTTGGATTTTCCAAAGGACATGGTTTTATTTCCTCCACCTTGCATGGACTGCATAAGAAAAAACCAAATGAGAGCAAATCCACCAATCATCAAGACTGTCGTAACTATATCACGTTGCCAAGCAGTATCTTTAACTTCTTGAACACTAAAAGCAATCTCTTTTGTATCCACTTTTTCTGATATATACTTTTCGTAAAAGTTTTCACCCATCAGTCCTGAAATATTTGCCTTGAATTTTGTATTGCTTTTATCCTCAACATAAAGGCTATTACCTACTTGTTCAATTCTTTTTATTTCTCCAGAATCCAATTTTTCTATCAACTCTGTTAAGTCAATGTCTTGTGATTTATCCATAGTTGTTTTATTTAAATTGGTTATACCAAAGTATATCAGAACTAATATTAGTAAATATATCCCAAATCCACCAAATCGTCTATTGCCCACGCGTACCTCCTATTTGTACAACTCTTCTTTTAAGTATCCTATATATGGTAAATTTCTGTATTTCTCATCAAAGTCCAACCCATATCCCACGACGAAATAATCAGGAATATCGAATCCACAGTATTTTATATCCAATTCGATTTCTCTTCTATCCTTTTTATTTAAAAGGGTTACGATTTCTACTGATTTAGCTTCTCTAGATTTCAACAAGTCTACGACATAGTTTAATGTTATTCCAGTATCTATTATATCTTCAACTACTAATACATCTCTATCTTTAACACTATGTTCTAAGTCTTTAATTATTCTAACTTGTCCAGATGATATTGTAGAAGCGCCATAGCTTGAAACATCCATAAAATCCATCATAACTGGCATATCTATTTTTTTTAATAAATCAGTCATGAAGAAAACTCCACCTTTTAAAATACATATACAAGTTAAATTTTCTCCCTTGTAGTCCTCAGTAATTTGTTTGGCCAATTCTGCAATTCGCTTTGATATTGTTTCCTCATCGAATAATATGGCTTCAATGTCTTTGTGCATATTAATCCTCCATATTCACTTTAGTTATTTTTATATACTCATCATTTTTAGATTTTAGTTCAGTTAATTCACTTTTCAATAGGTCAATGATCCAATAAATATTCTCAGAATCTGCTAAGATTAAGTATTTATTTCTATGAAGTCTATCAATTTTCTTGTCAATAAATATATCTTTTAACTTCTTAGTTCCAGAAAGTCCAAGTGGACGCATTTTATCTCCATCTTTACGAGTTCTAATTACTAAATCTGTTTTTATTAATTCTTTAGGTATAGTAATAGAATTTTTTGTATTTATTTGTTCACTAACTTCTTCAACTAATATTATTTCGCCATGAATGTTATTGATACCCTTTTTTAAAGAAATATATATATCATTATGGTGAATATTTAAATTTCTTTCAAATATAAAATTTCCATATGAGTTCCTAATCCTAATTTCATTTATATTATCTATGAATTTTCCAGATTGCAGATCTTTCAGTTGAATAATTTCTTCTACGTTTTCTAATGACAAATCTCTCAAACCTTTTGGGAATTGATCAAATGCCAATCTAATTATTCTATTTTGTATAGCTTTATCCAAGGAATTAAGTTGATCGATATTTATGCTGATTTGATTGGATTCTTTTATAGCAATTTCTCTAAATATATTTTTTGAATATTGTTCTAAAAATTCTCCATCTAGTTTAGCCAACTCTGACAAATTAAATATACTAGTATCTATCTTGGGGTTGTATTCTTCTCTTAGAAGTGGCAATAAGACATTTCTAATTTTATTTCTATGATAATCTATTTCCAAATTTGTAGAGTCTTCCACATATTGAATATTGTTCTTATATATGTATTCCTCAATTTCTTTTCGAGTTATATTTAATAAGGGCCTGATAATTGCGCCACTTTTATACTCTATGCCTTTAAGCCCGTCTAATCCAGTGCCCCTTATAATTCTCATGAGTAACGTTTCCACTTGATCATTATAATTGTGAGCTAGCGCGATTTTATTGGCTCCGATCTCTTCAGAAACCCTTTTAAAGAAATCTTGTCTAAGTTTTCTTCCTGCAGCTTCTTTGGAAATCTTTTCTTTATGGGCTAAACCATGCATGTCAGCTTTTTCCGATTTAAAATATATCCCTAATTTTTTAGCTGTATTTTTAGAAAACTCTTCATCTCGATTTGCCTCTTCACCCCTTACACCGTGATTTAAGTGACAGATTGAAATAGTCAAATCAAAATCATCCCTAATTTCTAACAGGGAGTAAAGAAGTGAGGTAGAATCCATTCCTCCCGAAAAGCCTATTAGGATAGAATCTCCTCTTTCAATTAAATTATAGGTACTTATATTTTTTATTATTTTTTCTCTCATTATTAACATAAAAAGTGATAGAGTATTCTATCACATAAGGAAATTAGCTATTATTATTCTTTCTCCTGTTATTACTTCTTTTGTTTTCTCTAGTTCTAGCTTGTTGAAGGTTTTCATTACTTTGTTTCATAAACTTATTGATTTTGTCTTCAAAAGACATATCTGTGTTTTCTGATTCTTTTTCTTTTAACCAATCTACATTGCTAGGTTTTGAACTTTTAGGTATAGCTTGTTTTATAGATAAAGCAATTTTACCTTCTTTTTCAGATACTACCTTTACCTTTACTTCATCCCCGACATTTACAACATCTTCTACTTTTTGAACAAAGCCATTGGAAAGCTCTGATATATGTACCAGACCCTCTACACCTTCTTTAATTCTAACAAAAGCTCCGAAATTAGTAGTTTTCACTACTTTACCGTCGACTATTTCACCGATACTAATAGCCATAATTCCTCCCAATTTTATTTATTTTCAAATGGTTTAGTGGAGTTTTCTTTATCTTTATCTTTGAAAATGACTTCTTTAGGTTTTACCATGCCATATTCATCTCTAGCGATTTGCTCAATAAATTTCAAACTTCCACTATTTTCTATTTCATATTCTAATTTTTGAATATCTGTATTTAACTGCGCTACTTTTTCTGCCTTTTCATCTAGAGTTTTTTCCAAGGCATATATATGATTTAATTGGTCGTGTATATTATATGCAAAATATATTAAAACAAAAATCATTACAATAAGTATATATTTAAATCCTTTACTTTTGTTTTTCATATGTCACTCCCATTAATTATAAACAATTTTATAATCTTACGTATAATTCATCTGGTTTAGGGTTTGCAATATTTTCTCCGTCATTTATCACTTCAACACTCACAGTATTGTTAGAAAAATTGATTGTGATTGTATCCCCTACATTTACATTGTCGCTTGCTTTTGCGATTTTTCCGTTTATTAACACTTTACCGGCATCGCTAGCTTCTTTGGCCACTGTTCTTCTTTTTATTAATCGTGAAACTTTTAAAAATTTATCTAATCTCATAACTCTCCATCTTTTTAATTAAGGTACACCTGATATAGATGTACCTTAATTGATAAACTATTTGTTTACTATTTCTTTGAATCCTTTTCCAGCTCTAAATACAGGTGCTTTTGATGCTGGAATATTGATTTTTTCTTCAGGGTTTCTAGGATTTCTACCTTCTCTAGCTTTTCTGTGTCTAACTTCAAATGTTCCAAATCCTACTAATTGAACTTTGTCACCATCTGCTAGTGCTTCTTGTACAGTTTCGATAAAAGCGTTTAATGCGCTTTCAGAATCCTTCTTTGTTAATTCACTTTTCTCAGCAATTTGAGCTACCAATTCTTGTTTGTTCATAATAACCTCCTAAAATAATAAGTTTATATAAAAATATATAACTTCCTACTGTAATTTGGAAGCTTGCCATAAACGCTCCAATTCGCTTTTATCTAAAGCTTGAATATCTAAGCATTCTTCCTGGGCAGTCTCTTCCATTGTTTTAAACCTGTTAACAAATTTGTCACAAGCTTCCGTTAGTAAAAGTTCAGGTTCATAACCTAAGTGATGACATAAATTTGCTACTGTAAATAATAAATCTCCCAATTCTTCTCTTAAAGCTTTGGGATCTTCCAGTGCTTCAATAACTTCATCATATTCTTCTTTTACTTTACCTAAAATTTCTCCAGTTTCATTCCAATCAAATCCTATTCTCGTAACTTTATCTATAATTTTATAAGCTCGTATAGTTGATGGTAGTCCCCTGGAGTCGTTTAATCTTTCCCAAAAAGTATTAAAATTTCTTTGGGAGTATTTAATACTATCCCAATTTTGCAACACTTTAGCGCTTTTGTCAAGGTTTAAATCACCAAAAACGTGGGGATGACGCAAAATTAATTTTTTGCTTATGCCATTTATTACATTTATTATATTGAAGTCTCCATTTTCTTTAGCGACTTGAGAATGCATTACTACTTGAAATAGCAAATCTCCTAATTCTTCTAATAGCCCTTCTGGATCTTCTTCATTAATCGCTTCTACGACCTCATAGGCTTCTTCTAGCAGGTCTTGACGCATGCTAGCATGAGTTTGTTCTATGTCCCATGGACATCCATCAGGACCTCTTAAAAAGTCAGATATTTCCACTAGACTTGAGAAATCGTATAAACCATCAGGCCTATGTATGAGTAAGGTAGTTTGGTGATTGGGTTTAATTCTTCTAGAGTAATTGCTCAATGAGTCTTGGTATATTTCTTCAGTTTTTAAGCCACCATCTTTTATGATAGAAAATTTAGTCTCCATTGGATATATTTCACTGATATTTAGGATAATCTCATCAAGTAAAAATTCGTTGTCAACTTCTTGTATTAGTAAATCAATAGAGAAATCCACTTTGAAATTATTATAGTCTTTTCCACTTATTGTTCTATAGCCATCAGTTACATAATTAATTCTGGAAAATACTAAATCTGCAAAGGATTGATTGTTTATGATTTCTAATTCTATATCCTTTTTTATCAGTAATTCTACAGATTTTTCCAACACAAATGGGCTCCCAGGAACTAAGTAAACAATATCTTCATTGATAGACTCTTTTAATAATTCTTCTACTATTTTTTCATCTACTTTTTCAATTGTGTCAGCACTATCATAATATTTATCCAAAAAAACAATTTCTTTTATTTCTTTTAATACATTAATTACTTCGTGCCGTTCAGTTCTAGAATATATTTTGTTATTGGAATTAATTATCTCTAATGCCTGTCCATTAATTTGTGTGAAGTCGCTTGAACCCATACCAATTACTATTATTTTGCCCATTTGTCACCTCTATAGTAATTCTATCCAATTAAATATCATTTGTCTATACAAAAGTGGAAAAAATTGGATAAAATGGACATTTATTCAAGCTTTTTAACACATCCCCTCAAATTTTTGATGATATATTGTGACTGATTATAAAATTTATTTATTATCCCTGATCTCAATAAAAATCATCATTTAAATAAATTGTAAATTTAAAAACTTGATCAATATCTACGTTTTAGTTACATCAGTATTATTAAAAAAAGCAAATAAAAAAGTTCGACTCTACTAGCCGAACTTAATCATTTTTTATGGTTTTTTTGTTTCGCCTTCTGCTGGTGCTTCTTCTGTTGTTTCTTCTGGTACTTCTTCAACAGGTGCATTGGCTTTTTGTTCTTCTAAATATTTTTTAATGGATTCTGGTTCTTTAGAAAGGTCTATGTGCTTTTGAACTTTTGCTTTCTTTTCTAGAGCTTCCATTTCTTCTAAGAATTTTTGTCCTTGTAAAGCTTTTACAATATCATCTTTGAAATCTTCAACAGAACTTTTCTTTCCTGTTACTTCAATTATATGGAATCCAAATTGAGTTTGAATAGGTTCAGATACTTCCCCTACTTCTGCTCCAAATACAAAGGTATCAAATTCTTCTACCATAGCACCTTGAGCGAAATATCCTAGATCTCCACCTTGAACAGCTGAGCCTGGATCTTGAGATAATTCCATAGCTAATTCTGCAAAGTCTTCACCATTTTCCAATCTCTTTAGAACATTGTTAGCTTCTTCTTCAGTTTCAACTAGAATGTGTCTTGCTTCAGCTTCGTTCATATAGTCTTGATTTTCTTCAAAGAATTTTTGGATTTCTTCATCGGAAATTTCATATTCTGCCATCTTTTTATTTCTAAATTCTGTGATGGTAATATTGTCTTTAATTATACTTTTGTATTGTTCTTCGCTAATTCCTAAAGATTCCAATGTTGTTGCAAATTGTTCTTCACCAGAATATTCTTTTTCTGTTGCAATTTGCTCATCAGTTATAGCATCAATATCACCTAAATCTGCATCTTTTGCAGCATTTAAAACCACTTGGTTAGAAATTAGATTGTCTAAAATATTTGTTCTAACTACTTCTCCAGTAGTTCTACCCAGTTTGTCATTTTGTTGTTCTAATGCTTCTTCACCCATTTGACTTACAAGACTTTCCCTTTGTATTTTATAATACAAATCGAATGTTTCTTGGGGGATATCTACGCCATCAACTGTTGCAACTGCTCCACTTTTTCCTCCGCCGCATCCTGTTAATAATAGGGCAAAGGCCATCATTGTAATTAATATTTTTTTCTTATTCATTAAACTCTCCTTTTCGAAGTCTAAAGTATTATATCATATTTTTTTCAAATATTGCAATTTTAACTAAATTATCAACTAATATTCTCTAATAATTCTTTTATCTCTAACAATGGATATTTTTTTGGTGAAAAACTAAACTCTTTTACTCCACTGAAATTAAACTGGACTCGGCTTCCATAATTATTTATAAGCTCGTTTAAGTTTTTGAGTTCCACATCTCTATCTTCAAAGAATTTAAATTTCACCAAATCTTTATTTCCGCTTATGGACTCTATTCCAATTTCATTGGCCATAAATTTCACTTGGGATACATCCAAAAGATTGTTTACAGATTCGGGAATATCTCCATACCTATCAATAGCCTCTTCCAAAAGCTCAGAGTAATCATCATCGTTTTCAATTATGGAAATCTTCTTATAAAATTCTAATCTTTGGTTTTCATCTTCTATATATGTTCCTGGTATATAGGCTTCCACATTTAAATCTATAGTGGTTTCATTTACATCTTTTATCTCTTCGCCTTTTAATTTTCTCATAGCAATTTCTAAATAGGATAAATACATATCGTATCCGATTGAATTAATATGTCCGTGTTGTTGAGAACCCAGTACATTCCCGGCACCTCTTATTTCCAAATCCCTAAGAGCAATTTTATATCCTGATCCAAATTCTGTAAATTCCTTGATTGCCATTAATCTCTTTTCTGATATTTCACTTAATTGTTTGTCTTTTCTATATGTGAAATAAGCATATGCTATTCGATTCGATCTGCCTACTCGACCTCTCAATTGATAAAGCTGAGATAGTCCAAAGTGATCAGCATCATATATTATTATTGTATTGACATTTGGTATATCCAAACCAGTTTCAATTATTGTTGTACAAAGTAGAACATCGCTTTCTTTTTCCAAAAAAGATATAAATGTATCTTCCAATGCTCTCTCGCCCATTTGGCCATGAGCTATGGTGATTCTCGCTTCTGGAACTAGTTCTTGAAGTTTAGCAGCCATTGATTCGATATCACTTACTTTGTTATAAAGGAAGTAAACTTGTCCTTTCCTGTCTATTTCTCGAAGTATGGCTTCCCTCACCATACCTGAGTTAAACTCAGCGACATATGTCTGCACAGGAAACCTTTCTTCCGGTGGTTCTTCTATTACTGACATATTTCTAATGCCTACCATGGACATTTGCAAGGTTCTGGGAATTGGAGTAGCTGTAAGTGTCAAAGTATCGACATTTTCTTTAAGCATCTTTAATGTCTCTTTGTGCCTAACGCCGAATCGTTGTTCTTCATCAATTATCAATAGTCCCAAATCTTTAAATTTCACGTCTTTTGATAGAAGCCTGTGAGTTCCTATTACTATATCTACTTGACCTTTTCCTAGACTTTTAATACTTTCCTTTATTTCATTTTTGGTTCTAAATCTACTTAGGATAGCTACATTAACAGGAAAATCTCTAAACCTTTCTATCATAGTATTGTAGTGTTGTTGAGCAAGTATAGTAGTGGGTACTAAAAATGCCACTTGTTTTCCGTCCATAACAGCTTTAAAAGCAGCTCTTAGTGCTACTTCAGTTTTTCCATATCCTACATCAGCACACAAAAGCCTATCCATGGGAGTTTGTGCTTCCATATCTTCTTTTATTTCAATAGTTGAACTAAGTTGCCCATCGGTTTCTTGATAGGGAAAAGCATCTTCGAATTGCCTTTGCCACAGTGAGTCTTCTGAAAATTTGTATCCTACTTTGGCTTCCCTGGAAGCATACAATTCTATTAACTCATCTGCCATATCGTCGATGGAGCGCTTTGCTTTATACTTGACTTTATTCCATTCAACACTATCCAATTTGTGAACCTTAGGAGTCGATTCTCCAGCACCTACGTATTTGTGTAGCAGTCCTAATTGGTCAGTGGGAATATAAAGTCTATCAGCTCCCCTATACTGGATTAAAATAAAATCCCTAATATTGCCTTGAATTTCTAATTGTTCAGTTCCTTGGTATATGCCAACTCCATGATTTTCATGGACTACATAACTTCCTACTTCTATGTCAGAAAAATCGGTAATACCTGGTGTCTTCTTTTTTTTCTTAGATTTTTCTTTTTTAACATTTCCATATATTTCTCTATGACTAATAATAGAAAATTTTATATCAGAATATTCAAATCCGTTTCGAATAGAGCTATCCAATATGAGCACCTGACCAGATTTAATCTCTTGATCTAAATCTTCGACTATAGTAGCGGATATTTCCATTTCTAAAAGAGCATTTTTAAGTCTTTCTAATCTTTCCCTTCCATCGACTAAGATAGCTATTTTATATCCTCTATATTGATATCTTTGTATTTCTTCTTTAAATATATCCATTCTTCCATTATAGGAAGTAGATGGCTTCATTCTAAAAGTTACAATAGAATTGGGTTTAAAGTATTTATTATCTCTTAAAATATTGCTAAAAGTAATCTTGGTGTTTTGTTTAATTTTTTCTATTATATTTTCATATTCAAAAAAACTATTTTCGTGGGAAAATAAAACTTCTCCTGCCATTAATAAATCAGAAAATCTGTGTTTAAAATCCTTATCTTGTTCACTAATTTTTTCTTCAATTCTCCTGGGTTCATCAATGAAAATTAAGGTTTCATCGTCTCCATAGTCGATTATAGAATTCAAGTCATTACTGTCTATATATGGAATTAGAAGGTCTAGATTTCTAATATGGAGATTTCCTTCCAATCGACCAATTATCTCGCCAAATTTCTCATTTAATCTCCTGAGTATACCTTCATCTTTTATTTTTGTAGAATTCAAATCTCCTACTAGATTATTAACTAATGAGTTTATTTTTTCTTCTAGTAGTATATTTTCCATGGCTGGAGAAATTTCTATAAACTCACAATTTTCTATGGATCTTTGGCTTTTGGGATCGAAAATCCTAATGGAATCTATTTCATTGTCGAATAGTTCAATCCTATAAGGATATTCGTGTATTGGAGAAAAAACGTCTATTATGCCGCCCCTAATAGAAAATTGTCCCTTTCCTTCTACGCTAAATACATTTTCATATCCTGACTTTACCAATATTTGAGAAAATTCTTCCACGTCAATTTTATCTGATAAATCCACATAATAGCTGTTTTTATCAAATATTTCTTTGCTCATTATTTTATTTAAACAAGCTTCTACTGTGGTTACAATTATTGCATCTTTGTGTATCAAGTTCCACATGGCTTCTACTTGTCGATTTTGTGAGTCCAAAGATCTAGCGATGCTGTTATAAAAAAAATCTTCTTTTTTAGGAAAGAAAAACACATTCTCTACGTTCAAATTTTTTAAATCTTCATATATTTTTTTCCCTCTGTTTTCATCATAGGTAATAATTATCTTTTTTCTAGGAACATGGAAATTAACAGAATATAGAAAGTGTCCTAGACCTTCTTCAATTATTCCATTTACTGAAATTACGGATTTTTTCCTTTTTATATCGTCTATGAGATTTTCGTATGATCCCATCGTCATTAATGTGTCAGCTAAAAAATTCTTCAATTCTCCACCGCTTTTCTAATCTATCCAAAAGAGAACAACTGAAATTGTTCTCTTAATCTTTTTTTCTAATATTATATTTATTCATAGCTACATCGATACCTTGGGATGCAAATGTCAAAGCAGCTTCGCCAGCATTTTTTGTAGCTATATCAATATCTTCAATTTCTTCTTTAGAAAATGCAGATAGTACAAAATTTGCTAAATCTTGTGCCTCATGTTTTTGGCCTACTCCTATTCGTATCCTTGGAAATTGATCTGATTGGATTTGGGAAATGATGGACTTCATTCCATTATGGCTTCCACCACTGCCCTTCATACGAATTCTCACATCTCCAAATTGAATGTCCACATCATCATAAATTACAATGATATCCTCTGGTTCTAACTTATAAAAATTCATCAATTCCCTTACAGCTTCTCCACTTCTATTCATATAAGTTTGGGGTTTTACTAATAATATCTTTTCCCCTTTGTAGTTGAAGTCTGTAAAAACTGATTTGAATTTTATTTTGTTCACTGTAATATTTAGCATATTGGACAATTGATCAATGGCCATAAATCCTACGTTGTGTCTAGTTCTTTGGTAATCCTTACCTGGATTTCCCAGTCCTATTATTGCCTTCATTTATTATCCGAAAATCACACTTATAGACTCATTGTTGTGAATTCTATCGATTGCCTGAGCTATAAGATCTCCCACAGTAACTATTTTAATTTTATCTTGTTTGTTTTCTTCTGGCTGATTAATTGTATCTGTAATTACAAATTCCTCAATGACAGAATCTTGTATTCTTTGGACTGCATTATCACTTAGAACCCCATGAGTTGCAGCACCATATACTTTTTTCGCTCCACGTTTTGCTAAAACCTCAGCCGCTTTACAAATAGTTCCACCGGTATCGATAATGTCGTCAACTAAAATGACATTTTTTCCTTCAATATCTCCTATGACATTCATTACTTCATTTTCATTAGGTCTTGGTCTGAGCTTTTCTATAATTGCTATTGGTAATTTTAAATAGTTGGCAAATTTTCTAGTACGAGTAACTCCACCTAAATCAGGTGATACTACTACAAAATCAGGGTCCTCTTTTACGTATTCTTTAAAGTAGTTTGAAAGTTTTTCTAAAGCAGACAAATGATCAACAGGAATGTTAAAGTACCCTTGTATCTGCCCTGCGTGAAGGTCCATAGTAACTACTCTATCTGCACCCGCTACAGTTAACAAATCTGCTACTAATTTAGCTGTGATAGGTTCTCTAGCCTTAGTTTTGCGATCTTGCCTAGCATAACCATAGTAAGGAACTACTGCGTTTATTCTGCCTGCTGATGCTCTTTTTAAAGCATCAATCAGTATCAATAATTCCATCAAATTGTCATTTACTGGCGTGCTTGTAGGTTGGATTACAAATACATCGGCTCCCCTAGCAGAATTTCCAATATTAAGATTAATCTCGCCATCTTTAAAGTGTTTTACTTCCGTATCTCCCAAAGTAACTCCCAAATGATCACAAATACTTTCTGCCAAAGGAATATTTGAATTCCCTGAAATAATACTCAGTTGCCCATACCCAATATTTTTCATTAACGTCCTCCTGGTCACTTAACCCTATTTTTTCTTCTTACCCAGCCTGCTATTGATTTTTGTTCACATCTTTCAATAGCTAAATCTTCTTCCTCTACGTCTTTTGTAATAGTTGAGCCTGCAGCAACATAGGCATTTTTACCTATATTTACAGGAGCTACCAAATTTGCATTTGACCCTACAAAAGCATAATCCTCAATCTTAGTTTTATGTTTATTTATACCGTCGTAATTGACAGTTATTACGCCACATCCTATATTTACATCATTCCCAACTTCGGAATCTCCTAAATAGGCAAGATGTCCAGCCTTGGAATGTTCTCCAAAGATAGTATTTTTTAACTCTACAAAATTTCCTATATGTGCAAAATCTTTTATTATAGAATTGGGTCTTATGTGAGCAAAGGGACCCATCATTACGCCATTACCCACTGATGATTCTTCTATATAAGAGCTTTTTATACAAGTATTCTTCTCTATCACAGAGTCGACAATAAAAGTATCTCCCTCTATAATGCAGTTCTCACCAATTTTAGTATTACCAGTTATTCTAGCTCCTGGATATATAACAGTATCTTTTCCAATTATTACATCAGCTTCAATAATAGTGTTCTCTGGATCAATAATGCTTACACCTTCTTCTAGATGTCTAGTGTTTATTCTTTTTCTAAGAATTTTATCGCACTGAGCTAATTGTACTCTGGAATTTACGCCTAATATTTCTAGTTCATCTTCAATTAAAAATCCACCAACATTTTCTCCCTGGGAGTTAAGAATTCTAACCACGTCAGTTAAATATAATTCGCCTTGAGAATTATCCGTATCTAGTTTCTTTAAGTTGTCTATAAGGTATTTTCCCATAAATGTATAAACGCCAGAATTAATTTCAGTGATATTTTTTTCCAAATCATTAGCATCTTTTTCTTCTACAATTCTTTCAACATAACCTAAAGAATTTTTGACAATTCTACCGTACCCAAAATTGTCATTCACATCTGCAGTCATAACACTAGCCGAAAATCCATTTACATTATTAAATTCCATAAAAGATTTCAGCGTCTCTCCTTTTAATAAAGGCGTATCTCCACATACGACTAATACTTCGTCATCCTTTGAGATATCGTCAATGGCAGCCATAACAGCAAATCCAGTACCATATGGAGCACCTTCCCCAATGGGTTGCTCTCGATAAATTACTTCCTCTCCATAGGCTTCTAATTCCTTTATTACTTCATCCTTTCCGTGACCAACGATAACGATGATTTTGTCTATCTCAGATTTTTTTAATTCTCTTATTACATTTCCTAGCATACTAATGCCCAATACGTGATGTAAAACTTTGGGCGTATTGGACTTCATTCTTTTGCCTTCACCAGCAGCTAGGACTATAGCTTTTTTCATATAACCCCTCTTATTCAAATCTTATAAAATATTATAATAACAAACTGTACATTCATCAACTAAATTTTACAATGTGTCTATAATTGATTATAACATTCAAGGCTAATTCAGTCTAATAATTAGATGGGGAAATTATGTGAATTTTTATGTAATTTAAAAAAGGAGGACTAGTCCCCCTTTTTGATTAGTGTTTAACTTCGTATATATAGTCTAGTATATCTCCAGTTCTAGATTGGGATACTCCTACTATTTTATCGGTTTTTTCAATTTTTTCCGGAACGCCCATTACATCTTCAGCGTATTTTTTCAAATCGTGAATATCTATAACATCTATTTTAGCTTCAGCAAATTTTTCTAATAAATCTGTTCTCAACGGATTTATTGAAATTCCTCTTTCAGTAACTAATATATCCACAGTATTTCCTGGTGTAGTTATTACATCTACCCTGTCCTTTACAAATGGAATCCTAGATGAGAACAATTTAGAAACTATTATACTTACTTTAGAGCCAAAGGCTGTATCTTGATGTCCGCCAGATCCACCCATTAGCATTCCATGAGCACCAGTAGTTACGTTTACGTTGAAATTCGTATCGATTTCAGTTGCGCCTAGAATTACAATGTCTAGATTATCTACTACGCAAGAAACTTCTGGATTCCCATATTGGGATCCGCTCATCCTCAAATGGTTTTTATTATATCCAAGGGAGTCTACTGCTTTTAAGTCAAAGCATTGTACGTCGAATAGAGTCTCGAATAATCCTTCTTCAAGCATATCCACAAGATATCCTGTGATTCCACCTGAAGCAAAACTGCCTTTTATTTCTTTTTCTATCATATAGTCTCTTAGATAATCAGCTACAGCAAGAGATATTCCACCAGCTCCAGTTTGGAAACTTAATCCATCTTTTACAAGTCCTGTTGCTATCATGGCATTAAGTGTATCTTGCGCTATCTTAAGACCAACTGGGTCTTTTGTAATCATAGTAGTTCCTGAAACTATTCCGGCCTTTTTGCCAATTGTATCTACTTTTAATACATAGTCGATATAATCTTCAGTGATATCTGATGGG
>CANRJQ010000027.1:0-19067 GCA_947630985.1 uncultured Clostridia bacterium | reverse complement strand
TACAAACACCAACATAAAACCCACTTTCGATTTTCTCATATAAATCCCTCTTAAGTAATATTTATTACAGTGACGTAATTCAGATAGATTGAAGAAAACGTTTTCTGTAATATTACTAGTAATAATACCACAGCATTTATCCATATGAAATTATTTCATTATTTTTTCATATAAAAAAGTGCCCATTAACGAGCACTCTCATGTTATTAGTACTAAAGGACAACATATCCTTCATTGTCACACTTTAATTCTAAAATCTTAATATCGCTTAATTTTTCGTCGTTCAATTTTTCTATGAAATCTTCTTCCAATGTTAGGCTAATCATAGTAGGTCCTGAGCCGCTTATATATGTTCCTATGGATCCATAATTTTTTGAAATTTCTTTTATTGAATCGTAGTCCTTTATCAATTCTTTTCTAAAGGGTTCGTGGAGATTGTCATGGAGAAAACTGCTTAAATCTTTATAATTTTTTTCTCCAATCAATGAAATTATCATGGCGGTGTTACTCATATTTTCTATGGCCTTTTTATAGTCGATTTCTTTAGGTAGGACACTTCTTGCCTTTTGTGTCGGAACTTCATATGGAGGTATGAAAGTTACAAAGTTAAGACTATCATCTATTTCCCTTTTGCAATAAAATGCTTTATCGTCTCTTACTGCCGAAACGCATAATCCTCCAAATATGGCTGGTGTAACATTATCGGGATGACCTTCTACTTCTATTGCTATCTCCAAAATTTCTATATCGGATAGATAATTATTGTTTAGATTATTGGCAAGGGCAATTCCTCCTACAATGAGACTAGCAGAAGATCCTAATCCTCGGGCTATTGGTATTTCTGAATCTAATATTTTTACAGAATAATTTGGAATTTCTTTTCCTATATATTCAAAATATTTTCCAAAGGCAATGTCAGCCAAGGTTTTCTTTTCTTTTTTTTCTTCTAATTCAAAGTAATTATATAAGTTTAAAGCTATTCCCATGGTGTCAAATCCTGGTCCTATATTCGCTGTAGTTGCGGGTACTCTAATTTTCATTTTATCTCTCCAAAATTTCCATGACTTTTTTCTTAATATCTCCAATTTTCAACGGATGCTTTTCTTCAATTTCTTTAGCCAACATATTTTCAATAGCCACTGGTATTTTAGAGTTTGTAAGATTATTAATCTTATTTATTTTTTCTTCCAAATTTCCTTCTATTTTAATGGCAAAAGCTTCTAAAATTGCATCTGGAAACTTGTATGGACTTGCCGTACTCACCACTAGTGCGTGATTTTTCGTAAGGCTAACTCCTTCGTAAGCAACTGCTGTATGTGGGTCTATTAAATATTTATGTTTTTCAAAAACTTCTTTTATTATCTCTTTCGTTCTTTTATCATCTGCAGAAATTCCTTTGATATAATCAGGTAATTTCCTAGGAAACTTGAAAGAACCTTTTTGTTTTAATTCATCATAGATGGAAACTATTTCTTCTGAATCGCCTTTTGAGATAGTGTATAGGAATCTCTCTAGGTTACTAGAAATTAGTATGTCCATAGAGGGTGTTAAAGTTTTCAAAAATTCTCTGTTAGCATTATAATATCCTGTATTGAAAAATTCTGTCAGCACATCATTGGAGTTAGAGGCGCATATTGCATTTTCTATAGGAACGCCCATAAATTTTGCGTATATTCCTGCTAATATGTCTCCAAAATTTCCCGTTGGTACAATTATATCTATTTTTTCCCCATCTTTTATGATTCCTTTTTCTAATAAAGTGACGTATGAATAAACATAATATGGTATTTGAGATATTAGTCTAGCGATATTTATGGAATTTGCTGAGCCTAAGTTTTTTCTATTTATTAGGCAATTTTCTTTTATGTCATCGTCAGCAAATATTTCTTTAACAGACCTTTGGGCATCATCGAAATTACCAGTTATGGAAAAAACTGAAGCATTTCCACCATCTGAGAGTTCCATCTGAAGCTTTTGTATATCCGATACGCCTCCATCAGGATAAAACACAGCAATCTCTGTCCTATCTTGGGATTTAAAACCTTCAAGGGCAGCGCTTCCCGTATCTCCTGATGTAGCGGTTAAAATTAATAATCTCTCTGTTATATTATTTACATCATATGCTGCTCTCATAAGACCCGGCAGCAAACTCAAGGCCATATCCTTAAAAGAACTAGTAGGTCCATGAAACAGTTCTAGAAATGAAATATTATCAAAGGTCTTTATCGGTGTGATTTCTTTTGAATTTTCAAATTTATAATTATAATTATTTACAATTTTTTCTAATTCTTCATATGAAATCTCTGGAAAATACAATTCTAAAATATTTATTGCTATTTCTTGATATGTCAAACCTCTGAAATCTTGGATATTTATAGTTGGAAACTCTTTGGGAAGAAATAATCCTCCTTCATCTGAAATTCCTTTGATTACAGCTTGAGTTCCCGTGATATTTACTTTATTGTCTCTTGTAGAAGTATATTTCATTTTTTCCTCTTAATCTTTATAGATATTCAATACGTCTGTTAGTATTGCAAATCCTGTGGGTCTTCCGCCAGCTCCTGGACCTTTAAATACTAATTTACCGCAGTTGTCACCTTCCACAACAATAGCATTTTCTCCATTAATTAATCCGCCAATAACTGAATCTTTTTTTACTATAGTCGGCTCGACTTTTGCTATTATTTTTCCGTTTTCTTTGTATGCGCTCGCTACTAATTTATATCTTTCTCCCCGTTCATTTAGTGCCTGTATGTCTTCTATGGATATTTCTGTAATTCCCTTAAGACTAATATCTTCTTCAGAAACTTTTTCTTTAAATGCTAAAGTAGAAAGTATTCTCAGTTTTCTCATAGTGTCAAAGCCTTCCACATCATCAGTAGGATCAGCTTCAGCAAATCCTATGTCTTGGGCTTCTTGAAGTGCAGATTTGTAGTCTTTCCCTTCCTCCATACTGGATAAAATGAAATTGCAGGTTCCGTTTAAAACTCCCTTTATAGACTTAACTTCATTTAGGTTTGCTATATTCTTTATAGATTCAATAATTGGAACCGCTCCCGCTACTGCCGCATCGTAATAAAATTTCACATCGTGATGATTTGCATATTCGATTAGCTCTTCCATATGCTTAGAAATCATAGCCTTGTTGGCAGTTACGATATTTTTTTGATTTTCCATTGCTCTTAACATTGCAGGAAATATTTTGTCGATGTTTCCTGTTACTTCTATAATCGTTTCTATTTCTTCATCATCGATGATGCTATATATATCGTCAGTAAAAATATGAAAATCGTCTCTGTCTTTGTAATTTTCTAGATTTCTAACTAGAACTTTTTTAATTGCAATAGGTTCACCAAGGTATTTTTCTAATATCTCTTTTCTTTCTTTAAATATTTCCAATACTCCACTTCCCACAGTTCCGCATCCTAATAATCCTAGATTTATCATTATTTCTCCCTCCAATGAAATTTATATTTTATTTTCTTTCTCAAATTTTTTATAGATACCGTTAATCGCTTTTTCAAAGTCTTCGTTTTCAACTCCAATGATTATATTCATTTCCCCACTGCCTTGACTAATCATTCGAATGTTTACTCCCTCTTCAGCAAGAGCACTAAATAACAAAGCACTTGTTCCCTTTGCGCGAACCATTCCTCTACCTACAACAGCGATAATCGCCATTCCTTTGGTTACTACTATTTCATCTGGGTCGCAATAAATTGAGATCTCCCCAGTAATTTTGCTTTCTTTTCCTTCAATTTGCACTGTTGGTACCACAAATGAAACTGTATCGATACTCGTAGGCATATGTTCTATATTTATTTCGTTGGATTCGAATATACTTGTCATTCTCCTATAAAATGATAAATCTTCTGACATATATACCTTCTCCACACGAATTACTGTAAAATCTTTTTTACCTGCTATTCCAGTTATTACACTTTTAGTATCTCCTGCGATTTCATCTGGCAAAATCATGGTTCCTGGATCCTCAGGGCTATTGGTGTTTAATATTTGTATAGGAATTCCTAAATCCTTTATTGGAAAGATAGCCTCCTCGTGAAGAACTGGAGCTCCCATGTATGACAGTTCCCTAAGCTCTTTGTAAGTTACAGTAGCCATAGGTAATCCTTCGCCTACAATTTTTGGATCTGCTATATAAAATCCCGACACGTCTGTCCAGTTTTCATATTTTTCTGCATTGATACCTGCTGCTAAAATGGAACCTGAAATATCTGAACCACCTCTAGAGAAGGTTTCGATTTTGCCCTTTTCATTTAATCCGTAAAAACCTGGAACTACTACATAATCTTCTGGACCAATTTTACTTGCGATGAGCTCTTTGCTCTTTTCCATATCTGGTTTTCCGTTAGAAATCCTAATAACTTCTTTGGCATCCAAAAATTTAAATCCCAGATAATCTGCCAAGAGTTTTCCATTTAAATACTCACCACGACTTGCAAAATAAGATTGATCTCTTCCCTTATTGAACTCCTCACTGATTAAATCCATTTCTTTTTCAATGTCAATTTCTAAGCCTAATTCGTTTTTTATTTCTATATATCGTCTTCTAACTATGTTGAAAACTTCTTCGAAGTTCAGTTTATGTGAACCCAATTGATGGCACATGAGTAGTAAATCCGTTACTTTATGCTTTTCATCTTCATTTTTACCTGGAGCTGAAGGCACTACTACTTTAATATTCGGGTTACTTAAAACGATATCTTTTACCTTTTTAAATTGTTCTCCATTGGATAGTGACGAACCACCAAATTTTGCAATTATTATATTATCCATAATCTCCCCCTAAAATAAAAAACTCGCCCCAAAAGGACGAGCAAAATTACGCACGTTCCCACCTTAAAATAGTGAATGTGAGAATATAACGAACCATCGCACTATCTTACTAATTTCTGATAGCGAGCTCAGAGGTGGTTTTTCGTCAATTTTAGTCCAGGAAATCTTTCAGCCGGTGAATTTCCCTCTCTTAGGCATTCCATCAATTACTTGTCCTCTTCAAAGCTTTTTTATACTCTACCATTGATTTATTTTAAAGTCAAGGGAAAATATTCTTTTTAAGTTTAGTATATGTAAAAATAAATTGTAGTATCATTATTAAATATAATCTAAAAAATAAAAGAAAATTTTTAATTAATATGTTTAAAGAAAATATTTTAGGTTATAATAGTAATAGTTATCAATACAGTGAATATTTTAAGTTACATAACCAAAAATAAAGGAGAATTAATATGACTTTTAAATTAGAAGACTTAAAATATGATTACAATGCACTGGAAGAAGTAATAGATGAAGAAACAATGAGAATCCACCATGGAAAGCATCATCAAGCATATGTGGATAATTTAAATAAAGCAGTGGATGGAACTGAATTTGCAGAAAAAACTCTTGAAGAGCTTTTGACAGATTTAGAATCTCTGCCTGAGTCAATAAGAACAGCGGTTAGAAACAATGGCGGAGGTCATTATAACCATACACTATTTTGGGAAACCATGACACCAGGTGGTTCTAATGAACCAGTAGGTGAATTAAAAACTGCATTAGAAGAAACATTTGGATCTTTCGACGAATTTAAAGAAAAGTTTGAAGCTGCAGGAGCAGGTAGATTCGGTTCAGGTTGGGTAAATCTGGTTGAAAAGGATGGAAAATTAGAAATAGTTTCTAATCCAAATCAAGATTCTCCAATTAGCGATGGCCAAAAGGTTGTTATTGGAAATGACGTTTGGGAACACGCTTACTATCTAAGATACCAAAACAGAAGACCTGAATATCTTAAAAATTGGTGGAAAGTAGTCAACTGGGACGTTGCAGAAAAAAGATTTACAAATAAATAAGATAACTGAGCTGATGGATAAAACCGTCAGCTTTTTTGTGTTTTTTATTTTCTCAGTTTAATTTTATATATAAATAATAACTGTAAAAATCTTTACAAATTTGATATATCTTTGTGAATATGATAATTTAAAATTATTAGGAGGAATGCGTCATGAAAATAAAAAACATGTTATCTGAAAAATCTACAAACTGGAAAATTTGGTACGCAATATTTCCCTTTTTAAGTATGCTTGTTGCTTCCTTTTTTGTAAGCTTTCTCTCTGGCATTAATGGCGTTGCCCAATTATCGCCTTTGTTGCAGTTTATTATAATGGCAGTGTTCAGTTTAGGTTGTGTAACTTTAATTTCGAAAAAGTTTCCAACTTCAATGGACTTAGGCTTTGACACTAAGACTTTGAGTAAGAGAAATGTAATAATTATTTTAAGTGTTTTTGTCATAACACATTTATCATTTTTCTTTTTAAGTAAAATAAGTGGCATTACTACAGATGCTAAGGCTGAATTTACTAATACTGGCTTTGGTAATAATTCTTTCTCAGATTTAATTTTGATAATCTCTACCGTAATTTTTGCACCGATTTTTGAAGAGATTGTTTATCGTGGGATTATGCTTCGCTCGATTCACGATGGAATGTTAAAACATTTTCCAAAGTCCAAATCCATTTTTGGACTTCCTGCAATTACCGCCATCACCATTACAGCAATTGCTTTTATTTTGCCTCACGTCGCCAATTTATCTATAAATGTTATGACCTTGGCATATTTTATTACAAGCGCTGGATTTAGTGTGGTCTATTTGCTCACTGGATCCATGGTTGCAGCTATGGTAAGTCACTCCCTCCAAAGTGCTTATGCTTTTTCGAATTTATTAATTTATGGACATGGTGACTATAAATTGTCGCCAATTATTTACTTGATAAGTTTTGGAGCGCCGGTAATTGTATTTGTAATTGGAGAAGTGATTCGAAAATTGTATAATAAATTTAAACTTTAATAATCTAAAAAAATATCGTTAAAATAATAGAATGACTCCTGTGCTTTAGTTTTCACATCACATTGAGTCATTCTATTATTTAATATAATAAAATACATATTTTAAATTTAGATATTTTCCAATACTTCGTCTATATCAGGTAATTCTGGCATTTTGTATTTTTTTACCCAAGCTACTTTTCCTTCTTCGTCTACCAACACATTAGCTCTTTGACTAGTTCCAAAATCTTCGTTGTATAGACCGTAATCTTTAGCCATTTTACCTTTAGGTTCGAAATCTGCAAGTATCTTAATTTCTTCCAATCCTAATGAATGAGCCCACACACCCTTGCTCGGCTGAGGATCCACAGAAATTCCCAATACCGCATCTACTCCTTTTTTCTTTATTTCTTTATAGTGGCTTTCCAAAGCTCTCATCTGGTCAATGCATACTGGCGTCCATGCAAGAGGATGAAAAGAAATTAATACTCTTTTCCCTTTCAAATCTGATAGTTTTACTTTTTTTCCCTCTTGATCTTCTAATTCAAAATCTGGTGCCATATCGCCTATTTTAATCATGTTTTTCCTCCTAAATTTTTGTTATATTTTATTTAAAAATTGAACCCATAATTTTTGAAAACTTAGGGTTCAATTTTAAATCTACAATATGATTTTAATCTTAACAGTCTATGCCGCCGTCAACTCTAATTAATTGGCCAGTCAAAAATGCTGATTGTTCTGTAACTAAGAACAATACTACATTTCCTATATCATTGCCTGTGCCTAATCTCTGAAGTGGGCTCATCAGTCTCATTGGCTCAACTGCATCTGCGCCTCCGGCAGAATCTAGCATTTCAGTTTGGATAGCACCTGGAAGAATAGCATTTACTCTAATTTCAGGTCCCAAATCTCTAGCTAATGCTCTTGTAAGTCCATTCATAGCATGTTTGGATGCAGTGTATGCAGAAACTCCCCAGCGTGCTGCAGTTCCAGCTACTGAAGAAGTGTTGACAATATGACCTGCTCCTTTTTCTTTCATTATTGGAGCTACTTTTTGAGCTAACAATAATGGCGCATATACGTTAACTTGGAAAACTCTATTCCATTCTTCCTTGTCAATGGTTTGGGTGTCTTTATAAGTGATTATTCCCGCATTGTTAAATAGAATGTCTACTGTTCCAAATTCTTCTACAGTTTTGTCTACGATATTCGCTACATCTTCATCGTTGGTCATATCTGCTACAACGTACATAGCTTCTCCGCCATCAGATTTAATTTTTTCTACTACTTCTTTAGCTCTATCTTCTCTTCTACCAACTATTACAACTTTAGCACCTTCTCCTGCTAGTAAAAATGCAGTATCTCTACCCATTCCTGAAGTTGAACCAGTTACAATTGCTACCTTTCCTTTAAGTTTCCCCATTTACATCACCCTTTTTTGTATATTTTAATTCGCAAAAGCAAACTAATTTAATAGAAATGTTATTTCTATATTATATTTAGCCATTTCTGGCTAAATTATTCATATATTTTTCATTCATTGAATTCTACAGCGTAAATAGGGCATTAATATACTACAATATTACAAGAGAGGAGAAGTTTGATGAAGATTGACGAAAAGGAAATAATAAGACTTGCTAATGATACCTTAATTCAAAATTTTTTAAGATACGATATTGTAATGGAATCTGCTTATGATTCAGTGATAGTAGACACAAATGGGAAAGAATACATAGATTTTCTAAGTGGTATAGGCGTAGTATCTTTAGGATATAGCAACGAAAAATTTAAAGCCGCATTAAAAGATCAGGTGGATAAACTAATCCACACTTCGAATTATTTTTACACAAAACCCCAAATGACAGCAGCAAATCTATTGGTAAAACATTCCTTTGCAGATCGAGTCTTCTTCGCCAATTCTGGTGCAGAAGCTAACGAGGGAGCTTTAAAAATCGCAAGGAAGTGCTCCCATTTAAATGAAAAAGATTTAGACAAATATGAAGTTGTAGCTATGAAAAATTCTTTCCACGGCAGAACTTCCATGACATTGAATGTAACTGACAAACCAGAATTCAAATCAGGAAAAGGCACAAAAGCTAGAGGATTTGTTTTTGTAGAGTTTAATAATTTAGAAGAACTAAAGGCTGCAGTAAATGAAAATACATATGCCATAATTATGGAACCTTTACAAGGAGAAGGAGGACTTCATTTAGCCACTAGAGAATTCGTGCAATTGGCTAGGGATTTGGCAGATGAATTCCATGCGGCTTTAATATTCGACGAGATACAATGTGGTATGGGCAGAACTGGGAAACTATTTACTTATGAGCATTATGGAATTGAGCCTGACATCTTGACTTTGGCCAAAGCCCTAGGAAATGGAGTTCCAATTGGTGCGATTTTAGCTTCAGGAGATTTCGCTAACGTATTAGAAGAAGGAGATCATGGCACCACTTTTGGAGGCAATCCTTTATCAACTAGAGCCGCTACCGTAGTTTTAGAAGAGATGGTTGAGAATAATCTACCTGGACTTGCAGCAGATACTGGTGAATATTTCAAAAATGAATTGGAAAAGCTAAAATTAGAATATAACTTCATAAAAGACATAAGAGGAAAAGGTTTAATGCTGGGGATTGAAGTAGATTTTAAATGTGCCGATATCGTCCGGGAACTTCACAAAAGGGGCTTTATTACAAACTGTACAAGAGAATTTATAATTAGGTTTTTACCCCCATTGATTATTACAAGAGATGAAATCGATAAGCTAATTTTAGCTTTAAAAGATGTTTTTAATAATATATAAGAATAGCTGATAGGTCAAATTCTGCCCTATCAGCTATTCTTATATATTTCTATTTTTCTTTTTTAAATGTCAAATACCAATCTAGCATTTCTAAATTTTCTGAATCTTTTACTTCTTGTAATCTTTCGTCAACTTTTTCATCAGTAGTTGGAGGTGGAAGAATCACATCTTTTCCTGGCTCCCAGTTAGCTGGTAGAGCTACTTTGTCTTTGTCATTCTTTTGTAGACCAATGATTATCCTCTTTATCTCTGCGAAGTTTCTTCCTAAAACTGCTGGATAATAAAGAATAGTTCTCATCATGCCTGTTGGATCTACGAAAAATACAGCTCTAACTGCACTGGTTTCTGATTCACCTTGAATCATACCGTATTTATTTGCAACTTCCATTTTTATATCGTCAATTACTGGGAATTGGATTTCAGGATTTTCTATACCATCCCAAGAGTAATTTCTCATTGCTCTTACCCATCCCAAGTGAGAATGTACTGAGTCTACTGATAGACCTACTAATTCGGTGTTGAGTTCTTGAAATTCATCATACATACTGGAGAAGGTCATAAATTCTGTGGTACATACTGGGGTAAAGTCTGCAGGATGTGAAAATAAAATTACCCACTTACCTTCATAATCCTTTGGAAAATTGATTATTCCATGAGTCGTATTCGCTGTGAATTCCGGAGCTGGTCTTCCAATAATAGGGAAATTTACTGTCTTTTCTTCTCTTTCAAAGTGTTCTGTCATAAACATCTCCTCCTAAATATTTTCTAATCAATATCTTCCTATATTAATAATACCCTAAAATACAATTTAAACTAACATTCAAATAAACTAAATATATTTACTTCCTTCTCTTATGCTCAATTTTGACATCTCGTTTGAATATCTTTCTATAAAATTTCTTACCCAATGAGGATTGACTTTGGAATAATCTCTAAGAGCCCAGCCAATTGCTTTATTAATAAAAAATTCGTCGCTGCCAAAATTATTTTTTAATATTTTTCCCAAGAGTTCGATATTTGTATTTTTCTTTCTCATTAATTGGTGAGTTATGGCAACTCGTCGTAACCAAAAATCCTTGTCCAAAGACCACATTAGCATAAGCTCATCTACTCTAGAATCTGTCAAACCAATATCACCAATTATAGTGTTCATCACATCTATAGAGTCCCACCATTGGTTGGTTTTGACAAATACTTCCATTTTTTTAATGTCTTCAAATTTTAAAGACTTTTTCTGAGCAAGTAAGTAATCCAGTGCTAAATAATGCATATCTCTATACTCATCTTTAAAGCATAGATATAAAAATTCCCAATCCACAACTCCAGAAACTTTGTCCGCTTTTATGACTTCTTTATAGACGTCTCTTCTTTCTTTTGTCTTCAATCCATAGCATTTAAATTTATTTCTCAAGTATTTCGCCATGGGTATCGCCTGCTCTTCATTTTTTTGCGATTCAAAACTCTCTTTAATCATTAAATATTTATCCATATGGCTCCTTTATTTTTTTCTAATAGGATGTCGAATAATTGTCTTAAGTTTTTCTGGGACAGTTTTTCTAGGATCTGATAAATATATTTCGTGATGATGCCTAAACTCGTCAAAATCGTATTCGTACCCGTTTTCAAGCATATATTGTTCCATAATCTTTACCGTATCTATCTCTCTATCATAAGGCCCAACATGAAGCATTTGAACGACCAAACCTTCAGTAATAGATACCAGCTCCACCTTGGATAAATCTATTTTTTTCTTTTTTGTAGCTTCTTCTATCGCCCAATTGAAGTCTTGTTTTGTAATAAAATCTGGTAATCTAATCACAGATATCCACTGAAATTTAGATTTGTCAGTTAGGTCTACTCCTTTAATATCTTCTTGCCACCAAAATCCTTCAAGAGGAGGTACTACATATTGAAAAAAATCTGTAATTTTGTAATCTCCCTTATAACTCATTTTTAATGTGTATGATATTGTATAGAGCATCTCCAGAGCTTTTGAATATTCTCCACTTTCTTCATTGGGGTCTCCCTTGCCGCGGACAGCTAGAAAATTCATTGAGGGAATTTCAATAATTTCCGGTTTTGATTTTGGTTGATAGAATTCTTTAAATTCTTTTTTGAAATCAAATGCCATTTCTTTCTACCTCTATTTCATAATTTTCTTTAACAAACCTAGTTTATCCTTATACGGAGGATACCTAAGGGGAATATCTAAAAAGTTGGGTTTCTCTACGATGCTTTTTTTATTTGAGAAGGTATCAAAACTAAACTTTCCATGATATTTACCCATACCACTGTTCCCCACTCCTCCAAAAGGTAGATTAGGATTAGCAAGTTGCATCAATACGTCATTGATGCATCCACTTCCATAGGAAATTTCATTTTTTATTTTTTCTTTGTTAATCTTATCTTCAGAAAAAAGATATAAAGCCAAAGACTTTGGTCTCAATTTTATTTCCTCAATCATTGAATTTAAATTATCATACTCAATTATGGGAAGAATCGGTCCAAAGATTTCCTCTTCCATAATTTTGCTATCCCAATTAATTTCAGACAAAATTGTAGGTTCTATTTTTTGATTGTCTAAATTGCTGTTGCCGCCAAATTCTTTTTTCCCTTCATTCAGCAAATCAATTAGTCTTTTAAAATGTTCAGGTGAAATGATTTTAGGATATTCAGGATTTTCCAAAATATTAGTTCCGTAAAATAAAAATAAATGTCTTCTTATTTCTTCTATCAATCTACCCTTAATTTTTTTATCTACAAGAATATAATCTGGAGCCACACAAGTTTGTCCTGCATTTAAAAACTTCCCCCATGCTATGGTCTTTCCAGCTAAAGTAATATTTGCAGTTTCGTCTACGATGCATGGACTCTTTCCGCCCAGTTCCAATGTTATAGGTGTTAGGTGTTTCGCTGCAGCTTCCATGACGACTTTTCCTACTTTTGCACTTCCTGTGAAAAAGATATAGTCGTAATTTTCTTTTAATAATTCTTCGTTGGAAACTTCTTCGGAATTAACTACCCTAATCAGTCTTTCGTCAAAGTTTTCATCTAGAATTTTTGTCAAGATTTCAGTTGTGTTCTTAGATTTTTGGGAAAGCTTTAAAATATTGCAATTTCCTGCAGCTAGCGAACCTATCAATGGAATCATAGCCAGTTGTAATGGATAGTTCCAAGGGGAAATTATTAGGCTAATTCCATATGGCTCTGAGTATATAAAGCTTTGTGAGGGAAATTGAGTTATAGGAGTGTGAACCCTTCGTCTTTTTGTCCACTTAGGCAGATTTTTTATAGTCAAAGAAAGTTCTTCTTTTACTATTCCCATTTCAGTAACATAGGCTTCGAAATTAGATTTATTTAAATCTTCGTATAGAGCATGTAAAATTTCACCTTCATGCACTTCTAAAAGGTGTTTAAGTTTATTCAAGTTTTCCAATCGAAATTCTAAATTTTTTGTGGCATTGCTGTTGAAGAAATTTCTTTGTTTTTCTAATAGTTTTGATATTTCCATGCTCTACCTCCTTTGCAAAACGTCAGTCTTTTAAATAAATTTTAATATTTATTTTCAGCCAATTGCTCTTCATTTCTTTTTTCTCAATTTTTCCAAATAATAACTTGCCAGCGTCCATAAGTCTTGAAAAAATTATATTGTCTGCTTTAGGTACATATCCTACCTTGACACCATTTTCATTTTTTATTACTATGGCTTCTTCGTCGTAAGGATTGTCTGGTTCTCTAAAAAAATCCAATTTGTCGCCGATATTTATAAAAGGTTCTAGTTCTTCTATTCCTTCTATGTGACTGGTTCCAGCAATATGCGTATCAAATAAAAATATATCCCTTTCAAATGGTTTGGGAATTTCTATTTTCCCATTATGTTTTAATAATTCGACCAAAGAAGTTCCACTAAGTTCTATTTCATTGCTCACAAAATCACCTCAACATATTTTGGATTTGGGTTTCGTAATTGGCAATTGCCTTTCTAAATACAATTATTATTTCATCCAATTTCTTTTTTCGGTTACTCAATTCTACTTCATCATCGATTATTGATTTTAAATTGTAAGGATACTCCCTCTTAATTGCTTCGATGCTCTTTGTCACTTTTTCTAGTGTGGACTTCAGTCGAGTTTTTTCCTTTTCTAATTCCGCCATAGAACCTAAATCACTAATCGAAATATCTTTGTCGCTAATTACTATTTCGATTAATTTTAATGTCTCTAAATCTCCATTTTCATAAGCTTTAACAGCTTTATTAAATAAGTGAAGATTTTCCTTTGTAATGTTGGGATTTAAATCTGGGTGAAGTTTTTTTGCTATTGCTCTGTAAAGTTTTTTTATTTCTTTCTGCTTTTCTTCTGACATTACCCCGAGACTATTCCATTCAATAGCGTCCTCTAATTTTCCCATTTGCACTTTTAATTTTTCTTCGTATTCAATAAATTCCCGTTCCAATGTATCTTCGATATTTTTTAAATCGACTTTTTCTTGGCGATTTAATTTAGCTTGAATCAACTCAATTTTTCTACGAAGTCTTAAATATTTACATTCTAATTCAAAGGCCTTCACCTCTAGATGACCTAGATTAACCATATAGGCCATTTCAATATTTTTGCACTCCACAAAAATTAGAGTGTCCTTTTCCAATACTAACATGGATAATTCCACACGCAGTTTTTCAACTTCTCTTTTTAACTCATCAAACTGAGGCATTACAATTATTTTTCCTTTTTTATCGGAGTCCTTATTCATTTTTTGTCCTTGATATACTCATTAAATTCATTATAAAAACTGAGTAAATAGTCGTCCAAGTAACTTATAGCTCCCTCTTCTATCTCCTTTGGAATTTCGTAGTATTCACCAGCGATAGAGCCCGTTATAGCTGCCAGTGTATCGCTATCTCCTCCAACAGATATAGCAATTCTAATTGCGTCTTCAAAGGATTTGGATTCTAAAAACGCTTCGATAGCTTGGGGTACTGTATCTTGACAAGTTTCGTTGAATCTATAAGTCTCTCTAATTTCATCAATTGTAAAATCTAAATCATAATAGTTCGTTTCTATCTCTTTTCTAATTTCATCTATACTTCTTCCAGTTTTTGCCATATAAATTGCAACTGAAGTAGCTTCAGCTCCCTTGATACCTTCAGGATGATTATGACTTACTTCTGTTACTGCTTGTGAAAGCTTTTTTACTTCCTCTATGGAGTTTGCAAAATATACTACTGGGCTTACTCTCATGGCAGATCCATTTCCAAAACTGTTGTAGGGTTTCGGAAACTCTTCGCTAAATATCCAGTCATAAAATCTTCCGCCAAAACCACAGTGGGGATATCTTCTACCTATTTCTTGCATATATTTTACAGAATTTTTCTTTAGCAATTCCAAATAATCTTCGTCAATTACTTTGAACTTTTTGGAAGTTTCAATCAGAGCTTTCCCAATTGCAATGGTCATTATCGAATCGTCAGTAGCTTCGCATTGACCTACAAACAAATCAAAATCTTTACTTCTGTGATTATTAAATTCGAATCTCGATCCTACTACATCACCTATTATTGCGCCTAACATATTCTCTCCTTTCGACTACATCTTCGGTCCATGTCTTTGGATAATGTCATCGTATTTTTCCAAAATTTCCGAACCTTTTTTAGTAATCTTGTATCTTCTCAGTTCTATTAACTCTTCCAAACGCTCTTTTGGAATTTCTAGCGTTCTAGCTACTAGCTCGTCTTTTTTCCCACCGATTGGAAGTCCTTCTGTCTTTAGAATTCTTTTTAATATTGTCATATTAAGTAGGTCCACAGTATCAGCTGCATTTCCTAATTCCACAAAACCATTTTTTATTAACCTTTCTATACTTTCATCGCTATTTACTCCATAACGATACTCAAAATATTCTGGTATCATCGAGTCATTCGTAAAATTTCCAAAATGTATTCTCCAAAGCATGACGATATCTCCTGGAAATAATCCTTCCTCAGTTTTAATCATTTGTCTTTTCTCAACTTTTTTATATGGAAACTTCTCTGGCCTTTCTTCCCATTCTTTCAAATCCCTTTTGGGAGAAATGTATGGTTGCTCAGGATAGTCTGAGTAGATTGGATGTGTAATTTTTTTCATTATGGCCTCCAATTACAAATTTCTTATTTCTTAATATACCCATCTTACAAATTATTGATAGATTGATTATGCTTTTCTTCACTGTTATAATTAAATTGATTGATAAGGAGTGATTGAATGACTACAAAAATAGATTTATTAATTAAAAATGCAAATGTTTTTAATTCGTATTTAAAGGAATTTATCCCTGGAGATATTGCAATCTTAGATGGCAAAGTTTTATTTGTAGACGAATCAAAGTTAATGGAATTTGACTTTGAAAAGGTCGTAGACGTGGAAGGAAAATATGTAATCCCAGGGCTAATCGATATTCATATGCATATCGAAAGCTCAATGGTAACGCCTGGTTCATTTTGCGACCATGTTGCTAAATGTGGAGTGACTACTATAGTTGCCGAATCCCATGAAATAGGAAATGTAAAAGGCATCGATGCTGTTATGGAAATGATAAAAGCCAGCGAAAAAAGCCCCATCGATGTATTCTTCGGAATACCTAGTAGCGTTCCTTCTACTACATCTGAATTGGAAACTACTGGCGGTAAAATTGACTTCGAAGATATGAAATTTCTTTTAGAGCAAAAGGAAATTATTTGTCTTGGAGAAGTTATGAATTACAAAGAAGTGATCAGAGAAAATGACTTAGAAGTTACCAAATTCATAAACTATTTAAATAAAAATTATCCCCACTATACCATTGAAGGCCATTGTCCCTCTTTAATGGGATTGGATTTGGCTAAATATATTTATCTAGGAATAGATTCTGATCACACAGAACACAGTCTAGAAGAATTTATCGACAGATTCAAACAAGGAATGTTCGTGCAAATTCAAGAAAAATCTTTGTCAGTGGATTTGTTCAATTACATTTTTGAAAATGCTTTGTTTGAGCATTGTGCCTTCGTAACAGATGATGTCATGACGGATAAATTGTATGAAAATGGGCAGCTAGATGACGTGGTGAGAAAAGCTATTCAAATTGGCTTCCCCATAGAAGAAGCAATTTATTGCAGCACATATACTCCAGCTAGACGAATGAAATTAACAGACAGAGGAGCAATCTCTCCAGGAAAATTGGCGGATTTTGTCGTTATAGAAAATTTATTTGATCTAGAAATTAATTCAGTTTATAAAAATGGCGAATTAATTTTTGATAAGAATAGCGAAGACGTTCAAGTAAAAGAACACTATAAATTTCCTGAAGAATATTATAAAAGCATAAAACTTGAGAAAGTAACTCCAGCTGATTTGGAAATATTTACAGATGAGAACTCCGAAAGTGTAAAAGTTAGATTGATGGTAGTTTCTGATGGAACTACTAGAATAATAGAAGAAGTTGGCGAAGTACCAATTAGAGATGGAAAACTGGATTGGGAAAATTCTGAATACATCTTAGGTGTCGTCTTCGATAGATATGGAATTACGAAAAATAAATCCTTTGCATTATTAAAAGGAGATTGTATAAAAACTGGCGCTGCTGCCACGACTTGGTTCCATGACAGCCACAATTTATTCGCAATGGGAAAGGACAAAGCATCCTTAGTCACTGCAATAAATACTATAATCGAACAGCAAGGTGGATTTGTAGTCGCCAAAGATGGCGAAGTAGTTGGCAACCTTCCACTGCCCGTTGGTGGAATTATGTCTGACGAACCTGTAAAGGATGTAGCAGAAAAATTGAAAGAAGTTAGAAATGCATTAATTGCTCAAGGCTATAAGCATTACAACCCAATTATGTCCATAGGAACTTTAGGACTAGCAGTTAGCCCATTTTTAAAACTAACTGACGTAGGATTAGTAGATGTGCCCAATGGAGAAATCGTAGATCTGATTATAGATTAAAATAAAATCTGCTTTGATATAGATTTCAAAGCAGATTTTTTATTTAGCAATGCCATATAATTTTAGCTGGATTTTCTTCATTTTCTACAGCCACTTTCCTTAAAGCATCTTCCATTTTTTTACATTCTATTTCCGCTGCCTTTTCAATTTCATCCCAAGGCAAATCCGTTCCCACTTTCTCATATGCAAGCGCCAATGCTCCGTAAAAAACAAGTCCAATGCAATGTCTAGGTGAGTGAATTGTAGATGCACTTTGTCCTATTGCCCTAGCTATACTTTGGGGGATGACATTTCCATCAGATTCTCTAGCGGCCTCATGGCATAATAAAATATCCTTCTTCGCTTCTGGCAATTTTATTTCTTTTAAAAACCATCTTCGTCCTGCGACTAACGCATTTAGTGGTCGATTGTCCTCTGGATAGTATTTATTCCACACTGGAAGTAAAATATTTTCCGAATAATCCATTGCCCAATTTCCTAAAGTTTCTTTGCTTTGGGTTTCAATTAATCTCATAAGAGATTGAATATATGGTGCATTGTAATTACTAAGCATCTTTTTTAATTTTTTCATAAATTTTCCTCATTTATCTCAAATTGCCCTTTTACTCAGATATTATTTTGTAATATGAATTTGAAGTCAATTTATATATCACACCATACACTAACAAATAAAATACATAAACTCCAACAAATGCCATGATTTTATATTTGATATTGAATAAACCTATCATAGTTAGTAAATAACTTACTGTGCCAAATGCCACTGCTATGTGAATTCCTGCTGTTATAGGTGGCAAAAAGAAAATGGTTTTGACTTGGGTGAAGATACTTTTCTTTACTTCTGCTTCCGTCATACCCACATTTCTATAAACTTTAAATCGATACCTATCTTCATAACCTTCTGAAAGTTGCTTATAATAAATTACCAATCCAGTGGCGATGATGAAGACAAATCCTAAAAATATTCCCACGAAGAACACTGATCCGTAGATTCCCATAAATTCAGCTTTCTCCGAACTTCTTTCCATAACTCTTTTACTTTCATATGGAAGATTGCTTATTTCTCTATAGACTTCGATAGAATCAGCATCCTTTACGTCAAAGGCAATAAATTCCATATCGTCTAGAATATCTGAGTATTTTTCTTTAATATTATCCAAATCTTCTACGAAAAAATATACAGAATTAAATACAGACATTGTGTTGACAGCATTTGTGTACTTGTAATCTGAAAGTTTCTTGACTGTTTTGATTTCTAAATCCTCAATTAAAATACCCGGCACATTGCTGCCATCTTTTGAAAAATACCACGCTTCTCCTGGATTTAAACTTCCATCATAGCCATCTAGGTCATTGGCATCAATAAGAAAAACCATATTCATGGTATTGAAATTTTCTAAACTTTCTCTGTCTTTAATAATTTTTAGTTCATCACTTTTTAACTCTGTCGTTAGAACTGAATAATTGATTTTAAATTC
>CANRJQ010000026.1:0-19975 GCA_947630985.1 uncultured Clostridia bacterium | reverse complement strand
AAACTAAAAATATCAGCCATATTTATAACCCACGATATAGATGAAGCGATATTTTTGTCTGACAGAATTTATATTTTAGGAAAAAACGGCAAAATTAATAAAGAGATAATTATAAAATGTATGGGAAAAAGAAATGAAGATTTTAAACTCTCAGAAAGATTTTTAGAATACAAAAGAGAAGTCTCAAAAGCGCTAATATAGACTCTGAGATATAGTCTTGCCAACAATCATTTTATTAAAATTATATTGAGATATACTAAAAGTCGTACAAAAAATGGCGAAATTGCCAAAAGATGTACGACTTTTTGGTAGAAAAATAAACGCTATATTTAAAAAAGTAAAATCAATAAAACCACAACAAATTTCTTGAATGTTGTGGTTTATTATTTACTCAGAAAATGTAATTGTAATTGCGAATCCACCGTCGCATTGGGCATCTTTAAAGCTAGTGTAGTTACTTACATTGTAGGTATTGTAGTAACATTTTGAAAACAATTCAATATCTTCGCCAGCTACGATAGGAGTTTTTTTGTTTAAAAACAAAGTGGATTCCGATTGGACATCTTGCTTTTCTGCTCTAGGCTTTCCTAATTTAGAATGGTTCAGGTCATCGAATTTATAAAAATATACATTCTTTTTATCAATTAAAAGCCCAAGAGTATCCTTTATGTATTTAGTTTCTCCAGCTACAAAATCTATTCTCATCCAAGTTCCATCCTCATAATACCAATAATCGACTTTATAAGAAGTAAAACTCTTGTCCAAGTTTAAATCGAACATATAAAAATCGTCATTGAGTATTTCTACGATCTTTTTTGCATCGCTGGACAGTTTTTTGGGTTTTATGTAGTTGCTTTCAGTTTTTGCACAGGATGTAATAAGTAATAAAATCATTGCAATTAAAATAATAAAAATAAATTTTTTCTTCATCATAACACCGCCTTCCTCTATTGATACCCAAAAAATTTAAAATAAGAAGTTTTTTTAACAAATTTGTGCTATTCTTAATTTGAGGTGACAAAATCATGGAGAAAAAACTTTGGAATCTTGAAATTGGCAATTTTAAAAAGGGAAAAAGAAATAGTATAACAGATGTACAAGGCGTAAAAGTCGGCCATGTAACTTACGACGATGGAGATAAAAAAACTGGTGTAACAGCGATAATTCCCATTGAAGGAAATATATTTCGAGAAAAGCTAATAGCAGCAGCTCATGTTATAAATGGATTTGGAAAATCCGTAGGACTGGTACAAATTGAAGAGCTGGGAACTTTGGAGACGCCCATAATCTTGACGAATACACTTGCGGTAGGAAAAATTTCAGATGGCTTGGTTTCTTATATGCTAGATAATAATTCTGACATAGGCGATACGACTGGCACGGTAAATCCTGTGGTCTGTGAGTGTAACGATGGATACTTAAACGATATTAGAAATTTATTTTTAAGAAAAGAAGATGTCTATAAAGCCATAGAAAATGCAAAAGAAGATTTTGAAGAAGGTGCAGTCGGCGCCGGAACAGGAATGGTTTGTTATAATTTAAAAGGCGGCATAGGTTCATCATCTAGGATTGTAGAAATAGAAGGAGAAGAATTTATAATTGGCGCATTGACGCTAACAAATTTTGGACGATTAAAAAATTTGGTAATTGATAACAATCCAGTTGGAGAAGCTATTGCTAAAATAAAAAAGCAAGAAGAGACTCTGGATAAAGGCTCTATTATAGTAGTCATCGCCACGGACTTGCCCTTAACTCATCGTCAATTAAAACGAATGTTGAAGCGAGTTCAATCAGGAATAGCCAGAACAGGCAGCTTCGTCTCAAATGGCAGCGGCGAAATAGCAATAGGATTTTCCACCGCAAATAAAATTCCTCACTACGGCAGCTCAAAATTAGACATCAGATCATATGATGAAAAGGATATAGATGCAATTTTCGAAGCCACAGTTTTGGCAACAGAAGAAGCGATACTACAATCCATGTACAATGGGAAAACTACAGTGGGAAGAAAAGAAAGAAAAATAGAATCCATTAGAGAATATGACGATTTATGGAATAAATAAAATTCGCCATTATAATATGGCGAATTTTTTAGTGTATAATTTACTCATAGAATCTAATAGTAATTGCATATCCTCCATCGCAGTCTGCTTCTTTAAAATTGGAGTAAGATGTTATGGAATCCCCGAAGTGATAGCATCTAGAGTATAGTGTGATATCTTCACCAGGAATTATTTTTACTTTTTTATCCAAACTTTTATAAATTTAATAGTACAGCATCGTGAAATAAAATACAATGAAAAAATCCGGGCTAATCAATAAAGTCCGGATTTTTAAATTTATAATGTATTTTGCATTCACAGAATTTTATTTCTCCTAAAGCTACACACCCTCGCATTTGTTTGACAAGTTCAATCTGCCAAGTAAAGGCGCAGCAAACTGTAAACTGTACTCTGTAAACTGTTCACTGATTTTTTTATCTTGGTGCGTATTCTAAATCTTCTTCCATGAAGTGATTTTTCTTAGCGCCACACATTGGACATACCCAATTTTCTGGAAGTTCTTCGAAGGGTGTTCCTGGTGCTATCTTTGCTACTTTGTCCCCAACTTCTGGGTCGTACACATATCCACATGGTTTACATACATATTTTGTCATTATTTTACCCTCCGTATTTTAGTCGATTTCGTTACACATTCTTAGTAGATCTTCCCACTCTTTGTCTACTTGTGCTTGAATTTGTGCGATAACTTCTGTTTTTTCAGGTCTAAATAAATGTCTGAATCTGCCTTGTGGTCTTAGGAATTCTTCGATTGGCAATTTTTCCTTTGGTTTGTAGGAAAGTTTCCATACTCCGTCTTCCACTTCGAATAGTGGCCAGAAGCAAGTTTCTACTGCTAATTTACAAATTTCCATTAAGAATTCTGATGAATATCTCCATCCCCTTGGGCATGGTGCTAACACGTTCATAAATGCTGGGCCTTCTTTGTGAAGTGCTTTGTCAGCTTTTTCGTGCATGTCTTTGAAGTTTTTGAATAGCGTAGTTTGTGCAACATATGGAATGTTGTGAGCTACCATAACCTTAGTCAAATCCTTTTTGAATTGATCTTTACCTAGAGATTCTGCCCCTACTGGCGTAGTTGTAGTATCTGCAAATTTAGGAGTAGCTGAAGATCTTTGGATACCTGTGTTCATGTAAGCTCCATTGTCGTAGCAAACATAAACCATGTCGTGTCCTCTTTCCATCGCTCCTGATAGGGATTGGAAACCTATGTCGTAAGTTCCGCCGTCTCCGCCGAATGTGATGAATTTATAATCTTTTTCGATTTGTCCTTTTTTCTTTTTTGCTTTGTATGCTGCTTCTACTCCAGAAATTGTAGCAGATGCGTTTTCAAATGCACTGTGAATGAAGGAGTCTTCCCAAGTTGTATAAGGATACATAAATGTAGAAACTTCTAGACATCCTGTAGCACAACCGATTACTGCTTTTTCTTCAACATCAAGTGCTCTTAAAATAGTTCTAACTACTGGAGGTGCTCCGCAACCTTCGCACATTCTGTGTCCGCCTGCGAACCTCTCGGGTTTTTGCATTTCTTCTTTATATTTGTAAGCCATTATATATCTTCTCCTCTAAGTCCTAAATATCTGTATTTATCTCCAGCATCATTAGAGTTTTTAATTTTTTCAAGTTCGTTAAACACTTCTTCTATACTTTCCACGCGAACGTCTCTTCCGCCTATACCGTAGATATAGTTAATCGCTAAAGGTTTTTCATCTAGTGGATAAAGTGCTGCCATTACTTCTGGATAAACAGGTCCGCCTTGGGAACTGAAGCTGTCAGCTCTGTCCATAACCGCTAGAGCTTTTACGTGTTTCAAAGCTTCTTTAATTTCGTCAGCAGGGAATGGTCTGAAAACTCTAAGTTTTAATAATCCAGCTTTAATTCCTTTTTCGCGAAGATTGTCTATAGCGTCTTTTGAAGTTCCAGCTGCAGAGTTCATAATTACTATAGCGATTTCTGCATCGTCTAGTTTATATTCTTCGAAAAGTCCATATTTTCTACCGGAAATCTTTTCGAATTCTGCTGCTACGTCTAAAATTACCTTTTTAGCATTCTTCATAGCTTCAGATTGTTGCTTTTTGTGTTCCATATAGTAGTGTTGAGTGTCATAAGGACCTACAGATAGGGAATGTTCTTCATTTAATAAAGAATATTTAGGTTCGTATTCTCCTACGAATTCTTTAACTAATTCGTCTTCAATTAAGTTTAAATTTTCTACAGCATGAGATGTGATGAATCCGTCTTGACAAGTCATAACTGGTAGCATTACGTCTGGATGTTCAGCTATTCTGATGGACTGAATGTAGTTGTCATATGCTTCTTGTCCGTTTTCAGAATAAAGTTGTATCCAGCCTGAATCTCTAGCTCCCATACTGTCTGAGTGGTCTGCGTTTATATTGATTGGACCGGATAGTGCTCTATTAACTACAGCCAAAGTAACTGGAAGTCTTTTAGAAGCTGCTAGGTACAATGCTTCCCACATAAATGCTAGTCCTGCGGAGCTAGTAGCTGTTACACTTCTTGCACCTGCTGCACATGAGCCTATCGCAGCACTCATAGCACTGTGCTCACTTTCCACAGCTACAAATTCTGTGTCGATTTCTCCATTAGCTACATATGTAGATACGAATTGAGGTATCTCAGTGGATGGAGTAATTGGGAAAGCTGGCATTACATCTGGATTTATTTGTTTAATAGCAATGGAAACTGCTTCGTTTCCTGATAATCTTTCTCTAATTGTCATATTATTCTTCCTCCACCATTTCTATTGCTTTAAAAGGACATACTTTTTCGCATATTCCGCAGCCTTTGCAGTGGTCGAAATTGAAATCTAATCTTTTATCACCAGTTAAAGGTATGGAACTGTCTGGGCAATATGGAAAACAAAGAAGGCATTGTCTACAATTTTCTTCTATCCAAATAGGTCTTTTAGTTCTCCAATCTCCTGTTTTAAAGTGCTTGGAATTCCCTTCGGCATAAATAGCTCCACCTTCGGTAATATCTTCCCATCTTACATCTTCTTGTAATTTTTTGTAATCGTGTTTCATTATTTTCTAACCTCCTCAAGGGATCTGCGAAGAGCGTTCATATTTCCTTCGATAACTTCAGGTTTGTGCGAGAATTTGTGCTTAAAGGAATTTTCCATTTCGGTAATAAAAGTTTCGTCATCCATAACTTGGGATACCTTTACTACTGAAGCTAACATAGGAGTGTTAGGGAAATATCTACCTAAGCAATCTTCAGAAATAGTTTTAGCATCTATGGTATATACGTCACCTTTGTATCCTTTTAGATGTTTTCTAATTTCTTCAGGGCTCTTTTCGCTATTTACTATAATAGCACCGTCTTCTTTTAAACCTTCAGTAACATTTACAGCTTCCAAAAGAGTTTGGTCTACTACCACCACGTAATCTGGATTGTATATGTTAGAGTGAACTCTTATAGGTTTTTCGCTTATTCTGTTATATGCAGTTATAGGCGCACCCATTCTTTCAGGACCGTACTCAGGAAAACCTTGAACATAATTTCCTGTAGCAAAGGCAGCGTCAGCTAATAGAAGGGAAGCAGTTTTCGCCCCTTGGCCACCTCTACCGTGCCATCTGATTTCTAATGTTTTAGACATTGTTTACCTCCATATCTTTTTATACTTATATAATATGCAAAATCTATGCCAAAATCAAGAAGAACATAAAATACACATTACATAGACAAGCCTTGTTAGAAGTGTTAGAATAAAACTATAAGTACAAACATAATGTTAGAAAAATTATAACAAGAGGTATAAGATGATAAATTTAAATGATATAAGAGAAAATCTGGTGCTAGAAGACGTAGCGAATGTAATTAGCGATGGTATAAATATAGTAAACAATGACGGAATCGTAATATATTCCAACAAAATTTCAGCAGAATATGCAAATGTAACTCCTCAAGATATGATAGGAAATCACATTTCCGAATTTTATCCTGACGCAGTTTTATTGCAATCATTAAACAACAACAAAGCTATGTTAGATAGAAAAATTCACTACATAGGTGGCAAAAGATATATAGTAAGTGCTTATCCTCTGGTCATAAACGGAAAAGTAGAAGGAGCTTTTTCAGTATTTAGAGATATTAGAGAAATAGACGAATTAAATAGAAAAATTCAAGCACTCCAAATGCATTTATATTTATCAGATACAGAAGCTGATATTTCGTCATTGATTGGAGTGACTGAAAGTTTAAAAGACGTGTTACAAAGTGCCAAGAGAACAATTGGATCCATCGGTGGACCGAGACATTCCATAATAATTGGAGATTCTGGAACAGGAAAGACTATGCTGGCGAAATTGATTTACAATTACGGAAGAGAGATAGGAACTCTAGACAAAGATGCCCCTTTTATAGAAGTAAACTGTGGCCAATTTACAAATTCTGACATCGCAGCATTGGAGATATTCGGCAGTGAAGAAGGTTCCTTTACAGGCGCTATGGAAAAAAAGGGTCTACTAGAAAGAGCCAATGGGGGAATATTATTTCTAGACGAAGCCCATGAGCTGGGAAATTATCAATCCATATTGCTAACGGCTATCGAGACAGGAAGATTTAGAAGAATTGGTGGCTCCAAGGAAATCTCTGTTGATGTAATTATTATAGCTGCTTCCACTAAAAATTTAAAAAACGAATTACTTCCAGAACTTTACCAAAGACTGGCTCAATACGAATTATATCTTCCGCCACTAGACGAAAGAAGTGAAAAGGAACGAGAAAAATTATTTTACTATTTTATAAATAAATATGAAGAAGCAGTCAAGGAGCACCAAGGAATCGACTACGAAGTAGTATTTTCAAAAGAAGCTAGACAATTAGTTCTCCAAGGAAAATATCCCAGAAATATACGTCAATTTAGAGACGTGATAAATTATTCCATAGACCAAGCTTCTCCGCTAATTTCAGATTTGGAAGGAGAAACTGAGATAAAAGTCGTGGTAAAAACTGGACATCTGCCCTTTGAAATCTCCCAAGTCGAGATTTTAAAAGAAAATAGTTCCAAAGAGATGTATAGAATTATCGATGAATTGACAGCTGAAGGCTTAGGACCTAGAAAAATATCCAAGGCTTTAAAGGAAATGAATTACGATTTTAAATATTATCAAGTAGCATACTATCTAAATAAAAAGAAAAATGGTTCATAATTAAACCTACTGGATTGAAAACGAACCAGATTTAGTTTAAAATATAAATGGAGATAATAGGAGATTTGAACACAAATAAAAATTTATCTTTCAAAACAGGAACGAAATCAAACCATAGGAATAAAATCATAACAGCAAAGCTCGTTAAATGCACTCTCATATATTGGCGCGTAAATTGCATAATATATTAGTGAAGGACGAGAGAGGAGGTAAAATGCTAAAGAGAATTAGGCTCTTATTTAAAAGGAATAGAGATCATATAACTTATGAAATTTTGTCCAAATTCAGAAAAATGGACTTAGGAATTGTTTGGATGGAAGCATATACTAAGGATTGCTACATTAAATTTGAAGTCCAAGATGAAAAACAATATCAAGAATTATTGAAAAACCTCAATACGATTGAAGACTTAGGTAGTATTTCGGAGGTCGATTTAATAGCTTTTGAAGCTAGAAACCTTCAAGTAAACGAAATAATCAATCTTTTGGGGAAATTAATATTAGTAGTGGACTGTAACGGCATAGTCAAATACTCCAATATATCTAGGGAATTAAAAGCAGTTGAAGGTGAATTATCTTCAATCATCGGAAAACCAATATCAGAGTTTATTGAAGATGAAGAATTTGTAGAAAAAGTTTTAGATGCAGACCTAGAGGAATCCATCGACGAGCTTACATTAGGCAGTGGTGAATTTATTGCTAAAATGTATAGGAAAAGGTTTCGCGATTCCAATTTGTTTGGAAAAATTATCGTATTTGAAGATATCAGCGAATTGAGTTCATATGCAGATAAAAAATTCTACTCAAGTCATATTACTTTTAAAGATCTAATTTTTGAAAGTCCTTTGATGGAAAAATGTGTAAACACTGCTATGGAATTTTCTCAGATGGATGTGGAAATTCTCATAACAGGAGAGTCAGGAACGGGAAAGGAGTTATTCACTAGGGCGATACATAATTTAAGCAGCAGAAGAGATAAGCCCTTTATAGCAATTAACTGTTCTTCACTTCCTGAGCAGCTTTTGGAAAGTGAACTATTTGGATACGAGGATGGAAGTTTTACAGGAGCGATTAAAGGTGGAAAAGCTGGAATATTTGAAAGTTGTAATGGCGGAACTATCTTCTTAGATGAAATTGGAGACATGCCTATTCATCTACAAGCGAAACTTTTAAGAGTGCTTCAAGAAAAGAGAATCAGAAGAATCGGTGGTTCTGAAGAGATTCCAGTAAATTTTAGACTCATTTCAGCCACGAATAAGGATTTAAAGGAAATGATACTCAAAGAAGAATTCAGACTAGACTTAATGTATCGATTGAATACTTTGAGTTTGAACATTCCACCTCTTAGAAAGAGGAAAGAAGATATTAAGCCTCTAGTGGATTATTTTACAAAAAAATACTCCAACGGAATTGAAGAAGAGACATATTCTCCCGATGCTATAAAAGCTTTGGAATCCTACAATTATCCTGGTAATGTAAGAGAATTGCAAAATGTAATTATTAGAGCTTTGACTACATTAAAAGGAAATGTGGTGAAGCCTTCGGACTTGAAATTTTATTTCGAAGATAATTCTAATGATGTGAACGAAACATTTGATGAAAAAGTAGAAAGATTTGAAAAAGAATTGATAGTGAGTGCCTTAGAAGATGGTGCTAGCATCAGACAAACTGCCCATAGTCTAGGAATTACTCATACGAAACTTATTAACCGCATGAAAAAATACAAATTATAAAAGTAGGGGTGTTTAAATGGACCATAACAAAAAAGTACAACCTAGAGGTTATGCTTTAATACCATTTTTAGTATTTATTTTAGTTTATTTGTTATCTGGGATTATTTTACAAAGACAAGGTGTGGATATGGCGTTTTACCAAATGCCTGCACCAGTAGCTTCTTTTGTGGGAATTATTGTAGCGTTTTTAATGTTTAAGGGAACTATAGACGAAAAATTTGATACCTTTGTAAAAGGTTGCGGCGATGAAAACATAATTATTATGTGTTTGATTTACATACTAGCAGGTGCATTTGCAGGAGTAGCCAAAGCTAGTGGAGGAGTAGACTCAGTTGTAAACTTAGGTTTGACAGTGATTTCTCCAAACTTCATTGCAGCTGGAATCTTTATTATAGCTTGCTTTATGTCATTATCTACAGGAACTTCTATGGGAACAATCTCAGCAATTGGACCTATAGCAGTTGGATTAGGAGAAAGTAGTGGGTTGAGTTTGCCTCTAGTATTGGGAACTCTAATAGGCGGAGCGATGTTTGGAGATAACTTATCTATTATTTCTGACACCACAATAGCAGCCACTAGAACTCAAAATGTAGAAATGAGAGACAAATTCAGGATGAACTTTAAAATTGCACTACCAAGTGCGATTATTACTACGATATTGTTATTGATTTTCGCAAGACCAGATGTAGTTCCTGAAATGGGAAATTTAGAATATGATATAGTGAAAATATTGCCTTATCTATTTGTACTGATTTCAGCATTGGCAGGATTGAATGTGTTCTTGGTTTTGACAGGGGGAATAATTTTCTCTGGAATACTTCTATTATCTCAAAATGGATTTAACTTTATTAATCTTGCACAAGAAATCTATGGCGGATTTTCTGGAATGTTTGAGATATTTTTACTTTCAATGTTGACAGGAGGACTCTCTTATATGGTTACAAAAGAGGGAGGACTTGAGTGGATTATTGAAAAGATTAGAAGATCTATCAGGGGAGAAAAGACTGCAGAAGTTGGAATTTCAGCTCTAGTATCCCTTGCCGATGTTGCAGTTGCCAATAATACGGTAGCGATAATAATTTCAGGACCTGTAGCGAAGGAGTTATCTACTCACTACAAAGTGGATCCTAGAAGAAGTGCATCACTACTTGATACATTTTCTTGTGTATTCCAAGGATTTATCCCATATGGAGCACAATTATTAGTAGCGGCAGGATTAACGGCTGGATCGATATCACCTTTAGAAATTATGCCATTCCTTTGGTATCAATTTATACTAGCAATTGTGGCGTTAATTTCCATATATATACCATTTACTAAATCAAGTGACCCTTGGAACTTCGAATATGACGTTCCAGAAAGTAAAGTAGCAGAAGCAAAAGCAGAACAAAATTTATAAAAAATTTTAGGAGGAAAATATAATGAGTGATGACATGAGAAAGAAAGGTTTTAATACCCAAGCAGTACACGGTGGAGTTTTCAAAAATGAATTTGGCGGATTAGGAGTTCCTATTTACCAAACATCTACGTTTATCTTTGACTCTGCAGAACAAGGTGGAAGAAGATTTGCAATGGAAGAACAAGGATTTATTTATTCCAGACTAGGAAATCCAACCACAATGGCATTAGAAGAAAAACTAGCTATCCTTGAAGAAGCAGAAGCAGCAGTTGCATTTTCTTCAGGTATGGGAGCTATCACATCTTCAATTTGGCCATTCGTAAAAGAAGGAGACCACATAGTAGCAGGACAAACCCTTTATGGATGTACATTTGCGTATTTAAGCCATGGAATTTCTAAGTTCGGCGTAGAAGTGGATTTCGTAGACGTAAAGGATCCAGAAAATGTAAGAAAAGCTATGAAACCAAATACCAAAATAGTATATTTGGAAACTCCAGTAAACCCAACTATGGAACTATGTGACATAGAAGAGATAGCTAAAATCGCCCATGAAGTAGAAGGCTGTTTAGTAATTGTGGACAATACATTTGCTACACCTTATATACAAAAACCATTAAACTTAGGAGCAGATATAGTAGTTCATTCAGCGACAAAATATTTAAATGGTCACGGCGATATTATAGCAGGTATAGCAGCAGGTAGCTGTGAACTTATGGGCCAAGTAAGATTAGTGGGGCTAAAAGATATGACAGGATCTGTAATGAGCCCTAACGATGCGTTTTTACTAATGCGTGGAATGAAAACTTTAGGCGTTAGAATGGACAGACACAATGACAACGCTATTAAAGTGGCGGAATTTTTAAATAATCATCCAAAAGTAGAAGTAGTTCACTACCCAGGATTAGAATCCTTCCCGCAATACGAATTAGCTAAAAAGCAAATGAGAATGCCTGGCGGAATGTTGTCCTTTGAAGTAACAGGAGGAATAGAAGCGGGTAGAAAAGTTATGAACCACGTAAAAGTATGTTCATTAGCAGTTAGCTTAGGGGACACAGAAACCCTAATCCAACATCCAGCGACTATGACCCACTCTACTTACACTCCAGAAGAGTTAGTAGAAGTAGGAATACCAGAAGGACTAATTAGACTTTCAGTAGGTTTAGAAGACGTAGAAGATATCATAGAAGATTTAAGACAAGCTTTAGAGATGATTTAAAATAAAAATAAATACACTTTCGTCAAATGCTGGCGAAAGTGTATTTTTTTATTAAAATATTATCCTAAGAAACGCGTACCAATAAGTCCCCAAACTATAATCCAAACCCATACGAATGCAACGGATATCCAAAGAGCGCGCAATCCATCCTTTGTGTTTTCAGACCTAGCAGTACCCATTTGGCCTGCAAAGTTTGTGGTTGGATACATAGATCCAGTTAGACGAGTAGCTGCAAGTATAGCAGTTGCAAATACTGACATAGGTAATCCCACATCTCCAGCTAAACCTCCAAACATATCCGCAATAATTTTGATTTCTGCTACTGCTGCGGCTTCTATTCCAAAACCTCCAACGATACAAGCGGTAATATAAACTCCGAATGCACCAGCTTGCCTAGCAAGTCCGCCTAAAAGATTTCCTAGAGCCTCAAAACCACCACCAGCAGTAACTAGTGTAAGTATAACTTCAATTGTTATGAAAATTAGAAACATATTGAATTGACTAGCCATACCTGTAGCCATTAAATTAACTACTTTATCGATTTCCATTCGATTAACTACTGCAATAACAGCTGCCAATAGTATCATTACAATTAGTGCGTAGTTTGTGCCTTGTTTAGATATAACGCCATATCCTACTAGAAGAATGAAAGAAATTAAAAATGAAATAGTGGTAGTTTTTTCTTTACTCCCAACTTTAAAATCATCTAAATGTTTCATATCTTCCTTAAGTTCGTAAACTTCTTTTCCAGCCAGTTCTTTTTGAATTTTTGTGGTTCCAACCCATGCTCCTATTAACCATACAATGGAAAAAGGAACTGCAGCGTACATCATAAGTTGTAAGTAATTTAAGCCTGTAACTTCCATAGTTATCAAAGTTACTCCAGTGAGGGGACCCAAGATTAATCCTACTTCTCCAGCTACTTTAAATAATACACCTACTACAGTAGGACTAACCCCCAACGAAGCCATTATAGGGATGATTATCGGTGCGATTATCGCATTTCCACCACCCATAGTTCCAAGCATTCCGCAAATAAGTATTGAAGAAATAATCAAAGCTATTTTCGCCTTTGCTTGAGTATTTACTTTTAAGCCTTTGACTATTAAGTAGACCAAAGTATGTGTAACTTTTGTTTCGGTCATTAAAACTCCTAGACCAGCTCCTGCCAATATGATTAACCCAATCATGACAGTGGTTGAACCCATAGCTTTTTGGAAAACTCCAGCTAACTGCTTTACATCCAGTCCCAATAATAGGGAAGCGACTGCTATTCCTACTAATAATCCCGAAACGTTATTTTTTCCTCTAAAGGCCATCACGATATATATTATTAGCGGTACTAATGCCAATAAAGACGGTGCTTTTACCAATGCCCAACTTCCAAATTCTAATTCCATAAATGCCTCCTCATATAATATATTATATTTCAAAAAATCAATTTGTAGATAATAGGATTTGTCCCCCTTTGTTTTCAGTTGGAATTCCATTTAGAATGGCAGGTTTACCTGATACAAACACATGGATAATTCCTTCAGGTTTAACAGGAGAATAAATATAAGTAGCTGTATCACTTATTGAATTGAAATCAAATACAGTTATATCAGCAAGATTTCCCTTTCTCAACACCCCTCTATCTACTAGTCCCAAAATCATTGCAGGAAGCTCAGTAATCTTATAAACCCCATCTTCCAATGTCATTATCCCAGTTTCCCTTACAGTCTTTAAAAATCTTGGGAAAGTGCCGAAGTTTCTAGGATGTGGATTGTAGCTCACATCGTAACTAAAGTCTGTCCCGTCAGAACCTATGGTTATATCCATAGATTTCATAATATTTAAGATGTCATCCATGTCCATAGAAAAATAAACTGCAGCAATTGCACCTTTGCCTTTTAATAGTAATTGGATTACCGTTTCTACAGCATCGAGATTCATTTCTTGTGAAATATCTGAAATATACTTACCGTCAAATTCTGGAGAAGAACCGTTAGTAGAGGCGATTAATACTCTGCTTGGTCCTCCTCGTTTATTCATAATAGTTTCGATTTCTTTTAATAATTCTGGCGATCTTTCTTCAAGTCTCTCTAACATTTTTGTGTTTCCACCACTTAAAGCCCAACTAGGAACCAAAGCTGCCAATCCTGTAGCACTGGCTTCATACGGGTATTGATCGGCGGTTATAATTGCACCCTTTTCTCTGGCCTTATCAATTTTATCTAAAACCTCTTGAGATCTTCCCCATTGAGGGGTGCCCATTAACTTTAAGTGAGATATATGCATATGTACACCTGATTTTTCGGCAACCTCTAACATCTCGTCAATGGAATTAAATATCCCGTCGCCTTCATCCCTCATGTGGGTAGTGATTATTCCTTCATTATCTCGAATGACTTTGCCAAGCTCAATAAATTCTTCCACATCACCATAACTGCTTGGAGGATAAATTAAACCCAAGCTCATTCCAAAAGCTCCACCTTTTAATTCTTTGTCTAGGAGAACTTTCATAGCTTCCATTTCTTCATCATTTGCTTTTCTGTCATCAAAACCCATTACTGCAGCTCTTAGTGTACCATGTCCCACTAAAAGACCGGTGTTTATGATTTGATTTTTTTCATTAGTAATAGAAATATAATCACCCATATTATATAAATCTATATTTTTATCATCAGGTACAATTTCTACAGTTCGTGCAAAAAAAGAACTTATCTCATCCTTATTTTCCACCGTCGCAGGAATCAATGAAATGCCACAATTCCCTCCGATTTGCAAAGTTACACCTTGATTTACCATACTTTCTCCAGATTTATCATTCAATGGACAAGCATCTGAGTGAGTATGTAAGTCGATAAAACCAGGAGAAATGACCAATCCTGTGCAATCAATTTCTTCCTTACCTACAAGCTCTTTATCCCGAGAAATATCTTCAATCCTATCACCAATTATGCCCACGGAACCTATATACGGAACCGACCTAGTGCCATCAACAATTAATCCATTTCGCAAAACAATATCGTACATATTACACCTCCAAAATTATATTATATATTTTTCGTTAAATAGATATACTAATTTTATAAAATAGCAAGCATCTATCACTAAGTCTATACCCTTAATAGAGCTTGATACCAAGCTTTATAAAATTTTTATCTAATGCAATGTTAAACTCTAGGCAAAATATGATACAATATAAGTGAAATTTAAAAATATTTATTTGGTTAAATAATTTATAATATAGAAAGATAGGGATAAAGATGTCGCAAAGAAATAATCAATCGGTAGTAAGAGCATTTAAAATCTTGGAGACCATTGCATCTACTGATGGCATTGGGGTTTCAGATATAGCTAGGGAAGTAGAGTTAAATAAGTCTACTGCTTTTGGATTAATAAAAACATTAGACAATTTGGGCTATATATTTAAAAACGAAGATACAGATAAATACCAACTTACTTATAAAATTAGAAACTTAGCAGAAGAAAGCGCAGATGGCCACGAAATTTTAAGTTATGCAAAACCCTACTTGAAAAAGCTATCTGAAAAATATGGAGAAATTATTCACTTCGTAGCAGCGTCAGGAGAAGAGGTGTTTTATCTAGAAAAAATTGAATCCACTAAAGCTATTAGAGTTTATACAGGAATCGGATCTTCCATGCCCATGTATTGTACTGGCGTAGGAAAGGCTATACTATCCACTAGAAGCGAAGAAGAAGTCAGAGAATATGCCGAAAAAGTAGGCTTAGAAAAGATTACCCCAAATACCATTACAACTATAGATGAACTTATAAAAGACTTAAAACTGACAGCGAAACGAGGATATGGAATAGATGATGGAGAAAACCAAGAAGAACTATATTGTATAGGCGTTCCAATAAAAAATAAAAAAGGTGAAGGCGTATATGCTCTAAGTATAAGCATGCCAAAGTTCAGAAAAGACGAATACGACTTTGATGAATTAATTGCAGACTTACTGGAAGCTAAAGAAGGGATTGAGAAATTTTATTAATAATTTTAAGGTGAATATAACTGTAAAAAGATTTATAAATTAATCTTGACTTTGATATTAAACTATATTAAACTAATAAACAGAAATCAAAATTGACTTTGAAGAGAAGAGTAAGCATGTGAATACTTTTATAGAGAGCCCAGTATGGTGGAAATGGGTAGAGGATAGCAAGCCGAATATGGTCTTGGAGTCGAGGTGTCGAATTTTTAGACATTTACGTGAAGCACACGTTACAGTGCAAGAGTATTAATGGTTTAATTCCAGCGTACTTGTTGAGGTATAGATCGCGAGGTCTATATAAATTTAGGGTGGTATCACGATGCTTTCGTCCCTTTGCATATTTGCAAAGAGATGAAAGCTTTTTTTATTGTCATGACAAGAAATTGATTTCAAAAATAAATTCTAGGGAGAAGATCATGAGTTATAAGGAAATTATCGACAGAACAGTTGAACAAAAGGTAGACGTTTATAAAAATATCGCCCTTGAGATTCACGATAAGCCAGAAGTTAGCAATTATGAATTTTTCGCGTGCGAAGTTTTATCTAAGCGATTAAAAGAAGAAGGTTTTGAAGTAGTTACAGATGTCGCAGGTCATAGAACTGGCTTCGATGCCAGATATAAAAGCAAAAAACCTGGACCAACAGTGGTATTTTATGCAGAATACGACGCACTTCCAGGGATAGGTCATGCTTGTGGGCATAATCTATTTGGAGCTACTTCGTCTCTAGCTGCTGTGGGATTAAAAAGCGTAATAGATGAGGTAGGGGGAGAGGTTAGAGTTTACGGAACTCCCGGAGAAGAAGGGGGAGAAAATGGAAGCGCCAAAGGAAGTTTTGTAAGGGAAGGATTTTTTGACGATGTAGATATCGCTTTAGGAGTTCATCCCAGCGACAAACACGGAATCACTTCTAAGACTCTTGCAAACGACCCGGTGGACGTGGAATTTTTCGGACGAGCGTCCCACGCAGCAGGAGCTCCTGAAAAAGGAATCAACGCACTAGATGGAATTATACAAGTCTACAACGCATCCAATGCTTTAAGAGAACATCTAACAGACGATGTGAGAATCCACGGAGTTATCACTCATGGTGGAGAAGCTCCCAACGTAGTTCCAGATTATGCCAGTGCAAGGTTTTATTTAAGGGCAAAATCCAGACCGATTCTTACGGACTTATACGGAAAATTTGAAAATATAGTTAAGGGTGCCAGCTTACAAACTGGAGCGACTTACAAATTCGGATTATTTCAAAATAGCGTAGACAATGTAGTACCTACACCGATATTTGATGAAGTATATGAAGAAAACCTAAATCGTTATGGAGAATATATAGATGACAGAAGGGGAAGTGGAAGTGGTTCTACAGATGTGGGAAATATCAGCCAAGTAATTCCAACGATTCATCCGTATATAAAAATCTCTGACGAAAAGTTGGCTGGACATAGCATAGAATTTAGAGAAGCGTCTAAAAGTGAGAAAGGACTGAGTTCCATAGAATTAGGAGCAAAAGTTCTTGCATCGACTGCTTTAGATATTATAGAAAATCCAGAACTTTTAGCACAAATTAAAGCACAACATGCAGAGAATGTAAAAAACCAAAGCGAATAGGTGAGAGTTAATGATTGAATTAATAAATGTATCAAAAACATTCCAAAGTAACGGCCATACAGTAAATGCCGTTAAAGACGTGAATGTCAAAATAGAAAACGGAGAAATCTTTGGAGTAATTGGATATAGTGGCGCTGGCAAAAGCACTCTCGTTCGTTGCATAAATCTTTTGGAAAGACCGACACAAGGAAAAGTTTTAATAGACGGGGCGGACTTGGTTTCTTTAAAAGAAAGGGATTTGCGATTACAAAGACAAAATATCGGAATGATATTTCAGCAATTTAATCTTTTATCTTCCAGGACAGTTTTTGAAAATGTGGAATTTCCTCTTAAGTACAAAGGAATTTCTAAATCTGAAATTAGAAAACGAGTTTTGTCATTATTAGATTTAGTGGGAATTTCTGACAAGGAAAACTCCTATCCCTCTCAATTATCAGGAGGACAAAAGCAAAGGGTAGCTATAGCCAGAGCTTTGGCAAGTGAGCCATCTATACTTCTTTGTGACGAAGCGACTTCAGCACTAGACCCACAAACTACTAAATCTATCTTGGATTTGTTAAAGGATTTAAACAAAAAGCTGAGTCTAACTGTAGTGATAATCACCCACGAAATGAGTGTAATAAAAGAAATTTGTGACAGAGTGGCGGTTATGGAAGATGGAAATGTGGTGGAGCTTAATGACGTAGTATCAATATTTTCAAACCCTCAAGCTCAAATCACCAAAGACTTCATAAACTCCACTTCATCCCTATCTAGAATTGATGAATTAATTAAAAATAAAGCGGATATTGTAGAACTTAATCCAGGAGAAAGACTATGGAGATTGGATTTTCAAGGTTCAGAAACAAAAGAGTCCATTATATCTAATATTTCAAAACTTTTTGACATCAGTCCAGCATATTATTTGGAAATGTGGAGGTTTTGTCAGAATCGGTAATTGGTTCTTTGATAGTAAGACTAGCAATTTCAGATAATAAGGAAGAAAAAGTCTTAAAATATTTGAAAGATAAACAAATAAGAGTGGGGGTGTTGAAAAGTGCATGAGTTAATGCTTAAATACACGCCAAATTTATTGGACTACTTTAATGAATTTTTAGTTAGCATTGGTGAAACTCTTCAAATGTTAGGGCTATCTGGAATATATTCATTTATAGCAGGATTATTCTTTGGGACGCTTTTAGTAGTGACTAGAAAGGGAAATATTCTAGAAAACAAAGTCGTCTATACAGGCATAGACAGCGTAGTGAATTTTTTCAGATCCATTCCATTTGTAATATTGATAACAGCTTTGATACCTGTGACAAAAATAATTACTGGAACATTTATCGGAGTAAAGGGAGCGATTTTCCCTCTAGTGGTGGGATGTACTCCATTTTTTATAAGACAAGTGGATATGGCTTTATCAGATATAGATTCAGGACTTATAGAAGCAGCTCAGTCCATGGGAATATCCCCAATCGGAATAATATTTAGAGTTTATTTAAGAGAAAGCATTCCAGCTTTAGCTAGGTCTACTATGATTACTGCCATTAGTCTTTTGGGACTTACAACTATGGGAGGAGCGGTAGGAGGTGGAGGACTTGGATCTTTCGTAATAAGATACGGACATAACAGATATTACCAAGATATAACCTATGTATCAGTAATAGTTATACTAATATTTGTTTCCATAATACAATTAATTGGCAACACAGTAATAAATAAAACTACACATTAAAAGGGAGAAATTAAAATGAAAAAAATAATATTAACATTGGCAGCAGCAGTACTTTTGTTTACAGGATGTTCAAATGGAACACCAAAAACTAATTCAGATGAAACCATCGTAAGAGTAGGATTAACGGGAAGTGATTCCAAAGTATGGAATCACGTAAAAGAAGAAGCAGCGAAAGAAGACATTAAAATAGAATTAGTATTTTTTGATTCTTATCCACTTCCTAATGCAGCCCTAGCTTCAGGAGAAATTGAATTAAATAACTTCCAACATTACAGTTATTTAAATAAAGAAATAGACCAACATGGATATGAGCTTTCCGTAATAGGAGAAACGGTATTTGCGCCACTGGGAATTTACTCGAAACAATTAGAAAATGTAAGTGAAGTAGAAGACGGAGCGAAAATTGTAATACCAGATGATGTGACAAATGGAGGAAGAGCATTAATACTTCTTCAAGCTAATGGACTTATTACAGTAGACCCAGCAGCAGGGGACACTCCAACTTTAAAAGACATCGAAAACCCAAGGGGATTTGAAATTATAGAACTAGCAGCTACAAATATACCAGCATCTCTAGAAGAAGTTCCACTAGCAGTAATAAATTCAGGAGTAGCAAGGGACGCAGGATTTATTCCTAGCCAAGATGCCATAGCACTAGAAGAAGCAATTCCAGGAGAAAATCCATATATAAATATAATAGTAGCTAGAACGGAAGACAAAGACAATGAGGTTTACAATAGAATAGTAGAAATCTATCAAACTGACGAAACAAAAGCAATAATAGAAGAAGACTCCAAAGGATCTTCTATTCCAGTATTTTAAAAACAAAATTTTTAAATCTTTAGACCTGAGAAATCAGGTCTTTTTTATGTCTGAGATTAAAACACATTTAATAAATTAAAGAAAAAATAATTTAACACGCAACTAAAATAATTAAAATTAATCTAGTTAATTTATGAAAAATATTTAAATTTAATTTCAAATAACTGTGTCAATAGTCAGTGAAAATGTCATGTAAAAGTATATAGTTTTATTCAGTGAAAATGTCATCTTTAGAATAAAAGAT
>CANRJQ010000025.1:0-20283 GCA_947630985.1 uncultured Clostridia bacterium | reverse complement strand
GGCAAAATTAAAATCGGTTTAGAAGAATCAGATTTATTAAAATTAGCTACTGAAAAGAAAGTTACAAAAGTTTCCAGAAGAGACTTGGCAGAAGTTTTATCAAAAAAAATAACTGGCGCTACTACTGTGGCAACAACTATGATTTGTGCAAACTTAGCTGGAATTAAAGTATTTGTTACTGGCGGCGTAGGTGGAGTTCACAGAGGTTCAGAGCATACCATGGACATATCAGCAGACTTGGAAGAATTAGCACAAACTCCTGTTACTGTTGTGTGCGCTGGAGCAAAAGCTATTCTAGATTTACCTAGAACATTAGAATATCTTGAGACAAAAGGTGTTCCTGTAATTGGATACAAAACAGATATATTCCCAGCATTTTATTCCAGCAAGTCTGATTATAAATTAGTAACGACAGCTGACGACACTGAAGATATAGCAAATAGAATGAAATATTCTGAAGTCCTAGGTCTAAAAGGCGGAATACTAGTAACAGTCCCTGTACCAACTGAACACGAAATCCCAAAAGAAGAAATAGATTCTATAATTGAAAAAGCATTGGAAGAAGAAAAAAGAGCCGGAATAAAAGGAAAAGACTCCACGCCATTCTTGCTAGCAAAAATCGTAGAGCTAACAGAAGGCAGAAGTCTAGAAACAAATATACAACTGGTTTATAACAACGCAAAAGTAGGAGCACAAATAGCAGCAAACTACAGATAATTAGTAATTAGTAGATAGTAATTAATAGAGATGCCTACGGCAAAGTTTAACAGATTGATTCAATCTGTTTTGCTTAGCCCTAGGCATCTACTAATTACTAATTACTATCTATTATCTGTTTTTTATTTCTTGCCTAATTGCTTCGACAGCTACTTCTATCGCAAGGGATGTGTCTGGGTGCTTAGGATTGTCTAGACCTGCTTTTTCTCTTTCTTGATTCCAAATTACATTTAAAATACAGGCTGATCTTGCGCCTAATACTTGGCACACTGTGTAAAGGGTTGCACTTTCCATTTCAGATGCTAATGCATTTGCCTTTATATATGCATTCCATTTGTTGATTAGTTCATATCCCACTGGCATTCTTTCTGGGTCGTGTTGGCCATAGAATGAATCTTTGCAGTGAACTACTCCTGTATGAAATCTGTAGCCTTTTTCTTTTGCAGCATTGACAAGGGATTGCGTCAAATCGAAATTCGCAACAGCTGGAAATTCTTTTGGTACATATTCATCACTGGTGCCGTCTAATTTAATAGCGCTCGTAGCGATTACCAAATCTCCACCTATGACTTCCATGTTCATTCCACCACAAGTTCCTATTCTAATAAAGTTAGTAACACCTGTCATAAAAAGTTCTTCTACGCCGATTGCAGTAGAAGGTCCACCCATCCCCGTAGACATTACTAAAACATTTTCTCCTTCTAGTTGTCCCAGGTAAGTTGTGTACTCTCTACTTTGTCCAATCTGAACTGGATTATCTAAGTATCTAGCAATTTTTTCTACTCGTCCAGGATCACCTGGAAGTATTGCGTATTTTGCGTTATGAGAATCATCTATTCCAATATGATATAATTTTTCCATTTTCTCTCCTTAAGCTTGTCCTTTAAAATATGGTTGACCGTTCGCCTTTGGCGGGTCGGATTTTTTAACAAATATTAATACCAGTAGAGTCAATGCATATGGCAACATCGCAAGGATCTGGGAAGGAACGAAAGTACCAGCCAAAATAATCATTAATGCTTGGGCAAATCCAAATAATAAACAACCCAAGGCAGCACCTACTGGCTTCCAATTCCCAAAGATTACTGCTGCCAAAGCTATAAATCCTTGGCCAGAAATTACCGTAGGAGTAAAAGTGGAAATTATTGCAACTGTATAAGCACCTCCACCCACACCTGCTAGAAATCCTGATATTAATATACATACATATCTAATCAACTCTACATTTACGCCAACAGTATCTGCTGCTGCAGGATGTTCCCCACAAGCTCTTATCCTAAGTCCTGGCTTAGTGTAATACAAAGCGTACCAAACTATTATTATCAATAAGAATGCCATCAATATAGTAAAATCTATATCAATTGAGCGAACAAGAGTCGAATTAAATCCCAAAGTATTTAAAATCTTTGGTATCTTTTTAGGTACTATTGTAGTCTGGGTAGCACCATCAAATAACAATCTGGTTAAAAATATAGAAGCTCCAGGTCCTATAAAGTTAATTGCTATACCAGAAATTATTTGATTTCCTTTAAGCGTAATAGATACAATTCCGTGAAGAAGGGCTAAAAACATTCCAGCCAAACCTCCACAAAATAATCCCAACCATGGATTTCCTGTAAAATATCCCACAGATGCGGCAGTAAAGGCTCCGATAGTCATCATGCCTTCTATACCAATATTATCAACACCAGCTCTCATGGTTACAACTCCGCCCATAGCAGCAAAGATTAAAGGCGCTGAATACATTAATGTCATGGACAATGCCAGTAAAATCATATTATTCATCTTGTATCCCTCCTTTTTCTTTGGTTCTTTTTTCAAGATTTTTCTTGTGAAGTGTATCTGCTATTCTAGGTAGCAATGTAGAAACAGCAATTGCCAAAACTATTACTCCTATAATAATGTTAATTATTTCCGTCGGCGCTCCTAATTGAGATTGGACCAATCCTCCACCTAATCTCATTCCAGCAAACAATATTCCTGCAGGTAGAACACCAAGGGGGCTAGTATTTCCAATTAGAGCAACACTCATACCATCCCATCCATAGCCTTCTTGGGCACTAATAACGCTTACAGATCCTGTACTAGTCATGACTAATATAGCACCGCCCAAAGCTGCAACTCCTCCTGCAATAAACATAGTAAATATTGTGTTTTTATCTACAGAAATTCCAGAGAACTCAGCTGCGTTTTTATTTTTTCCAACAGCTCTAACTTCATATCCTTTTTGTGTATGATTTAAAACGAACCATAAAATAATTGCAAAAATAATAGCTAAAATTATTCCAAATCCCAAGTCGGTACGCACAATATCTCCCAAAATAGGATTATTTAAAATAAATTCCCTACCAGCTTCACTTCTTTTCCATTCTGTACTAAAAAATGTAATCTTAGCACTATCTAAAATTTTAGGTGAGTGAACAGTTCCTTCTACTTTTATACTCGGTATATTTACAATGAAATTATTAAAATAATGGGCAATCCAATTTAGCATAATGGTAGAAATTACTTCGTGTATTCCAAACTTACTCTTTAGCACTCCTGCCAAAGCTCCCCACAATCCACCTATTATAAAAGCCAAAGCTAATATTACTATTGGATGAACGACTGGAGGAAGTGGTAAATAGTATCCAGCTAAAGCTCCTGTTAATGCACCTAAGACGAATTGTCCTTCAATACCTATATTAAATAGACCCGCTTGGGATGTAAAAGAAAATGCTAATCCCGTAAATATTAATGGCACAGCGTTTACAACTACTTGGGATAAATTCTTAGGTTTTGTGATGATTTCAGATAACATAATCCCGTAAGCTTGAACAGGATTATAACCTGCAACAACAAATACAAATCCTCCAACCAAAACTCCCAAAAAAATTGCAAGTATTATGGCAACAATAGGTTTTCTCAATAAATTATTTAGCTTCATCTAAAGTACCTCCTGCCATTAATAATCCAATTTCTTTGTCATCTGTTTCCTTTGGATCCAATTCTGCTACATTTTGTCCTGCATACATTACAATAATTCTATCAGCTAAAGCAAAGACTTCTTCTAATTCCAGAGAAACTAATAAAATAGCTTTTCCCTTTTCACGTTCCACTAGTAGAGCTTCGTAGACAGAACGTATAGCTCCTACGTCTAATCCTCTTGTAGGTTGACAAGCTATTAATAATTCTGGGTTTTGATCTATTTCTCTGGCTATTATAACTTTTTGCTGATTTCCTCCAGATAGATTTCTTGCCTTAATCTTTGTAGAATTTTTTGGTCTAATATCAAACTCTTCTATTTTCTCATCAGAGTATTTAAATATCTTAGGCCATTGCAAAACGCCCTTATTTGAAAACTTATCGTCATCGTAAGAATTCAAAATAAAATTCTCTGCTACAGTAAAATCTAAAACTAATCCTCTTTTATGTCTGTCTTCGTGAATGGTAGCTACGCCACTTTCGCGTACAGTAAGTGGTGGTTCATTGGTTATATCTTTTCCATTAATTAGTACTTCACCTTTTTCGGCTTTAACAAGTCCTGTGATGGCTTCTATTAATTCGGATTGACCATTTCCACTGACCCCAGCAATGGCAACAATCTCACCTTTTCGAACATTAAATGAGAAGTCCTTAACTACGTAAACTCCTCTTGAATCTTTTATAGTCAAGTCATTTACTTTAATTACTTCTTCTTCTAGCTTTGCAGGAGCCTTATCCACATTCAAATTAATGTCATATCCCACCATCATGCTCGCCAATTGGTTTTCAGTAACATCTGCAACTTTTACAGTTCCAATCTCTTTGCCCTGACGTAAAACTGTACAATATTCTGCAATTGCTTTTATTTCTTTTAATTTATGTGTGATGATAATTATAGTTTTTCCATCGTCTACAAGATGTCTTAGCGTGACGAAAAAGTCGTCAATTTCTTGGGGGGTTAAAACTGCCGTAGGTTCATCTAGTATTAAAATATCTACGCCTCTGTACAAAGACTTTAATATCTCAACTCTTTGTTGAGTTGCAACTGGCACGTCTTGTATGTAATCCTTAGGATTAACTTCCAGTCCGAATTGTTTTCCTAAATCACTTATTATTTTATCAGTGCTTTTAAAGTCCAGTCTTTGGGTTCCTTTTGTAATTTCATTTCCTAATACAATATTTTCCCCAATAGTAAAGTTTTCCACTAACATAAAATGCTGATGCACCATTCCGATACCTTGGTTTAATGCATCCTTAGGATTTTTAATACTTGTAAGTTCCCCATTTATTTTAATGTCTCCACCATCTTGATCGTACAAACCGTACAAAATTTTCATCAATGTAGATTTGCCCGCTCCATTTTCTCCCAAAAGTGCATGAACGGAACCTTTTTTGATTTTAAGGTTAACGTTATCCAAAGCAGTTACTCTGGGGAAAATTTTAGTTATTCCCAACATTTCTACTGCATATTCATTTGAAGAATTTGTCATAAATCCTCCTTCATTGTCATTAAATTAATCGGAGATCACAGATCACCTAGGGCAGTCTGTGATCTCCATACTTCAAATTACTTCTTAAAACTTTCTAATCCTTCAGCTGTTTTAGGAACTGATATTTCTCCAGCTATAATTTTTTTCTCAACTTCAGCAGTTTTTTCTAAAATGTCTGCAGGAACGTGTTTGTCAGATGAAGGAGCGATTCCTACTCCACCTTCTACTAGACCAAAGTGTACTGTCTTTCCACCTAAGTCTTCTCCTCTTAATATAGCTGCAGAAACACTTTCTGTTGCTACATTTACATTTTTAAGAGCTGATGTTAATACGTTATCAGGTGCCAAATAGTTTTGGTCAAGGTCTACACCTATTGCCCATTTGTCCATTTCCATAGCTGCTTCAATAACTCCGATTCCAGCACCACCTGCTGCGTGGAATACTATGTCACAACCATCTGAGAACATTTTATTAGCAGTAGCTTTTCCTAAAGCTGAATCTCCAAAAGATTCAATAACTACATAATCAGTTTTTATTTCTTTTCCTTGTTCTTTCGCTCCATAATGAACTCCAGCGAAATAACCATTAGTAAATCCGTTCATAGTTGGTGATTCCATACCTAAAACTAAACCAACTCTATCAGTTTCTGTCATATAAGATGCGATATATCCTACTAAGAATGAAGATTCTTCAGCTGCAAACGTAACTCCAGTAACGTTTGGAAGAGCTCCGTCATCCCAAAAGTCATCAATTAATGCAAATTTTTGTTCAGGATAATCAAGTGAAGATTCTTCAACTGCACCTTTCATCATAAATCCTACACCCCAGATAAGATCATTTCCTTCTGAAATTTTGGTATCTAGATTCGGTGCATAATCAGCTTCTTTTTGTGATTCGATAAACGTGATAGTCGCTCCTCTTTTTTCTAAAGCTTCCAATCCGTTCCAAGAACTTTGGTTAAAGGACTCGTCATTAATTCCACCAACGTCTGTAATCATAGCTACTTTTCCTTCTACTTCACCGAAATCGTCAGTGATAGCAATTGGTACAGTAGCTGGTACTTCTTCGCCTTCTGCTGGCTTTTCTGCTGTTTCAGCGGGTTTAGTTCCGCCACCGCATCCTACTACCAACATGGATAGCATAGCCATAACTAACATCAATGCTAAAATCTTACTAAATTTTTTCATACATTCCTCCAATTTGATTTATAATTACTATCGCTCTTCCATATGTAGATCTTTTGGACCAAAGGATTCTGGCAACAATTCTGTGAATGCAAATTTTTGATAGTCTTCGTCAGTTTTTCCTACTAACACAATCATATCTTCATCGGCAAATTCATTTAGAAATTGTCTGCAAATCCCACATGGGAAGGCGTATTGTAATTCCTCTTTTGTTGCGTCTTTGGGTGAACCAAAAATCGCTACAGCTTTAAACTTTTTGTTTCCTGTGGAAACAGCTTTTACTGCTGCAGTTCTCTCTGCGCAAATACCTGCGCCATAGGAAGCATTTTCAATATTAGTTCCTGTAAAAATTTCTCCATCTTCACAAAGAATCGCCGCACCTACTCTAAAATTAGAATAAGGTGAATAGCTTTTCTTGCTAGCCTCAATGGCTAGATTTACTAACTCTTTTTCTTTTTCTGTTGTTAACAAGTTTTGCCTCCAATCTATTTGATAACTATATTTTTATATCCTAAATTTTCTGCGAACTCTTTATATCTATCCATTTCTTCCATGGTCGTAGTAGGGGTATCTTTCATGCGTAATTTTGCACTGTGATTTCTGTAAGCGATAAGCTTCAAGGATATATCTTTATATTCATTAGGAATACAGTCCTTTAGTGAAGTCAAAGCATTTTCCACATCTACCCAGTCCTTTTCACAAACCAGTCTAATCTCAAAAAGTTTTCCTCTTTCCAAAAGATATCGGATATTCTCGCAGATAGGAATATCCCTTTCTCTCTCAGTCAAATTTTTAAAAACTTCTTCATCCCATGCTTTAATATCTAGCATAACTCCATCGGCATTTTCTAACATTTCAGGATACTTAGAAAAATCAATCTTTCCATTAGCATCTAGTAGAGTATACTTACCCTTCTTTTTGACTAAAGAAAATAATTTTGAAATAAATTTGGGATATAGTGTGCACTCTCCTCCTGATAAGGTTATTCCTCTAATAAATGGAAAATTAGGTTCTATTTCTTCCACAAGGCTCTCTGGTGAATACAACTTTACTTTAGAAGAGGATAAATGGGGACATACATCTATACAATTATTACAATCTATACAAATACCCTCGTCCCAGTGGACTTTCTTATCTACAATACTAAGAGCGCCCACTGGACATCCAGGTACACATATACCACAGTGTATACACAGATTTATGGTCTCAGGATTATGACAATATGCGCATTTCAAATTACAACCTTGGACAAATATTGCCGTCCTAGATCCTGGTCCATCTACTGTGGATATGGGTATTATTTTATTTATAAATATTTTTTCTGAATTAATAACTTCCATAGTTTATTAGTCTGTCATTCTAACCTTTCTTTCTTCAAGGTGATTTACATCATAATTAGGCGCTCCTAAATGAGTAGTGTTTTGTAAAACTACTTCGTCGTTTTTAAATTTTTCCATTTCACTTCTCTTCACCAAATACCCTGTTATTCTAACTAAATCCGTATCTGCTGCATAAAAACTCATATAATGGACTCCTACTCCAAAGGCTCCCTTTACTACATCTAAAAGAGCGTCCTTGTTTTGGTCTACATGGGAAGCTATTGGAAAAATATCTCCTACACCTGCCGGGAAGTATTTGTGATATCTAGCTGAATGGCGTAAGTGGTTGATAAAGCTTTCTGGCTCGTCTCCTACTGGGATCCTAACACCCGAAGTTACACCTAGGTCACTATCTAGTCCAACTTGGGCGTGAAGTAAGAATTTTCCACCAGCAACTTCAGAATAAGGAGCATCTAGTGCATTAACCATTCTTTCCACTTCGTCCAAAATTCTAGTAGCTAATTCATCAGCTTCTTTGTCATGACCATAAACTAATCCTTGGTCTTTTAATAAAGTATTAACAGCTTCTGCAAGACCTGTTACGCCAAACATTCCTAAAAATCTATCTCTTTCAATCAAGCCCTCTTTTACTAAAAAATTGCTTTCAAAAAATCCAGATTTCTCAACTAGGAAATTAATTCTTTGGCTCATATAATCTCCAATTAAGCCAATGATTTCTGGCAGCAAATCATTCATAAAATGATCCACACTATCAGCTATTTCCGCTAACTTTGTAAGGGTTATTCTAGTCAGAGTATAAGCTCCACCTCTTACAGGTAAAATGTTATAGCAACTGGAAATTCCATATTCTTCCCCGTAAGGTAGTAAGTTTGCGTTGTGATTACAAATTGCTGGATTTGAACATTTTAGAGAAGTGTCAATTGCTTTTTTCATAAATTCATCCGATGTAATTTCTGGATCATATTTTATGGTAAAGTTTGGAACTGCATTTTGAAGTTGTGATTCTGCTTCTAAAATTAAATTTCCTGCTCTAGTTTCCATAGGACCTAAATTTGCATGACAAAATGAATCCGTAATAGTTCTGTCCAAATAATTAAAAAATAAAATTAGTTTTTTAACTACTTCTTCATCAGATACACCTTCAATAAAAGGATCAATCATATAGTCTAAATTCCCAAGGTAGACAGGGAAATTTGTTATAGATGGAACGTGACGATAGAGAGTCATTAAGCTGAATAATAATTCGTCAAAATCCTTTGGTGGTTCAATTTGTAAAAACTTGCTTCCATTTTTAATGAATTTGTCATAGTCAGGCATAATATATCTCGGCCTATAAGGAGCTCCCCCTTCAAACAAATCATTAATTGAGCCATTATCAAAATAAAATTGCATTCTATCTGAAATATCTAACACGTCCATAGCATTTTCCGAATATTTTGCTAGGGTCATTAGCTTCTGTTCATGAGTTAGCTTCTGTGACGTCAATGCGTCATAAGCACCTTTTTTATCAAACATGAATTCACTCCTCACTTAATATAGATTTAATATTTCCTTTCATCATTATAACCTATCCTATTAAATTTTCCAATAAATGAGAATAAATACACAATACTTTTGTTGAAAGGTAATTAATATTTAAATTATTTTAAAATATAAAAATAGGAGGGTTTTATTCCTCCTAAAATGTTTGTCGAAGCTATGTTAGCTTCCACTTAAAAACTTTTTAACTATAATTTAATCATCATCATCATCGTCATCGTCATCGTCGTCATCATCCCAATCATCATCGTCGTCGTCCCAATCGTCATCATCATCGTCGTCATCATAATAAACTCTAGCTGGCGGTGTTGGTTTAGTTATTGGTGCCGAACTAGGTGTTGGTGCAGGAGCAGGTGCAGTTTGAGTAATAGGTTTTTGAACAGGCTTAGCATAATTATCGTCATCATCATCGTCGTCATCATACCTGTCGTCATCCCAATCGTCATCATCTAGTAAATCATCAAAGATATCATCTAAGTCATCTACTTTAATACCATAAATCTTTTCGTAATAATCGTCATAATCATCATCTATGTCGTCCCAATCGTCAAATAAATCATCAAAATCAATATCTGTTTTCTTTAGAATATATAAAAGATCTCCTACTTTCATATTTTTTAATTCATCAGGAGTAAATCTTACATCTTTTCTTCGAATTGCTTCAATAAGTTCTAATCTTGCTCCACTCATTCCCAATTCTTTTAAAATATCGTCATCATACCTATCGTCTAATTCTTTGGTAACAATTCTTCCGTTAATTTGTCTGTAATTCAAATGGCCGTCCAATTTTTCTTTAAGTTCACTCAAGCTATATTGTCCTCCACCTTCGTGGGATACCATTATCGCATTGTCTAATTCTTCTTTGAAATACCCTGCAATTATTAACCTATCAACCAAATCTTCGATTACATCATCTAAGTCTCGATCTCTTAGCTTATATTTTTTCAAGATATCCATCCCATCTTGATTTAATGGTTCTAAAGATGTAACCTTTCCTAGTCTATTAGTGTTTATTTGTATAGAAGGATTTAAATCTAGAATATAACTTCCCACCACTGAAAAGTTTAAAAGATAAATCGTCCCTGCTAATAGAGCTAAAAGTGCAAAAATAATAAATGTATTTCTTGCTGTCATTTTTTTCATTTTAATTTCCTCCTTGTTCTTCAATAGTATAACTTTTGAAGTTCAAAAAATATTGCATGAGAAATAAAAATATTTAAAAAAATAAAACTGACCGCATCATACATCAGTCAGTATTATCAATTGTTATTTGAAATTACTAAATCATCCATTTGAAATTCTTCCCAAACACTTTCTCCCTTTGGAGAAATGTCTGTATAAAGAATTATTTCATCTGGATACTTCAAAGCTCTTATGCTGATATTCATCTCTTGTTTTTTTAAATATTCTTTGTAATATGTATTATAATTTGGGTCTTTATTTTCTTTTGCTTCTTTTATGTATGGTACAATGTCTGGATCTTTATCGAAATTCTGATAGTAAATTTTATAATCAAAAATTGCATCACAGACGTCATTTTTTACTTCTTCTTTATAATTTTCTATTTTGCAGCCTAATAGTTCGTAGTATTGACTGAAAGTTTCTTTGGTCTCTTCCCACATATAGTTTTCTAAATATTCTTTGTTATCAACTTTATCTTGGGCGTCATTTTTTTCAGCGACTTCTGACACTAAAACAAAATTATTAGCTTCTTGTGAGGAGGAGCATGAAGATACATTTATCAATACAAAAACTAGAACTAATATTATTCCTAATTTTTTCATTTCAATTCTCCAAATTCATTAATATACTATTAATCATAATTTTACATCAAGTTATCAATAAAATAGTTACAATATATTAACAAAATAAAAAGTGCAGATTATCTTTATTTTTAGATATCTGCACCACATTTTTTCATTTAAATTATGAAGAAACATTTTCAAGACTATATCCTTTGTATCTTTCTTTTTTGTAGTCTAATTTATCAATTAGTTTTATTCCCAGTTCTTCAGCCATAGCCTTTCCTCTCATCACAGCTTCATCCAATAATTCTTCTGGAGCATGAGCATCAGAGTTTAAGATATACTTAATGTCGTATTCTTTTGAAAGCTCAAATACTTTTTTATCTGGATATCTTCTTCCATTTCGAAGACCATTTCCATTAATTTCTATAGGGATATCTAAATCTTCACATGCTTGGAATATGATTCGCATAGCTCTTTCGCAGGTCTCGTCCCATTCATTATTATTATATCCTTCTAATGCCAAGTCCGGATGTGCCACAAAGGCAAAGATTCCAGAGTACAATGCCTCTCTTACTTCTTTCGCATATTGCATTAACTCCCTAGCATTCTTAGGACCAAAGTTATCCATTTCCCTATTTTTTCCGCTTCTATGTTGGCCTAATACAAAAAGTTCATAGCCGTACTTATCTTTAAACATTTCATAATTTTCCAGCGCATCCAAGTAATATTCTGCTTCAAAGCCTTTAATTACTTTTATTTCATCCTTATACTTTTCTATAACCTCGTCCAATTCTCTATTATAAGCTTCAAAATCTTCCCAAAGCATTCTATATGGGTCAGCATTGTCTTTGTGAGGTACGTGTTCTGTCATGGCGATTTCTTCAAAACCTAATTCTATCGCCTTTTTTATATAATCTTTAATCTCACCTTGTCCATGGTTACACCATCTCGTGTGAGTATGATAATTTGCTATCATTAATTCCTCCCTTAATTCTAAGCGACTACTCGCATCAATAAATAATATTCTCCCGTTATTTAGTCTATCAAATCTGTGCTTCTATGTCAAACCATCTACCATATAAACCCTAAAATTAACATTCCCATAACAATTAAAGGAGCAGGAATTTTCTTGGTCAATAATAATGCTGTAGTGATAGCCATAACAATTATATTTTCTAATTCAAGTCCACTACTTCTCATTAAAATTATAGCAGACGTTGTAATAAGCCCACCAGCCACTGCTGTAATTCCCCTAAGAGATATTTTTATTCCTTTAATTTTTTTAAGATCTTCCCATATGGGATATACAAAAAATATTAACAAAATACCCGGCAAAAATATTCCAATACCTCCAGCCATAGCTCCTAAAATTTGGTAAAATGCTCCATTGCCTCTTGCTGCCATTCCCCCTGCATAGGCACTAAAGCTAAACATTGGACCAGGCATCCCTTGGACAATTCCAAAACCCGTTAAGAATTCTCTATTCGTCATATATTGATTTATTTCCACTAAGTCACTATGCATAAGAGGTACTACAACTTGTCCTCCTCCTATAACTAAGTAACCATATCTATAAAAACTTTCAAATAAATCTACTAAGTGATAATCCGTCACGTTGCTTAGGAGAACTCCACCTAAAGCAAAGAATAAAAAAATGATAAAATATTTCCAAGGTGGTCTTATGCTAACTTTGTTCCACAAATTTTCTTCCTTAGAAGTCATTACAGAAACTAATCCTCCTATTAATAATATCCCTGGAAATACCCAAGCATTTCTAAAAAAATAAGTCACTATAGCACCGATTAAAAAAAGTCCAAGAGTTATTCCATCTGTAATAACTTTTTTTCCAATTCTATACGAAGCAACTAAAATAAATCCTACAGCCATAGCCCCAACGAAACGAAGTCCATCTTGAGAAATATTTATGCTATCCATAAATTTACTCAAAAATGAAAGAGTAGTCATAATTATTAAAACTGGAAGTGCCCAAACCAACATGGTTAAAATCGCAAGTTTTGGTCCTCCTACCTTGTATCCAATTGCAACTATGCTTTGAGTGCTACTGGGTCCTGGCAGTATTCCAGTCAATGCTATAAGTTCAACTAATTCCTCTTCCGTAAGATATTTCTTTTTGACGACCAACTGATCTATAAAGACTCCAAAATGAGCCTCTGGTCCACCATAAGCACCTAAAGAACAAATTAAAACATCTATTAAAAATGTACCCCAAGATACTCTTTCTTTATTTTTTATCATAATTTCCTTCAACCTCTACAAAATTTCTTATATTTTTGATACCCATAGTAGATGTTAATAGTCTAATTTATAATAGATTTTACAAAATCTTAAAATAAAAAGCTTATTAAAAAGTGAGTTCACTCTTAAATAAGCTTTTCGTTGATTTAATTATTTACAGTCTGCCAAATTTCATATTCGTCAAGATTTTCTCTCTGGGAAGTGTGATTTATTGCTCCTTCTAATATCTCATAGTATGCCCAGTGACTATTATCGATGTCATTAAATGGCGATTGGATAAATATATTTTCTATGCTGGAGTTGTTAGTTTTTCTATTGAACATTCTATTCATCATAGTTACAACCTCAGCCCTCGTAATAGGATTATCGGGTCTAAATGTCCCATCCTCATAACCTTTTATTCTATCATTTAAATATCCCTGAGTTATAGCATCTTCTGCCCAATGGTCTCGTGTATCTTTGAATGGATTAATTCCAGAATTTTTATTGTCCATTGATATCAAGATCTGTGCTATTTCTCCTCTAGTTATTGAGGAATTTGGTCTGAAAGTTCCATCGGGATAACCTTTCATCAATCCTTCTTTAAGCATAGCGTTAATGGCTCCATTTGCCCAATAATTTAGATCCATATCTGAAAAATTCGGCTTAGAATTATCCAAAGTATTAAACCCTTTAAGCTTGGAAATTAATATCGCTACTTCACTTCTAGTGATAGATCTATCTCCTTTAAAACTTCCATCTGAATATCCGTTGATGTAGCTGCTATGATTTTCTGTAATCATATTAACCACAGGAGTTTTTATTGTAGGAATAGATTTTGGCGATGATTCAAATAAAATATCAAGATAATTTCTATCGATTGGAAAATCTGGTATAGGTTTTGGCTCCACTGGTTCTACCGGTGGCAATGGAGGAGTTGGAGGTTTCGGTTGTGTTGGAATATCCTCTTCTTTCTTTTTCATAACTTCTACCGTCACTTCTTCACTTAAATCTTTATTTTCCTCTTGAGATTTTACTATGATTTTTTCGCTCAAAATCAGTGGTGCATCTAAATCTATTGTCCACTTTCCATTTTCATCAACTGTCGTAGTAATGGTCTCGCCATTTGGAGTTTGTATAAATATCGTAGCTCCCCTTACGCCTGTTCCACTAATTTTAATATCTCCTTCTATGGGCTGATAGGCGGTAGGGGTAGCAGATGTGTTGTCAATAATCTCTGATTTTGTAACATTTATCGGCAAGGTCTCTGCAACTAGTTCATCTAAAATAATTTTTATAACTTTTCCATTATCTTCAATACTTAGTAGAGTTTCATCTAATGGATTTGTGGATAAATTGTAATCTGTAAATTCACTTAGATTTACTATTTTTTCTAAGTTGTTTTTGTCTGTCAATTTAACAGAAAGTCCAGTTAAATTTAATATATCGCCATCCTTATAGTTAAGATTTGTTGGTTGTGTCACTACCTGAAGATTTACTATATTATCTTTGTCAAATTCAACTAAGGTCGCATTGGCAGTAAATATAGTATTTTCATTTATCGTTCTCTCTGCTGGCGTCCAAGCGTAATCCTTGTACCCATCTTGTAATGTTACTGATGGAAAATAACTATCTGCCAAAATAATTCCTGGTTTTACCCTGTAAGTTTTATTATTTTCAATAGCAATACCAGCACCTGCTGTGAATGTTACAGTAACATAATTTTCAGGTATTGTAACATCATTTATATCTTCATATATATGAGGTCTGAAGTTAGCTGTGTATTTCGCATCTGTATAACCAGTTGTTGGTCTTTCAGGTTTAAATGATAGACTTGTACTTACCTCTGTAGCACTAGAATCTGTCCAGTTTACAAAATCGTATCCGTCATTTGGTGTAGCAATTGAGCCAGTTGATGATGTAGCATCAGGATTTATAGTCTCAGTAGTCGGGCTAACTGTTCCACCTGTTCTTGCAACATAAGTTATAATAACATCCTCTTTAGCGACCACAGTTGCGAAAGCCTCATCACTTATAGATTTTCCTAACACTTGGGCTTTTGCAGTTATAGTTTGTCCAGTTGCTAAGTTTTCTGTAGAATAAGTCCAAATTCCTTGGTCATTAGCTTTTATTTTTTCTACAATAGCTCCAATGGTTAAGGTTATTTCTGCATTTGGTTCAGAAGTTCCTGTAATAACTGTATCACCAGCAGTTACTTTATTTATTGTAGGTTCTGTGGTTTTTTCCATAGCTACAATATTCAAATTATTTGTATTTATACTTATACCTTTTACAGATATTGAAATTGGATTATTATTATTTTCCATATTTAACTTTGTGCCATTAACTGGATTAGTAGAAATAATATCTCCAAATTCTTCAAAATTATATTCTTTAGTCCGATTATTTCCATCTGTCAACTTGACCACCAAATCTGATAAATCTAGGGACTCGCTTTCTTTGTAGCTTAGTTTTGGTTGAGTTACAATTTCTATAGACTTTACTGTATCTAAGTTAAATGGCGTTTGTGTGGCACTTACAGTAAATGATTTATTCGTTTCAGTTATAACCCTGCCTGTTGGCAACCATGTTGCATTCTCGTAACCAGTTTCTACTGTGTAACTTGGGAAATATGTTTCTGGTAATGTAGTTTCAAGTTTGACTTTATAGGTTTTGGTCTCGTTAAGAGTCACACCATCACCTGCTGCGAAAGTTACTAATATATGGTCTGGAGCATTCACATCAATATTTCCATCTATGATATTCTCTAATTCAAAATTAGCCGTATAATTTTGAGCTTCATATACTCCACTGGATTCATTCTTTTGTGGAATGAATGTTGCATTTGAACTTACTTGAACATCATTAGAGTCTGTCCAGTTTACAAATTTATATCCTGGGCTTGGTGATGCTGTAGAGCCTTTTGCTTCTCCCGTTTCAGGATTTAATGATTCTGCACTTGGATTTACACTTCCACCTTCTCCTGCTTCATATGATATTGTAACATTTGATAAAGGAGCAAAGTTCGCTGTATAAGTTTCTGCTACATTTAGTCCATTTACTTTTTCAGGAACGTAAGTTGCCTCTGTACTTATTATCGTTGTATTAGTACCTTTTGACCAGCCTGTAAAAGTATAACCTGAACTTGCTGTTGCTGTAGATCCTTGTGCTATTCCTGTAGTTGGAGCTACTGATTCTGTAGCTTTACTAACTGTTCCACCTATTGTTGCAATATATTTTATCTCTACATTAGCTCCTTCTATGACTGTTATTGAATCAGCATATGTTTCCAGTTTGTTTTCTTCTTTTAATTTTGCATTTATAATTTGTCCAAGAGACATATTTGCATTTTCAGGAACTAAGGCTATATAACTTCCATCTGCTTGTAACGTGCCTAAAACTTCTACGGGATTTCCAGTTTCGTCTTTATTCGGGAAAATAATAGTCACAATTGGTTTATCAGTATTTTCAGGTATTGTCACTTTAATTTCCTTATCTTCAGTAATGATAGGTGATGATATCACTGGTTTAGATGAGAACTCAAAATTTATTGTACCACTTGTCTCAGCTCCACCAACGTCATAATAGTTTATCGCTTGCACTGTGACAGTCTTTCCGTCCAAATCCAATTTTGTCAATGGAGATACCGGCGTTAAATAAAGTATAGAGGTACCAAATTCTCTTTCAACAGTGAAATCATTGGGATGCATAACAGGATTATTTTCAGCATCTCTAGTCATTAAATATTCGACATCCCCTATTTTAACTTTTATTTCTTTATCTGATGCTATGGAATTTGTTATTGTAATGACACTTCCATCAGTGGTTTCTGTTGAAAATCTCAAACCTAATTGCTCGGGAACTGGATACTTAATCGTATAAGTGTCTGACAAACTAGGAAGTTTTCCATCTTCTGTGAACTCCAATACAAATTTTTGCCCATCTTTTAGGCTAGAAATATCTATTGTTCTTGAAGTTGGAGATGATGCTTGACTTGCTATCAGTTCTTTACCATCTGAGTCTAAAACTCTAACCGAACCTGTTTCGTTGTATGGAGCGACTACATTTAGTTTGATCATTTTCTCAAATTCTGAATACGTAATAACTCCTAACACTTTACTAGAAGTTTCTCTTAGGACAATTACTTTAATCTCTTCTGGTTCAGAATAGTTTCCAGCTGAGTCCCAGGTTGATACATTAAAGGTAATCGTTTTTTCTTTTTCATAACCATTTGTATCGTTCCACTCATTTGGCACAATTGTAGGAGTGCCGATTAAAGCATAGTTAGAATCTCCTGAATAAAGATTTGTAAATTCAATACCATGTTTAGAAGCACCATAAACTTCTACCATTGGCTTCAAATCTATGTTGTCCTTTGAAGAAATTATAAGTGGATCCATGGTAGCATTATTCATAACTCTATATGGTAAATCCTTTGAATAAGACAATATAGGAGGTTCTTTATCCTTTTCTGTAACTTGTGCAACAAAAGTATAGGAATTGGCCTCGCTAGGAATTATTTCATCGCTACTGTTTTCCCAAAGTTTTGGTGACCAAGAATCTGGATGGTTTTTATCTCCTTTTACTTCGTATTTTTCAGGTTCATTTACTATTATTTCAGGTACAAATGACAATAATTGATTCCAAGTTACTTTGCCTTTTAACACATCAAAGATTATCAAGTCGTGGGATGTCCCTTCCATCGCTCCCACTTCTCGTAGTTTAGATAAATCTCCACCAGAAAATATAATCCTAGTAAATCCTGATGTAATCGCAGATTCTGGATCATCTATCTTAATGATATTCTCATTGGCTTCGTATTGAGCAGTGAAAGTGTAGGGACCCCCAGCCGCAAATGTATCACTTAAAACTTCTTCAAATGTTCTTACAGTGTCAGTAGATGGTAATATTGGTTTCCATCCCATACTAGTCCAACCTAAATGTGATACGATTTCTGGAATAAAATTAGATATTTTAGACCATGAAATATCTTTTAGAACATCCAAAGTTAAAGCCGTATTTTCATCATCTGTAGTAAATACCCTTTGGGTTGTTATACTAACTAGCCTTAAATTTCCATGTTCGCCTCTAGAAAAGGTAATTCTCATTTCATTTTCAGCTGGCTCATCTTCAGCGTTTATCTCTATTTCAAAATATACTTCCAAGATACCTCTTGGTACAAGTTTATGAATATATGTTGGATCTGATGAGTCTGGAATTAATACCTCAATGGTTACATAGTAAGTTTCTGATGAGTTTACCATTCTAGGCGTAGCGCCAGATGTCGCATCTATCCCTGGAAGATAAGTCCAATTGTATATTGTCCCTTCAGGGAAAATATCTGAATTGATTACAACATCTTTAGCGTCTACCTCTGTAGGTTGAAACCCAACTGGAATCCTATAAGGATTGTATACTATAGGAGCTTCCTTAACAATATTTGTGGTGGTATTTGCCTCCAAGCCTTCTACATAAATAGCTGGTGTAACCACCATTTTAATTTTTGATCCTATTTTTTCTTCTTTAGATAGAGAGGTAAATGTAGAAAGTAAATTGAAGTTTATTGGAACATCTGATCCTTGCCCATATCCCCCATATATTGGATTAATTTCTATTATATCCGAGATTATTTGTTCATTTAATTCCAAATGAGCTTTTTGGGTACTGGCCATTTTGTCCATATAAATTATGCCTCTAGCAGTATTTTCAGAGTCATAAATATCTAGTAACCTAGGCTTACCCACCAAAGGATCTGTAACTTCCACATCATCAGGTACGCCATCTCCATCTGTATCTGCAATATAGAAATATCCTGTTGCATACGATGTGGGAATCATATTCCCTTCATTATCCGCTAAATATCCCTTAAAATTAAATCCTTGTAGTCCGTCATTTAAAAGTTGACTGTAAACGGTAGTTAAATCTTTATTCAAGTAATAAATAAATCTGGTTGAAATAGCACCATTGGGGCTAAGCATATCTAGAACTGTAGTCTTGTTTCTGCTAATATCTGGACTTCTTCCCCATCCAGTTGTGCCATCGTAAATAATTCCTTCTCCATTTGTACTAGCCACAAGAGTTATGTTACGATAATTCTCTTGAGGGTTCTTATCATTTCCGATTCTATACATTTCAATTTTATCAATCAAAGGCGAAAGGATTACATCAGGTTTAAAGCGATATGTCCACAATCGCTTCATAACGATGTTATCACCTTGCTTTTCATAATCAAAGTTTAAACTAGGAACCCAGTATTGTTCTACGATAAAAGCACCATTTTCACCTAATGTTTTATCAAAATAAGCCTCTAGCCCCGATCCAATAAAATGTTCAGCCCCTTGATTTGAAATATCTGTGTTTTCGGGCAAATCAATGGCACCATCTCCTATACCGCCAGATGTTGAGGTGTTGTTATAAATTACATTTAAATTTGTATCGGCAATATACGTACTGTAGATTATAGGGTCAGATAAGTAATTAGGATACCTCTCTAGTATTTCACCTACAGTTTCATCAAGGGTTATTAAACCATTTAAAACGTTAGTGTTGTCACCTTTTCCAATGATAAGCCCACCATATGGCTCAGAGTAATTTATCTCCCAGATATTTCTCCAACCGCCTAAGCCATTGGGCATTCTTAGTAGATTTCTATCTCTTATGGGAGCATTGGAATCGTTATGGGGTCTTTCTACTTCTGATTTCATAGAAGTAATGTGCTGAGCTATTCTCTCGTCAATTTGAATTCTAATTTTATAGTCTTCTTTACCTGTGTAATTAATGTTATTTGGTTTTGAGAATGTAAAAGTAAATGGTATAGTATTACCATTTAAAATTTCTTGGGTAAAGTCTTCAGGTTTAAAAATCAATCTCGGCAAATCCGCATGTATTTCCATGGGTAATGGCTCAGCTGAAATAGTATCAGACGGACCCACATATTCTGCCGCTAAAACATGAATTGGAAAAGTTCCAATTAACATAACAATAGCCAGTACAAACACCAACATAAAACCCACTTTCGATTTTCTCATATAAATCCCTCTTAAGTAATATTTATTACAGTGACGTA
>CANRJQ010000024.1:0-20672 GCA_947630985.1 uncultured Clostridia bacterium | reverse complement strand
GGGGTCGTACTCTGTGCGACCCGGGGAAATTTGAGTTCCATCTCGAATTTCCCAATAACACCATCTAAAAAATATTTAAAACTCGTAGAAAAAGAAAAAATGATGTACCCATGTCAAGTTGACGAAGGCACATCATCTCCAAAAGCTTTAGTATTATTATTTATTATTTTGCATTTTCGTCTGGTTGGTGGATTCCAAAAATATTTCCTTCCGTATCAGAATAATATCCTTGCCAAGCCATTTCTGGAAGAGCATACTTAGCTAATTGAACCCTTCCGCCGCTATCTAAAATTTTTTTCTCTGTAGCATCGTAGTCTTCCACTCCCATGGTGACTATATAGCCTCTAGGACTGGTGTCATCAATATTTGAGTCTTCGTGAAGCATTAGAGCTCCGTTAATACCTGGCTCGCTTTCTTCTCCTGTAATTACACCAAAATAAGGCATTCCTGCATATTCTGAATAATCTTCAAATGTCCATCCAAAAGCATCACTATAAAACTTTTTAGCTCGCTCCATATCTTTGACATAAATTTCAAAGTGAATTGGTCTTCCCATTTTTAGCCCCCTTAATACTTATGTTCTATGACTAGCCCTGATCTCCGTGTTCATATACTTGAATCATCCAACTGACGCCGTATGGATCTTTTAATATTCCGTATTTTTCAGACCAAAATGTCTTTTCTATATCCATGATAATATCACTTCCAGCATCTATAAATGCTTTCCAAACCTTGTCCACTTCTTCAAAGTCTTTACTAGCCCAGCTCAAAATAATTCCCGATGGTTCAGCATACTCTCCCATAAAATTATCTGAACCCATTAGCATTACGTCACCTATCTTAATACTTCCATGCATTACTGCTTCTGGTTCGAAACCTTCCATCTCGTCGTCAAGAGGCTGATCCTTTCCCAACATGATATATGGGTCTTCAGTTTCAAACACTTTTTGATAAAATTCAAAAGCTTCCTTTGCATTGCCGTTAAACTCTATATAAGGTTCTAATATTCCTTTCATAATTTACCTCCATAATATTTGTTGCCAAATAAATACCCTCTTTATTTATTAAAAAACTGTTTTGAAAATTATGATTATGTAAAGTTTTTTATATATTATAGTGTCGTATAATATAGTTAAAAGTTTATTATCGTCAGTTGAACGAATAATACAATCTAATAGTTTCTTATGTTATAATTATAATTAAGTAAATTAAAATTAGGATGTAAAATGAAACTTTAGGACAGGGAGATTTTATGAAAAATAAATTAAATTATCTAATCATATTAGTGTTGTTATTGATTTTTGTAAAAGTATCCTTAGATGGATATGGATTTTATAATATCACGGAAGAAAATTTAAAAGAACATTCTGAAAGTACCTTTTCTGAAGAAGAGCTTCCCGTAGAATTTGTAAAAACTATTACAGCTAATAATACGAAGGTGCTTATTTATAAAAATGCTGAAGATGTTTTTGTATTTGATTATATTAAAAGCTTCTTCTCAGATAAGTATAAATTGAGATATGTTTTCTCACATCAAGAAGAAAATGAAATAAGATTTATGTCCCAGGCTCCTTTATACTACAATAATATAAGCATAAATACTGAAACTTTTGAAGCTTTGATTGAAGAAGTACCTAATAATACTTTTCGTAACTCTATTCTTAAACTTATCATCTTTATTTCCATTTCTGAAGCTTTAAGAAGATATAGGAAGAAAAAGGAAAAAGAATCATAATTGATAATGACGCCATCTATTTAGAAGGCGTCATTTTACTTTGATAAATATCTTTTTAATCCCAATCCACGCGAAGCACCCTATAGCTCCCATAGTTCCTAATTTCCCACCGATTCCGTTGTAAGCAGAACTGGCGATGATGAAAATAATTCCAGTGATTAGAGATATAGCTGCCATTTCTTTGAAATTTTTAGCCTTTGTGGCATCTACCATTCCGGCATAGGAAACGCATGCCCCCACCGCTGCCAAGGTTCCTCCAAGTTCAGGAAATAAAAAGGGGAAAATCAACCCCGATAACAAAGTCACTACAGCCGAGCCTACGACGGCTCCTTTATTAAATGTGTGAGAGATGGCATATGTGCTGACTCCTGCTATTACAGAAACTATTAAAATAATAAACTTATCCATATCATCACCTACCCAAATATTCCCAAAATAAATTTAGTAATCCAAGTAGAAAGCGCCGCAGTTGTTCCACCTTTTCCACCTACACCTGCGTAAATTTCGCCTGTCATAAGAATAACCAAACCTACAATTATTCCTCCAAGGCTAGCAGCTCCTAAATTAGGAAGTACACCTAATGAACTCATGCCCACAAAAGACGAGGTAAAAGTCATTCCCGCTAAACTTTTGGGTAAAATTAACACAGCTATTACACCTACAATTCCGTTGGCCACCACTGGCCCAAGACCTATACGGTGATTCAAATACCAAGTAATCGTCACTGCAAAAAATGCACAAGTTAAGACACTATAGCTCTTGTGCAACTTTTTCCCTTCTCCATGTTCCATCAATTCCTTGTAATAATCCTTCAAGCCAATGAAATAAAATATTGCAATAAAACCCAAGATTCCCATTAGAAATCCATTGTCCGTACTTTTTATTGAAGAAACAATTAGCCCCAGACCAGTTCCTATAAATGCAATTAATCCAAGAAATTTTCTCGTATTATTTTTTAAAAACAAATCCTTCATGTTCATCACTTCAAATTAAACAAATAATTCTTTTAATAATTTAATTTCAGCTTCGTATCCGTCTAATTCATTGGGCGTTTCCAAATTAAAGGGTAAATGTCTTAGTTTTGGATGATTGATTACTTTTGTAATAGTTTCTATCCCAAGACTTCCCTCGCCAATTTTTTCGTGACGATCCTTCGCTGCACCTAATTCGTTTTTGCTGTCATTTAAATGAATTGCGTGAAGTTTTTCCAGTCCCACAATTTTATCAAACTCTTCCAAAACTCCATCTAAATTATTTTTAATATCGTATCCCGCTTCGTATAGGTGACAGGTATCTAGACATACGCCGATTTTGCTTTTCAGCTCCACGCCTTCAATAATTTCTGCCAGTTCTTCAAATTTAGATCCTATTTCCGTGCCCTTGCCACTCATGCCTTCTAATAAAACGATGGTGGTTTGGTCTTCGGTCATAATTGTATTTAGAAGTTCGATGATTAGACGAATTCCTTCTTCCACTCCCAAGCCTGTATGAGAACCTGGATGAAAATTATAGTAATTTCCTGGAAGATATTCCATACGCTCCAAATCATCTGCCATGGTTATTTTTGCAAATTCTCTAACTTCTGGTTTTGCTGATGCAGGATTTAGCGTATATGGTGCATGGGCAACTAATTTCCCAAAATTGTTTTCTTTTAAAATCTCTCTTAGTTTCATAGCATCTTCTGGATCGATGGCCTTCGCCCTAGAACCCCTAGGGTTTCTGGTAAAGTACTGAAAAGTGTTGGCTCCGATTTTCAAAGCAGTTTTTCCCATAGCTTCAAATCCGCCAGTAGTAGAAAGATGACATCCTATTGTAAACATAAATTCCTCCCATTCAATTAATTAATATTTCTAGTATATCATAAAGTTTTGGTTAATCTATATAATAGATAATACTAAAATATTTAAATTTATTTATCTCGACAAAAAAATAATCCAAAGCAAATCTTCGGATTATTTATAAATTTCTTTTCTATGTCCTACTGCCAAAACAATTAATTATTAAATAGCGCGTATGTTGATTGGAAAAAATTTCTGTATTTTATTTGCAGCTTTTTTAAAAAACTAGATTCTACTATATCTTCTTTAATTACTAAATCACTGGCGTGGACTTGTTCTCCGTTGACGTAGTAGTTGATACTTCCCACTGCTGCCCCGGAGTTCATAGGTCCTGTGATAGCTTTTAGATCTGTAGTATAGGTCACGACATCAGATTTCTTTTTTAAAATTTCCACTTCTTCAAATGGATAAATGCTGATGTCTTTAGGTTCTAGGGATTCATTGGAAACTGTTTCTATGGGAATTTGGGTTTCTCCTAGAATTTTATATTCGTAGTTTGAGAATGCTGATTCCATAAGTTTTTTTATCGCTACATATCTTTCTGCGTCGGAATTGGATCCCATAGTGATTCCTATTAGCCTGATATCGCTATTGGAAACTCCATCTCCCCTCACCAATCCTGTGGCTACCATACATCGTCCAGCTTTTCCTGTATATCCGGTTTTAAGTCCGTCTATTTGTCGCATTTCTTCTAGAATAGGGTTAGTATTTTTTTCTTTAAATTCCCTTTCTGCTACGACTAGCTCTGACATTTTGGTAACTTCTAGCATCTCTGGATAGTCCCTTAAAAATGCTCTACTGAGTCCAAATAAATCTCTAGTGGTCATCATATTTTGTTCATTGATTACGTAATTGGGAAGTCCGCTGGAATTTACCAATATATAATTAGTGATGCCTAAGGATTCCAATTTTGCCTTCATCATATTTACAAAAGAGCTTTCAGTTCCTGCAATATGCTTCGCAAGGGCATTTACTGCATCATTTCCTGAAACTATCATAGCTGCATCTATAAGCTGCTTTACAGTAACCGTCTCTCCTTCTTTGAGTTTAAAAGAAGATCCGCCAATGAGATGGGTTTCTCTATCGATGGTAACTGGGTCATCAAAACTAATATTTCCAGCTTTTATTTCGTCTAGGGCTACATAAACCGTTAGAATTTTTGTCGTGGAAGCTATGGCGACTAGCTCGTCTATATTGTCTGCTTCTAAGATAGTTCCTGACTTGAAATCTCCAACTAAGTATGTGGTAGTTAAAGTATCTACGGATTTATTGATATGTTTTTTTACTTGTCGTTCCCATTCTGCCAGTCTCTCGGCTTCTTTAATAGCTTCTAGCTGCTCAGGAGTGAGGACTGGTTCTTCTTCTATTTCATTTATTATTTCCAAAGGTTTTTCAGGCTTTTCTGCTGCCTTGATTGCCATTGGATTTTGTAATAGAAATAAAAATGCAAGGATTAATAATATTTTCTTTTTCATATATTCACCAAATCCATTTTACCATAGAAAATCTAACATTTGTGTTAAGATTAGTTGAAAATATCGAGAACAGAAGCGCTAAAAACTAGGACTCCCTTTTTTAAAACACTTTCCTCAAAATCAAATCTTCGATTATGAGCAGGTCCATAAGTTTTTGTCGTGATTATCAAAAATGTTCCTACTCCGCCCTTTTCTTGAACTCGTGATAGCATATAGGAAACGTCTTCGGAGCCACCTAAATTATTAAAATCTTTTTTAGATACCTTCAGTCCTAATTTTTCTGATACGCTTCGTACTCTGTCCATCATGGACTTATCGCTAATCATGGAGCTAGCTTCTCCCATGAGTTTGTAATTCCATTCTAAATCATGCATATTAGCAGCACTCTCACAAATTCTAAGAGCATAATTTCTAACATAATCGTTAATTTCTGTAGTTTCTCCACGAGTTTCAATTTTTATTATGGCCGTTTCAGGTATTACGTTTCTACCTGTCCCTGCCTGTGAATATCCTACGTTTATTCTAGTTGCGCCCTTGGAATGTCTGGGTATAGCGTAAAGATTTAAAATCGCCGTAGCCATTCCCATAGCCGCATTCTTTCCGATTTGAGGTGAGCCTCCTGCGTGAGATGCCTTTCCAGTAAAGGTAACATCTAGTTTCGTAGTCGCAAGGGCTCCATCAGACCCAGGAATAATATCTTCATCTTCTTCAAAACCAGAGATGTGAGAGCCGAGGAAATATTTCACATCGTCAAGATGGCCCTTTTCCACAATGGATTTCGCCCCCCTGACACCTTCTTCTGCCGGTTGGAAGATGAGTTTTACAGTTCCCTTGATGTCGTCTTTAAATTTCATCAGAGTTTTTGCGACTCCCAATCCGATACTGGCATGTCCGTCGTGGCCGCAAGCATGGGCGACATTTTCATTTATTGAAGCGAAGTTACATTTAAATGGAATATGCTCATCTGTATCGTCTTCTTCTACTCCAAGAGCGTCGATGTCAAATCGCATGGCGATTACTGGCCCTCCGCCGTTTTTGTAAATTCCCATAACTCCAGTTTTGCCATCTTTCATCAAAGGGAGATATTTTGAATTGGGAAATTCTAATAGGGCTTTGTCGTAGAAGTGTTTCATCTCTTCTTCATCTGGAAGTCCCATTCTGGAATCCAAGTCCAATAAATCTTCTCCGACTACCACTTCGTATCCTAATTCTTCTAGCTTCTTTGCGATAATAGCGGAAGTTCTGTACTCGTTCCAGCCACTCTCTGCATTCTTGTGAAAATCTCTTCTATTATAAATTAACTCTTCTTCAATTCCGTCTACAAATTTTTTTAGCTCCGAGTACATAACTTCCTCCTGTGATTTTCTTAGTACCAGCCTCTTAGCTTCATAGCCTCTGCCACCCTGCCTACTGAGTACATATAAGCTGCCTTTCTCATGGAAACATTGTGCTTTTCTTTTATTTCCCAAACATTTGCGATGGCTTGTACCATCATTTCTTCTTCACGTTTTGAAACTTCGTCGTAAGTCCAGTAGTATCCGTATTTATTTTGTACCCATTCGAAATAGGAGACGATTACTCCACCAGAGTTTACCAAAATGTCTGGTGCCGCTATAATGCCTTTTCTATTTAATACTATGTCTGCATCCTTTGTAGTAGGTCCGTTTGCTCCTTCTACGATTAACGGCGCATTTATAAGTTCAGCTACTTCTGGCGTAATTGTATCTTCCATAACCGCAGGTACAAGTACGTCTACATTCAGTCCCCAAAATTCTTCTATGGAAATTTCTTTCACACCTGGAAGTCCTCTTAGTGTATTGTTTTTGTCTTTTTCTGCTACTGCTTCTTCGTAATCAAATCCATCTTCTTTATAAAGTGCATAAGAACCCGCTTCCTTGTCCCAATCTGAAATGGCTACGATTTTCGCTCCACGCATTTGGAGATGTTTCGTAGAAGTTTTTCCTACATTTCCAAATCCTTGGATAGCTATGGTCGCACCTTCGATGGATTTTCCTGTATTTTTAAGTAATTCTCTAATGGAAATGGAGATTCCAATTCCCGTAGACTCTTCGCCACCTATAGTTCCGTGAAGTCCCACAGGTTTTCTCGTGTAAACTCCCACAGTTTGATCCCCTTTTAATTTTGCGAACTCGTCCATCATCCAGGTCATGGTTTGGATGTTGGTATTCATATCAGGTCCAGCCAAGTCTAGATTTTCTCCAGTGAATGGGAAAACTCTACGAACATATTCTCTAGCAAGTCTTTCCAATTCCCCCTTTGAAAAATCAATTGGATCTACGATGATTCCAGTCTTAGCCCCGCCTAATGGCAGTCCCACCAAGGAGCATTTAAACGTCATCCACACTGACAGAGCTTTAACCTCATCCAAATACACCTTTTCGTTGTATCTAATTCCACCTATGGATGGACCTAGAGCAGTATTGTGCTGGGATCTGTATCCAGTGAAGACTCTCATAGTTCCATCGTCCATTTGTACCGGAATGGAAACTTCTATAACTCTTTCCGGTTTACTAAGTATTTCAAACACCGCCGGATCTAATCCCAAATCCTCACAAGCGATTCGAACATTCTCCAAAGCCGTATCCAAAGCATTTAACTTATTATCTGACATTTCTTTCTCCTCCTAAAATAACTTAATAGTTATTATATTACATATGAGAAAATTTGTGTAAAATTATTTTAGTGATAATGTAAATTCTAATAAAATTTGACGAATGTTTATTTAAAGTACAATAAATTTCACATAAATTCTCAGGAAATATTTTGGAACAAAACTTCGGGTATTGATATAATTGATTCAAGTGAATCTGTTTTATCTATAGGATATTAAAACGAATTTTTGGGAATAAGCATTTTGTATTTTATGAAAGGTAGCTAGTATATGTCTAGAAAAAATAGAGTATTAAGTTTTTTAAAAGAATTTCCAATTTTGTCACAAATTATTTTATCTTATGGAATTGGAATTGTTGCAACTTTAATCTATATTATAATTGGAAATAAAAATCTCCATGGACTATTTCCCGGATTATTTGTGACGGCATTTTTTATCGGTGCGGCATTTATATATCCTTTAATAATAACAGGGTATCAGTTTATTTTATTTATAAAAGCGCTAAAGAAAAAGGATTCTAAAAATTTAAAAACAGCTTATGACCTTTGGTCCTTTCTACTATCTTTATTTTATGAGTTTATTTACTTAACACTATACAAAGAGGTGGTCTTTTTTGCCAATTGGCACGAACAATTATACAATCGCCAAATCCACACCCCCATTAACCCTGACTTCAGTCTTTCTGTTATGTTTTTGTTAATAATTAGTATTGTAGGATTTTCAGTTCTCAGGATGAAATCAGTAAATGAACTCCCTCCTCTTATAACAGTTCTGTGTATTTCCTCTACTTATCTGGGGTTGGGATTTATATTGTTTTGGACATATCAAATATCTACTTTTGAAAGAATAACAGATTTTTATTTACTTCTGCCTTGTGTTGTAACATTTCTAATCGTGATGAGGACAATTGTAATAAAGGTAAAAGAATTTAAACCAGATACTTACAAAATGAGCAAAATTGACAGTATCCCAATTTTAAATAAATTGAATGCAGTATTGATGGATTCAAAAAATTGGCCTGTGTTAGGATTTTTATTTATGCTTCCCATACTGGCAATTGTAATTATGATTTTAATTTTATTTGGTCAATCGCCAAATTCTCTAATAAAAGCATTTACCGAAACCAGCGACTGGAACTTATCTGGACAAACTTCTCCACAAAATTTATACCACGATGAACATTATCTCTGCACAGTAGCAGCAGGAGGACACAAGAAAATAGTCAAACCTCTTAGAAAAGGAATTAGACACGGCAATACAGTAATCGTAAATAGACAACTCCTGGTAGCCAATGCCTTTGAGCAAATACTTGAAGAAAAAATGCCAAAAGCACACAAAGTGATTCGAGGAATTTATGATAAATACGGCTTTCCCTTGGCGAAATTGATAAATTCTAAATGGATGGCAGATATTATATGGATTATAATGAAACCACTAGAATGGGTATTTTTAATTATAATTTATCTATGTGATAAACACCCTGAAGACAGAATAGCTATCCAATACACAGGAAAAACTTCGATAAATTTTGTACCATACAAATAATATGAGATAATAATATCCAAGACAATCCGGAAATCTCCTTTGAATTGCCTATAAGAATATCTGTATTTGAAGAAGAAGGTTCCGTTTATATAATATATAAAAACCAATAAATTTTAGGGGAGTGCTTTTATGTCACGACAAAATATATACGATAATGATATTTTCTTTTCTAATTACAAGAAAATCAGAGATAATGAAAAAAATGCCAACATCTTATTTGAAAAACCTGCTTTATTTTCATTGCTTCCAGATCTTAACGAAAAGGTTATTTTAGATTTAGGCTGTGGATATGGTGAAAATTGCATCGAATTTGTCAAAAGAGGTGGGAGCAAAGTTATTGGTATTGATATTTCCAAGAAAATGCTCGAAGTAGCAATCAAAGAGAATAGTCATAAGAATATAATATACAAAAATATTCCTATGGAAGAATTACATGAACTCGATAACAAATTTGACATTGTTATAAGTTCTCTGGCCGTACATTATGTAGAAGATTTTAAGGAGCTATCAAATAATATTTACAATTTACTAAATGATGGTGGAGTTTTTATTTTCTCACAAGAAAATCCACTCAATACCTGTTTTACTAAAGGTGAAAGATGGACTAGAGATGAAAAAGGCAATAAGATTTTTGCAAATATTTCTAACTATAGCATAGATGGCGAAAGAGAGTCAGTTTGGTTTGTAGATAATGTAAAAAAATATCATAGAAAATTTTCCACAATATTAAATTCTTTAATAGAATCTGGGTTTACAATAGAAAAGCTAATCGAACCTATCCCATCAAAAGAAATTCTTGAAAAGTATCCGGAGTACGAAGAATTAAATCATAAGCCATATTTTTTAATTGTAAAAGTAAAAAAATTATAATGACTTGGGAGTTTTTTCTATAAATCTCGTACATAAATTCTAGAGTAATAAATTTCAAATGTTGATAAAATACTAGTTAAAGGAGGAAGAAGCATGGACATAAGTATACAAAAGAAACCAGGATTTATAATAGCAGGATATAAAATGGAAGCTATTGACAGTTCCTTATGCCCCCAAGCATGGGAGAAATTATTTGAACAAAACTCATTGGAAGATTTGGAAAAAATGGGAAATGGACAAAGTTATGGTGTCTGTTTTGATATTGAAGATGTAAAACATATAAATTATATGGCTGCTTATGACGTAAAGGATAAAGATCTTGCAGAGAAAATGAATCTAGAAATAATAGAAATTCCAGAAAATGAATACGCAATCGTAGAGCTTAAAGGAGAAGTGCCTAAATGTATCCACGAAGGCTGGAAATATATAATGGAAGTATTCTTTCCCGAACATGGCTATATGCATTCTGGCGCACCGGATTTTGAAGTTTATAAAGAAGGCGATATGAATTCCTTCGATTACGAAATGGAACTTTGGGTTCCGATAAAAAAGGTAAAATCAACTAAATAATTAAATTGCAAATTAATAAACTCCTCTAAAATTTCGAGGAGTTTATCTATTCTTAATCAATTTGTCCGACAATTTTATTTGGAATAAAACTGTTGGCATTGATATAATAAATATTTAGAAAGAATTGTGACCATAGTGATTTTGAGAGTTATAATAATCGGACATTCAGTATCCATAAATCCCTCGGGTTTAAAGAAATTGAATCACATGGAAAAACTATAAATCTAGTTATTACAAGAGAAAATTTTTATGGTATTAAATAAAGAAAAAAGTATAGTTTTGTTCTCGATTCTGCAACAGAAGCTGATGCCATATTAGTGACAAGTGGATGAAAAGCCATTGATAATAAGGATTTTGAGCTTCCACAAAAAGTCAAAACTATCAAAAATGTCATTTAAGCTTAATAGAACAAGAGAAAGCTATGTAATTAAATGATAAAGGAGGAACAAGATGGAATATCAAAATAATGGTGAAATAATAATCTATCAATCCGAAGACGGGTTAACTCATATAGATGTAAAACTTGAAGATGAGACTATTTGGTTGACACAAGAACAGCTTGTTAATTTGTATCAAACGAGCAAATCTAATGTAAGTGAGCATATAAAAAACATCTTTGAAGAAGGAGAATTAGATAAAAATTCAGTTGTTCGGAAATTCCGAACAACTGCTTCGGATGGAAAAAACTATAATGTTTACCACTATAATTTGGATATGATTATATCCTTAGGTTACAGAATCAAATCTTCTGTGGCAACCAGATTTAGAATTTGGGCGACTGAGCGTTTAAAAGAGTATATGCTTAAAGGTTTTACGATGAATGATGCTCGCTTGAAAGAGCTTGGCGGTGGCAATTACTGGAAAGAGTTATTAGATCGCATACGTGATATTCGTTCCTCTGAAAAGGTAATGTACCGTCAGGTTCTAGATTTATATGCAACGAGCGTAGACTACAATCCTAAAAGCGATGAATCAATACAATTCTTCAAAATTGTACAAAATAAACTACATTATGCTACCCATGGTCATACCACTGCTGAGTTAATTTTCAACAGAGTAGATGCGGAGAAACCGTTTATGGGATTAACGACTTTTTCTGGTGAATTACCAAGAATAAAAGATATTAGAGTTGCAAAGAACTATCTAGAAGAAGATGAATTAAAGATACTAAATAACCTTGTTTCAGGATATTTTGATTTTGCAGAAGTTCAGGCTATGAGAAGAAATCCAATGTACATGAAAGACTATATCTCACATCTTGATTCTATTCTTTCTTCTACTGGAGAACAAGTTTTGGATGGGGCAGGTAAAGTGAGCCATCAACAAGCCATGGATAAAGCCCAAGAGGAATATAGAAAATTTCAGGCGAAGACACTTACAAAAGTTGAGAAGGATTATTTAGAAATAATAAAAAAGCTTGAAAAGAAAACTAAGAAGAATAAAGGCGAATCAAAATAAGAAAAAATAAATCAAAAAGGTAGGCAATGTTATGGCATCGAGTAAAGAATATTTGGATTTTATTTTAGAACAACTATCAGAATTAGAAGAAATAAGATATAGAGCAATGATGACGGAGTATATTCTGTATTACAAGGATAAAATTGTTGGTGGGATATACGATGACAGATTTCTTGTGAAAGCTGTACAATCAGCAGTGGATTATATGCAAAGTGTAAAATATGAGTTACCTTATGAAGGTGCGAAAGAAATGTTATTAGTAGATAATGTAGATAGCAAGGAATATTTAGCTGGATTATTTAATGCTATGTTTGATGAATTACCTGCACCAAAACCAAAAAAGAAGAAATAAAAAATTTTTGGTGTGTCAACTCTGTACTCATGTATGCACTGATATCAGGCAAATTATACACTTAGAAAAGCTTGATTTCATACCCTTTCTATGATTCTAGAGTATCTAGAAATACAGTTTTATTCTCGACCCCTTCACCGGGTGCTGATGCCATAATAGTGACAAGTGGACGAAAATCCACTGATAATAAGGGTTTTGGAGCTTCCACAAAAAGTCAAAACTGATATTTTAAGACGGTTTTTCGAAACAAGTCTATTTTGAGATTAGTATGACACCTTCATGTCTTATTAAATGTTATAATCATATAGAGGTGAGATTGTGAAGATAAATAGGCTTTTTGAAATCATATATATCCTTCTTGACAAGAAAAAAATTACAGCAAAAGAACTCGCTGAGCATTTTGAGGTTTCTACAAGAACGATCTATCGAGATGTTGAAGATATTTCCGCTGCTGGAATCCCTATTTATATGAACAAAGGTAGAAATGGTGGCATTTCATTACTGCCTGATTATGTCCTAAATAAGACTGTTCTGACTGAAAAAGAGAAAAATGATATTCTATCTGCTATGCAAGCTTTAGATGCTTTTGACGAGTCATCGGTAAGCTTGACGCTATCTAAAGTTTCTTCCTTTTTCGGAAATAATAACCAAGGATATTATGAAATTGATTTTGATGATTGGGGGAACTCAATTAAAAGTCAATTTGAGAAATCTAAGGAAGGGATTATCTCTAAAAAACTTTTATCCTTTGAATATCAAACATCTCTTAACAAGAGAACCAAAAGAATTGTAGAGCCATACAAGCTATGGTTTAAAGAAAAAAACTGGTATCTAAAAGCATACTGTTTAAATAAAAAAGATATGCGTATATTTCGCTTTAGTCGCATGAGAAATGTAGAAATTTTGGAGGAAAATTTTAAGTCAAGAGTTTTGGATAAATTACATAATGGAGAAATACATAGGTCCCATCAGATGACTGAAATTGTAATAAGAGTAGAAAAAGATATGGAATATCGAGTATTAGATGAGTTTTGCGATAAAGATGTCATTCAAAATGTGGATGGAAGTTTTACAGTTAAGATGAGTTATATTGAAGATTTTTGGCTTTATGGATACATACTTTCTTTTGGCCCATTTGCAACAGTAATCACTCCTTTAGATTTGAGAAAAACTATTGAAGTTATGCTAGAGAAAATGTCAGAAAACTATTCAAGTAAAATTTAGTAAAGAATCTTATTAATAATAAATATGACATACAGTTGTCTTATATCTATTTGTATAATTAAGACAAATCAAAACTATAATAGTAGGAGGATTATCATGGGAAGACCAACATCAAAAACAGATTTAGTAAATACAGCTCAAACTAATTTTGAAAAGCTAAATGAATTTATCGAAACAATGTCAGAAAAGGAACTTAATACTCCTTTTGATTTTTCGGAGGATACAAAGAAAAAAGAAGCGCATTGGAAGAGAGATAAAAACTTACGAGATATTCTAATCCATCTTTATGAATGGCACCAGCTTATTTTAAACTGGGTTTCTTCAAATATGGCTGGTAAAGAAAAACCATTTCTTCTCCCACCATACAACTGGAAAACCTATGGGGATATGAATGTGGAGTTTTGGAAAAAACATCAAAATACCTCACTAGAAGATGCAGAAAAAATGTACCTTAAGTCTCATGAAGATGTTATGAAACTTGCAGAAACTTTTTCTGATGAAGAATTGTTTACGAAAGATGTATTTTCTTGGGTAGGCGGAAGTACCCTAGGATCCTATTTTGTAAGCACAACAGCAAGCCATTACGATTGGGCATTGAAAAAACTAAAAGCACATAGGAAAAACAGTAAATAGGTGTGATATAGCATATCAAACGAAAGACTTAAAACAAATCAATTATTTATGACCCTGTCTCCAGATGGATGTCATGTATATTCGAGAAAATATGAAACCCATTACTTAAAATTAAACAAAACAGCAAATATTGGAAGTATAGTTCCAATATTTACTGTTTTTTTGTAAAATAGGAAATATAGTTCTAATTACAGAAATTATTAAGAGAATTATCTTTACGAGCTTTGGAAGCGATTCAATCAAAATAATCCTAATGAAATCTATTGGTATTACAAAAGTATGGCTGATATTATAAAATTAGAACTAGGTGATACAAAACCATTTAAGAAACTGGAAGATAATATAAACTTTTTATTTAATAAATAAAATGCCAGACATAATCTGGCATTTATCTTAATTTGACTCTTCGAAAATTCGAGGAGTTTTTTTTATTTTTCAGCTGGAGTGAATTCACTTAATATTAAACTTCCATCTTTTCCGCTGATGTTAATTGTGTAATACTGTGTGGTTCCTTTTTCGTCTACATAAGAAACTCCGTTGTTGGGAATCGTTCCGAAAAATGACAAGTTCGCTAGTAGTGGTTTTTCTGGTTTTAGGGATTCTGGTTTGTAGGCTTCTTGGATAGTGAAAATAATTTCTCCATTTTCTTTGGCTTCTACAAATTCTATATTTAGAATTTTGAAGTCTTTAATTACCCTATATGGAATAAAAACTATTCTAAATTCTGGTACTGAGTCCACTGCAGTGTATTCATAATAATCAGGAATTTCTGAAAGCACATCATCTGCCCATTCTACTCGAAAAGCTGGCTGATTATCCTCGGTTACAATATTGGTGTCATCATCTAATTCTTCTACAGTTACTTCTGGCGTCTTTTTCTTTTCTGATTCTACTTCAACTTCTGGAGTTTTGGTCTCCTCTACTACTTCTACTTCTACTGGGGTTTCTATAACTTCAGCTCCATTCTTTTTTGAATTGCAGCCTCCCAAGGTCATAATAAGCGCTAAAGATAAAGATATAATAATTAACTTTTTCATTTAATGCCTCCATTATTGTTCAAGTTTTTCTATAAATCTTTTTCTAATAAAGCCAAAATAAATCAATACCCATACTCCGTAAATGATTGTAGCCTGGACTAAACTTAGTCTAAGTAGTATGTTGAATGCTATCGCCAAGGCGACGCTTGTTTTTGGATTTTTAAATAATTCATCTAAATAAGTCTTTTTCTTTCGCCTTGCCCCGAAAAAGTATGCAATCAATCCAAATACAACAAATAAGCTCAATCCAATCATTAGATAGTCTAATATTACAACTGCAAGCCCTATATATATAGCAATAATAGCTATTATTTCTACCCAAAGGGAGTTTTTGAAAAAAATCATGGTTTTTAAAGGATCTGTTGGATATAAATTGTCATAATTTTTTATGTAAAAGAAAAATACAATTAGTAAAAATCCTATATAAAGTCCCAATAAAACCGCTTTTGGAATAAAAATTTCCAAACCTATTAAAAATCCTAAAATTACCAATGGAACAAAAAACATAAGAGATATCGCATTGGATTTATTGTATAAAGCTGGGTGTTTATTTGATTCTAAATAGATTACATAAATTATAAGAATTACAGAAATAAATAAAATTTTTTTACCGAAATTTATGTAAAACATCCAATTAGGTTCTGGCTCAAATTTCATGTAATATAATGCCCAATAATCTGAATAAAATATAGCAGTTAAGGCAGCTACGATTATAAAGGGCAAAATATTATATTTTCTAAACATCTCTTTCACAATCACGCCTTCCCTTTATTTATAATTTAATTGTAACATTTAAGTATTTGCTAATCAAGTTAAAATTTTGTTAACATTTAATAACTGATGCGTAACATATGTTACTTACTTTTTGAGCGAAAAGACAAATAATTGTATAGTAATAATTATTGGTTATAGGGTCTAATATAGGAGGAATTAATGTTAAGACAAATTATTGAGATAGATGAAGATTTATGTATTGGATGCGAACTTTGCATCAGTGCTTGTAATGAAGGTGCCATTGGAATAGTAGATGGCAAGGCTAAACTCCTTAGGGATGATTACTGCGACGGTTTGGGAAATTGTCTACCAAATTGCCCTACTGGAGCTATTAGTTTTATTCAAAAGGAAACACTTCCCTTCGATAAAGCTGCGGTACTTGAAAAAATGAAAAAGACGTTGGAAAATGAAAATGTTCCACAAGTAAGTGGCGGATGCCCTGGATCTGCTGTGATGTCTATAAATAGAAATTCAGAATCACATATACATGAAGGCCATGGGTGCTGCTCAGGTGATGAGCATTCCCATGACGAAGATCATGATTGCCAATGCGAAGGCTCCTCGCAAAAAGTTATGAAAAAAGAAGTAGCTTCTGGGAACAACACCGTAATAGAATCCGAGTTGAGACAATGGCCTGTACAAATAAAATTAATGCCTTTAAAGTCGCCTCTTTATGAAAACGCAAATCTTTTGATTGCAGCGGATTGCGCAGCATATGCCTATGGAGATTTTCATAGGGATTTTATGAGAAACAAAGTAGCAATCATAGGTTGTCCTAAACTGGATGATGGAGATTATACTGAAAAACTAACTGAAATCATCAGACATAACGACATCAAAAGTGTGACTATTGTAAGAATGCAAGTTCCGTGTTGTGGCGGATTGGAAAGAGCTGGTAAGATGGCTTTACAAGCTAGCGGAAAGTTCATTCCATGGAACGTGGTTACAATCTCAACAGATGGAAGAATAATTGAATAGTAAAAAATTCTTTAGAATTTTATACATTATATGTGCCAATAAAAAACCACCAGCCCTGGTGGTTTTTAAATGTTTTTGAATTTAATTGTCTAATTACAAGAATATTGGTGCGCCAGGTCCTAGTGGTAGTCCTACGAAATACCATACGATCGCCAGTAATGACCAGAACACCAAGAAAATCATGGAGTAAGGAATCATGAGTGATATGAGTGTCCCTATACCTGCGTCTTCGTCGTATTCTTGCATAAATGCTAGTATAATCGGCAAGTAATTAAATAGTGGAGAAATTACGTTTGTACAAGAGTCTCCAATTCTATATAATACTTGTGTCCAAGCTGGATGATAGCCTAAAATCGTAAACATTGGTACAAATATCGGCGCTAACAATGACCATTTCGCTGATCCTGATCCGATAAATAGATTTACAGTTGTACATACTAATATATAGGATATAAATAGCGGAACTCCAATAAATCCTGCATGGGATATCATATTGGCTAATTTTACTGATATCAATAATCCTAAATTCGTCCAATTGAACCATCCAATAAATTGTCCAATTATAAATGCCAAAACTATAAATGATGCCATGCCTTTAATAGCTTTTGTCATTAAAATTGGAACGTCTGATGTAGTTTTAATGACTCCAATGGATATACCGTATGAGATTCCCACAACTAGGAATAGTCCTAATAAAAGTGGAATCAAGGAACTCATCAATGTAGATTGAATGATCAAGGAGCCTGTGTCTGGATTTCTAAAAAAGGAACCTTTTGGAAATGCTAACGCCACGATAATTCCTACATAAATCAAAGATGCCAACCCCGTTGTCCTAAGAGCCTTTCTTTCTTCGGGAGTTACTTCAGCAGATCCTTCTATTTTAGCTTTTCCTTTGTATTTTCCTAGTCTCGGTTCGATAATCTTGTTATTTACAAATGTACCTACTATGGAAATTACAAATGTGGATACTATCATAAAATACCAGTTAGCTGTAAGTTGTATCTCTGGTCCACTTACGATTGCTGAAGCTTCGTTTGTGATACCTTGAAGTAATGCGTCAGTACCTGCAGGCATGATATTAGCACTGAATCCAGCTGTGGTTCCTGCATATCCTGCTGCGATACCTGCTAAAGGATGTTTGCCTAAGTACATAAATATTATCCCAGCAAGGGGAGGAATAATTACAATAGCTGCGTCTGAGGCTATGTTTCCACAAATCCCAATAAACATTACCATGAATACAACTGCCCAATCAGGAGCACCCAATATGGTACTTTTCATAAATGCACCCATAAAGCCCACATCTTCTGCAAGTCCGAGACCTAATGTCATAGTCAAAATCAATCCCAGTGGTGCAAAGCCTACAAAATTCTTAACCATATTAGTCAGTGCATAAGTCATTCCCTCCCCAGAGAAAATACTTTTGATTACAAAAGCTTCGCCTGTAGACGGATTTACTTCTCCGATACCCATCAAGTTAAGCGCTAGCGATACAAAACCTACAAAAAGTAATAAGTACAAGAATAGCATGAATGGATGGGGGATTTTATTCCCTACTCGTTCTACCCAACCCAAAAAACCCGATGTTTTCTTTTGATCTGTCATTTTGATACCCTCCTTCATATGTGATACTTTTATGATAATGGTTTTAAATTGAATAGTCAACGAATTTGGGAAAACGATATTATTTTATTGTAGCAAGAAAAAACTCGCATAGTTTTTGCGAGTTTTACATGTTTCCGATTATGTTATTTATTTGAGTAATCTCAATCTTATCAATTCAGCAAAAAATTCTGCACTAGGTACTAAAATGTCGTCATTGAAGTCGTAGAGAGAATTATGAAGTGGAATGCTATTATCTGATTCTTTTCCACTTCCGAAAAATAGGAAAGCCCCTGGAATGTATTCCAAATATTTTCCGAAGTCTTCAGAGCCCATCCAAGGATTACATTCGGCATCTACATTTTCTTTTCCTAAAATATTTTCACCAGCTCCCACTACATTTGGCACACATTGTTCCCAGTTTATCGTAGGGGCAAATTCATGAGTATATTCAAATTCCCAACTCGCACCATTCATCTCGCATATCCCCTTGACGATTTCTCTCATCCTCGTTTCCATAAGCTCTTGCATCTTAGAAGAATAACTTCTCGTATCTCCTTTGATTTCCACATTGGATGGTATGGCATTTCTTACTCCATCTGTATGAAGTTCTGTACAAGAAATTACTATATTATCCAAAGGGCTGGCATTTCTAGAAACGATGGTTTGAAATCCTAAAATAATTTGAGACGCAATAACTAAAGGATCCACTCCCAGATGAGGACTCGATGCGTGAGAGCCTTTGCCTTTTATTTTAACTATGAAGTTGTCTTCGCTTGCTAAAATCCCACCCTTCCTGGTTTTCATCGTACCTGCTGGAATGCTAGGATCGTTATGTAATCCGTAAATTTCATTCATGGGGAAGCGTTCAAATAACCCGTCTTCTATCATGGCCTTTGCACCATATCCTGGCTCTTCTGCAGGCTGGAATAAAAAACGCACCGTTCCGTTGAAGTTTCTCCTTTCAGAAAGTAATTTCGCAGCACCCAAAAGTATCGCCACATGTCCATCATGTCCGCATCCATGCATCTTTCCAGGAATTTTTGATGCATAAGAGAGATTCGTTCGCTCTTCCATATTTATACAGTCCATATCTGCACGAAGACCTATTACTTCATCTCCATCTCCTACTTTTAATGTACCGACTACACCTGTTTTGCCAACATTTTCTACTACATCGATACCCATCTCTCGAAGTTTTCCAGCGATGAACTTGGCGGTTTCTACTTCGTTGAAAGCACTTTCTGGATTTTCATGAAGATGTCTTCTCCATTCAATTAATTTTCCTTTCAAATTAATTTTCCTCCTTTGATTATTTTCTTAAATCTGCTATAATTCTGGTAGATTGTATGGTATTATTGTATTACAGAGTATTATAAAGTCTATAGCAATATTGATTAAAAGTATAGGCATATTGCGAAAGGAGGAAAAATGCAAACGTATAACGTAAGAATCGCAAGCACCAAGCAAGAAATGACTCGTCATGGAGATTTATTATTTCCTATCGGTGTTTATAACACAGATTTGAAAAAGAATATAATGGGCTATATGCCTCTTCACTGGCACGACGAAGTACAATTCGCTCTGGTTATTAAAGGAAGCGTAATTTTTACTTTGAATAATGAACAATTTGAAGTTTCTGAAGGGAATGGAATATTTATAAACTCTGGCATTCCCCACTCAGCTAAACCAATTGACAACGAAGATTCCCAGTATATTTGTATAGATATAAGTCCATATTTTTTGGCTGACAGAAGCTTTATTATATATGAAAAATACGTGGATAGGCTTTTAGTATCCATGTCCCATATTTTGTTTAATAAGGATATTGATTGGCAAAAAAATATTTTAGACAAGATTCAAAAACTATACGACGAATATCAAGAAGAAAAAGTCGGTTTTGAAATAACTATAAAAATCACTATTTTGGAAATACTTAGAGAAATAGT
>CANRJQ010000023.1:0-21781 GCA_947630985.1 uncultured Clostridia bacterium | reverse complement strand
GTAGTAATGTACACAGTTAGAGGAGCTAAAATCGAAGGCAGCAGACCATATCACTTCCAAACTGCTTGCTTTATAGCATTCCCTATCCTAGCTGGAATCGTACACGGATTTTCACTAGATGAAATCGGTAACTCTTTTGCTAAGGGTGCAGCTTCAATGGCATTTGTATCTATGGCTATTGGACTTGCAGGAGTTGTTTCTATAGTAATGAACCAAGGAAATATTATCCACACTATCGTTTACTACTTGACACAACCACTTCTAGCAATTGGACAACAGTTTGCTTCAGTATTTATGACTATAATTATTGCAATAATAAATCCAATAATTCCGTCAGCTTCATCTAAAGCAGCTATCTTAGTTCCTATCATCTCTCCTATTGCAGATGCTATCGGACTAACACCACAACTTGCAGTACAAGCATTCCAATTCGGAGACGGATTTACAAACTTAATCTCTCCACTACTTGGATGGACAGTAGGTTCAGTAACAATGGCAGGATTATCCTTTGACAAATGGTTAAAATGGGTATTGCCAATAGTAATAATATTCTTGTTATTATCATTTATATTCATGTATATCTTAACAGGAATGGGTTGGACAGGAATTTAAAAACAATTCACAAGGACTATAGACAAATGTTTATAGTCCTTAAATATAAGATTATAAAATTGTATTTTTAGGAGGATAAAATGTATTACGAAAAAGCTAAAAGTATTGAAGAGTATCTGATTGATTGGAGAAGATATTTCCACGAAAATCCAGAACTATCATCTCAAGAATTTAAAACTATAGAAACCCTAAAGGAAGAACTGACTAATTTGGGAATAGAGCATATAGAAGTTCCCAACGGCGGAATCCTAGGATTTATCAAAGGAAATCTACCTGGCGACAAAAAAGTAATGCTAAGAGCAGATGTAGACGCTCTACCTGTATTAGAAAAAGATGACAATTTAGCTGGTCCAAGAATTTGCAAATCCAAAGTAGATGGAGTTATGCACGCTTGTGGACATGACGGCCATATGGCAATGCTTCTAGGAGCTGCTAAAATCCTTATGGAAGAAAGAGATAACTTCGGCGGAGAAGTAATTCTTTGTTTAGAAAGAGGAGAAGAAGGAACTGGCAACTACATGTACATCCACGCATACATGGAAAAATTCGGCATAGTTCCAGATACTGTATGGGCTGTTCATTTACTTTCTACTCAAGAAATTGGAACTATAGGAATTAGAGACGACTCCATGATGGCAGGCGCAATATTTTTCGACGTAACTATCGAAGGAAAAGGTGGCCACGGATCTCGCCCAGACCAATCTATAAACCCAATAGATGCATTTACCGCAGTGTACAACTACTTCCAATCATTAAGAATGGTTAAGCTAGATCCATTTGAAACTTTAACTTACTCCATCGGAGCTGTTAATGCAGGTGCTGTTCCAAATGTTATCCCACAAACTCTTAACTTCAAAGGTAACGTAAGATTTATGAACAGAGACACCATGGGATATCCATTCTATATAGACTTCAAAGAAAAAGTCGAAAAAATAGCAGCTGCATATGATTGTAAAGCTACCTTTAATTCTTATCCAAAACCAGGATTCCCAGTTAGAAATGATGCAAAAGCTGCAACATTTGCAAGAGAAGTTATGGCTAAAGAATTTGGCGAAGACAAAGTTATGATACCTGAACCATGGATGGCGTCTGAAAGTATGGCTGGATATCTAGCACAATGGCCAGGAGTATTTGCATTTTTAGGAATGAAAAATGATGAAAAAGGCGTTGGAGCTGCTCATCACAACGAATACTTCGACCTAGATGAAGACGTACTAGCTATGGGTACTGCAGGAGCAGTTGCATATGCTGTTAATTACTTGAACTCTGATATCGAATTTGAAGACAAAGAATACAAAGGTAGATTCAAAGAGTATCTACATGAAATCGACCAATCTGACGAAAAAATTGAAGAATATTACGCAGTAGAAAAGTTAGACTAATCTAGCGTATGATTTCCTATCATTTGGGTATACAACAAATACACAACATTAGAGGAGGCAGATAAGTATGAAAGGATCATTTGGCAACAAACCATCCCAAGCTATAACATTTGCTGGAACTCCCCTGCATACCATAGGCAACTCAGTAGAAGCAGGAGATTGGGCTCCAGAATTTAAAGCAATAAAAAACGATATGACAGAATTTGATTCCAAGGAAAATGCTGGAAAAGTAATAGTTTACTCCAGTGTACCTTCCATCGACACCAAAGTATGTTCTATCCAAACTAGATATTTCAACGAGCAAGCTGCAGAATTTGGAGACGAAGTAGCAATTGTAACTATCTCTGCTGACCTTCCCTTTGCACAACAAAGATTTTGTGCAAATGAAGGCATAGAAAATTCTGTAGTCATATCGGATTACAACCATATGGACTTTGCACAAAAATACGGCTTCCAAATAGAAGAACTAAGACTTCTATCTAGAGGTATCGTAATTGTAGACAAAGAAAATAAAGTAAGATATGTAGAGTATGTAAAAGAAATCACCAATGAGGTAAATTTCGAAAAAGCATTGGAAGCTCTACGGGAATTAGTTTAAAATTTGTAAAATAAAAAAGGCCTGCGATGAATTTTGCAGGTCTTTTTGCTACAATAAGTTTTATAATTTATATATATCCACTTCACTTTGGCCTTCATAGGCATAAGAAGCTTGGATACCTCCCATGTAAACATCTCTATTTTCTATATCCTCAGTGAGAGATTCTTTCAACAAAACTCTCAACTCCAAATCATTTATCACAGATCTTTCCATAGCTTGTAAATATTTTACTTTGTCTATAAGTGACCAATCTACGCAAACACTAAGATTTTTCTTCAAGATAAGATCCAACCAAATTCTGGTTGAGCGACCATTTCCTTCTTCAAATGGATGAAGTATATTCATCTCTACATATTTTGCAACAATTTCTTCAAACGTGTTTTCAGGCATCTCGTCTATTTTTGCTGCAGCTTCTTCGAGGTACATAAAACTGGCGAATCGAAACTGCCCTTTTGAAATATTTACCTTTCGGTACTCTCCGGCAAAAGGAAAAGTTTTTTCAAAAAGAAATTTATGAATTTGCTTCAAACCTTTAATAGTCCCAACTTCAATTTTGAAAATTTCTTTACTATCCCACAGCTTGGCAGCCTTTCTCTTGGATTCCAATTCTTCGAAAGCTTTGCTTGTTTTTCTCATAACTTTTCTCCTGCAAATTTTTAAGATTATTCTCATTATACATGATATATATTAAATATACTTTTGCATTTGCACAAAAAAGCAAAAACTTGAGTTTGTTTTATAACTCAAGTTTTTTGCTTTTTTCAATGAAATCTGTGGAGGAATTCAATGAGTGTTATTGTTGTTATTAGTATTTATAGTAGACAATACATCTGCTTTGGAAATAATTCCTTTTAGCGTGTTGTCCTTTTCGTCTACTACGGGGATGGGATAATTCGCTTTAGTTGCCAAGTCTATTATCTCACTTATAAGTTTATCTTCCGTAGTAGTAGGTGTATCTGTAATCATCAAATTTGAAATCGATAAATCCTCTCTATTTGCCGTAATAGCATCTACTATATTGATAACTCCTAAAAATTCCATCTTGTCTCCTACTACATAAGCAGAAGACACCTTGTTATTTCTCATCATGGTAATGGCGAAACTAGGCGCATCGCTAATTCTTACGATACTATTTGGCGTAATCATGGCATTTTTCACGGTGATGACCTGAGTTTTGTCTGCGCTATCTATAAACTGCTTCACATAATCGTTTTTAGGATTGGCACTCATGCCTTCGGGAGTGTCCACTTGAATGACTTCTCCGTCTTTCATAATCGCCACCTTGTCTCCCAGTTTAAATGCCTCGTCGATATCATGAGTTATAAAAATTATTGTCTGTCCTAACTTTCTTTGGATGCTCAAAAGTTCGAACTGCATATCCCTTTTAACCAGTGGATCCAAAGCTGAAAAAGGCTCGTCCATAAGAAGAATTTCTGGGTCGCTGGCAAGTGCCCTTGCAAGACCCACCCTTTGTTTCATTCCACCTGAAAGACTGGAAATGGATTCATTTTCATATCCATCTAATCCAACTAGAGAAATCATCTCCATGGCCTTTTTTCTTCTCTCTCCGTTTTTTGCACCTTTAATTTCCAAACCGTATTCCACATTTTCAATAACATTTCTATGGGACATCAATCCAAAATGTTGAAACACCATAGAAATTTTTTCTCTTCTGTAATCTATTACTTCCTCTTTGTTGAAGTTGCTGAGATTTTTGTCCTTATAAAATACGGAACCCTTTGTAGGTCTGTTTAATAAATTAAAACATCTGACCAAAGTGGATTTCCCCGAACCTGAAAGTCCAATGATTACAAATATCTCGCCCTTTTTAATCTCCAAATTCACATCCCAAAGGGCTATCGTAGTTTGGGTCTTTTTGTTTATTTCGTTTTTATCTGCCCCATCTTCTTTCATCTTTATGGCTCTGTTAATTTCTTTTCCGTATATTTTATAGAGATTCTCTACTCTTATTATATTTTCAGTTTTATTCACGGCCGTTCACCTCGCTTTTTTTGATAAGGCCTTGGGTTATTCTGTCGAGAATAATGGCTATGATAACCACTGCCGTTCCCGATACCAATCCTCTTCCCATCTCCACACGATTTACACTTATTAAAACTTCCATCCCTAGCCCCGATGCACCTATCATGGAAGTGGTAACTACCATGGACATGGCCATCATGAGAGTTTGGTTCACACCTGTCATAATCGTAGGCAGAGCTTGGGGTATTTGTACTTTTATCAAAGTTTGCATCTTTGTAGAACCAAAAGCGTGGGCAGCTTCAATAACTTCTTTATCAATTTGTCTAATTCCGTGATTCGTAAGCCTAATCATGGGAACTATGGCATAAATTGTCGTAGCTATAACCGCAGGAGGTTTTCCTAGTCCAAAAAATACCATAGCAGGTATAAGATAGACGAATACTGGCATGGTCTGCATCGTATCTAGGACCGGTCTTAAAATCTTATCCAATCGATCACTGGCAGAAACCAACACTCCAATGGGAAATCCTAAAACTAAAGCGATGATAACCGAGACGATAATTATGGACAAGGTCTCTAGCATCAAGCTCCAAAGTCCCACTGCTCCTATTAAAAATAGTAGAAGTCCGTAGAAAATACTAGTTATCCATTTTCCCGACATTCTCCACATACCAATAATTACTCCTATTACCAAAACAAACCAAGGTATAAGAAGCAATATAGAATTTATACTTCCGACAAAATTGTTTAGTAAGTTTTTGATTAGATTAAAGAATCCACCAAATTTTATACTTAATCCAGTTACACCTGAGTCGATAGCTTCTAAGTCTATTGCCAAATTTACTGGAAAATCATCACGTCTAAGGGAAGCTTCTTCGCCTTCTATATTTAGTGCTGCTTTTATTTTATCTGCATCAGGAGCTTCTAACCATTCATCTAGTAGCTCACTATGCTCATTTAAAAACCATTTCGCCGTGGTGACGTAATCCGCTCCACTTTCTTGCATATAGGCTAGTGCCTCTGAAGTCAATTTACTAGAGGTTTTGTACTTGGAAAGAAATGCAACAGCTTCAGCGTTATCGCCATTATAAAAATCGTTACTCACTCCCACAGTTACGTTAACTGCCGGCAGTGCAGATTTTCCTTCTTTGTAGGTGGCTTCGTCGTAAGGTTCGTCCTCAAGTAAAACCATATCATACATTCCCAAAAGCCAAGTCGGTTCCCAGTAATACGCAGCTACTGCCTCGCCCCTTTCGTAAGCAGAGGAAATCGCCGTAGCTAGTGCCGCTTCTGAACCAGGCCTAAAGTAAATAAAATTTTCGTCCAAATTGTAATGCAAATACTTCTTGTTCATAATTTGATCCACTTCCCATCCGGGAATGGCACCATAGACTCTACCCTTCGTAGGAGTCTCTTCATCTTGGAATACATCAGGATAATTTTTCAAATCCCAAACATATTTTAAATCCGGCGCACTGGCTTCGATTCCCCTTTCACTATCACCTTCTATGACATAGCGAGGAACGTAAAATCCTTGGAAATTGTCGTCGAAATTCGTGCCTAATTCTTTAAATCTGTCTTTGTCCTTATCTTCTTCGTATGTGCTTATATTTGCAGTCCATATTTCCATATGGCCGTCGATCTCACCGGATAAAAGTCCTTGGTGAGTTACTGGCGTGGAACCGCTAATCTCGCTCCATGTGTACCCGTACAATTCTTCTAAGATAGTTCCTGCAACAGCATTATGAAACTTTATGCTATCCCATCCTGCATCTGCGAATTTGATTTCTTTTTTTCCCGTAGTGTTTTCACCACAACTTGATAGCAACATTGAAATCAACAAAACTAATGTCACTATTTTTAATACATTCTTTTTTCTTGTCATTTTTTTCTCCGTTGTTTATTTATTAAAATTAACGTTGGAGTTTTGTTTGTAAGCATTAAAAAAACCATGGAAAACTTGGAGCTCCATGGTTAATAAAACTCAACATAAAACTCCCTTTTCGCTTACGAAGTTAGCTGACGGGTTAGGACAAAGGGTATCCTTCATGACGATTCACCCCAGAAACTTGGTTCCTCCGCTTCTTGTAAAAGAATTAAGCGTTAATTAATTTCACCTATATATTGTATCACAGAGATTTTTTCTAATCAATAATTTTTTCTCTTCCAAATAATATAAAGTCTTTAAATACGTTAAGTTTAAAAAATACCCCTACAACTATTGAGACTATTATGGTCTCCATAGTTTTTAATAAAGAATTTATAACTATATAAGCTACAGTTTTTCCAGTAAACATAATGGAAATAACTTTGTTTATAGTGATTTGTCCGAAATCATTAAAATTATTGCTTATTCCTTCTGACATTTCCATTAGACTATTGTTATCATACATATATAAATATTCTATTTTACCAAATGTATCGGATCTAAAAAAACTATTTATAACATTTACAATTATTCCAAAAAGTATGGTATATCCAATAGTCGCTAAGAAAAGATTAAATTTATGCCCTTCCATAAATGCTTCTGATTCCTTGAGAGCTCGTCCAGGAGAAATATCTCTATTCAAGTACATGCAATAAAACCATGCAGCATAAGCATAGGTTTTATATACTCCAGGAAAAAACAACAAAAGTGTCCACAATGTGATAAAAAACATCTCTGCAAAATAACCTCTAAATCCCATGTAAAGAGTTCCAAATCTGCCATTGATAAATCCAGTCACGTCTCCTTGGTCCAGTCTTTCACCGATTTCCACTCGCTTGCTAGCACCTAAAGATATACCTTTTGATAACATAGCTAATATAAATGCAAGTATCGGCGAGACAATAGAAATAAAATTCGAACCGAAATTTGAAAATTTTAAAACTCCATAATCAAGCAACATGCTATAGTCTCTTAGATATTTCAACGCCTTTATCTGGGAATTTATTGTATTAAGAGTATTTGATCCTAAAATTACAAGAAACACCAGTGGCAGCAATTGTAAGTACGACTCCCAAAATATTTCCACCAACCAAAGGCGCAGCCAACTGTTAACTGTTAATTGTAAACTGTAAACTACCCTATCGCCTCCAATAAATATTACAACGGAAAATACTACAAAATGTGAAAATTGTACCCACTCCTCCAAAGTCGTCATAACATTTTGAAGGCAAGATAAATCATCTTATACAATTCAAGGGCGGACTCATGAAATAAGAGTTCACAATGCGCTATTGCCGCACTGATGTTCAAACAGTAACCAATAAATACATCTTCATAGTCATAAGCTATCTCAATTAACCGCTCATGAGAACGCTGTTACGACTTTTCCGTCCCGGACAATTTGCACATTTCTTCGTAAACTTTTCCTTATGCAATATTTATTTCCAGCTACAATGTCAGGCAAATTCAATTTCTCAATTGTAGGGGACATGTTCCCACGCGTCCCACTGACACAAAGATAAATTTTCGCAAAAAACATACGTCAAGCACATCCAACCCACCAACCAAAGGCGCAGCCAACTGTTAACTCTTAACTGTCAACTGTAAACTAGCCTCACCATGTACAAAGTCCAAATCTCTCCTGTATTTTCCAAACTATTCTCAATACAGGACTCGTCTCATAATATTCTTCTATCCCCATAGTATAATCTCCATCTTCGTTGTTCCATATTCTTTGGAAATAATTTTCTATTTCTTCGTGTATAGGTGTAGATTTTTTAATTTCCAACTCTAAATTCGTCTCTAGATTTAAATCCCTTAGATTTCTTCTTGTGAAATTGGCACTTCCTAAGATTGCAACTGGATCCTTGTCTAGGAAATCAAAATATGCCATCTTGGTGTGGAATTGCTCTCCTGTGGTGTTGTACCAGCGCACTTCCAGCTCTGGATATTTTTCAATTAGCTCACTAAGTGCTGGACGATTGGGGCTTCCGTTTTTCTCCAGTCCAAAAGCATCCTTGTTTAAATCGGCGACTATCTTAACTTCCACTCCGCGTTTCGTCGCTTCTCCCAGTTCTTTTAAGATATCAAAATCAGAAATATAAAATATTCCTAACCATATCTTATCCCCCTTATCGCTTTTCGCGATATGATTTTTTAAACTATTAAAAATCGCCTTTTCTGTAATGACGGTGATTTTAACGTCCCCATCTTCCACTTCTTCACTTTTCCAATTACTTATCAATTCAGGCGGATTTTCTACTAGTATAAGTTCTGACTTAATTAAATCTTCCATACTAGGTCCATAGAATTTAACCGCCACGTTTGAGTGAAGGGAGCTAGGGTCATGGGGATTTGATGAAGATACTATGGCTGCATTTTCTGTGACGTAAACTTTTCTGTGATTTCCCTTGAAGTTAGCAAGTTTAATTATAGATCTCACATTTACCTTCGGCCCATTTTTGTCAAAAAAGTTCGGTATCCATCCGATTCCATTAGTTCCAAACCACTGGGCATAGGCGCGGTAAAATCCTGAAATCAAAGGATTGCTATCCCTAAGTTTATTTAAGTCAGTGACTACAACTTCAATCCCGCCTTCTTTGAGTCGTTTTAAATTTTCTTGCTCATAAGCTCCATAAAAATTGTTCAGGGGATCAGTAATCAAAATTATAGGCATTTGAGGATTTTCTTTTTTCTTTTGGATAAGTAAATCCGTCATCTCCCTTACTTGGGAAGGGTATTCCATTTCGCCCTTCGTATATTCGTCATTGTATAAAAATATATCCAGCAAAATAAATTCCTTTGCCCGTTGAATTAATTCCATCTGGGCATCAAAAATCCTATGCTCGTGGATTCTTTCACCTTCCTTCACATATGTAAGATCATACAAAAACTCCACATCTTCCCCATAATGTTGAGTACCTAAATAGTTAGTCCCAGGTGGATTTTTGGTCATAAAGCTTACAAGAAATGGAACTAGTACTATTAATGCTATCAAAATTATCTTTTTCATTTTTATTCCTCATTTAAATTATAATTTGATTATAACATAAAAATAAGCCGCATCTCATCGGCTTATCTTATAATAATTTTATCTATTGAGCTAAAAAATCTACTGCAAATTGGCCCATGGCTCTTATACCTAATGGTATGGCATCTGGGTCTATGTCGAAGTGGACGTTGTGGTGGGATGCGCCACTTCCTATCTTTTCGTTTTTAATTCCTATGAATACATAAACGCCTGGATACTTTTCCAAATATCTTGCGAAGGGTTCCGTTGCGAAGCCTGGTTCATCTGGTAGTAGAAATTCTTCTCCTAATTGGCTGATTATAGAATTTTTCGCCATTTTCGTAAGTTCTAAGTCATTCACAAGGGGAACTCCCACTTTTTCAATGTTTAAACTGTTTCCAAATTCTACCTTACAATTATGGGCTTCTCCCACCAATGTGGAAACCTTTTTTATAATCCTAAGTGCTTTCAATCCTTCTTCCTTATCGAAGTATCGAATGCTGCCGCCGATATTGGCTTCGTCTGCAAAAATATTTTGGGACGTATTGCATTCCAATTTTGTCAATCCAAAAGTCACCATTTTCCTAGGATCCAGTTGATTAGTCCACGCAGTAGCCAAGTTAGAAATAATTTGAACTCCTGCCATAAGAGGATTAATGGACAAGTCAGGTCTAGCGCCGTGTCCTCCTCGACCAATAACTTTTATATTTATTGCGCTGGCTCCTGGGAGAGTCGGTCCTGGATTTACCACGAATTTTCCAGAAGGTATGTAGTTCATAACGTGGTTTCCATAGATACCATCTACATTATAGGATTCTATTCCCTCCATCATAGCTCCTACTCCAGCTCCTATTTCTTCTCCTTCTTCAAACAAAAATAATATTTTCCCCTTTAATTCATCTTTTAATTCCACCAAAACTCGGATGGCACCTAACAAAATCGCCATATGAGCATCGTGTCCACACGCATGCATAACTCCAGGATTTTTGGAAATGAATTTTCGTCTTTGGTTCTCGTTCATTTCACTTTCTATCATAGGAAGTGCATCTATGTCAGCTCTTAAAGCCAAGGTCTTTCCATTTCTTTTCGTATCCAAAACCGCAAAAAATCCAGTACCTTCTACTTCCACAATTTCCAATCCCAAATCCTTTAGCTCGTTTTTTAAATATTTGGATGTTTCAAATTCCTTGGACGAAACTTCTGGATTTTCGTGAAGATAAATCTGAGATTCTTTGGCGTAATCGGCATATTTTTTTGTCAAAAAGCTTATCTTATTATTCATAGTCATCATCTTTCTAAATTATAAAAAAGTACTCTGAAATATATGATATATCATAGGTCCTAAAATGGCAGGCAAGTAATTTGAGATTTTAATTTCTTTCATCTTTAAAAGGTTAAAACTCAAAGCCAGAATCAAAACTGACCCTATGGCTGAGATTTCATTTATAACTTCAGGAGTAAGTATAGGCGCGATGAAAGTCGCCAGCATAAAGAAAAAGCTTTGATAAGTAAAGGTAGTAATTCCACTTAAAGCTACTCCAAATCCAAAGGAGGTACTGAATATTATAGAACTTATCAAATCTAGAACAGTTTTTAATATTAAAAGTGAGCCATCATTTTTAAGAGCAGCATTGACAGGTCCAATAATAGCCATGGAGCCTATAGCATGAATCATCATAACTTGAACGATTCCCCTAGTATGTCTAGGATTACTTCCTTTGAACTTGGATTGGAGAGTTTCTCCCAGTTTATAGAATTTTCCATCTATGTCTATGGCTGTTCCTATGATTCCACCTACTACTAAACTTATCATCATCAACATAGAATTTTCAGTTTGAATAGCTCCTTGCATTCCTATTACGAGAAGTGACAAGTTCGCAATTACTAGGATTGAATCAATTTGTTCATCGGACATTTTATGCCCTACGACTCGTCCTATTAGAGCTCCTAATACTATGCCAACTCCATTAAAAATATTATAAATCATATTAACTTCCCCCTTTCAAATATTATAAGATTATTTCACGATTAAATCAATTAACAAACATTAGAAATTTGGATTTATTAATAAAAAAAGTGAATATATTGATAATGAGTTTCAATATATTTGATTTATATTAAAAATAAGTTTTTATTGTTTATTTGTCAATTAACTATTGCAATTGTTCACGTAATATAGTAGTATTTATATACAATGTCAAGCGATTTAAATATATTTTAATTTAACTATTAACTTGCACCATTTGTATACATATTTTTAAGTAGCAAGTTAGCACTTTTCTGGACAAGTTTTATGCTTGACAAAATAAAATAGGAGGTATTAAACAATGAGTGAACACGGAGCACAATTAAAACAAACCCTAGGCTTTTGGGACTTAATGGGTGCGGCTGTTTGACAGATTATCGGAGCAGGAATCATGTCTCTAACAGGTGTTGCTATCGGAATGACAGGAAGGTCGGTACCTATCGCGTTTGTGTTATCGGCATTAATGGTTTTGACTACCAATATGCCACTTGCACTAATCAATACTATCGCTAGATATCAGGGTGGTGCTTATTCAATCATAGGTTCCGGACTGAACAAAAAGTTTACTGGAATGTATTCTGTACTATTTGTACTTACAAACTTGAGTTTGTCTATGTATACCTTGTCTTTTGCAGACTATGCTCTTCCATTTTTACCAATGGTACCTAGAAAGGCTTTGGCGATTGGATTATTGGTAATAATTTATGGTTTGAACTATAGAGGTATAGACAAGTTCTCCCAATTCCAAAATGTTATCGTATTGTCTCTAGTAGTAGCACTTGCTACATTCTCGGTATATGGTATGTTAAACATGGATATGTCTACATATTACAATACAGAGACGTTTATGACTGATGGAGTATTAGGATTACTTACTGCTACAGCACAATTAACATTTGCTACTGGAGGTGCAAACGTAATTGCCAACCTCTCCGCAGAGGCCAAAAATCCGACTAGAGATATTCCTATGGTAATGATAACATCTACTATTGGTGTTGCTGTACTTTACGCATTTATGGCTACTATTGCAGCAGGAATATTGCCAGTTGATCAAGTTGCAAACCAACCTCTTACACTTGTAGCTGAAAGAGTGTTACCTAGAGCATTGTACGTATTTTTCATAATTGGTGGTGCATGGTTTGCACTTATTTCTACACTTAATTCCCAACTAGCGACTTGTACAAAACCATTGATTCAAGCTGCTAAAGACGGATGGTTCCCAGAAGGTTTAGCTTATATCCATCCTAAGTATAGAACACCTACACGTCTATTGACTTTTTTCTTCATAGTAGGATTAATACCAGTATTATTAGGTCTAGACATAAGCTTTATCTCTAGAACAGTAACTTTCGTAGGAACTGTAAATAACTCTATGATAGTTTTATCTTTCTACTATGCTACTAAGAAATACAGTGAGCAATGGAAAAAATCTCCTCTACACTTAAGTGAAGGACCTAAAACTTTGTTAGTAGTAGCTGCAATAGCAATCTACTTATTACAAGCTTTCTTGATGGGTAGATCTTTGCCACTATACTATGTAGCAGGAAACGTAGTTGTATTTATCCTTGCATATACTTTCGCAACTACTAAATACAACAGTGGAAAGGTTAACGTATCACAATCTTATACACTTAACGACTAATAACAAAATTGATTTTAGCGAAGATCTATCGATCTTCGCTTTTTAATTTTTAATGAATATTTCTTACTTAAATTACTTAATTATCTGTGATATAATAATAAATAAACAAAGGAAAATATTATAATGCAGGAGGAAGATATGAAAATTTTTATCGGATCAGATATCGAAGGCGTGGCTGGACTTTCTACCTTTGAAGAATCGGGAATGCAAGATACAAATAAATATCAATGGGCTTGCCATCAGATGAGTAAAGAAGTTGCGGCTGCCTGTAGAGGAGCATTTAGTGCAGGTGCAAATGAAGTAGTAGTGAAGGATGCCCATGCTTACGGGAGAAATATCATCATTGATTATCTGCCAAAAGAAGCTATGCTATTGAGCTCTAATACAAATACACCTTGGTCCATGGTGGGTGGAATCGATGAAAACTATGACTATCTCATGTTCATAGGATATCATGACGCCGCAGGAAGCGATACAAACCCCACAGCCCACACCATTAGTTCAAGAGTTGTGACCAAAATGACTCTAAACGGGAAGTTGTGTTCAGAATTTTTACTCTTCGCAACGGCAGGAGCATATCTGGGTATTCCTACGGTATTTTTAAGTGGCGACGAAGGAATAGCTACTAGAGCCAAAGAGTTTTCCCCCACTATTGTGACCTATGGAACAAAAAGAGGTATAGGAAATGCAGTAATTTCAAAACAACCAGAGCTTGTAATTGCTCAAATCGAAGAACAAGTAAAAGAAGCACTATCAGGAGATTTAAGTAGGCACAACGTAGAACTACCTGAACATTTTGAAATAGTGATTAATTATTTTAGACATTTTGAAGCTCTAAGTAAATCCTACTATCCAGGAGCCAAATTAGTGGATCCTTACACCGTGAAATATGAACACGACGATTATTTTGAAATATTGAGATTTTTGCACTTTACAATTTAGGAGAAGAAGATGAAATTACCAAGACACATAGAATTAGCAAATTTACCTACGAAAATAGAAAAATTAGAGAGGTTTTTCGAAACAGAAAAAAATATTTATATTAAAAGAGATGACCAAACGGGCTCAGAGCTATCTGGTAACAAGGTTCGTAAACTGGAATTTGCCATCCAAGAAGCGATGGATTTGGGTGCGAAAACTTTGATAACCTGTGGCGGAATCCAATCCAATCACGCTAGGGCTACAGCAGCGGCTGCGAAAAAATTGGGATTGAATTGCATATTGGTTCTGAGATCCGACGAAGAATATAAGCCAGATGGAAATTATTTCCTAGATATATTATTAGGTGCAGAAATTAGATTGGTAAGTAGCGAAGACTTTTCTGACAATCTGGCGAATATACTAGAAGATATTAAAAAGGAATGTGACGCAAAGGGCGAAAATGGATATATCTTGCCAGTAGGCGCATCCAATGGCATCGGAACTTTCGGATATGTAAAAGCCATGGAAGAAATTAAATCCCAAGAAGATGAGATGGGAATTACCTTCGATACCGTAGTCTGCACAGTGGGATCAGCAGGAACATATGCAGGACTTCTAATAGCTAACAAACTCTTGGGCCTTAATAAAAAAATTATAGGATTTAGCGTAAGCAATACGACAGAGGAATTCACAAAAAGAACTAAAGAACTTTTCGTAGAAGCTTCAAGATATCTAGGGGAAGAAGTAGATGCAAGTGATGATATAAAAATCTACGACGATTACGTAGGATTAGGATACGCAATATCTAAGCCAGAAGAAATAGAATTTATAAAAGACTTCGCAAGGACTGAGGGAATTATCCTAGACCCAGTCTACACGGGAAAATGTATGTACGGATTCTCGGAAGAATTGAAAAAAGGAAATTTTGAAGATTCCAAAAATATTTTGTTCATCCATACAGGGGGAATTTTCGGACTATTTCCTTCTAAAGATTTATTTTAAAATTTAAACTTAAATTAAGCTGCAATAATTTTATATAATGTTGCAGCTTTTAATATGTCATAATATCATATATGCCTATTATTTCTTATTGTTATAATTTTATTTTTGAACCCGGATTATATATGCGCAATTTTAGGATAATAAAACTTCACAAATAATGTATTAAATTTTATAATGTTTATATTATTTATAAACAAAGGTGGTAATATGAAAAAGAATAATAGAATAATAATTTCATTTTTTGTTTTTGTCCTTATACTGGCTACAGTATTAGGCAAAGGTGTTCCTGTATTTGCAGAAGAAAATGAAGTTCCTGTAATTACAGAAGAAAATGCGGACACAAAAATAGTAGCTACTATATCGACTCCAAACGGAGAGAAAGAATTTTTCTCTGGGGAGCCATTTAGCGTTAGCCTAGGCATTATCTCTGGAAAATCGGCAGTTAGCTATAACAAGGCAGAACTGGTTTTTGAGTTTCCTGATCCAGAAGGGATGAATATGATAAATTCATGGCCACCTGCAGATACAATGAAACTAAAAAGTCTTTCTTATACTGGTGAAGGAAAGGATCGTACTCGAACTGCAACATACGTAATAGAAAATTTATTCGGCGGATATACTGGAGAATTAACATTCCCAGCGAGATTCCCTACATTCAATTCTCCCAGTGGATATACTGCTCCACTTAAAATGTACGTAAAAGATAAAGATGGAAATATTTTAGCATCTAACGAAATAACTGTTAAGGCAAAAAATAATAATCCAATAATAAATAAATCTGTCCTCACTCTAGGAGCCTCTTCAACTATAGATGGAGTATCTGTATTTGGTGGAACTTCTGCTGATAAAAAACAAATCGATGCTGACGGTACTACTTACGTTACATTCTCGTACAAGATACGCTATGACATAGAAAATACAAATGGAGCTACTGGAGTTCAGGGAATGATTTACTATGATAAGGTGGAGATCACGGATACATTGCCAGAGGGAGCGGAATTTGATTCTGAGGCAAATGAAGGTTGGACCCTTAGTCCCGATGGAAAATCCGTAAGTTTTATGAAAAATGACTTAAATAATATTGACAATCCAGTATATTACCATTATGATGCAAACACCAACTCTAAGACAGATGTAGCCCAGTTAAAACTTCGCTTTCCTGGTGCTCCTTTGAATACAAATATAACAAATACGATGGATTTCAAATTTACTAATACTTTGTTGGAAAAATATGGCTATACTGAAAAAGATGGCGCAATTTATACTCACACAGATAGTCTGGTTTTTAAGCTATATAGTGATATACCTTCTGCAAATATTCAAAAAGGCAGTCCTACAAATAAGAAAGGAATACTAATAAATAGTTTTCATGAAACTCCTTATTTTCATGCTGACGAATATTCCTGGCCTATAACTGTAAGAAACCAAAGTGAAATGAATTTAAATAATCTAGTAATTGAAAATAAAGAATAGATATTATGAAAAACAGGTATGGATTAATCTATGAAGATGCCATGAAGTTAATTATGAAGCATGAAACTAGAGACCCTGAATTGATTTTAAGAAACAGAAATGTCAATCTACTACCATTTACTGGCCAGACCCATGCTTTAGGTATGTATGTGGTTATTAAGAGGAATCGATTTGTTTTCTACAATCCTTCTATTGATGATAATTTTAAAAGAATGATGTTTGCCCATGAGCTGGGCCATGATCTTTACCATCGAGCGGAAGCCAAGGAAGGACTATCAGAATTTACCCTCTTTGACGTTAAATCAAGCCTAGAGTATGAAGCTAATCTTTTTGCTTCCCACTTACTCCTAGATGAAGAGGAAATTATTGATTATGGGAAAATGGGCTATGACCTAGATCAAATCGCCCAGGTTATGAAAGTTAATATTAATCTTTTACTCTTCAAGTTTTATGGAATGAATAAATTAGGATATGATTTTAATCTAGACCAATGTCTAAACAGGAAATTCTTTAAGGACATTGATGGTACAAAATAGGCTATAGGAAGTTAGTATATTGATAGGATTATTTATAGGGATATGTTTAATAATATTAGTTCTTTTTATAAAACTTTATAAGAATATTACCTTGCTTTCCTTCAAAACAATGGCTTTTGGAATTGACTTCTTTATTATTCTATTTTACACAATATATTTCTTCCATCCTTATGTGGCTACAAAACTTGTGGAAGGAAAGTTACAATATTTACTTGACGCAGGTGCTGGAATCCTTGCAGTAATTCTCTATGGACTTTTGATTCTATTTATCAATGATGCTTTCCCTAGAATAAGCAATATACTTAATTTAATTATTACATTTATAGGTGTTGGCATAGCACTACCTTTTACAATTGGACTTCTAACCCCTGTAATTCAAATTTTCAATAACGGCTTTACATTCAATGGAGATATTATTTTATCCCAGAACCATATGCTTAATCTTTTTCTGAAATATATTATTTTGGGAATTATTGCTCTTCCAATATGGAGATATAGGATGAATAAGCTTGAAGAATTTTAATATAAATAGGCAAATAAAAAGCGACTACTCTAAGAAAGGTTTTCTTAAAGAAATCTCTTTATTTTTTATCCTTATCATTATGCCAAAATTGATTGGAAGAGACAATTTTAATATCTTAATAAGCCCATGCTTATTAAAGACTAATAAAGGCTTTACTATTATTTTCTGGTCATTCTATTCTTTTCTTGTTAGTTGCATATAAAATAAATTATGCGACATAGTTATTTTTTGTTTATTTATGTGTATTAAGATTTATATATTAACCTCATTTATTCCTATTTCAGTCAAATCGATAAATTCTAGTTCCATTTCCGCTTCTGCTTTCGAAGGATAAAAGGTGATTTTATCATAAGGTTTCAAGTTGTTTTGCCATGATTCTATATTACTTAGAAAATCTGCTCCATTTTCAGAAATTATAAAGCACTCTAAGTCTTTATTGATATAACAAATTGTTGCATCACTTTCTAAGTCACATGGTTGACCAACGGTTCCAATAAATCCACCTCTACTATCTTTCGCCATAATATCTACTTGTGGAACAGTATAAAATTCTAAATGTGGTGGAATACAGTCATCAAATATAAATTGAATATCATAATCGTTAGCATATCTCTGATACTCATCATTTCTGTCATTAACATTCATAGAATAAATTGTTGTACTTGCTGTTATAATCTCAGCATCTTCTAAAAATACTGCTCCAGTAAATTCTGTCCTATCCAGATAAATTTTTCGCATCTTTAACCTCCATCAAACCTATATATATGCAGATATAGATATTATTTTAATGTCACACTTTTCTACAAATCTTTATCTCTAGTATATAATTCACTCACTATTTTATCAACCAAATTTAACCAATTATCCCTCAAATGTCTCTGTTTATCGAATGTCATATGTTGTCATCTATCAAAACTATCTACATATAGTTATAATTGTGTATAGTTTAGAACTAAAATATGCCCTATTTTTTAATTAACAGGAGCATCCCTGAATAATACTGAACTCACCACATCATAATACCCATATATTAATGGACATGTTTCCAAGTATAATAGGACATTGAATGTCATCCGTACATTCAATGTCTCATATTCTCTCAAAGCATTGATATTACTAAATTTTACTGTTCCTCTAGTTTCACCATAACCTCACAATGCCTTGAAGAGACGATTATGATGCTGAAGGTAGATAGTAGCCCCTTGGTGCCAGGGTATATTTCTAATCTTCTATCGTTTCTCTATGAAATCTTTAAGATTTTTACATAGTACATTTTGCTTACTGCATTAAAAAAACTATCTTAATAATTTAATAAATACCTTTTATATTAAAATTGTAAGCAACAAAACCTTCAAAATATATTTGAAGGCTTTGTTTATCACAATTTAAGTTTATTTAATTCTTTTCTTTCTTCACTCTACTTATCAAATTCTCTACCTTTTCCTTAATCAAATCTCTTGTCTCTCTGTAACCATCAATTGGGCCACCTGATGGATCATCAAGACCCCAGTCCTCGCTATGGCTATTAGGTACGAAAGGACAGACTACATTGCATCCCATTGTAATTAAAATATCTACTTCTTCAGGGATCTCATTTAATAATTTAGGACGTTGGTCGCTCATATCAACCCCAACTTCATCCATAACTTGAACAGCTAAAGGTTTTACTTCATGATAACTTTCTGTTCCTGCTGAATAAACTTCCAAATCGTCATTACCTAACTTTTTTGCCCAAGCTTCTGCCATTTGTGAACGACATGAATTATGAACACATATAAAAGCAACTTTCTTTTTCATTCGTATACCTCCTAATAGGAAGACTGTTCGATACAAGCAGCCCTCATCTATGATAAATTATTTTAAAACTATCATTCCGAAACAGGGAACCAATGCTTAGTGTTGTTTGCTATCTTCACAAGTAACAACATTAATGGTACTTCTGTCAAAACCCCTACAGTTGTTGCAAGTGCAGCTGGGGAATCCATTCCAAATAATGCTATTGCAACCGCAACTGCCAGTTCAAAAAAATTTGAGGCTCCTATCATACCTGCTGGCGCTGCTACATCAAATGGTAATTTAAGCCATTTAGCTGCTCCGTATGCTATAAAGAAAATTAAAAATGTCTGAATAGTTAGTGGAATAGCTATAAGCAAAATGTGTAAAGGATTATTCAATATTGTTTCACCTTGGAAAGAGAATAATAATACCAGCATTAATAATAACCCTATAGTAGTTGCACCATCAAATTTAGGTAAAAACCCATTTTCAAAATAATCCAATCCTTTTTTCTCTATTACTTTCACTCTAGTTAATATACCACCTGCCAATGGAATAACTACAAATAGTACTACAGATAATATTAAAGTATCCCATGGAACTACTACATTACCCACTCCTAGTAAAAACTTAACTATAGGAATAAATGCTACTAATATGATTAAATTATTTGTTGCTACTTGAACCACTGTATAAGCTGGGCTGCCTTTTGTTAATGTACTCCATACAAAGACCATTGCTGTACATGGTGCTGCTCCCAGTAAGACTGCTCCTGCTAGATATTCTGTTGCAAGTTCAGGTGTTATAAAATTTTTAAAAACTATAAATAAGAAAAATGAAGCTATTGCATACATAGTAAAAGGTTTAATAAGCCAGTTTGTTATCCATGTTACGTATAAACCTTTAGGATTTTTCCCTACATTTTTTACACTTTGAAAATCCACCTTCATCATCATTGGATAAATCATTATCCAAATAAGGATTGCGGTAGGGATGGATATCTGTGCATATTCAAATCTACCAAAAAATTCAGGTATTGCTGGCAAGTATCTACCAATTAGCACACCCCCTATCATGCTAAGAGCAACCCAGATTGTTAAATACTTTTGAAAAAAATTTATTCCCAAGGGTAATTTTTCCTTCGACATGTTAATCATTCCTTCCATTCGAAATAATATGGGAGGTCTAAAACCTCCCTCAAAATATTATAATAATGCTGCTAACTGTTCTCCTTTTAATTCTTCGGGAGTCCATTTAATTACTGCAAAATTCCCTTTTGACTCTTTATCAATGGTATTAATCCATTCTACCTCATTGCTTGCTTTTGCTTTTAGTATTTCGTTAGTGGTCTCTGTTGCATAAAAGCTTGAATTAACAAGCCACCATTTACTAAATATATCTGCTCTATCTAAATCATCTTGAAGTCTTTTTGCTTCATAATAAGGAGTTGCCTCTGGTAATGCAACTATTAAGACTTCAGTAAATTTATCATCCTTAAGTTTTGGTAGTAGTTTCTTAACAGACTCTGGGACCGAAAGATGGTGTGCTTATCGGAGTAGATTGATTGAGGGACACCATAGCCGAGAACGCATTGCCGCATGGTCTCAAAGTATCCGTTCAGGCATTCGTTTTCACAAATGTAAAGCCCTGTAACTGTTCCGGAGGCGTCATCAATGGCTCCGTGGAGAGATGACATCTTGCCATTCCTAAACCAGTCAAATGGGGTTGCATCGATCTGCAGTAACTCACCTGGGCAGTCCCTACGCTTTCGCCTGTTCTTACGACGTTTTGCTTTTTTGGATTTAGGGCTTTTAATTCCTGCGGATTTTAGTATACTAGAAAGTGCCGTGTATGATAGTTTTATTTGATGCTTATCGGCAAGTATGTCCTTGAAGTGAAGGAAGTTGACACTCTCATATTCGGGTAGGGAATGAATCTGGAGTATCTTTTTCTTCACTTCTTTGGAAACAGCATGAGATGGCTTTCTGTTTGAATTTTTGTGGATTAAGAACGCCTCGCCTTGTGTAATCAGTCCTTTCTTTAAGCGTGAAATCTGACGTTCTGAAAGCGAAAGCAACTCGGCTGCCCGTCTGCGATCGATGGTGCCATCAATATAGGCATTCATCACTTTTAATCTTTTTAATTGTTTTTGAGACAATGTAATCTTTCCTTCTTTCATGTTTAAATCTTATGTCAAAATGGGACATTATCTCAAGTGAATTATATAGTGACATTATCATAAGTGAACTACACTATTTTCCAACATAGAATTGACGTGAAATTATTTTGGTGGCAAAATAACTGCAATGGGGGCTGAGAATCTAGGGGATAATTTTGGACGCCGATACCCGTAGAGGAGCCAATAGCGTA
>CANRJQ010000022.1:0-21980 GCA_947630985.1 uncultured Clostridia bacterium | reverse complement strand
CTGAAGATATTAAAAACTATGCCAGAATGTTCAAGGACAGTTTGGATAAAAAGTTTTACGGAGTTCTAGGCTCAAAGGATTTGATAGAAAAATCCGAAAGAGAATATGAAGAAGTTTTAAAGATTTTATAAAATCAAAAATCAGCGTTTGACTTAAAATATCAGACGCTGACTTTATTTTGAAATTATTTATTTTAAGAATATATAACTAGCTCATTCTTTTTAAATGATTTTCAAATAGCAATTTTAATTCAGGCAAACTGATTGTTACAGTTTCCCATAAGATCTTCTGGTTAATGTTTTGATAATCATGTATAATCCTATTCCTCATTCCCCTGATTTTAGACCACGGTATCTCTTTTACCTCATCAATTATGCTAGGATTTTCTATGATTATTTTATTTGTTATCTCGCCAATTTGGCTTAATGAAAAAGCAGATAAAAACAACAGATCCTCATCATTAATAAATTCTTGAAAAGATATGTTTTCGGTCTTATTTATAATATAGTCTATAAAATATACAATTCTTTCTAATCTATTAAGTTCTTTCATAAATCAGTACTCCAAAATTCTCTATTTCAGACATTATTGGAGAAGGTTTTACGATTTCTCTTTCCTCAATAACATCTATTTCCTTTTTTATTTCATCTTCTATTTCAAATTTCAATCCATAAAAATCTAATCCTATCAGATCACTTTTTATACATAAGTCTATATCGGAATACTTAGTTGCTTTGCCTTTGGCAAAAGAGCCAAATAGTGTTACTCGATGCACTTTATTTCTTTCGAATACAGGTTGCAAAATAGCTGCTATTTCATTGGGGGAATATATTTTTTCATTTTTCATAAAACAACACCTCATAAGTTCATGATTTAATTATAGCACCAAATCTAAATTTTTAAAAATAATAACCACAACTATCTATAAGATGTTTAAGTTTCTCATATAAGCCATGTGGTTACAAAAAATGTGATATCAACAAAAAGCCTGGGGCGTAAATTGTGAAAATCCAGCCCCAGGCTCTCTACTAATTACTAATTAAAATCTACTATCTATCTTATATTCTATTTACTCCAGTGTCTATCGCTGCTTGTTTTACTGCTTCTGCTACTGCTGGAGCTACTCTTTCGTCGAAAGCTGCTGGGATTATATAATCTGGTTCCAGCTCGTCTTCTGCTACTAGATTAGCTATTGCGTGTGCTGCTGCGATTTTCATCTCTTCGTTTATATCTGATGCTCTTACTTCGAAAGCGCCTTTGAAGATTCCTGGGAATGCTAATACGTTGTTGATTTGGTTAGGGAAGTCTGATCTTCCTGTTCCCATTACGTCAATTCCACCGCCTTTTGCGATTTCTGGCAATATTTCTGGTACTGGATTTGCCATTGCAAATGCGATGGAGTCTTCGTTCATTCCTGCTACCATTTCTGCTGTTACTATATTAGGTCCTGAGACTCCGATAAATATGTCTGCGCCTTTCATAGCATCTGCTAGGGAGCCTGATTTCTTTTCTTTGTTAGTTGATGCTGCTACTTCTCTAATCATTGGGTCTAGGGTTTCGTCTTCTGGATTTAGAATTCCTCTTCTGTTACAAATTATTACGTCTTTCATACCAGCGTTAACTAATAGTTTTGCAATTGCGATTCCTGCTGCGCCTGCTCCACTGATTGCTGCTGTTACGTCTTCCATTTTCTTTCCTACTACTTTAAGTCCGTTGATGATTCCTGCTAATACTACGATAGCTGTACCGTGTTGGTCATCGTGGAATACTGGAATATCTAGAGCTTCTTTAAGCCTTGCTTCGATTTCAAAACATTTTGGCGCTGCTATGTCTTCTAGATTGATTCCGCCAAATGTAGGTGCGATTTGGATTACAGTGTTGATGATGTCTTCTTTGTCTTGGGATTCTACACAAATAGGGAATGCGTCTACTCCTGCGAAGGATTTAAATAGCACAGCTTTTCCTTCCATTACTGGCATTCCTGCTCTGGAACCTATATTTCCTAGTCCTAAAACTGCTGATCCGTCTGTTACTACTGCTACTACATTTCCTTTGTTAGTGTAGTCGTAAACTAATTCTGGATTTTCAGCTATATCTTTACATGGTTCTGCTACTCCTGGTGTATAAGCTAAGGATAGGTCTTCTGCGTTTTCCACCTTAACCTTGCTAACAACCTCTATTTTACCTTGGTTATCCTTATGTAGCTTTAATGCTTCTTCTCTTAATGACATTTGCTTCCTCCTCTAAATTGTTAAATTATTTTATCATGTGATTATATTATAACACATTTGCCTTTTCTTTAAAGGCATTTAGCGAAACATTTTCCTCATTTTACAGTGGCGTAATACATCTCATTGGGTCTGTGTTCTTTAGTTAGTTCGTCGAGCCTCGCCTTTGTAGCTTCATATCTTTCAGGCTCTAGCCCCCTTGCATCTACTGGGCATATTTCTCGACACGCCATACACATTATGCATCCATCCATGGTGGTATTAGGTTCATCTTCTGGAATTACTCCTACTGGACAAACTTCTACGCAATCGCCACAAAATATACAATCTTCGTTACAGTCTATTTTGGAACCTGGTTTTATTTCCTCAAATGGCCCTGACCCTTTTACCTCTGGGGGATTAAGCTTAATTCCTTTTGCAAATAACTCTAAAATATTATCTCCAAATTTTTCTATATCTTTTAGGTCGTTTTCATCCGGCCTTTTGGAAGCTATGCTGGTTATTATGGAGTGTTTTGAAACGAATGCTCCACTTCCGATGACTTCAAATCCGCCTTCTTCTAAAGCCTCATTCATTTCCAAAAGAGCATTGTCGTAGTCTCTATTTCCATAAACTGCTAGGCTAACTGCTTTTGCCCCTTTGCCAGATAGGGTTTTGATATAGTCTTTGGCAATTTGGGGTATTCTGCCGCTATATACCGGTGCCGCAAATATAATCAAACCATTTTTTGAAAATTCCAATTTTGGAGATTCTTTCATCAAATCTACATCTCTTTTTTCCATATTTAAATATTTCGCCAAATGATCTGAAACCTTAGCAGTCCCGCCTGTCGGACTAAATTTAATATTGTACAACATAATTAACTCCCCTTCTTGATCTAATGAAAAGAGGCGATGAAATACTCGCCTCCCAAATTTTAAAGCAGTGGCTCCAATGCAAGATATCCGCCTGTTATTACTACTGGGTCATAGCCTTCATTTTTTAAAAAGGCTGCTCCCGTAGTTGCCCTTTCACTCGAGCCGCACAAAACGTAAATCTTTTTGTTTTTGTCTAGTTTATCCAAATTTTTATAAAGGACTTGGAGCGGAATATTTATCCAATTCTTTTGCAATTTTTCGCCAACTTCTGCCCCTGGCAATCTCACGTCCAAAAGTATATGATCCCCTTCTAGCTCAATAAAATCTTCTGGGCTAATGGTAGGAAATCTCACTGAACTTCTGTCTAAGTCCATTAGGGAATTTACTCCTTCTTTTAGATAGCCTTTGACATTATCGAATCCAACTCTTCTGCACATCCAGTATAATTCATCTAGAGTGCATTCATCAGATGAAATAAGATTTAGTACCAAAGGAGTATCCAACTCGAAAATAGAACCTGCATATCTAGAAAAGTTAGGCGCACTGATAAAGTTAGATCCGGGTATGTGTCCGCCCCAGAAAGCTTCCTTGCTCCTACAATCCAATATGACATATCCATTTTCTTCTACTTCTTTAAGATCTACTGCAGATAGGGCAATTTGTCCATGGATAAATGGCGCGCCCTTCACGTTGAAAACTTCCATCTTATCAAAGTATCTAGGTTTTATTCTCATGCTGGCGAATTTTTCGATAAATTCTTCTCTGGATGAAACTTGTAGGGACGGATTGGATCGCTTTTCATATCCCAATGTGGAGAAAGGTCTATCTGCCATATTATCTCCACAAGCAGATCCTGCTCCGTGGGCTGGGAAAACTAAAACTCCATCTCCTAGGGGAAAAAGTTTTTCCATCACGCTATCATAGAGCATACCCGTCATCTTTTCCAAGTTCTCTTCTCCATAGAAGTCGGTTCGTCCCAAGTCTCCAATGAATAAGCTATCCCCTGTAAATACCATAAGGGGCATATCTTCATCCTTTTCATATAACGCATAAGATAAATGTCCCAAGGTATGTCCTGGAGTGTGAATCGCCTTTATGGTTAGGCTTCCTATTTCGAATGTCTGACCGTCGAAAATCTCTTCTCCATATTCATATCCTAAGTCTTCATGTCCTGATATAAATATCTTTGCACCTGACTTAATCCCAAGTTCCTTGGAGCCGACTATATAGTCTTCGTTTCTATGGGTTTCAAAAATGTATTTAATTTTTAGTCCTTCTCTTCGAGTGCTATCGAGATATTCTTCCACATCTCTTCTTGGGTCTATTATTGCCGCTTCATTTCCATCCCCGATGATATAGGAAAAGTGTGCAAGCCCTTTGCTTTCTATCTTTTTAAAATACATAGTTTGTTACCTTCCACTTTATAGTATAGTGATTCTTTTATTATTTTAAAAGTTCTTCAGCTGATATTCCTGGCTCTGTCATTGCATAAAGATCCATGATTTTGTTTAAATCTTCTTCGCTAACTATTCCACTATCTAATACTAATTGTCTTACAGGTTTTCCTGTTGCGATTGCTTCTTTAGCTACTTTTGCTGCTGCTTCGTATCCTACGTGGGGAACTATTGCAGTGATAACTCCTACAGAATTTTCTACTAGACTTTCCATTCTTTCAACATTTGCTTCGATTCCGTCTATGCAGTTAACTCTTAGTGTGTGCATAGCGCCTTCCAAAGTTCTGAAGGATTCAAATATTTTGTAAAATATTACTGGCTCAAATGCGTTAAGTTCTAATTGTCCACCTTCCGCTGCCATAGCTATAGTCATATCGTTTCCAATTACTGAGAAGGCTACTTGAGATACTACTTCTGGAATTACTGGATTAACTTTTCCTGGCATTATAGAAGATCCTGCTTGTTTAGCTGGAAGATTGATTTCTCCAAATCCTGTTCTCGGTCCTGATGACATAAGTCTTAAGTCATTACTCATCTTGGAAAGTGTTACTGCTAGAGTTTTTAAAACTCCTGAGACATAAACAAATCCGTCTAGGTTTTGGGTTCCGTCTACTAGGTCCTCAGATTGAGTTAATTCTATTCCTGTAACCTTTGCTAGATTTGGAACTACTTTTTTAACGTAATCTGCATCTGCGTTAAGTCCCGTTCCTATTGCAGTTGCTCCTAAGTTTATTACTGACATGGTAGCTCGCGCGCTATCTAGTCTATTCATATCTCTGCATAGAGCTTGGGCATATGCGCCGAATTCTTGTCCTAGTCTAATAGGAATAGCGTCTTGCATTTGAGTTCTACCCATTTTAATATATCCATCGAATTCTTTGGATTTATTACTTACAGATTCTATAAGCTTTGCAAGCTCTGCCTTAGTTCTGTCAATATATCTGATGATAGCAAGCTTTCCTGATGTTGGGAAAACGTCATTTGTAGATTGGCCAAAGTTTACGTGATCGTTTGGATGAACTATAGAATAGTCTCCTAACTCTCCGCCTAGTTCTTCTATAGCTAAATTCGCAATGACTTCGTTTGCATTCATATTGTGAGATGTTCCTGCTCCACCTTGGATAGGGTCTACGATAAATTCAGAATCATAATCTCCAGCGGCTACTTTGTCCGAAGCGTGAGAGATGGCGTCTTTGATTTTTTCTTCCATCATACCCACTTCATAATTCGTGATGGCACAAGCTTTTTTTACTTCTGCTGCACCTCGAATTATTTCTCGGTCCGTATGTATTCCAGTTATAGGGAAGTTTTCCTTAGCCCTTTGACTGTGCACTCCATAATATGCATCTTTCGGTACATTAATCTCTCCTAGTGAATCTCGTTCAATTCTCAAATCCTTTTTATCCATTAATTAACCTCCTGAAAATTTTTATTACTACTTATATAATATCTAATACCCCATTTTAATGCAATGAAAAGGACTTGAAAAATAGCAAACTGTTCCCAAGTCCAAATCTAAGTTCTCTTTAATATCTCAACGTCCAAAACTCCCGGCATGTCGAATATATCTTTTATTATATTTATTAATTCAAATTTCGTAAACAACTCTTCATCTTTAAATATCAAAAGTTCCATTTCGCCATTAGTTGTTCCGCCATTTTCATCTGTCTTTCTTTTGATTTTTACATCTAATAATTCTACTTTGTATTCTTTCAGTCTATTTTCTATTTCGTGTAGAATTTCAGATTTCAAATCTATTATGATTATTAACTTTCTGAAATCTGCAGATTCTTTGAATTCTGTGTCCTCATGTTTGGAAATCCTTTGGATTATATTCCATTTGGAATCCTTGTCTATTCTATTTAAAACCGTCAATGTCAAAATTACAATCAAGGTAGTCAATCCACCTAAAAGATAAAGTCCAGCTCCTATACTAAGTCCAATAGCCGCACAAATCCAAAGGGAAGCAGCCGTCGTAAGTCCTTTAATTTCTGAGCCTTCTCTCATGATGGAACCTGCCCCTAAAAATCCTATTCCAGTAATAACCTGGGCCGCAAGACGCAAGGGATCGTTTCCCTGTCCAATGGGGTCGAAGGCTGTGGCAGAAATCATCATTATAGATGCAGAACCCACGCTGACCAAGAGGTGAGTTCTAAATCCTGCAGGACGTTTACTACTTTCTCTTTCCATGCCAATAAGTCCCCCAAGTAACGCAGACACCAAAAGTCGTATCATAATTTCCCCAGAACTAATATAAATATCCGCCAAAACCTTCACCTCCTTTTGTTTTTTAATATTAACATTCTTTGCCCGCAAACACGGGACGCGTCTTTGTTGTTTTGCAATATCGTAATTCAAACTTTTACCCCATAGAGTAAAGTCATGAAGGTTAAAAACTTTTGGAACACGTCCCCTACATCGGTATTCTCATTTTGCCAAACGTAGCCGCAGGCTAATATCTACTAATTCCTATCTACTACTTACTAATTCTTATTTTCCCTTCTTCTTTTCTTTATACAATTTATTTAACTTCTCTCTTGTAATGTCTCTTCCATCTTCGTCTACTACTTTTACTTTTAACAAAGTTTGCTCTGCTCCCGCTCGGAATCTTAAAATATATTCGCGTCTTAGCTCTGCTCTTTCTATTTCCTCTTCCTCAGTCAATTCTCTTTCTTTAGAGATTTTTGCCAATTCGTTGATTCTAGGAAGTAGATCCTTCATATCTCTTTTCACTGCCAGGAATGCTGGCGCCGTTATAGCATCTGTAGCTCTTTTTATTATATTTGTACTGCCTAATCTTGCATAAAGTCCTGCAAATTTTTCGTTGTAAGCAAATATACCCAGAGTATTTGCAAGTTCTTCCACAAACACATTCCCATCTTCGTCGAAGTTTACAAACGGTATGGTCTTGTGAGGAACAAATTCTTGGTAAATAAAGTTTTTATCAAAATCCCGCTCCAAATTTTCTTCCCATTCTTCTTGGGATAGATCTCGTCCAGTATAGACTCCTTGGGATGCGTTCATATCCATGGGCTTTACAATATATTTGTCCTTGTCATTTTTTACCTTCTCCAAAATTTCAGCAGATTCACCTAGAATTCCTGTAAATGGAATGTGATTGTCTATAAATTCTATATCTTCTTCATCTAAAAACGCTCTAGTTTCCTCATCGAAAAGCATTTTGAAGAATATCTTATTGTGAATTACCTGAGACTGAATGGAGCCTATAGTACACATGGCTTTATCCATATATGCCTTAATAAATTCTTGGCAATCTTCTGCATGTTCGATTAGCTCAAAAGTCACAAGCCTTCTGTATATCATATCGATTTTAAAGTCTCCGTGATATAGCTTTCCGTCTTTGTATTCTAAATTTCTCACATCTACGATTTCTACATCGCATCCAGCTTTTTCGTAAGCTTTTTTAAATTCTTCAAATTCCGAAGTAGTAGCACTTTCCATAATGTCCATTATTGCCACATTGGGGAAAGGAGTTTTGTTATCGTATTTTCTAAATAAGTTCAAGGATTCTTCCACCCAAGAATCGAACAGTTCGAATTGGGTCAATTGGTAATTTTTTGAAAAATCTTTGAGCCCATGGCCTTGTTTTAAAATTCCGCCAAGAACCAGATCTTCATTCATGGCTGATGAACCGTCGGTATTGATTTCACAAAACATAAAATCGTCTCTATCTTGGAAGAATACGTCAAAGCGCCCGATAGGAGCTATCACGTCATACCCGTTGTCCACGAGTATCATTTCTTCGATGAATTTTGGAAAATTGAAAAGCTTTCTGTACTCGGGATTGTTAATGTACTCTTTCGTCACCTTATTTCCTATTTTCAATATGGAATCCAAAATATATTTAAAAGTATCCACGTCTATTGGGTCTACAAAAAAGGGTTGGTAATTAAATGGCACTGGCTCTCCCTTATAGTAGGCAGTGGAATTAATCGCCATCTCCTTGGCAACTTTAAAATCCCTAGCATATTTTTCCGGATTGGATTTCATCAATTCTATATATTCGTTAATTATTTTATCTGCGTGCATATGTCCTCCTATTTTATGCTGTTGAACTCTACTGCTTTTTTAACGTCTTTCGTCTCTTGGAAAATTCTCTCTGTCTTATAATAGAAGCTTCCTTCGCTTTCAATAAGTTCCTTCAAAGGTTCTAGATAACTTTTTTCTTCTCCCAAAACATTTTCTGCCATGGAAATAAATACCTCTGTCCATTCCTTTAAAGTTTTGTCCAAAAATTTCGCTTCATTTCCGTAAACATACATATCTTCCCTTGTTTTTAAAATCACTTCAGGAGATAGATCTTTGAATCCTTCGTATAACATATTCAAGTTATCTTCATTATATAGTAATCCCTTTAGTAAGGCGTATGCTCCGAAATTATAAGGATATGGAACAGAGTCCATCATCCTAAGTTCCAAGAATTTTTTCACTCTCACATCTGGAAACACCATAGTCATAAGGTGTTCTAGCTCTTCCTTTGTGGAATTTTCATCCAACAATTCTCCAATTTTTTTATCTCCAGTGGGTACCATTTCTCCATCTACAAATCCAAATATCGCCGTAGTATTAACCAGATACTCAGCATAACCTTCATAGGAATTGTCAATAAATGCGTTCTTAGGAAGTCCAGATCTTTCTGGGTCAGTGTTTTCCCATATCTTCGCCCTGATGGCGTGACTAGTGGGTTCCCCTTGGAAAAAATATCCGTTATCGAATAGGGTATAAAAGGCATTCGTAATGGCGTTGGACACTACAAATTTCTTTTTGAAGTCTTCTTCAGATGTAAAGTCCATGGACAGTTGTAGTCCAGCTGTTCCCTTCATCATATTATGGCTCATCGTCCCATGGGTTTTAAAATATTCAAACATGGCGTCGTATCTTTTTTTTGGCAAGAGTTTGATATCTTCTATCTTCGTCACTGGGTGATATGCAATTCCTAAAATATCATATTCCAATTCCTCTAAGATGGGAAGAATGTCTTTTAAAAATCTCAAGTAATATGCTTCCAACTCAGATATCATTTCCTGTTGAGTAGAACTAAATTCCACTTGTCCCCCTGGCTCAGTAGTTATAGTCATACCATCAAGGGTCAAAGACAATAGATGTTCCCCTTCGTAGTGAGGCTCCCATCCTAAATCCTTTAAGCGATTAAAAATATATTCCACTCCTCTATCTCCATAATAAGAAACGGATTCGTAGGTATTTCTTTTTACTATTATATATTCATACTCAGGACCTAGTTTTAAATTGTCCTTGGATTTTTCATTGTTTTTTATATAGTCAACGATTAATTTTTTTGCGTAATCCATAATACCACCCCTCATATTTGATAATTTATACCCTTTTTGACAATAGTTAAGCTATTGGGAACTGCATCATATAGTAAAAAGGCATTTCAAATATTTCGTTTTATAGTTTATCTTGTGATATTTGTATGAATCTTTAGTAATTTTGGCGATAATTTTAATATTTTTAATATTTTTATTAATTATTTTAAGTTTCTTGTTTACATTTTTTCATTGTGTGGTATAATATGTTCAAGAAAGTATATTGACTATAAATTATTATGAAAAATATTAAGAGGTGCATATGAAAGATTATTTAGACAAATGCCCAACATGTGATGGCGAATTGATAACTACAACTTACCAATGTGAAGACTGCGGCACAGAAGTTAGAGGATATTTCCCAGGAAATAAGTTTTCTAAAATGTCCCAAGAGGATTTGGAGTTTATTGAAATATTCGTTATGAACAGAGGAAGCATAAAAGAAATAGAAAAAGTAATGGGAGTTTCCTATCCCACAGTTAGAAATAAATTGGATAACGTAATTAAATCCCTAGGTCACAGTGTAAACTTAGAAGACTCCAGATTGGAAATTCTAAATATGCTAGACGAAGGACAAATTACACCAGAAGAAGCTACGAATTTACTTTCTAGCTTAGAATAAAATAAAAAGGAGTAAACATGAATACTATGAGCGAAGAGAAAAAAATCATACTGAGAATGCTTAGAGAAGGAAAAATTACCGAAGACGAAGCATTATCTCTATTGGAATCTATAAAAGACACTAAAAAGAAAGCAGACCAACCCCAATTCGGCGGCTTTGACACAACACAATTTGTAGAAAAAATTGCCCAAGCTGCAGTTAAAATTGGAAAAGAGACAAAAGAATATATAGAAAATTTTGACTTTGAAGATATTAGCATTAAATTTAAAAGCAATTTGGATCAAAAAAATAAAGCCGAGAGAGTTGTAACTGAAAATATCCTTGGTGAAGAAAATCCAAAACTAGAAGTTTTTAATAGAAATGGCAAAATTAATATCTACTCTTGGGATAATGAAGAAGTAGAAGCTAGAGCGGATGTAAGATTCGATGACAGATTCGTATCCCAAACCTACGGCTTCATCAAAATCGAAAGAGAAGGCGGAAAAATTCTAGTAAAACCAGATTACGATAGCACTAGTGCTAGACATTTTAGCATGAACATCACAGTGGCAATTCCTAAAAAAATGTTCGAAGAAATCAAGCTAAATTCTACTAACTCTAGCATTGAAATCAAGGAAATACAAACAAAAGCATTAAAAGTTAATTCCACAAATGGAACAATTATATTGGAAAACACAGTAGCTGAAATCGCAGACGTGTCCTCCACAAATGCACAAATTGCAGTTAAGAAAATTTCTGGACACGAACTTCAAATCAATACTACAAATGGAAGAATTGTAATTAACGACGTGGACGCCAGCGACATAGACATCCACACCACAAACGGAACTATTGTAGTAAACGAAATAAAAGATAATGTAAGAGATATTAATACTTCCACAAACAACGGAAATATAACTATTTCCATAAAGGATGTATTTAAACCAGTAAAAGCTAAAGTTAAAAATCACTTTAAAGATATAGACACTAACAACTTTGCTGATTCAATCTTTGCAAACTTTGTAACAGAAGACGGAGCGATGATAGCATACTCCGACGGATATAACGAAAATGCAGATAGACTAGATATAGAAGCTAGCACATATAATGGAACAATAAACATAAACTAAATTAGTTGAGATTTGAAAGTGAAAGGTCTAAATCTGTTACTGAGCGTAGCAAGTTTAACTTTTCACTTTTAATTTTTCACTTTTCGCCCTATTGTTTGTGATTTAAAAGTAGAGTTTTCGGATATAATGACTTCAGGAGATGTTTATGAAGATAGAAAAAAATATGGAGAAAAGTATAATAAGAATTGGAGCGATATTTATCGTCCTAGTTTTTTTGTTATTCAAATTCTCCGCAGTAAAAATCATATTCACCAGTGCGTTAAAAGTTTTAATGCCATTTTTAATAGGTGGATTTTTGGCAGTTGTAATAAGCGTGCCATTAAAATGGATAGAGACATTCCTTGGTAAGTTTTTCTTTAAGAAAACTTCTTCCAAAACTCTAGTTCGTGGAATTGCGCTTTTATTAACTCTTATAATTTTATTTGGTACAGGATATTTTGTAGTCAGTACAATAATACCGGATCTTACAAAAACTTTTGCCACTTTCGCAAAGGTTCTACCAGAAACTACGACTAAGTTTTTGGACTGGTTTGAAGGTTTAAACGTAAATGAAACTCACTATTTGGATTCTATTAAAAGTGATTTGGAAAAGTGGGGTCCAGGATTTTCTGACACCTTGAAGCAAAGTGCTGAGAAAATTTTTAAGAGCAGTTTTTCCATAGTATCTGGAACATTTTCTGTGATATTAACTTCCTTTTTAGCATTCACCTTCGCCATTTATTTATTATTTTATAAAGAAACTCTGGGAAACCAAATCACCAGACTTCTATACGCTTTCTTAGATAATGAATGGGCATACATTTTTATAATTACAGGAAAACGCGCCGCTGAAATTTATTCCAATTTTCTTAGCGGAACTTTAATAGAAGCGATTATTTTTGGAGTATTAAATCTAATAGCCATGACGATTTTACGTCTTCCTTATAAAGCTACCCTTTCAATACTTTCGGCGTTTTTGACTTTCATTCCATATTTCGGAGCGATAATCGGAAGCTTCGTCGGTCTTATCTTAATTAGCGCAATCAGTATCAAGCAAGGATTGATATTTTTGATAATGGCTCTTGCCCTTCAGCAAATCGAAGGAAATATTATTTACCCAAGAGTTGTCGGAGACCAAGTGGGACTTCCAGGAATTTGGGTAATGGTAAGCGTAACAGTTGGAGGCGCAGTGGCAGGGCTTTTAGGAATGGTACTTGCAGTTCCCATGGGAACTTTAATATATTTCACTTTGGGAGATATTGTAGAATATCGACTTAATAAGAAGTCAAATGAGAATGTAAAGCTAAGTGAAATTATGAGAAAAACAGTTTAAAAAAGTTAAAAGTTAAAAATGTAAAGTTAAAAGTTGGCTACGCCTTTGTTAGACAAATCAAATTTGTTCTACAGCGACGTAGCCAACTTTTAACTTTTTTTATATTTTTTTCGCTTCTGAAATGGCCATGGTTATTATTGGTACCACTTGTTTTTTTCTGGATAGAATTCCCTCTGCAGAAAATCCATTGTCCACCAATTTTTTACCAAAGCCGTTGGCGATTTGGGTTTCAAATTCTCCCACTGCCATAATCTCTGATGTTTCTCTAATTATATCTGTAAATACCAATACATAAGTGGATAATCCAAAGCGAACAATTTCTTCTCTCATGGTCTCTATTAAATCCGCTCTTCTACTTTCTAGATTTTCCAAATCCATTGAAAACACTTGGGCAATTCGCACCTTTTCGTCTTCAATGTCGAATTGCTTCATATCTTCTGACAGCAAGTCTTCTGAATCTTTGCCTTCTAGAGATGTGCCTGCCTTAAACATTTCCATGGCGAACTCTTCCACATTTACTCCTGCTATCCTAGCCATTCGTTCTAACATTCTCTTGTCCGTATCCGTCGCCGTAGGAGAACGTAGCAAAAGGGTATCTGATATAATCGCTGCACAAAGTATTCCAGCTATCTCTCTCGTCGGGCTAACTCCTTGTTCGAAAAACATTTGAGAAATAATTGTAGAAGTAGATCCCACAGGAGAATTTCTAAAATAAATTGGCTGATTGGTTGCGATATTAGCAACTCTATGGTGGTCAATAATTTCAATAATTTCCGCCGACTCTATATCGGCTATGGATTGATTTCGTTCGTTGTGATCCACTAATATCAACGGCTTTTTCTTGTTGGAAATAAGATGGTATCTAGCTATACTGCCCACTACTTGGTTCTTATTGTCTACTATGGGGTAGGATCTGTATCGAGTATTTCCCATAATAATTTTGATATCATCTACGAAGTCATCTTCTTTAAACTTCACCAAATCCTTTTTAGTCATTACATATTCCACAGGAACAGCCAAAGGTAACAGCCTAGCTGCTAGGAAGGTGTCCAATTCCGTTGAAATAATGGTAACGTCATTTTCTTTTGCTAGAGCTAAATTTTCTTCTGAAATTTCTGAACCTATCGTTAAAATCAGCAAACTAACGCCTCTTAAGATGGCATCTTTTTGGGCATTTTCTCTATTTCCTACTATTACAATGTCCAGCTCTTGGATATTATCTTGTACATTTTCAGGCTCCATAGCATAAACCGTCATTCGTCCTTGGAAACTTCTAGGATTTTTAGGTTCAAATACGATTTCTCCTCGCATAACTTCCACAATATTTTCCAAAGGTGTATTGCTCCTGCCCAGAATATTGTCATCCCATATATCCATGTATCCTTCGGTTAAATTGGACAAGGTTACTATCCCCAATAGCTCTTCCTCTTCGTTTACAACTTGGATATTGGATAGATTTTCGTTTTGGATAATGTTTAGAGCCTTGTTCATAGTAGTAGTTTTTGAAACCTTGTACGGTGGGTCGATATTTAAATCCGATACCTGGGGTTTCATCGTCTCTTTTAATATAGGCGCTTCCATCCCAAAATAGTTTAAAATAAATTGGGTCTCGCGATTAATATCTCCCAAGCGAATGGGTATAGCGCTGATTTTTCCACGTCGATTTTTCAAATCTGCATAAGCAATAGCAGCACAAATAGAATCCGAGTCCGGATTTCTATGCCCCGTTATAAATACAGTTTCCTTATTGTTCAAAATATTCCCCCCGTAAATGTCAATTATTAAGCTTTTAATATACATATTATAACTGAAATTAGGAAATAATAAAACCAGTAATACAGATGATAGATAACAGTTAGCAGTTAACAGTTAAAAGTGAAAAGTTAAAAATTTCGATTGGATGGTCTTACTGTAGGGGTCGTACTCTGTGCGACCCGGGGAAATTTGAGTTCCATCTCGAATTTCCCAAATGACACCTTCGGTCAGTTAAAAATTAAAAGTGGAAAGTGAAAAGTTGGCTGCGCCTTTGCCTAACGGATTGAATATGTTTGATGTATTGATTTGCAAATTATTGCCTTTTCGTCACGTTACCCATGGGAATGCGTACCCTATGACGGATTGGATATGTCGATAATATATATTTTATCTCCAAATATATAAAAATTTCTTTTTCTACACCAAATTTTAGTATTTCTAAAATTAATTTATTCCTCATTTTTTTCAATTTATTAGTAATTAACTAACTTTAGCTCGTTTTATTATTATACTTATAATAAATTTATTTGACATAATTATTCTAATACTGTAAACATTTGTGCAAGTCAAAACTTTTTATGACTGTCTGGTAGATGGAATTATTGACATTTGCCAATAATTTAGGAGGAATATAATGAAAAGAATGAAACACTTAAGTATCTTATTAGTACTAGTTTTATTATTAGCTTCATGTGGACAAAAAACTGAAACTACTAAACCTGCTACTACTACAACAGATACTGACAGCGCAAAAGCAGAAGGTGAATTGGTACCTTCTCTAACAATTCTTAGTTCTTTGCCAGAGGCGAACATGGTGAACTACGAAATGGCTAACGAGGTTGCTGAAGAATTAAAAGCATTAGGAGTAGATGTTACTGCTCAACCAACAGACTTCGCAGTTCTAATGGATGTTCTTTACGGAGATGCCAACGAGCATGATATGTACACCATCGGTTGGTCAGGTAGGATAGAGAGACTAGATCCAGATATGTTTATCCACTCTATTAACCACTCTGAAAATGCTAAGCTAGGCGGAAATAATACAGACCGTTATAGAAATGAAGAGTTCGACAAAATTGCTGACGCTCAAAGATCTGAAATGGATCCAGAAAAACGTAAAGAGTTGGTATTCGAAGCTCAAAGAATTTTAGCTGAAGATGTTCCTAGAGTAAATATTTATTCTAGAAATGGCGTACAAGTTTATGACAAGGAAAAATTCTCAGGCGCAATTGCGATTCCTGGAGAAGGACTTTTCAACGAATGGACTCCAATCCAACTTGAGCCACTTACAGAAAACAAAACTCTAAAAGTAGCAAGTAATATTAATCTAAATACTCTAAACCCAATGGGCGCAAAAACTGTTTACGAGTGGAGAAACTTAAGACTTATATACGATAAGTTAGTAAGAATAAGCCCAGACATCGAACCGATTCCAGCTACTGCTGAATCTTGGGAACTAGTAGACGATACGACTATAAACGTAGTAATTAAACAAGGACTGACTTTCCACGACGGAGAGCCAGTAACTGTAGAAGATATTAAATACACTTATGATGCATTTATCGATAACAGCGTAGAATACTTTATGTCATTCTTAGAGCCCATTGAATCTGTGGAAATTCTAGATGATAACACAGTTCAATTCAAACTGAAATATCCTACAGCATCATTTGTAAATAATACCCTAACGCAAATTCCAATTTTGCCAAAGCATATTTGGGAAGCGAAAGCAGATCCTAAAAACGACACTAACGAATTCCCAATCGGATCAGGACCATTTAAGTTTGTAAACTTCCGTCCAGGTGAAGAGTTAGTAGCAGAAAGATTTGACGAATATTATAACCCAGCTAAAATTGATGGATATATATTCAGAATCTTCGGATCACCTGAAGGTGTTTTAACTGCACTAGAACTTAAAGAAGTGGATATGTTATCCTTCGACTTGGTTCCAGCTCATATAGAAATCATCGAGAAAAATGAAGGTGGAAAGTTTGATCACTTAGAAGTTACAAGCGTTCCAGATATTGGATTCTTCTATCTAGGATTCAACATCGACAAAGCTCCATTTAACAACAAGGCATTCCGTATAGCGGTTGCTCACTTGGTTGACTACGACCTTGCAGTGGACGTTCATCTAAATGGTCACGGAAGCAGAGGCGGCGGTGGACTTGTAATCAACGAAGCTAATGCATTCTGGCACAATCCAGAAGTTCCAATTTACGACGAATACAACCCAGAAAAAGCAAGAGAAATCTTAGAAGATGCAGGATTCACTTGGGATAGCCAAGGTAGACTCCACATGCCAGCAGAATAATAAAATAAAGATTATGAGTGTTACCGGATTTTTATCCGGTAATACTTGTATATAGATGAAAAGAGAGGAATTTATGGGAAAATATATTCTTAAAAGAATAGGTATTATGTTTTTAATGTTCATCCTCATTTCCACGATGATCTTTTTTCTTTTTAGAGCGATGCCAGGAGACCCTACGGCCTTTGTCGTAGATCCATCCATCCCCAAAGAAGCTAGAGATGCACTTTTAGCTGAATACGGTTTGGATAAGGGACTTGGAACTCAATACGTTATATTTTTAAAAGATTTATTGAAATTGGATTTTGGACAATCTTATTTTTATGGCAAATCCGTAATCCAAATTATAGGAGAGAGATTGCCAGCTACTTTAATTCTGATGTTTACCGCCATGATATTCGCCTATATATTAGGAATTATTTTAGGCACGGCTATGGCTTGGAAACGCGGTGGCATCTTAGAAAGTGGTTCGATATTGTTTGCACTATTTTTTAGATCAGCCCCTACCTTTTGGGTAGGATTAATGGCGATTATAATTTTTTCTACAGTATTGAAATGGCTTCCGGCCCAAGGAATGAGAAGTGCAGGATATGTGGGAGAGACTTTTAGCGAAATCTTTTTAAAACTGGATTTTCTAAAGCATTTAATTTTGCCATCTTTTGTGGCAGGATTGTACTTCCTCGCTACTCCCATGCTCATCATGAGAAATAGCATGCTAGAAGTTATGGACGAAGATTATATAGAAATGGCCAGGGCAAAAGGTCTAACTGACAGAAGAATTAGATATGCCCACGCAGCCAGAAACGCCCTGCTTCCAGTTATTACATCTGGAGCGTTGTTTATCGGCTCAGCCATAGGCGGACAGGTTTTACTGGAAGTAGTATTCAGTTGGCCAGGACTGGGAAGAGAAATCGTTCAAGCTGTTACAAGGCACGACTATCCCCTAGCCCAAGGATCTTTCATTATCATATCCATGATGATGATGATTATGAATCTAGTAGCAGACGTATTATATGCTGCACTGGATCCGAGAATTTCTTACGATTGATGGGGTGTAATTATGAATAAAAATAAAACTCAAAACAAAAAGAAAAATGTAAATACCCATTCAGTCAGAAGGTTATTTTTAGCTAATTTAAAAAAGGACAAGTTAGCATTTATCGGCGCTATACTACTGGTATTTTTTATCATAGTAGGACTATTCTCCACGTCTTTGGCTCCTCACAATCCCAGGGACAGGCATTACGGAGAAGACGGAAAAATTTTAAGACTTTCACCACCTATCGAAGGATTTCCCTTTGGAACTACAGACGTAGGTAGAGATGTTTATAGTCAAGTAATTTTAGGAACTAGAACGGCACTCATGGTAGGAATTTTGGCAGCAGTTTTGGTAACGCTGCTGGGCTCTTCCATTGGAATTATTTCCGGATACTTCGGAGGTATGGTGGACGTGGTGCTCATGAGAATCGTAGATTTTTTCTACGCAATTCCCTTTATACCATTTGTAATAGTCCTCTCTGCAGTTTTAAAGCCTAGTATTTGGAATATTATTTTGGCAGTTTCCTTTTTATCTTGGAGAACTGTAGCTAGACTTGTTCGTTCTCAGGTACTATCCATTGCGAAACGTCCATTTATAAAAGCCGCAAAAGTTTCGGGCGCAGGACATTTTAGAATCATGACGAAATATATTCTACCCAACGTGGTGCCCCTTATACTTTTGGAGATGACCTTTACAGTAAACTTCGCAATTATGTCAGAAGCCAGCATAGCATTTTTAGGCTTTGGGGATCCAGATGTGCCCAGTTGGGGACAAATTCTTCACACCAGTTTCGTAACTGGAAACTCTAGAAACGCATGGTGGTGAACACTAACTCCAGGACTAGCAATAGTATTATTGCTGCTGTCCATCTTCTTTCTTTCCAGAGCTATGGAAGAAGTGGTAAACCCAAGATTGAGAGGTAGGTAGATGGATTTATTATTAAAAATAAATAACTTGTCTATAGACTACGAAACAAAAGCAGGACCTGTTCACGCAGTGGAAGACGTGAGCTTCACACTTAGAAAAGGCGAAAGTCTAGGACTGGTGGGCGAGTCAGGATGTGGGAAGACCACTCTTGCAAAAACCATAATGCGAATGGGAGCAGAAAACTGCGTCATCCCCCAAGGAGAAATTCTCTTCAATGGAAAAGACATAGTCAAGATGTCCAAAGAAGAAATTAGAAAACTTCGACTAAACGACATCGCCATGGTTTCTCAGTCAGCTATGAACGCACTCAATCCCGTTTATCGAGTAGGAGACCAAATCATCGAAGGGATTATGGCCCACACCAAGATGACTAAAAAAGAAGCCTACGACAGAACTGTAGAAGTATTCGACATCATAGGCTTAAAACCCGACAGGATGGATGCATACCCACACCAAATGAGTGGAGGTATGAAGCAACGTGCAGTAATTGCAATGGCTCTGTCTCTCAATCCGGAATTGATAATCGCAGACGAACCCACTACAGCACTAGACGTAGTGGTACAAGATAGAATTCTAAAGCAAATCAAAGAAGTTTTAGGAAAATTTAACAGCTCCATGATTTTCATAACCCACGACATCGCAGTGGTAAGCGAAGTATGCGAAACCATTCTAGTAATGTACGGCGGAAAAATTATGGAAAAAGCCAACACAAAAGTATTTTTCAAAAAACCATTCCATCCCTATTCCTTAGGACTACACAATGCATCACCTAGCATTTTGGATATTGGAAAGGAATTAATCTCCATACCAGGAACCCCGCCGAATTTAATTGAAAAACAATTCGGTTGCAGGTTTAAGGAGCGCTGTCCTTTTAGAACGGATAAGTGTATGAATGAAGAACCGAATTTGACGCCTATTGACGAAAATGATCATTTAATCGCATGTCATTATCCTGAGAGAGTGGAAGAATTTAGAGAAAAAACTCAGCACAAAGAAACTTGGGATGTAGTAAGAGATAGAATCGAAATGGAAAGGGAGGTGATTGTCCATGGCTAAAGAAGCCTTTATAAAAGTGCAAAACTTGCGCAAGGAATACAAAATAGGAAAAGGATTCAAAGACTTCTTTTCCAAAAGTCACGACACAGTAAAAGCCATCGACGACATTTCCTTTGATATTTATAAAAATGAAATTCTAGGACTCGTTGGAGAATCTGGTTCGGGAAAAACTACGACGGGAGAAATTTTGGTAAAGCTCCAAGACCTCACCTCGGGAGAAATAGAATTTGACGGCCACGATTTCAATATGAAATCCAAAGCCGAAGAGATGAAGTTTCGAAAAGAAATCCAAATGATTTTCCAAGACCCTTACGAGACATTGAACCCTAGATTTACAATCTTCGATACGATAGCAGAACCACTGAGAATCCAAGGGATAAAAGATCCAGACGTATTATTCGAACGAGTTATCGACGCCCTAAATCGAGCGGAATTAAGACCAGCAGAATTTTACGCCTACAGATATCCCCACGAACTCAGTGGTGGCCAAAGACAAAGAGTAGCCATCGCTAGGGCAATCGTCCTAGACCCACTTTTTCTAGTGGCAGACGAGCCAGTGTCCATGCTAGACGTATCCATCAGAGCAGATATTTTAAATCTGCTAAAATCCTTTAGAGACACCATGGGACTTACGATGTTATACGTATCCCATGACCTATCTACCATTAAATATCTATGCGATAGGATAGCAGTTATGTATTTAGGAAAGATTGTGGAAATAGGAAACGTAGATGATGTCATAGGAAATCCAAAGCATCCTTACACAAAGGTGTTATTGTCCTCAGTGCCAGTGGCAGATCCAGACTACGAAAGAGTCTCTATAGAAATCGACGACGAACTCCCAGACCAAATCAATCTACCAGAAGGCTGCAGATTCGGCCCAAGATGTCCATACTTCCAAGACATCTGCCTAACCTGCGACCACAGTATGATAGAATGTGGAGACGAACATTTTACAGCATGTATATTGGAAAGTTAAAAGTTAACAATTAACAGTTTACAGTTGGCTACGCCTTTGTTAGCAAATTGATAATGTCAATGTATGGTTTAAATTTAAAAACAGTATCCGACATTTTTTGTCGGATACTGTTTTTATTAGCAATAATTTTCTTTTCATAGTTTTATACTTTCTTATGGTAAGTAAACTTCTTCTATTTCTAACACTGTTCCGTTTTTGTCGTTTATTTTTATGATTGTTTTCGAGTCTTGGGCGTCCATATGATTTTTGAAATCTTCTTTTGATACCGTTATTTTTTCTCCAGATACGTCTTTCGGATTAATTATACTATAGACCGTATCATACGACACGATCCCCAGTCCTACAAATTCATGGAGTTCGTTTATATAATATCCATCCACACTTTTATCTTTATCGATTCCCAACATTTTTATTCGTTCCACATCATCCTGGCGAACTAATTCTACAGGTATCATTGTGATTACTTCATCTCTATCAAACGCCTCATAGTATCCATATCTCTCACTCATAACGGGTTTATAAAATTCTGAAACTGGACTTTTTGTTTCTATCAATTCTATTTTACCGCCATCATTAATCGCAGATGCTCCTACGACATTGTAAATATAATCCCTTAGTGCATCTTCAGGATTGAGTCTCCACACCTCTTCACCTTGATCGACTTTGTTTTGTAAACTTTCCAGATAAACATGGGATTCCTTATATAAGGCTACATTATATCCGCCAATATTAACATTACCCCAAGAGTTAACCCATCTTTCGCCTGCCCAAATCCCATCTTCGTTCTGATATATCGGTTTAGACAATAGAAATTTGTGTACATGACCTGAATTTAATATCAACTGGTACAATTTGTGCTTCCCCTCATAAGAAACTCTCGGCAGTATTCCTTCCCTTTCCAATATAGTTTGGAATGGCAACCCCTTTTTAGACAAAACTCTACTTAACATAGATTCTGTTTAATAACTAGGATGCTTTTCCTA
>CANRJQ010000021.1:0-22757 GCA_947630985.1 uncultured Clostridia bacterium | reverse complement strand
TCCTTTAGCGTTACGAAATCCATAGCGGATATATACTCGATTAATATTGCAGCTGCACATAATTACATCGGAGAATTAAAATTTGCACAAAAAGAATATGACGAAGCCATAAGAGAATTAAAAAAATCTATAGAACTTTCAGAAAATAAACAAGCTTTTTCCAGTCTTATGGTATTTTATACAAATATAGGAAAAGTGTATTTTGCCAAAGGAGATTTAATAAATGCTCATAAATATTTTAATTTGGCACTTCAATTAAATAACGACCTAGATTCATTTTGGAAGGTTCCTGTGTTAGATGCTTATATGGCTCTTACACAAATGTATCGAGGAAATTTCCAAGTAGCAAATGATTATCTAAAGACGGCAGTAGAACATTCGAGAAAAATGGACGACCCCAGAGATTTAGGCACTGTAAATTTCGCCTCATATGTCATATACAAGAAAACAAAAGACACAAAAGATTTCAGCTATTTTAAAAACATATTGACTGAAGATTCAGAAACATATAGGAAGTTGGCCTTGGAAAATCTGGACGAATTTAGAGATGTGTTTGAAATTAATATTTGTAAAAATGGAAAAGACCTAATATTAGAAGTATAGTTTGAAATTCTTAAATAATTTGTAACAATCACTTAGAAAATATGTTATTAATATTTGTTATTATAAAATCGGAGGTAAGTAATGGGAAAATATAAAATTTTAGTGGCAGAAGATGACAAAGCAATTAGAGATTCAATAGGAATATATCTTAGAAACGGTGGATACGAAGTATTCGTCGCAAAGGATGGGCTAGAAGCTATCGATATTTTTAAAAATGAAAGTATCGACTTGGTCATAATGGACTTAATGATGCCCAATATGACTGGGGAAGAAGCTATCCAAAAACTCAGGGAACATTCCTATGTGCCAATAATTATTTTGAGCGCAAAATCTGAAGACTATGACAAAGTAATCGGTCTGGATATAGGCGCAGATGATTATATCACAAAACCATTTAATCCTTTGGAGCTAATGGCTAGAATAAATTCCAATATCAGGAGATTTCATTCCTACAGAGATAAATCTGAATCTACAGATATTGTACAAATAGGACCAATAGTGCTGGACAATCTAGCAAAAACTGTAAAGGTAGATGGGGAAGAAGTAAATCTTACTTCCATCGAGTACAAAATCTTAGAATTACTTATGAGAAATCCCGATAGAGTTTTTTCAGTAGAAGAAATTTACGAAAGAGTGTGGAATGAACCGGCGATAGAAACTAAAACCGTTACAGTCCACATCAGAAGGATAAGAGAAAAAATTGAAATTAATCCCAATAAACCCCAATACCTCCAAGTAGCATGGGGATTAGGATATAAAATTGTAGACCCAACTAGGAGGCGATAGTATATGACAGAAAAACAAGGACTAAGATATTCCACCAAGGGAGTAGTTCTGTTTTTGACGATAATTGCAATACTTGCCATGGTAGCTACAAGTTTTGCAAATTTATTTCCATTTTTTAAAGATAGTCAATGGTATGATGGATATGATCAGAAGTTTATAGAGATGGTGAATGATTCTCTATTTGATAGAACTCAATCAGAAGATTCTAAGTATTTCAAATATTATATTCGTTCAGAAAAAATAATAAATTATCCCATGACTGCGAAATACTTTAATACACATGGCACTGTAGTAGCCCAAAGAGTGGACGGAACTTACGACTATTTTGACAGTTATGAAGAATATAAAGCCAATACAAAATATAATTATTATTCAAAAAATAATGTGGACAATTTGGAAGAACCTGTATATGGAGTGAAATACTTCACCAACGATAAAGCATTTTTAAAAGAGGTAGGACCAGACTATAAATTTGATCCTTACACAATAAAATTTAAAGAAGACAATGTCGCTATAACAGGGGAATGGACGCCCATTTTATTGACATATGATAATGCCGTGGATATTAGTGGAAATAATAATGCGCAAATCGCTAGGGACAAATTGGAAAATTCTATTCAACATATTTATTCCAATATTAATCCCAACGACAATGGAATAAGTAAGTTGAATTTTGTATACTCAGTAGATTTTAATTCTCCCTTTTTTATAAAAGCTATAGAAAAAACTCATTTTTCTCAAGCGCATATACCTATGTTTTTTATCTCAATAATGATAGCTTTTGCAGTTATTTTGGGTTTTGGATTTATTACTAGATATGATATTGCAATTCAAGGAGGATTTTATAAAGGCATTTCTAGATATCCAATTGAGATAGTGATGACGTTAGCATGGCTATTATTTTTACCTATTATGGTTATAGGGGAGACTGGGAATCAAGAAACACTTGAGAGTTTTAAATTATTAATTAGGATTGTCCAATTTATAGTAATTTTCTTTGGCGGTATCGCAATCCTTTATTTCGTACACGGATTTAAGTCTATTTACAACAAAGGTTTAAAATCCTTTATCTTTCAAAATTCTATTTTTGGAAGAATGGGTAAGGGAATTTATAAAAGAATAGTAGGTTATGCAGTGGAATTTACAAATAATTTTGAAGGAACTTCCAGAAACAATATCATCGTAGCTTATGTAGGATTTATTCTCTTGGGATATATCGGAACTAGGTGGTTTGTAAATTATGGATGGAGAAATTTTATATTTATGATTTGGGTGGTTTTAATCAATGTAATCACCTATCTATTAAAAGCATATCACAATGATATAAAGGCGATAGAGTCTGCATCAAGTTTCCTAGCAAAGGGTCACTACGATGTGAAAATAGACGAAGACTCCACAAAGTTTAGAACACTGGCTCATAACTTGAATACAGTAAGAAACAATTTGGACTCTGCTGTAGAAGATGCCCTAAAATCAGAAAGATTAAAAACAGAACTAATTACAAATGTAAGTCACGATTTAAAAACGCCCCTGACGTCTATAATAAACTACTCCGAATTGATTGTAGATGAAGAAGGTAGTATCGAAGATATAAAGGAATATGCGAAAGTAATTAACGATAAGTCCCATAGATTAAAAGAGCTTATCGAAGGACTATTCGATCTTAGTAAATTATCTTCGAATAATGTAGACCTCCATCTAGAAAAAATAGACTTTGGACAACTATTGGAACAAATTTACGGCGAATGGGAAGACAAACTGACTGAAAAAAATATAGTTACGAATTTGAACAGACCAGAAGAACCGGTGATTATGGAACTAGACGGAACTCAAACCTCCAGAATATTAGAAAACTTATTTTCCAATATATATAAGTATTCTCTGGAAAATACTAGAGTTTATGTAGATTTGTACGATGACGATGGAGTAGAGCTAGTGATAAAAAACATCTCTAAATATCCACTTAACATTTCTACAGATGAACTTATGGAAAGATTCACCAGGGGAGACGCTTCTAGAACTACGGAAGGATCCGGACTAGGACTATCCATAGCCAAATCCCTAACAGAAGTCCAAGGGGGAAGTTTCGAGATAGATATAGACGGAGATCTGTTTAAAACGACGATAAAATTTAATTAAAAAGGAGGAGCTGATGTTAGAAAATAGACGAATTTACAAAGAACCAATAACTATAAAACTAAAGATAATAAAACGAAGTATTGTACTTGGGTTAATTATTGGACTTATATTTCTTGGGATAAGTATTCGCAATCAAATTGCCATGAGAAGTTATCCCAAAGTATATGGGCAAGAAGTCATTTCTGATTTAAATCAGCTCACTCCAGATACGAAAAAATTGGCGATGAAATTTCTAGAAAGATGTGAAGAAGAAGGACTAGATGTTCGAATAACAGAAACTTACAGAACTCAAAAAAGACAAGACGAATTGTATTCCCAAGGCAGAGATACAGACGGACCGAGAGTGACGTGGACAAAAGACTCCATGCACACTAGACGTAGAGCCTTTGACATAGCAAAAGCAGGAGACGACCCCTACGGAGATACAGAATTTTTTGCAAGATGCGCAAAAATCGGCGAAGAAGTAGGGCTAGAATCCGGACACTACTGGAGAGTAAAAGACAGTCCCCATTTTCAAAACTATAAATGGTGGAATAGGGTTATATATTAGATATTAGATAGTAGATAATAGATAGTAGATAATAGATAGTAGAGGCCTGGGCTAAGTTGGACAGAATGAATCTGTCTTGCATAGCCGTAGGCCTCTACTAATTACTAATTAAAATCTACTATCTACCTTTTAAGTATTTTATAAATTGCTCGGCGGTTCTTCCGCTTCTGCCGCCGTTGTAGCGTTCCCATCTTATGGCTTCGGCTTCTAATTCTTCTATATCCATGTCGATATTATTTCTTTCTGCCAGACCTCTTACGATTTCTAAATAGCCTTTTTGTAGTGGCTTAAAATATCCGATTGTAATTCCAAAACGACTAGATAGGGATAATTTTTCTTCTAGATTGTCTGATTTGTGGATTTCGCCATCGATTTCCATATCGTCTCTGTCTTTCCAAGTTTCTTTTATTAAATGTCTACGATTGGACGTTGCGTAGATTAATACATTGGAAGGTTTTTCTTCTAATCCACCTTCGATTATGGATTTCAAATACTTGTAATCTGTTTCATAATCTTCGAAGGATAGATCGTCCATGTAGATTATGAATTTGTAATTTCTGGTTTTGATTTGGCTGATGACCTTGGATAAATACTCCAGCTGGTGCTTATAGATTTCAATCATTCTCAGGCCATCTTTGTTAAACTCGTTTATGGTAGCCTTTATGCTGGTGGATTTTCCAGTTCCACTGTCTCCGTATAACAAAACGTTGTTGGCTGTTTTTCCTTTGACGAAAGCCTTTGTATTTTCTATAAGCTCCATTTTTTGTGTTTCATATCCAATCAAATCAGAAAATTTTACATTCACCATATTTGTAATAGGCACTAAGTCTACATCACTGCCATCGATTTCTAATCTAAAGGTAGAATTTAATGCGATTTCGCCTACGCCTATATTTTTATAAAACTCGTTTAGTTTATTGAAGAATTCCTCCACATTGGAAATCTTTGCAAGGTCGCTTCTTAAATTTGAAACCTTTTCGCTAATGGGCTTGTTGTATATACTTTCTGGCTTTTGGATAGCTTGGTAATTTTTTAAAATTTCAAAATAATTTGTACCCAAAGTATCTTCCAAGGGAGAGAAATCAAAGTTAAATAATTTTAAAAATATTTCAAAATCATTTTTAACAATTTTTTCCACACTTCCACCATGGAAACCCTTTCTTTCCGAAACTAATGTATAAGGATTTTCATCAGTAATCAGCAAAAATGTAAGATAGGATTGCCATAAGTTTTCGTTGAAGCCATAGTCTGTAGACATCTCTAAAATATCCCTTACGACTTTGGAAATATCCATTTTTAAAACTTCCATATCTTCAGTTCCATGGCGAAAGCTTTTATATATTTTCTCCAAATCCCTAAGAGTTTTTCCCTTTTCATTTTTTCCATAAAATATTAAATTAGATATAGTTCGATCCATAGTATAAATAGTTAATAGTTTAAAGTGTAGAGTTAAAAGTTGCCTACGGCTGGTTAAACCAAATCGATTGTATTTGACATCTTCTTATTAAACAATTTGTTGCTCTACAAAATAGACTATAACTATAATCACCTCATTTCTTTTTTTAAAATATATTATTTATAATTAATAAAATTTTTTGACATTCTGTATTTGATTGGAAAAGCGAAACAAATTTATAACTTTTCACTTTTAACTTTGAACTTTTAACTGCACCGAAGGTGCCTACTTCATTTTTCCTCTGCATTCGATTTTTACTACTTCAATAACTTTTCCATTTTGTACAAAATACGCTTCGTCGTATAAATTTACCACTGGGCAAATGTGATTTGGAATGATTTCCAAGGTATCTCCTATTTTTACTTTTTCGCTAATTTCCTCGTCATAAATAATTGCATGTTCATCAAAGACGCTATCTATTTGGGAATTGGGAAATCCTTTAATAAGTCCTAGTCCTTTCGTTTTGGTAATTCCCACGTCTCTTCTTTGCATGGTAAGACCCTTTGCTCCCACATCTGTAATTACCCTCATTATAGTAGGTTTTGAGATTACCGTAGTCAATATACTAGCTGCATTCATGGCAAGAGAACCATAACCTAGACCTTGGGCTGCGTCCATAAATACATAAGTTCCAGGACGAATTTCAGTTACTCCTTCTAATATGGGTAAATCATTTATTAATGATGGAGTAGAACCAATGGACACGGTTTCTAAATATAATCCTTCTCTTTGGGCACAATTTGCAAATTCTAAGGTTTGTTTTTGACTTTCCAAATGTATTTTCTTAACTTCCGACATACTTTTCGCTTTATAAGAGTGTCCGTCGTGGGAAAATATTCCATTCAAATAAATATTATTAGATGAGCCGATATATTCTAGCAAATCTAGAAAATCATCCATTTCGATGATTCCCGATCTATTTTCTCCCACTTCTATTTCCACTAATACTTGTGCTCTTTTTTTAGCACCTTCGAAAACTTCTTCAATCATTTTGCATTGTTCTACGCTGTCTATTCCAAAGGTAATGTCTATATTTTCAGCTAATTTTCTGATTCTATGTAATTTTTTAGAACCTACTATTTCATTTGCAATAAATATATCCTTTAAGCCAAATTTTGCCATCACTTCTGCTTCTTCTACTTTTGCAACGGCTATTCCCTTTGCTCCATATTCTTCTTGCATTTTTGCTACTCTTGGCATTTTGTGAGTTTTCGTATGAGGTCTTAGTTTCACCTTTTCTTTGTCTGCATATTTTTGCATTTTTTTCAAATTGTCAATCATTATGTCGTAGTCAATTATTAATGCTGGTGTGTCTAGATTTTTATAGTCCATAATGTGCCCTCCTATAGTTTCATCTATTATATCAATAAAATCTTTAGAATTGCGAAAATTAGTTGATAAATTTGGATTCTATTGAAAAATACAGCGTTTTAAAGTATTATATATATTTGAAAGAGAAGGAGAGAGTATGGATAAAAAAATCAGCAATCTAACCAAGTCGACGATGGCTCTTGTTATTTTTGCTTTGGTAGGAAAATTTTTGGGTTTTGGAAGACAAATGCTAATTGCAAATTATTTTGGAGCAGGAGTTGAGACGGACGCATTTACAACTGCGCTAAAGGCTACATCACTTTTGTCAGCTATTGTATCAAATGCGATAGCCAATACTTTTATTCCCATGCTTGCAAAAGTTAGAGCTAATGAAGGCAGCGGTGGTCTTAGTAAACACACAAACAACATGCTGTTTATAAGCATACTAATAGCAGCTATTATGTCTACTGTAGGTTATTTTTTTGCTCCAACTATTGTGCAAATCGTAGGTGGAGGATTTGGTGTAGAAACTTATGTCCTAGCTGTTGAACTTACAAAAATTGGAATGCCAGTAATAATGTTTAGCGCGATAGTCGGAGTCATGACAGGTTATCTCCAAAGTGAAGGAAGATTCGCAGCTACAGGCGCTATACCTATTCCATTAAATATGGTTTATATCGGTTATCTAATTTTATTATCTAGTACTTTTGGAATATACGGTATGAGTGTAGCTAGTGTTCTTGGAGTTGTAGCCCAAGCTATTTTCTTATTTCCAGAAACAAGAAAGGCAGGACTAAAATATTTTCCAGTCTTTGATTTAAAAGATAAATACGTAATGCACGCATTGAAACTTTCTTTGCCCGTACTTTTAAGCGTGGCGATTAATGATATAAATATTATTGTAAATACTAGACTGGCATCAGGACTTGAAAGTGGAACGGTGACGTGGCTGGATCAAGCTAACAAACTGAACGTTATGATTTTAGGAATTTTTGTATCTGCAGTTACGGCAGTAGTTTTCCCAATTCTTTCTAAAAATTTCTCTTCAGGGGATGTTGAAGGTGGAAGAAAGAGTATGGCATCTTCAGTAAGATTGATTATGCTAATTACCATACCTGCCATGGTGGGACTAATGGTTCTAGCTCAACCAATTGTAGAGATAGCCTTTATGAGGGGAGAGTTTACTCAATACGCTGCGGACATGACTGCACAAGCTTTAGTATTTTATGCCTTGGCCCTTTGTGCTATGAGCTTAAACAATTTACTAAACAGAGTTTACTATTCACTACAAGATACGAGAACGCCCGTAATAATCGGCGGATTTTCTGTTTTATTAAATATAACATTTAACTTGATATTGATAAGATTTTTAGGACATAGGGGACTTGCTTTAGGTTTATCCCTTGCGACTAATATTGCGGTGTTTACATCATTTGTAGTATTGAAGAAAAAATTAAAGAATTTTTATGGATTTAGTTACCTTAGAGCCTTGATTAAAAATTTGATTGCGGCTATCTTAATGGGAATTGTAGCTTACTATTCTTATTTCGGAGTAGTAGCTCTAGTGCCAAGTATGGGAGTCGGAACTGTAAGGAAATTAATAGTATTATTATTTGCAGTATTTAATTCTGTAATCACTTATGGCGGAGTATCATATCTTCTAGGAGTAGGGGAAGTAAAAATGTTAGTAGAAATGATAAAGGATAAGCTTAAGAAAAACTGACAGGAGGAATAATGGGAGAAAATGGTAAAAAGAAAATTTCTTTGTTAGAGTTATTTCTAACCTTCTTTAGAATAAATGCCATCACCTTTGGCGGTGGTTATACGATTGTTGTAGTCCTTCGAGATGAATTTATGTCGAAGAAAAAGATTATCAGCGAAGATGAGATGCTGGATTTAGTAGCTATTGCCCAATCAGGCCCTGGAGCCATGGCCATCAACACTTCAGTTTTAACAGGGTACAAATTAAGAGGACCCCTTGGGGCATTGGTATGTATGTTAGCGTCAGTGGCTCCTTGTATCATTATAATTACGATTATTTCACATTTTTACCAAGAGTTTAGATCTAATTTTTTCGTAAATGCTGCGCTATCTGGAATGAGTGGAGTAATCGCAGCGGTACTCGTCATCACTACTTATAATATGGGGAAAAATGTTTTAAAACAACGACCAAGATTTTCTGCCATTGTAATGGCAGCGGCTTTTATTATGAGTTACTTTTTCAATATTAACTCAGGACTTATAGTTTTTGTATTTGGGGTTATAGGCCTGGTACTATTTAGTATAGTAAAGGAGGAAAGTAGATTTCAATGAAAATACTTATTGATCTTTATGTGCAATTTTTTATAATTGGATCCACAGCTTTTGGCGGTGGATATGCGGTACTTCCTTTGATAAATAGTTTCGTGGTGGAAGAAAAGGGATGGCTATCAGTCACAGAAATGACAGACCTAGTTTCCATTTCTAATATGACTCCAGGGCCAATAGGAATAAATGCAGCTACATTTGTAGGTACGAAAATGGCAGGAATTTCAGGCTCAATTGTAGCTACTTTGGGATTCGTTACACCGTCATTTGTATTAATGTCGATTTTAGGATACTTATTATTTTCTTCAGGGAAAAAATTAAAGTTTTTAGAAAAAATGCTAAAGACTCTAAGACCTGCCATAGTGGGACTTATTGCCATAGCAGCTTTAAATATGACTATAAATTCTGTATTTATGAACAATGCAAGCCCAGAATCCTTTACTGTAAATGTTATTCCGCTAATTTGTTTCGGAGTAGGATTGGTACTTTATTACAAGAAAATGGATTTGACCAAGCTAATAATTCTTGGGGCAGCCATGGGGATAGGATTAAGTCTACTTATATAGTGGTTTTATCATTTTACAGTTTACAGTTGGCTGACCTATAGTGCAGAGTACAGGTGACAAAGCACAGAGTGCAGAACTTTCGATAGGTTATACAAGTTAAAGTTGTTTGATACTTACAATAAAACTTACACCATCATCCCGATTTATGACTTCCATATTGCCGCTGTGATATTTTACTATATCTGCTGCCATGGATAATCCTATTCCGGTGTTGCCTTTGTCTCCGGTGTAGAATCTCTCGAAGATATGGGGGAGTTGTTCGGATTTTATGGGTTCACCGTCGTTATAAATTTCTATGGAGGTTTTGCCTCCTTTTTTTATTGGAAGAGGGGAGAGCAGGTTTTGATAAAAATACATATGATTTGGTAATCTTGGATTTGAACTTGCCAGACGGAAATGGTTTGGATTTTTTGAAAGAGATTAGGAAATCTTCTGAAATTCCAGTTATTATCCTAACGGCAAAGGATTTGGAAATAGATGAAGTTTTGGGGTTTGAATTGGGAGCCAATGATTATATAACAAAACCATTTTCCCTGGCGATTTTGCGTGCTAGAGTAAATGCTCAATTGAATCATCACGAGGATAAATCTAAATATAAAAAGGATTTATTTTCATTTGATTTTGACAAGATGAAATTTTTTGTTGACGACAAAGAAATAGAACTAAGTAAGACGGAGCAGAAACTTTTAAAATTGCTAATAGATAATAAGGGAATCACTTTAAGCAGAGAAAAAATTTTGGATTACATTTGGACAGACGGCGGAGATTTCGTCTATGAAAATACAGTTTCGGTAACTATCAAGAGATTAAGAGACAAACTAGAAGAAGACTCTAAAAATCCCAAGCATATTAAAACTGTGTATGGGATTGGATATTACTGGGAATAGGAAAACAAGGAGAATTTTATGGAATTTATAATAATCTTAATGGTTTTATTGTTAATTTCTATCATCTATGGTGCAAAACAACGAAAAGAAAATAAAAGAATTCTCGCATCCATTGACCGCATGATAGACTCTGCAAAAAATGGAGAGTTTGTAGATTACAAAATCGACGAGAGTATGCTTTCTAAAGTGGAGATAAAATTCTTAGACTTTCTTAAATCATCACTACTTACCAAGGGAGACTTGGAGAGGGAAAAGGCTACGATAAATCGAATGATTTCAGATATTTCTCACCAAATTAAAACTCCTTTGGCCAATATGATTTTGTATAGCGAGTTGATAAAGGAAAAGGAAACTCTAACTGATTTTGGACGAGATAGTATAGAGAGAGTTTTGTACCAAGGAGAAAAACTGAAGTTTTTAATAGGAGCTTTAGTGAGAATGTCCAGACTGGAGACGGGAATTATTTCTTTAAATCCTACACTTTCAAATGTCGATTTCATTATCCTAAATTCCATAACAGGCTTAAAAGAAAAAGCTGATGAAAAAGAAATCGAAGTAGTTTATGAAAAATCTGACGTGAAAGCCTTGTTCGATGAAAAGTGGACGGAAGAAGCTATCTACAATATTTTGGACAATGCTATAAAATACTCTAGAGTAAATTCGAGTATAAAAATTTCTGCGTCCGTCTTTGAAATGTTTACGAGAATCGACATTGAAGATTTTGGAATAGGAATATCTGAAATAGAGCATAGCAAAATTTTCCAAAGATTTTATCGCAGCAAAGACGTTTCCAAGATAGAAGGTCTAGGTTTGGGACTTTATTTGGCGAGAGAAATTATTATGAACCAAGATGGTTATATTAAATTAACTTCCAAAGAAAATGCTGGCTCTACTTTTTCTATCTATCTACCTCGCGGCTAAATTCTTACAAAATTGAAAGAATTCAATTTCTTGTGACATATTGTCGTAAGTATTGGGTGATACAATTGGATTACCCAAGGAGGTAGCTATGATAGTAGAAACTTTTGACTTAAAAAAATATTATAAAAATGGAAATGTAGTGACGAAAGCCTTGGACGGCGTAAATTTTTCTTGTAATAAAGGAGATTTCGTATCCATCGTCGGCACATCAGGAAGTGGTAAGTCCACCTTGTTACACACGCTAGGAGGACTAGATCGTCCAACATCAGGGGAAGTATTTATCGAGGGGAAAAATATTTTCTCTATGAATGACGATGAGCTCACGATATTTCGCAGAAGAAAAATCGGATTTGTATTTCAATATTACAATCTTATTCCTGTGTTAAACGTCTTAGAAAATGTAATTTTGCCTATCCAACTTGACGGAAATGTTGTAGATATGGAATACGTAAAAGAAATTTTAAATACCATTGGAATTTACGACAAGATGGAGAGCCTTCCTAATCAGCTATCAGGGGGACAGCAACAACGTGTCGCCATAGCCAGAGCCATGGCATCGAAACCAGCCATTGTACTAGCAGATGAGCCCACAGGAAATTTGGATTCCAAAACTTCTCAAGATGTTATGAGCCTTCTTAAAATTTCCAACCAAAAATTCAAGCAGACTTTGATTATGATTACTCACAACGAAGAGATTGCACAAATTGGAGACACCATCGTGCGAATTGAAGATGGGCTAATCGTAGGTGGTAGCCATGATTAAAGTTCAAAACAAAAAAACCATTAGGAATCTTACAATTAAATATATGAAGGAAAATAAAAGGCGAAATATAATAATTATTGTCACCATTATTTTAACCACTTTTTTATTCACTTCGGTTTTTAGCGTCGCTAGCATTTTAAAAACTTCCATAGAAAATCAAGCCTTTCGCCAAGTAGGCGGATCCTTTCACGGAGCCTTTAAAGACGTTTCTGAAGAACTGGCAGAGAAACTCCGGGTGGATCCTTTAATAGTAAATTCTGGTCTGCGAAAAGTTTTGGGAATGGGAAAAAATCCAGAGTTTTCCAAAGCTCAAGTGGAAGTAAGCTTCATGGACGAGGAAGCGGCAAAATATTCTTTTCTCATGCCAGAAGTGGGGAGACTTCCAAAGGAAAATACTAAGGAGATAGCTTGTGATACCAGGGTTTTGGAAATGCTGGGGAAAGATTTAAAACTCGGACAAGAAATTGAACTGGAAATAATTCTTGGGAATCGAAAGATTATCAAGGACAAATTTATTTTGGTGGGATACTGGGAATACGACGATGCTATGTATGCTAATCAAATTCTAATTCCTAAATCCTATGTAGACGAATCCTTAATTGGATATGAAAGATTTGAGTACGACGTCACAGGGCAAGTTACATTAAACGTGTTTTTTAAAAATGCAAATAATATAGAAGAAGATTTAAAAACAGTAGCAGAAAATCACGGCTACCAAATCCAAGATGAGTCCAAAGAAAATTATTTAAAAACTGGAATAAACTGGGGATATTTAGGCAGTCAAGCTAACGCAAATAATCCCATTGAAATGCAAATTACCATAGGAATTTTGGTAATCTTAATTGGAATTTCTAGATATATGATTATCTACAATATTTTTCAAATTTCAGTTTTACAAGATATTCAATTTTATGGACTGCTAAAAACTATAGGCACAACTAGAAGACAAATCAAAAAAATTATTTATCTTCAAGGACTAAGCCTAGCAGCTATAGGAATACCTTTTGGTCTTGTATTAGGTGGAATATTTGGGAAGGCTATTTCCTATAAGTTCACGGCGATAATTCAAGATCATGTAATCGATGGAAAAATTAGTCCCATAGCTTTGGCGATTTCGGTTTTATTTTCTTTGCTAGTGGTGATTATATCTGCAAGAAAACCTGGAAATATTGCAGGAAAAGTTTCGCCAGTGGAAGCAGTAAAGTTTTCTGGACTAGATATAAGTGGCAAGAAGAAAAAAGTTAGCAATGAAAATTTTAGCATTTTTAATTTTGCCCTTGAGAATTTAAAGAGAAATATTAAAAAGACCATTATGGTAGGACTTTCCATTTCTATGGCAGTGATTTTGTTCCAAGGAACGATTAATCTCACAAATGGCTTCGATATGGAAAAATATTTGTCCCATTGGGTAATTTCAGACTTTATCGTAGGAAAGTATAATTATTTTCGCAGTCCTACGATAGTGGAAAGTGATTTGTTTCGTTCGTTGAATGATGAGGAAGTAGAATTTTTAGAATCTAGTATCGATTCAGAAAACTCAGGAAAAGTTTATGTAAGTTTAAATTCTGGAATTGCTCTGACTAAAAATGAGATGAAAAACACTGAATCTATTACAGATGACGAAAATATGGAAAACTATATAAAAGTAGGAGGAGATAAATATTTAAATTCTGTTCAAATTTATGGACTGAATAAATTTATGCAAGGAAAGCTAGAGCTTATAGATGGAGATTTAGAAAAATTAAACACAATAGACAATGCAATCGTAGCCATTTATAGATTAGACGACTATTCAAATCCCAAAATGTCCTCCAATATTAAAAATGTAGGAGACAAGGTGACGATTAGGCATTTTCGCGACTACAAATTAATCGACTATGAAACAAATACAGAAGTAGAAGAATTAGAAGGCATGGACACGTCGACAATTAATCCAATTGGTGAAGATGAATATTTTGAAGAGTACACAGTGGTTGCGACGGCAGCTATAAGTCACCCCATGACCTATAGATATTACGGACCACTGCAATTCGCACTCAGTGAAGAAAAACTATTAGAAAATCCCAAGAGTGCAAAAGTTTTGGCGATGCATTTTGACGTGGAAGATTCAAAAAGTGAAGAAGTGGAAAGTTTTTTAGAAAATTACACGAGGAAAATAAATAAGGGCTTGGATTTTGAATCCAAAAATTCCTACCTGTCTAATTTTAACGATTTGAAAATGTTGGTTAGCCTAGCAGGAATATCCTTCAGCGGAATCTTGGCACTTATCGGAGCTTTAAATTATCTAAATACGATTATAACAACGATGCTTGCAAGAAAAAGAGAATTCGCCATACTCCAAGCCATCGGTATGACTAATAAGCAATTAGAAAAAATGATTCAAATAGAAGGAATATGTTACGTAGGAATTTCCGGAGTCATAGCAATTGCTGCGATAATATTGATCAACACATTTATCTGGCCAGCCCTAGAAAAGAATCTATGGTTTTTCACAGCAAAAAACAGCTACACTCAAGGAATATTACTTTTAGGAATTTATATAATCATCGGAATGACAATTTCTAAAATAGGATTTAGGAATTTGAATAAGGAAAGTGTGGTAAATAGAATTGGGGCAGTTTAAAGTTAACAGTTAAAAGTGAAAAGTTTTTGCCTACGGCTAAGCTAGACGAACTCAATTTGTCTAGCTTGGCCGTAGGCTCTCTATTATCTATTATCTAGTATATCGGTGTGCACCAATGTGCATATTTTTCATTTTTACCTGTGGTTAGTCCATGGAAAAGTTCTTGTATTTGTGAGAAAATTGGTCCTGGTTTTCCGTCGGCTACTTGTCTTCTGTCTACGGAAACTACTGGACTTACTTCCATGGCAGTTCCTGAGAAGAATACTTCGTCGGCTCTGTAGAGTTCTGTTCTAGAAATACTTCTTTCGATTACTTCGATGCCCAGTTCTTTTTCAGCCAGTTCCATTACTATAGCTCTAGTAATTCCTTCTAGAATATCGTCTGAGGTACATGGAGTAATTAACTTTCCATTTCTTACGATAAATACATTTTCTCCCGGTCCTTCGCAAACGTGTCCGTTTTGGTTAAGAAGTATAGCTTCGTCAAATCCATTTTCAATCACTTCCATAGACGCTAGACCTGAGTTCAAATATCCTGCGATTGCCTTTGTACTCGGTGGAAGTTGGTTGTCGGAAATTCTCACCCAGCTGGAGATGCCTACGTGGAATTCTTCTTGTGCCATGTATTTATCCAGTGGTTGTGTGAAGATAGCTAGCATATCATCTTCATGGCCAATCATGGAAAATCCTATTTCGGTTCCATTTTTAAATACCAATGGTCTGATGTATGTTGTAGTTTTGCAATTGTTTTTAATCAAAAGCTCTTTTGTGATTTCGATTAGTTCTTCAATTGTATAGTCTATTTTGCAATTTACGATTTTAGCATTGTCTAAAAATCTTTTGTAATGTTCCTTTAGCTTAAATCCGTAAAGTTGTCCTTCTTCTGCATCCCAATAAGCGCGGATCCCTTCGAAAACTCCTAGTCCATAGTTTACTACTTTGGATCTGACGCTTATGGAAACTTCACTTTCGTCTTTAATTTCTCCGTCATAAAATATAAAACTCATAATTACCTCCCTGATGACACTATGGCATCTTCATAGCTTCCCCCGGCGGGGATAATTGGAAATACCATTGCTTTTTTGTCAATTAATGCGTTTATTACCATGGCTTTTTTGGAATCAAATGCATCCTTCATCGCCTTTTCTAAATCTTTTATTGTACTGACAGTTCTGCCTTCGATATAAAAGGCTTCTGCAAGTTTTATGAAATCGACGTCGTCGGTCAACTCTGTGGCGTAGTAGCGTTCTTCTTGGAAAAGTGTTTGCCACTGGCGAACCATTCCCAGTACGCCGTTATTTAAAATTACTACCACTATGGGCAATTGATATTTCGTAACCGTTAGAAGTTCGTTCATGTTCATACGAAAACTTCCGTCACCAGTAACTAACGCCACTCTTTTATCCGGATTTGCAATCTGCGTTCCTATTGCAGCCCCCAGTCCAAATCCCATGGTGCCGAAGCCACCTGATGTGACAAATTGTCTAGGGTTATCAAATCCGTAAAATTGTGAAACCCACATCTGATGTTGTCCCACATCTGTTGCGATGAAAGAATCTTTGCCTACAGAATGCTTAATAGCTTTTATGATATTTCTCGGCGTCCATTCCTCGGTATAATCATCGTTAAATTCCAAATTTTCATTAATGAAATCTATCCACTCGCTTCTATCTCTTTCGTCTACTGCTTCCAGAAGGTTTGGCATAAAATCTCTTAAATCTGCGTGGAGCGAGTAATTTATTTCGATAATTTTGTCGATTTCAGAATGGTCTATATCTACTTGGATAATTTTTGCATTCTTTGCAAATTCTTCTATCTCTGCCGTAACTCTATCGCTAAATCTCGCGCCAAGGGTTATAAGCAAGTCGCAATTTCTCATGGCGTAGTTGGATCTTTTGTGTCCATGCATACCTACGTGACCTAGGGATAGACGAGAGTTGGAATCCATAATTCCTTGTCCCATAAGTGAATTTACAACGGGAATATCTCCCTTGATTGTAAGTTCTCTTAGTATTTCGCTGGTGTCTGATGCGATAATTCCACCACCTGCAAGTATCAGTGGCTTTTCGGCCTTGTTGATATATTCTGCAAAGACTTCTACAGCTCGATAATTAAAGCTAGCGTGAATATTTTTTGGACGTGCATCATCTATGGCTTTAATTTCTTCAAAGAGGAGAGTTTTTGCTTCTGAAAGTTGAATATCCTTTGGCAAATCTATTACTACTGGTCCTGGACGTCCGCTGGTTGCGATTCTATAAGCTTTTCTAACTTCCAATTGCAATTTGTCTACGTCCTTTACTTGATGAGCGTATTTTGTGATTGGCATAGTTATACTTACGATGTCACATTCTTGGAAGGAATCTGAGCCGATGTTTTTATTTTGAACTTGTCCTGTAAAAACTACCAGTGGAATAGAATCGAAGTAGGCAGTAGCTATTGCTGTTACTGCATTGGTGGATCCAGGTCCAGAAGAGACTAAGACTGTTCCGACTTTCCCTGTAGATCTTGCATAACCATCTGCTGCGTGGGTAGCGCCTTGCTCATCAGCTGTTAGATAATGAGTGAGAACGTCTTTTTTGTCGTACATATAATCTAATATTGGAATTATTGAAGCACCAGGATAGGCGAAAATCGTGTCTATTCCTTCGTCCAAAATTGCGTCTATAAGAATCTCTGAACCTTTTTTTATCATTTTCCACACCTTTATTTTATATTAAACTGTACAAATTGCTCCTTTGGATGCACTTGTAACTAGTTTTTGATACTTAGCCAAATAGCCTGTCGCTTCGGTTTGTTTTGGCTTGTGATTTTTTCTTCTTTCTTCTAATTCTTCATCACTTAAATCTACGTTAAGTGTCAGCTTGTGCATGTCGATGTTTATTATATCTCCATCTTGAACGAGACCGATATTTCCACCTTCCATAGCTTCAGGAGAAACGTGTCCAATACTTGCACCTCGTGTAGCACCGGAAAATCTTCCGTCAGTGATTAAAGCCACGTCTTTGTCCAGTCCAATTCCTGCTATTGCAGAAGTAGGAGAGAGCATCTCGCGCATTCCTGGACCGCCCTTTGGTCCTTCGTAGCGAATTACGATGACATCACCCTTTTGTATTTTCAAACCATAAATAGCATTGATTGCTTCTTCTTCAGAGTCGAAAACTTTAGCAGGCCCAGAGTGAACGAGCATGGATTCATCTACTGCCGATCTTTTTACAACTGCACCTTCTGGGGCAATATTTCCAAATAAGATTGCAAGTCCGCCAGTATTTGCATGAGGTTTATCTATACTCGCTACCACGTTGTGATTTCTAACGGGAACATTTTCAAATTGTTCTCCCATTGTAAGTCCTGAAACTGTAGGAACGTCTCTATGAACGAGTCCTTTTTTATCAAGTTCGTTGTAAACAGACATTATGCCACCGACTCTGTCTAGATCTTCCATATGAAGGGTTCCACTAGGTCTTAACTTGCACAGGTATGGAGTCTTTGCGCTGATTTCATTTATCAAATTCAAATCGAAATCCACTCCTGCTTCGTGGGCAATTGCCGTTAAATGAAGAACTGTGTTAGATGAACATCCCAGTGCATTGTCCATGGTAAGTGCGTTTTCTATAGATTTTTCATTTATAATATCTCGTGGCAAAACTTGATCTCTAACTAAATCTAAAATTTTCATTCCAGATTTTTTTGCCATTAGGATTCTCTTGCTGTAAACTGCAGGTACAGTTCCATTTCCTGGAAGAGCCATTCCCACAGCTTCTGTAAGACAGTTCATAGAATTTGCAGTAAACATTCCAGAACAAGAACCGCAACTTGGACAAGCATTTAATTCTATATCTAAAAGTTCTTCGTCTGTCATCTTGCCAGCTTTGTGTGTTCCCACTGCTTCAAATACATTTGTCAAATCCAGTGGATTTCCGTGAGTGTCTCTTCCAGCTAGCATAGGTCCACCGCTGATTACAATCGTAGGAATATTTACTCTAGCTGCTGCCATTAACATTCCTGGAACTACTTTGTCACAGTTGGGAACCATTACCACGCCATCTAATGCGTGAGCTCTTAACATGACTTCTATACTATCTGCTATTAACTCTCTACTTACTAAAGAATACTTCATTCCCTCGTGATTCATCGCTATTCCGTCACAAACTGCTATGGCTGGAAACTCCAAAGGAGTACCGCCTGCCATCAGCACTCCTTTTTTAACTGCTTCTGTGATTGAATTTAGATGAACGTGTCCGGGAACGATATCGTTAAAGGAATTTACCACACCGATTAAAGGTCTATCCATTTCTTCTTGAGTCAAGCCTGACGCTATCATCAAAGAACGGTGAGGTGCCCTTTCAGGCCCTTTTTTTACATTATCGCTCTTCATTTTTCACCTCTATTAATTAGTCAACTAATCTCTTGCCAAATCCCATAAGATTTCTTAAGTCTTTTCCTACTTCTACACTCTTGTGTTCCAATTCCATTTTTCTTTTAGCATTGAAAGCTGGAGCGTTAAGTCTATTTTCAAGTAACCAATCTTTTGCAAAAGTTCCATCTTGGATATCTGTTAGAACTTTTTTCATATTTTTTCTAGTTTCTTCTGTGATTATTTTTGGACCAGTGATGTAATCTCCATATTCTGCTGTGTTAGAAACGGAGTATCTCATATTTTCAAATCCACCTTCATAAATAAGGTCTACGATAAGTTTCATTTCGTGAATACATTCGAAGTAAGCTGATTCTGGTTGGTATCCTGCTTCTACTAGTGTATCAAATCCAGCTTTCATAAGTTCTGTAACTCCACCACAAAGAACTGCTTGCTCTCCGAATAAATCTGTTTCAGTTTCTTCTTTGAATGTAGTTTCCAATACTCCAGCTCTACTAGAACCGATTCCCTTTGCATAAGCAAGGCCGATGTCATGAGCTTTTCCTGTAGCATCTTGATAAACTGCGATTAGTGCAGGAACTCCAAAACCTTCTTGATAAGTTCTTCTTACTAAATGTCCAGGTCCCTTTGGTGCTATCATAAATACGTCTACATCTGAAGGTGGTTGGATTTGATTGTAGTGGATATTAAATCCGTGAGCAAATGCCAGTGCTTTTCCTTCTGTTAGATGTGGTTTGATGTCTTCGTTATAAACTTGTGCTTGCAATTCGTCTGGAAGAAGAATCATGATGATGTCCGCTTCTTTAGCTGCTTCTGCCGTTGGTAGACATTTTATGCCTGCCTCTTCTACTTTTTCGATGGACTTGGAACCTTCGTAAAGTCCTACGATTACATTTAAACCAGAATCGTGTAAGTTACAAGCGTGTGCGTGTCCTTGGGATCCATATCCAATAATTGCAATGGTTTTGTCCTTAATAAAATCCAAGTTTGCGTCGTTGTCGTAATACATTTTTGTCATAATTTTCCCCCGTTAATTAAATTTTTCTATATTGTAAACACCTTCGATGTTGTACACGGAATATTCGAAATTGTTAGCTCCCATGTCTTTGTAATAGAGCTTCAATTCGTAATTGTCTTCGCCTATATCTATAATGGAGAGGTCGACGACCTTTATCCCCTTCCTCTTAGCTAGGCTAAATATCTTCATCATTGTTTCTGCACCAGTTGTTAAGTTTGCGGTGATTAACTTAGTCATTTTCTTCCTCCCTTTCGTAGAAATATTGTCGAATAGCATTAATCTTACATTTTGTACCTAATAAAAAATCCCTCAATCTGCATATAACAAATTAAGGGCGTTGAAATCGCGGTACCACCTTATATTACAAAAGATTCACATCTTTTGCCTCAGTGAGTTAATAACTCTAGATTAATAACGGTTCACACCGTACCAAGCTATCCTAGTCTTAAAACTAATTTCACTCAGTAAATTCCGGAGGGACAGGCTTCATCTTATGTATCAGCTCACACCAGCCGCTGACTCTCTGAGACTCTCCAATGAGGCTCGCTCCATCAAAATTTTTGAATATTAATCAGTATTATAAATGCAATGAAAGTAAATGTCAATCAAAATTTTGTAAATTTTTTATTCTTTTATAAAACGGACTATTTAATAGTTAAAAGGATACATAATATTTGAGGAGATAACTAATTGTAAATTTTATCTTATTTAATTTATGACCTTGTCATTATTGCACATAATACATTTGAAATATCTGTATTAAATTAAATAAATGTGCGATTAGCACAATAACACTAAATAACTATGTTGAAAATGTACATGTAGTTTTAGAATTATTATTTATATGATGAATTATACTTCATAAAGATTTTCTTATTTATATGAGGACAAAATATATTTTGAGGAGGAAGAGATAATGGTAAAAAATGAGAAAGCTAAAAGAGCTCAAAAAGTTGAACGACATCCTTTTATAATTTTGGTTGTCATTCTAATTGTAGCTTCGATTGTGGCTTATATGTTGCCAGCAGGAGAGTATGATAGGATTGTTTTGGATGGAAGAACTATAGTAGATCCGACTACATATCATGCAGTGGAAAGAGGTAGTTTTAGCTTTGTAAAGGTTATGACTGCAATTCCACGTGGTATTCACCAAGCAGCAGGGGTAGTAATAATTACCTTTATGGTTGGTGGAGCCTTTGGAGTTATTAAAAAGACTGGAATGCTAGATATGGCAGTTGAAGCTCTGGTTAAAAAGTTTTTAAAAAGAAAATTGGGAATAGTTTTCGTTTTGTTTGCAGTATTTGCAATTTTTGCAGGATTTATTGGAACACCTGAGTTGGTTTTGGTTTACATTCCGATTCTGATGCCTTTATTATTTTCTTTGGGACTGGATTCTATGACTTCTGTAGCTATTCCACTTTTGGCTACTACAGCAGGATTTAGTGCAGCTGTTACAGCACCAGCAACAGTAGGAATAGGACATCAAATTGCAGATCTTCCTATGTTTTCTGGTATGGAAGTTAGAATAATCACCATTGCGATTTTGAGTATTACTGGTGCTATTTATACAGTTTTATATGCTAGGAAAATTTTGAAAGATCCGACAAAAAGTCCTGTTTATGAACAAGACTTGATTATGAAAAAAGAATTGGCTGAGCAAAAAGCACAAGAAGAAATCGTAGAATATCCTAGAGTGAAATTAGCAGGAATTGTAACAGCAATAATGTTTTTGGGGATGATTGTAGGAGTTATAGTTTCGTCTTGGGGATTTGACGAGATGTCTGGATATTTTATTCTAATGGGAATAATTCCTGGAGTAATAGCTGGCATGTCGATTAACGAAGCAGTAACAGCATTCACATCAGGTATGAAGGATATGATAGTAGGTGCCATGGTGTGCGGTATAGCTAGAGGAATTTCTGTAGTTCTCGCTGATGCTTTTGTAATGGATACTGTCATCATGTATTTATCAAATATAGTAGTACTTCTTCCAAAACAAGCTGGCGCAATTGGAATGTTTATCATAACGACACTTTTCAATGGAGTAATAGCATCTGGAAGTGGAAAGGCTGTAATTTCTTTGCCTATTATGATACCTTTAGCAGATATTGCAAATATCACAAGACAGACAGCGATTTTAGCTTATCAAATGGGTGACGGACTAACCAATATACTTTGGCCCGCGTCAGGATATTATATGGCAGCTATTGCAATTGGAAAAATCAATATCAAAGACTGGTTGAAATGGTATGCGCCGTTATTTGTAATTTGGGTTTTGATATGCTGCGGAATTTTATTCGTTTGTACAATGATAGGATATGGACCGTTTTAATAAGTTAAATAATCTTAACGACTCTTTAAAAATTAAAGGGTCGTTTTTTAAATATTAAATTTGTATTACAATTAGGAAAATTCGGGAAAATTTGCATTTCTAGCAATTGACAAAGCATTTC
>CANRJQ010000020.1:0-22873 GCA_947630985.1 uncultured Clostridia bacterium | reverse complement strand
AGCTGTACAAACTACTACTGTATCTAGCCAAACACCTGCTGCATTTGACATACCTTGTTTAACTGGATGAGATGTCTCTACTGCCGCTGCTGTTGGAGATGCTTCTCCCATTCCTGATGCAGATGAGAAAGTTCCTCTTTTAACACCTTGTTGAATTACAGTTCCTATTGCACCACCGAACATAGCTTTTGGTGAAAACGCATTAGTTACTATTTGAGAAACTACAAATGGAATTCTATCAAAGTTTACGACAAGTATTACAACAGTTGCGATTAAGTAAACTGAAACCATAAAAGGTACTATTAGAGATGCAAATGTGCTAATTCTCTTAACTCCACCTATGATAACTACACCAGTAATAAGTGCTATTGCTAATGCTGTCTTCCACATGTCTATGCCCAAAGCGTTTTTGAATCCATCAGCAATGGTGAATGTCGCAGCAGCTGGCATAAATGCTCCTACACCAATCATAAAGATTAAGGCCATAAAAACACCATATTTCTTCCAACCTAACCCACGTTCTGCACAATAAGGTCCACCACCTCTATACTCTCCGTCAATTTTAACTTTATATAATACTCCTAGAGCACATTCTGCAAAGCATACTGCTGAATTTGTCATTCCTGCAACAATCATCCAAAATAATGCTCCTGGTCCGCCTTGATATATCGCTACTGCAACTCCTGCAACGTTACCAGTACCTACTCTCATGGCCATGGTAGTTGCAAAGGATGCAAAGGAAGAAATTCCTGCATCAGAATCTCCCTTTTCAAAAATTCTGCCCCACATATCTTTTTGCTTCGTAAATTGGAATCCACCCATTCTAATGGTGAAGTAAATTCCTGATCCTACAATCATTACTAGCATCGCTGGTCCCCAAATAAATCCGTTTAGCGTATCTACTAATTTTATTAGTCCCTCTAACATTACAGCCTCCTAAAATATGTATTTAATATCACTGCATTTATGTAAAGGCGGGAAAACCCGCCCTTATATATTACTAACTAAACCTGTTGTTCTGTTCTTGCAATTATTTCATCTTGTAATGCTTTGTCTAAGTTGTTGAAGTAATCAGAATATCCTGCTACCCTAACTATTAGATTTTTGTAATCTTCTGGGTGTTTTTGTGCATCAATTAATGTTTCTTTTTCTACTACATTAAATTGGATATGATGTCCATCTAGCTTGAAGTAAGATCTTACTACTGAAGCCATAGCGTCCAATCCTTTTTCACCTTCTACTACTTGTGGGGTGAATTTTTGGTTTAGAAGTGCTCCTCCAGTTTTAAGTTGATCCATTTTAGATGCTGATTTGATTACGCCTGTTGGACCATTTCTATCTGCGCCTTTTGCTGGAGAAATTCCATCTGCAAGTGGAAGTTCTTTCTTTCTACCTGCTGGATCTGCTTGCATAACTTGTCCGAAATAAACGTGGCAGGTTGTAGGTAACATTTCGATTAAATGTTGTCCGCCTCTAGCTGCTGGTCTTCCATTTACGCTATTTAAAAATTCGTTAAATACGTCTACTAGAATAGCATCAGCGTATTCATCATCATTTCCGTATTTAGGCGTTCTGTTATAAACTAAATCAAAGATTCTTTCATGTCCTTCAAAATTATCTTCCATAGCTGTTAGCATTTCGTCCATTGTAAAGTTTTCATTGTCGAAAATATTGTATTTGATAGAAGATAACGCGTCTGTTAAGTTGGCTATTCCAACCCCTTGGATAAACGTCGTATTGTATCTTGCTCCACCTGAGTTGTAGTCTTTTCCATTTTTGATACAATCGTCAGTTACTACTGATAGGAATGGCGCATGCATATATTTTTCAAAAATTCTACCGATTATATTGTTTCCTTTTATTTTGATATCGATGAAATGCGCTAATTGTTTTTGGAACGCACTGTACACGTCTTCATATGAAGTGAAGTTTCTAGGATCTCCAGTCTCTGGTCCAATTTGTTTGTTTGAGTATTGGTCAAAACCATTGTTCAAAGCCAGTTCTAGAATCTTTGCTAGGTTGAAATATCCCGTAAGAATATAGGCTTCTTTTCCAAATGCTCCTACTTCTACGCAACCACTTGTACCCCCATCTCTTGCATCTTCAAGTGTTTTTCCCGTGTATAACAACTCTTGTACAACTGCATCTGCGTTGAATATAGACGGCTGTCCGTATCCAGTTCTAGTAATGTCGATAGCTTTTTTTAAGAATTCTTGTGGTGTCTTTTCGCTTATTTGCACATTGGATCCAGGTTGAAGCATTCTCATTTCTTTGATTACATCTAATACCAAATAAGAAACGTCATTAACTCCATCTTCTCCATCAGTTGTCAATCCACCGCTGTTAATAGTACAGAAATCGAAGTACGTTGCAGATTCTTTTAAAGTTATGCCTACCTTAGGTGGTGCTGGGTTGTTGTTAAATTTCACCCATAGACATTGAAGTATCTCTTCTGCTGCTTCGCGTGTTAGTGTTCCTTCTTCTATTTCTTTTTTGTAGAATGGATATAGATGTTGGTCAAATCTTCCTGGATTATATGAATCCCAAGGATTAAGTTCTGTTACAACTCCTAAATGAACAAACCAATACATTTGGACAGCTTCTCTAAAATTTCTCGGCGCATTTGCTGGAACATGATCGCAGATTTCAGCAATTTCTAAAAGTTCTGCTTTTCTTTTCTCATCAGTTTCAACCGCTGCCATCTCTCTTGCTTTTTCAGCATGTCTTCTTCCTTGGATGAGCATTGCATCACATGCCAAGTCCATTCCCCTTAAAGCTTCCCTTTTGTCTAGGGCTTCAGGATCGTTGAAAAAATCTAATTTATCTATGGACTCTTGAATTTCTCTTTTAAAATCAAGCATTCCCTTTTGAAATAACTTTTTATCTCCTACTGTATGACCAGGACCTCTTTGTTCCATAAACTCTGTAAAGATTCCTGCTTCATATGCTTCGACCCACTCTTGATCCAGTTCTTGGAACATTTTGTATCTAGTAGATCTGTTTTTCCAATAAGGTATAATAATTTCTGCTTGGATTTTCTTATCTTCTTCAGTAACGGTGAAGTTTACATTTTCTCTCGCATCCATTACTTCCAAGTCGCCTACGGTATGGCAACAAAGTTCAGGAAATGTTGAAGTTGCTCCCGGCTCTGCTCCCCTTTCGCCTACGATTAGTTCGTCGTCTCCAATGTATATAGTTTTGTCTTCCATAATTTGTTTGAAAGCAATTCCTCTCATAACTTCTGGAGAAACACTTCCAGCATATTCTTCATATGCCTTGGTTACAGAAATTGCTCTTTCCATACAAATTCTCGGTTGTGTATTAATACTTTTATTTTTTAATCTTGCTACTCTATCTGTCATCATAATTTATCAGCCTCCAATTACTATGATATTATCCACCTATAACTACCTTGTATCCTGCTCTTTCATATATATCTTTTAATTCATTAATGGTTTTTTTATCTGGCTTTTCCTCGCCTGTCAATTCGTACTTCTTCCCCAGTCTCGGATACTTTTCCATCCCCATCTTGTGATATTCCAAAAGATTAATTTGTTTTATGTTTTTATTATCTTTGATAATTTCTAAAACCTCTTTTGCTTCTTCTATAGAATCGTTTATTCCTTTTATTATGGGAAGTCTTAAAAATATATCTACTTTCTCGTCTTTGAGTTTTTGCAAATTTTCTATAATGATTTTGTTAGAAGCTCCAACAAAATCAATGTGCTTTTCTTCATCAACTATCTTTAAGTCGTATAAAATCAAATCTATATACTTTACAATTTTTTCCAATGTTTCCCATTTTGCAAAACCACTTGTATCTAATGTAGTGTGTATTCCAGCAAACTTACTACGCTTCGCAAGCTCTAATAAAAATTTGCTTTGCATCAGAGGTTCTCCCCCTGAAAATGTTACGCCGCCACCTGACTCTTCGTAAAATACCTTGTCCTTTAAAACATCTTTTAATACTTCCTCAACGGTCATTTCTTTTCCGATAATTCTTATGGCGTCGTGGTAACATACGTCTTCACAACTGCCACATGATATACATTTAAATCTATCAAATTCTATAGTATCTGATTTCATTTTCAAAGCTTTAGTAGGACAAGCGATTATACAACTTCCACACATTCTACAGCTACTTTCATTTCTAACAATTTGAATCTCTTTTGAAAGAGACTCTGGGTTGTGACACCATTTACAAGAAAGTGGACAGCCTTTAAAGAAAACTGTAGTTCGAATTCCTGGTCCATCATGGAGGGAATACTTTTGAATATTAAATATAGTAGCTTGGTCTTTAGTCATATCTCACTCCTTTGTTAAACGTTTGCCTATCCCTTTTAAAATTAGAATGCCTAACGCATTCAATGAAATTTTAAAGTTTTTTATGATATGAGTTTCATTTTATTGAATTATGTTTTCATATCCGTGAATTTCTATTTACATTATAACATTTGATGTCTTATAGTCAATGTCAACACTCTTCCATTCTACATTTCCTTCAAAGGGTAAGCAGCTTCAATTATGAAAGCGATTTCCTAATAATTTTCATTTACAAAAGTAAAGTCTCTTACATAGCTTTTTTCATGTGGATTCTAAATCGGCATAATTGACAGGCTAAATTCTTTTTGCTATCATAATTTTAAGTAATATTTATTATGAAATGGAGAATAATATGGATAATAGCGTAGGCTCTAAATTAAAAAATCTTAGGACGATTAACAAATATACTCTCAAGGAGTTAAGCGAAAAAACTGGTCTATCTGTTGGATTATTATCCCAAGTAGAAAGAGGTATTTCTTCCATCGCTATAGATTCGTTGGCAAATGTGGTAAACGTTTATGGCATGGAACTAGCTGAATTTTTTGAAAAACGCGAGGAGGAAATAGATTCGAATCCTGTCATTAGAAGCTTTGACTTGAGAGCTGATCAAATAAGTCCTTACATTATCCAATTCGTTTTGAGTAATAGGGTAAAAGAATTTGACATGCTGCCTCGTATGTTCCAACTTCAGCCATTAAGTAGCTTTACCAAGTCCGATGTAGAATTATACAATCATCTTGGAGAAGAATTTGTATTTGTTCTTGAAGGAATCGTTACGGTCATAGTAGATAAAAATCAATACGTTTTATATCCAGGAGATAGCATTCAAATTCATTCTGAAGTTGATCACAACTGGGTCAATCATACGAACAAGGTAGCAAAAATATTAACCGTCAATCTTCCAAATCCATTTATAGACGGTGAGAAAATTACAATCATCACTTCATAGTAATGAATATATAATAAAATAAATCCAGCATTTTTGAAATTGTTTCAAGAATGCTGGATTACTATTTTCATATTATCTAATAAATTCTTCTTTCACTACTCTTGGACTTACCCATCTCATCATATTGTTGATTGCTCCTGCTTTGTCATTTGTTCCTGACAATCTAGCACCACCAAATGGTTGTTGTCCTACTACTGCTCCTGTGGGTCTTACATTTACGTAGAAATTTCCAGCTGCATCTTCAAGAATGTCGTTAGCAAGATTTATTGCATATCTATCTTCTGCAAATATGGATCCAGTCAATGCGTAAATGGATGTTTCATTAGCTAGATGAAGTATCTCTTCGAATTTGTCTTCTTCATAAAGGTAAATTGTCAAAACAGGTCCAAAGATTTCTTCTTCCATTGTTTTGAACTTAGGATTAGTTGTTAAAATTATCGTCGGATCGATGAAGTATCCTTTTTCATCACTGTAATCTCCACCGTAAATAATTTCTCCGTCGTCGCTATTTTTTGCATAATCGATATATCCTGTTATGCTCTTAAATGCTCCTTCATCTATTACTGCTCCCATAAAAGTGTCAAATTCTGAAACTGATCCTACTTTTACTTTTTTCATATCTTCAAATAATGTTTCTCTGACTTCATCCCAAATACTAGTTGGGATATATGCTCTAGAAGCTGCAGAACATTTTTGACCTTGATATTCAAAAGCTCCGTCTCTCAAACCCCTTGCTAATAATTTAATATCTGCTGTTTTGTGCGCTATTACAAAATTCTTTCCGCCTGTTTCTCCTACTAATCTTGGGAAAGTTTTATATCTTTCTATATTTTCTCCCACTTGCTTAAACATATTTTGGAATGTGCTTGTGGATCCTGTAAAGTGAATGCCTGCAAAGTCTGGATTAGAAATTATCACATCGCCAATTTCTCCACTTCTTCCTGGAATAAAATTAATAACTCCTGCTGGTAGACCTGCTGCTTCTAACATCTGATAAACAACATAGTTTGAATATACTGCAGAGCTAGATGGTTTCCATAGTGCAACATTTCCTGCGATAGCTGGCGCAGATGGTAAGTTGGCACAAATTGATGTAAAGTTAAATGGAGATACCGCAAAGATAAATCCTTCCAGTGGTCTAAAACTTTGTCTATTCCAAGTGGTGTCTGTGCTAATCGGTTGGTCTGAATAAATTTTGCAAAGTAGACTTGCATTGCTTTTGAAAAAATCCACCAGTTCAGCTGCTGCGTCTATTTCGGCTTGTTTATAAGTTTTGGATTGGCTAATCATAGTGGAAGCATTTAGTCTGTCTCTCCATGGTCCTGCTGCTAGTGCTGCTGCTCTTAAGAAAATTCCAACTCTTTCATCCCAATCTAGCTTTGCCCATTTTTTTCTAGCTTCTAGTGCAGAAGCAATAGCGTCTTGGGCTTCTTTTTTTCCGGCCAAATGAAATTTTCCGATTACTTTTTTGTTGTCGTGGGGAATTACGATATCTTGAGTATTACCTGTATATACTTTTTCTCCACCGATAATCACTGGTATCTCTACGAAGTCTGATTCCATCTTGTGATATTCTTCCATTAAGCTTTTATATTCTTGTGAATCTCTTGTATAAGTTACTACTTTTTCATTTTTAAAAGGTATTACCTTCGCCAACAAATTTTTCAATTTATCCTCCCTTATTCATCTGCGTCTTCTTGTGCAAATCTGCCTTCAAAAACATTGTCCTCTTCTTGCATGACCATCATAGTATTTGTCTCTACCAGGCCTTCTATTTTAAGAATTTTGTCATGGAATTTTCTTAAGTGTTCAGTTGATGCTACGAGTAGCTTTACCATGATGCAATTCTCTCCAGTTATTCTAAATACTTTCTCAACATAAACTCCTTCTTCAGACAAATCTAATATGCTTGAAATTGTTTCGTTATAATCTAGAGTATGTATATTTACAATAACAAAAGTCTCGATGTTGAAACCCAATTTTCTAAAATCCACATCAGCCTTATATCCTTTGATTACACCACTTCCTTCAAGCTTATTTATCCTCTGATGGATAGCTGGTCTTGAATAGTTGAATTCATCTGCAAGTGCTTGGTGAGTTAGTCTTCCGTCCATAAGTAATCTGCTAACAATTTTTAAACTCGTTGAATCTAATTTCATCTCTCACCTCTGAAACAATAGTAACATACCGTAATTATTTGAGCAATATACCTACTAAAATACTACTAATGTTAATAAAATTCTCCCCCATAGAATTGATTACTTTAACTATAGTTACGATTAGTAATTAAAAAATGAATGAGATAGATTTATAATCTCTAGCTCATCCATTTTGTTTATTTTAAAGAATATTAAGTGTTAATTTCCTCGTCGATTCTTTCTTCTTCTCCCATATCTTCCATTCCCCTTTCTCCAAAGTTAAAATTTGCCACGGCAGGCCCAAACTTCTTCAGTGTTTCAGGAGCGTCTTGTTTGTCGAAGTGGACTTCAATAAGGACCCCGTGAGTAGCTTCCTTAGATTTTTCCATCGCCTCTTGAAGTTCTCCTTGGGTTTTAACATTGAAAGTTAGCATCTTATTATTTTTAACAAAGTGATGAGGTAATTCGTGATAATTCCACAATGGAATATCGTTATATGAAGCTTCCATTCCCAGAATATATCTTTCTATGGTGTACCCGTCGTTATTTATGACGAAAATAATGGGATTTAATTCTTTATAAAGAATTCTAGAAAGCTCTTGGGCAGTTACTTGGAAGGATCCATCACCTATAAACAATATTTGCCTTCTTTTTGGATTAACTAGGAGACTTCCAAATAGTGCGGGAAGTGTAAATCCTATTGCTCCCCAAATTAAAGAAGCAATATATTTTGTACCCTTAGGCATGATAATTTCACCTAAAGCTTGACTAGTAGTACCTGTTTCTCCATAAATCAAGTCTTCTTCTTTTAGGAATGGTTTAATCTGTTTCCAAAAATCTTCGTGATTTATATTCTTTTCTTTCTCAAAGGTAAACTCATCTTCTTCATTTTTGTTTAAATTATATCTTTCAGTTTTTTCTTCTACTCGATTTAGAATTTCATTTAAAACATCTTTAATGTCGATACCTTCGTATATTTCATCTCCAACAAAGGTGTAATCTTTATCTAATCTTACTAAATATTCCATTGGCAGATCGTCTGAATAGGTTCCGGAGTTCCATTCTATAAATCTAGGAGAAACTGATAATAGAAAGTCTGCATTTTCCACTTTATCCTTTACATATTCCTCTGAATCATTTCCTTTATAAGTTCCGATAAATAGAGGGTGGTTTTCATCTAGAATTGCTTTACCAGTACTCATTTGAGCAAAGGGAGTTTGGGTTTTTTCTATAAACTGTAATATCTCCTTCGTAACCTCAAGCCTATCCACATCCATGTCTACTAATACTACAGGGCTATTGGATTTTTCATATAGCATTATTATTTCTTTTATTGCATCATTTAAGCTTTTTTCATCGCTGACATGGGATTCAGGTAGTAATGGCTCTTCATCTACATCAATGAAGTAGTATGATAGGTTAGAAGGAAGCTGTATGTTAACAGGGCGTTTATATCTAACCGCTGCTCTTAAAGCCCTATCTATTTCTTCTTTTGCATTTTGTTGTGTTACGAGAGTTTGGACAACAGTAAATTCTTTATAAGTGTTTGCTATATTGGAAAAATTCCCATCTGCCAAACTGTGATGGACTTTATAATTGTGTCGTTTTGCAAAAAGTGGAGGAATTCCCGAAATAGAAATTACAGGAATATGTTCTGCTGCTGATCCTGCTATTCCTCCAATTGCTCCTAAATCACCCACCCCATAGGTAACACAAAGAGCTGAAATCCCATGTTCTCTAGAATATCCATCAGCTGCATAAGCAGCATTAAGCTCGTTGGAAGCTCCTACAAACTCTATACCTTCGGAAGCTTCGATTTGTTCTAGAAACTGTAGATTAAAGTCTCCAGGAACTCCAATAATATGTTTAATTCCTAGCTCTTTTATTCGTCTAATCAAGTAATCTCCTATTGTAATTTTCATAATAATTCTCCTCTTGATAATTTTGTTATAATTATTTTCTACCCATAAATATATTTATTATCTAAACAAAAATTATTTTATGAAAAATAAAAAACCTGCTCATTTTAGTATTTCTAAATCAGCAGGCCAATATTAAAAAATATGTCATTTTCTCTCATCAATGTATTCTTGTTGAAGTTCTTGATATCCTTTTATTATTTTTTTTATCAATTCACTATTTTGAGAATTTAACACTATGCTTTCTATAGATCTTATTGGCAAAACTCCGACAGTGGTTCCTGAGATAAATGCTCCGTCCACCTCTACCAAATCTATATCTCTAATAATTCTCTTTTCAACTTCAATATTATTTTTTTCAAATATTTTTTCAAGTCTAGTTCTAGTTATACCCTTCAGCACTCTATCATCTGGAGCTGTTATGACTTTGTCTTTGGAGGTGAAGTATAAATTGGTTTTACTTCCTTCTAGTAATTCGCCTTCTTCGTTTCTTAACAAAGCTTCATATGCTCTTGTTTGGATTAAGTATTTCGCAACTTCTGCTTTGAAATTAGTATAGAAAATCTTCGCATTGGGGTTGGCTCTTTCGTAATCAAAAATGGAAACTTCTATTCCTTCGTCTATTAGCTGTTGACTTGGACCTTGGTCCCAATATTGATATACTAAATGGATGTCATCAGAAATTACTAATTTTATATAACCTTCTTTCATTTCATTGGCAGAAATTACGTGATAAAAATCTTGTTTTATTTCCTCTACACTTCTTTTAAGTTCTAAATCCAAAAGCTCAGCAGTATGAACTAATCTATCCATATGCTCTTCAAAAAATACTGGTATACCTTGAACAACTGTTATCACTTCGTATAAGGGATTATTCGTTATCTCTTCAAAGTATTCATTTAAACCTACTTCTTCAATTTCTCCATTGAATATGAGATATTTTCCTACAGCTTCATTTATCATATTAGTCTCCTTATAGTACAGGGGATAGAAGTCTTGATATAGACTCCATGCCCTTTTCTCCGATACTCCTTTTAAAATACATTTCTATTGTATAATCTTCACATTCTTCTATATCTTTTTCAAATTGTTGGGCTAAATTGTGATTCACCCCGTAGTCGTAAATAAATGCATTGATTTCAAAATTTAAAGAAAAGGATCTGATGTCGAAATTCGCAGTTCCAACAGTAGAAATGAAATTATCCACTAGGAGAACTTTAGAGTGCAAAAATCCATGTTCTTCGTAGTAATACACTTTTGCCCCAAATTTTAATAATTCACCTAAATAACTTCTAGATGCACTTTTCACAAAGGGGTGGTCTGGCTTTTTAGGAACCATTATCCTAACATCTACACCTGAATATGCGGCCATTCTCAAATCTTTAAACAAACCATCATCTGGTATAAAATACGGCGTTTGGATATAAATTCTATTTTTAGCCATACTTATCATCCTAGAATATCCGTCTCTTATCTGTTCCAATTCGTGATCAGGTCCACTGGTTACTATATTCATAGCCACGACGTGATCCTTTCCTAAATCTCCGCAGAAGGTTTGATATCTTCCCATACCATTTCCACTGGCGAATTTATAATCCAAATAGAATCTATCAGTTAAATCGTTTACTGCTTCTCCGGAGATTTTTATATGTGTATCTCTCCAAAAACCGAATCTAGTGGATTTATTTATATATTCATCTCCAATATTAAAGCCGCCTAAATATCCAACTTTGGAGTCTATTACAATAATTTTTCTATGATTTCTAAAATTGATACGAATATTGAAAATTCCTAGCTTGGTTGGGAAAAATACACCGTATTCTACTCCAGCTTCTTTTAAATCTTTAAGGTCATTTTTTTTCAATTGTCTTCCGCCCATGCCGTCGATGAGAAGTCTTACTTCCACGCCTTCACGAGCTTTTTCAATCAATACTTCTTTTATTTCATTAAAAAATCTTCCACTCTTAACTATATAAAATTGAATGTAAATGGAATTTTTTGCTTTTTTCAACTCCTCTATGATGTCATCCTTTAAGCTTGGACCATCATAGAATATGTCCACTTTATTGTGCTCTACATATTTTGAAAAACTATTGTTAGATAATATTTTTATTAAGCTTTCATAGTCGTATGCCTTTATGTCGTGGTACTTGTATTGTCCTTTGTTTATGAGACTTATCCTCTCGATGGATTGGGCTTTTACCAAAGCTGAATCCTGATCCTTGTCTTCAAACATCTTCGACTTGGATAAATCTACACCTAATAATAAATAAAATAGAAATCCAAACAAGGGAAATGCCAAAATTACCATAACCCACAACAAAGTTGAAGTAGGTTTTTTTCTTTCTGCAAAAATTACAAACAAGGCCAAAATTAAGTCTATCCAGAATAGCGCCCCAGATGCCTGAAGGTACATATTCCAAAACTGCGACATTCTACATCACCTCTTGTGAGATTTTTTTCTAAGTCCTGTATCTAATATTTTTTTTCTAATCCTCATACTATTTGGCGTAATTTCAATTAATTCATCGTCTTCTATAAATTCCAAAGCATTTTCCAAGCTCATTATCCTTGGTGGTGATAATCTCAAAGCATCATCTGAACCAGAAGCTCTGACGTTGGATTGCTTTTTCTTTCTCGTTACACTTACTTCGATATCTATCCCTTTTGGACTAGATCCTACTACCATGCCTTCATATACTTTTGTGCCTGGAGAGATAAATAATTCTCCACGACTTTGAGCATTGTGAAGTCCATAAGCAGAAGCTTCACCTTGGTCGAAGGAAGTAATCGAAGCTGATTGTCTAGTTGGGATATCCCCTTTGAAGGAGCTATATCCGTGAAATATCGTGTTCAGCACTCCTGTGCCTTTAGTATCTGTTAAAAATTCTTGTCTGTATCCGATTAAGCCCCTAGCGGGAATTAAAAATTCTGCTCTGGAAGAACCAGCTGTGATTTCTTCAAGGGAAATCATTTCTCCTTTACGTTGGCCTAATTTTTCAATTACGCTACCGATGTATTCAGAGTTTACGTCTATGGTAGCAATCTCCATGGGTTCTAATTTTTTTCCATCTTCTTCTTTAAAAAGTACTTCTGGTTTAGAAACTTGGAATTCATAGCCTTCTCTTCTCATATTTTCAATCAAAATACTTAAATGAAGTTCTCCTCTACCTGATACTTTAAAGGTGTCTCCGTATTCTGTATCTTCTACACGAAGTCCCACGTCAGATTGTAACTCCCTTTGTAACCTAGCTTTTATTTCTCTAGAAGTTAAAAACTTGCCATCTTGCCCTGCAAAAGGCGAATTGTTTACACTGAAATTCATAGCAATTGTAGGTTCAGATATTTTTACAAAATCCAGTGCTTCTGGATTATTAGGATCTACTAATGTATCTCCAATATTAATATCTTCAATTCCTGCTATAGCGACTATTGAACCAGCTGAAGATTCTCTAACTTCTATTCTATCTAGACCTTCAAATTCAAACAGCTGAACTACTCTTATTTTTTTCTTTTGGTCAGGTTCTTGGGCATTGACTTTTAATAAATCGCTGCCTACTTTTATAGTGCCTCGCTCGATTTTACCTACTCCAATTTTTCCCACGTAGTCGTTGTAGTCTATTGTGGAAATCAATACTTGAAGTGGCTCATCCTTTTCTCCAGATGGTCCAGGAATATTTTCGATTATGGTTTCAAAAAGAGCTTCCATATCTCCAGATCTAACTTCAGGATCTAGACTTGCATATCCTGATTTTGCCGAAGCATAAACAATCGGTGATTCTAAAGCCGAGTCGTCTGCTCCTAACTCTATAAATAAATCCAATACTTCATCTATAACCGCATCTGGTCTAGCGTCTGGTCTATCGATTTTATTAACTGTTACTACAACTGGCAAATCCAATTCAAAAGCCTTTTTCAAAACGAATTTCGTTTGAGGCATAGGTCCTTCAAATGCATCTACTAAAAGTACCACTCCATTTACCATCTTAAGAACACGCTCTACTTCTCCTCCGAAGTCAGCATGTCCTGGCGTATCTATAATATTAATTTTAATTCCTTTATGGTCTACAGCTGTATTCTTGGAAAGTATAGTAATACCTCTCTCCTTTTCAATATCATCTGAATCCATAACTCTATCTTGCACTGCTTGATTTTTATGAAAAATCCCTGATTGTCTGAGCAGGGAATCTACCAATGTTGTTTTGCCATGGTCTACATGGGCAATTATTGCTATATTTCTTATATCGTCTCTTATAATGTTAATCATCTCCCGATAGATATTATAACATATAGATGGGAACTTTGAATACAACTAAGTTTAGTAAACAATAAGTAATTATTAGGAGTTTTGCTTTTTCTATACAAAATGAAATTGTATAACAATTTATCTTGCTAATACATAATAACTCAAATATCATATACTTATATAAAACATTTGGAGGTATTTATGAAAAAGAAAATTGCTGTGATTGGCTATGGAGCTTTAAGTAAAGTATTCTTGAGTTTATTTAAAGAACATTTGGCTGATGATTATGAAATAAATGGAATCTTAATAAAAAATGAGGAAAAAAGACGAGAAGCTGAAAAAAATGATTATAAAACTTACAAAACTTTGGAGGAATTACTTTTACATAATCCAGACTATGTAGCAGAATTCGCCAGCGCATCTGCTATAAAAGAATATGCCATAGGAATATTAAATAAGGGAATTAATTTAATTATAATTTCTGTAGGAGCATTGGAAGATAATAATTTCTATGAAAAAATTCAAACTGCCGCAAAAAAATCTGGCTCCAAAATTCACATCGCATCAGGTGCTATAGGCGGATTTGATTTGATGCGTACATTCTCCCTAGATTCAAATGCAGTCGCAAAAATCCAAACTACCAAATCCCCTGAGAGTTGGGAAGGTGCACCTTATTTAGAAAATAAAACTCTATCAAAAATAGAATCTGAAATTGTTTTTCAAGGCAATGCAAAAGAAGCTATCAAAGGATTTCCTAAAAATGTAAATGTAGCCGTAGCTACTTCCATTGCAGTTTCAGGTGTCGAAGATACTCAAGTGGAACTCATAAGCGATTCAAATTTCAAAGACAACACTCACAAAATTTTCCTAGAAAGTAAAGTAGCAAAAGCTACAATTGAAATCACCGCTAAAAAAGATTTAAACAATCCAAAATCCAGTGTGATTACCGCATGGAGTGTAGTGGCACTTTTGAAAAATATAAATGACGTAGTTATGTTCTTTTAATTTTAAAAATAAAACTAAAAAGAAAGCTCAGATAATATGAACTTTCTTTTTTTCTTTTCAAGTAATCTTACTTATCGTCTTCTTTAGTTACAGATTTAATTAATTCCTCTGGGTCAATCTCATATAATTTTGCAAGTGAAATAAGGTTTGATGTGGATGGATCTGCTGTTCCGTTTTCCCATTTGGATACAGCTTGTCTGCTTACTCCCAATGATTCAGCAACAAACTCTTGCGTCATTTTCAAATTTGTTCTATGAATTTTCAAAACCTCTCCCAGACTATTTCTAACTAACTTTTTTTCATTGCGGACATCACTTGAGTTAATATATTTTAGCAGCGCTCGTATTAAAGTAACAAATAAAAAAATTACGGCAGCTCCTATAATAATATATACTAAAAGACTTATTATAATAATGGGCACACTAATTTTCATAACTGTTAAACTCCTCCTTTGCTTTTGATATTTATATAATATCTAAAATTGTCAGTTACATCCACCAACTATTACGCAACTTTTGGTTGCGAAGCTATAATTTTAAAATTTTTAGTATCAAAAAAGAAAGTGTCGATTAACACTTTCTCTTTCAATAATATTATTCAAATAAACTTAAGCCTAATTCTCTAGAAAGTTCTTCTAATACTACTCTTCCTCTTAAACTGTTCCCAGTTTCATCAAGTCTTGGTGAGTAAGTGCAGATTCCGAATTTTCCTGGTACTACTCCCATAATTCCGCCACCTACTCCACTTTTAAGGGGAAAGCCTACGGTCATTTGATATTTGCCGCTTTCTTCGTACATTCCAGCAGTAGACATCAAAGCAAGAGTCTTACGTACAATATTCTTATCGATTAGCTCTTCGCCTGTTTCAATGCACTTTCCGCCATTTGCCAAAACTGCTGCAATTTGAGCCAAATCTTTTGCATTTACGCCTACTGAACATCCTGCGATATATCTATTCAGTCCATCTTCCACATCTACATCGAATATTCCTTTGCTACGAAGTAAATAGAAAAGCGCTCTATTCGTGTCAGTAGTTTCCATTTCGGAGTTATAAACTTTTTCCATAAATGTTACATCGTCATCACTACTTAAAACTTTTATCTTCTCCATAAATCGTTGGAATTTTTCTTCAGAGTCATTTCCTTTTATAAGTGATGTTGTGGAAATTGCTCCAGCGTTTACAAATGGGTTCATCGCCTTTGTAGTAATGGTATTTACGTGATTAAAAGCATATGGACTGCACTCGCATCCTACTCTTTCAAATACAAATTCTTCGCCATTGTCTTCCAATGCCATTATAAGTGAAATTACTTTTGAAATGGATTGGATAGAAAATCTAAGATCCGTATCTCCTGATAAAATAACTTTTCCATCAACTGTCACAACGGCTAATCCAAAATTATCTTCGTCCACATTTGCCAGTTCAGGAATATAGGTCGCAACTTCTCCTTCACTTTTAAACTTTTCGCTGCCAGTAACAATTTCTTCAATTTTTTTATTTAATAATTCAAAATCCAAGTCCGTGTCTCCTTTCTTAAATTATTTCCAATAATCTAATTTGCTTTCGTCCAGTCCAATAGATGACGCTTTGAAAACAGGGTCTAATCCTTTGTCTTTTTGCGCGATATAATCTTTTAAGCTGTTCATAGCTTGTCCGCCTAATATTAAAATTATCGGAACATTTATTATTGTCATTATTCCCATTAAAAGGTCACTGACATTCCATACAAAATCCATTTCCATTGTAGCTCCTACGAAAACGATAAGAGCTGCAATTACTCTATACACAGTTAAGAATGTTTTGCTAGGACTTACTTTATTATTCAAATATATTAAGTTAGAGTCTACATAAAATAGATTTCCAATAATTGTAGTAAAAGCAAATAATACCAATGATAAAGTAATAAAAATGTTACCGCCAATTCCAAGCATTGAATGTAACGCTTCTTGAACATAAGGTGCGCCTGCTAATTCAGGTGTAGCTTCTACTCCAGAAGCCATGGTCATTAAAGCTGTAGCTGTACAAATTCCAAAAGTAACGATGAAAGTTGAAAGCATTTGTACCAAACCTTGTTTAACTGGATGGCTAGTGTCTACTGCTGCTACTGCATTAGGTGCAGAACCGATACCTGCTTCATTAGAGTACAGTCCTCTTTTTACTCCAAACATAAGTGCAGAACCTGCAATTCCACCAAAAATAGCTTTAAAATCAAAAGCACTTTTAAAAATCAAACTGAAAATTGTTGGGATTCTGCCAGCATTCATAATTATTAATATAATTGCTACTAAAACATAACCTCCGCCCATAAAGGGTACGATTTTGTCAGTAAATGCTAATATTCTGTCGCCGCCACCTAATAGACAATAAAGTGTTAATAAACCAAAGAATCCGCCGATTATAATTGGAGCTTTGTCTCCATAGAATCCATATACAGCAAACGAGCTTTGTAAGTTATAAGATGCTAAAGCATTGAAACCAACTCCGTAAGTAAGAATAAGTGCGATAGAAAATATAATACCTAAAAGTTTTGAATTTACGCCATATTCCATGTAATACGATGGTCCACCATAACATCTACCTTTTTCATCTCTACGTTTATAAATTTGTGCCAATGTAGACTCGATAAATGAAGTAGCCGCTCCCAGAAGTCCAACTACCCACATCCAAAATACTGCACCATATCCACCAAGGCAAATTGCTGTGGACACGCCAATAATGTTTCCCGTTCCTACTTTTGATCCAACTGTAACCATAAGAGCTTGTAGCCCAGTTACTCCACCTTCAGCAGGCTTTTCTTTTACAACTTTAAGAGATTCTCCAAAAAGTTTAATTTGAACAAAGCCTGTTTTAAAAGAAAAATAAATTCCTGCTCCTAATAGTAGTACAATTAGTATCGGATAATATAAAATATTATCGTTGAAATAACCAATCATTTTTGTGATATTTTCCATAATACGTCCTCCTTTTCTAAAAATATTATATATTATGTATAAAACATTTGCAATACTTTTATTGTTATGTAATTAACAGATTAAGCAATCAATCTTATTATATTTAATACTTTTTAAAAATATAAATCACCCCAATTTATATATTAGGGTGATTATAGTTTACTCTTAGTTTATTTTACTAAAATCCAATTTCCATTCTCTACATATTGCTCTCTGGTGTTTGATGCGCTAATAATATCATATTCTGCCCAATGATTCTTTGTATCAGAAAATTTTGTGATTGAATTTTCATTTACTGTTGCAATATTATCAGGAGTTACACTGCGTTTAAATAATCTATTTAGCATAGTCACAGCTTCTGCTCTTGTAATAGTTTCGTCAGGTTTAAAGCTTCCGTCTTCGTAGCCTTTTACGATACCATTACTAACTGCCAACTCTATAGCTTCTTTTGCCCAATGTCCATCGATATCAATTAGGCTTGATTTTTTTACACTTTCATTTTGTAACGATGAAGCTATCATTTGTACAAATTCTCCTCGGGTTATAGCATCTTTAGGTCTAAATTCTTTTTCTGAATAACCTTCTTTATAACCAAAATTTACTATATAATTTATTTCGTCCTTAAACCAATCACTATCATTCACGTCTTCGAAGGTGGATTTTTCTTTTGGAACATTGTTATCAGTTAGAAGTCTAGCATACATTACTGCTGCTTCTCCTCTAGTTATTTCGCCTTCAGGTTTAAAACTTCCATCTTCGTAACCGTTGATGTATCTAGTTATCATTTTGGTTCCAATTACAGATTTTTCAAGTTTTGCCGAAATAGTAGTTTCGTAAGAAGAGAATAATATCCAAGGATTAATTTGCAATTTTTCTTTTTCCTGTCTTAGATATTTTTCAATAGTTAATACTTCATTCCTAATTTTTTTAATAATTCTGTCGATTTCTGCTTGAGTTGCATTATAATCTAACAATACAATTTGTCCTTCGCTCAATACACCAATTAATTCTTCTTGCAAATTTGAAGGCAAGTTATTCTTGAGAATTCTCTCACCATCTTCAATAGCTACTTCTAAAATTTCCTTATTAACTTTATCAATTACTACTGGCAAACCAGATAATCTCCTCTTAGCATTTCCAATATCTATTCTAGCACTATTAACTTCAGCAATAGTTGAGTTTGGATTTGATAAAATTTTTTGCCCTGCCAAAACTGCATTGTCATAAGCCGCCTTTTCTGAATTAGTTGCATTTTTATATGCATCTGAAGCTTTTACATTTTGAGATTCTTCTAATATTTTTTGCAATAGATTTTTTGCTGCTGCTAGGTCATTGCCCACTTCTCTAGCTACCAGTGCATCGTCCAAATCTTTTTTGGCTTTATCCACTTCGTCTTGTGTTGTTTCTGAACTTTCGTATGCTGTTTCGGCTGATATTAAGGCATCTATTACTTCTTTGTCTAATGGTTTGATTTCATCTAGAATTAGTTTCTTTGCGCTATCTATCAATTCTTTTAAAGCTGTCTTATCTGCCTTGCCACTTAATGCTGTTGTTGCCTGTTTAAGTTCCATTAAAGACATTTCTATATCCATTTGTGTTAGGGTTGTATCCATGTCTAAAACTTCTTTGGCTGATTTAAGTGCATTATCATATGCTTCTTTTTCTTCATCTGTGGCATTTTTGTAAGCATCTAAGCCTTTTATATCAGCTTCTTTATTTACTTCTTCTAGAAGTTTTGATTTATCAGTTTCTTGTCCACTTAATGCATTATTAGCAGTATTAATTTTGTCTAGTGCTTCGTTTATTTCTACATAAGTAGCATCGTTTTTTCTAAGAATCATTTGGCCTGCTGTGATTGCATCGTCATAGGATTCTTTTTCTGCATATTTTGCGTTGTAATATGAGGCGCTCACTTTTATTGTATTTGCCTCTTTTACTGCTCCTTCCAAAGCATTTCTTGAAGCTTTTAAATCCGCTGTTGCTTTAGCTATCAGAGCTTCATTTAGAATTTTTGTTGCATCATCTATTTGTCCTTGTCCAGCACTTGGTTTAGTTTTTATGAACAAATTATTTAATATATTTAATGCCTCTATTATCTTCTAAATTTGTAGTTTCGGGGTCAATCTCCAATGCTTCTGCTACTTCTTTTGCTTCATCGGCTTTTGTTTTATCTACTGTGAATATAGTCAAAATTGTTTCCGATACAAGCTTACCTGATTCTAGGGCAGTGATGGAAACCGTTGCGCCGTCTGGAATGTCTAAAGGTAATTCACATTCAAAATTTGCATTAACTTTAGTTTTCTCAATTCTTTTAAACATATTGTTTACATTTGTATAAGTGATTTCTACTATTGAATTTGCTGGTACTGTCGCCGTCAAAATGCTAATCCCTTCCTTTACAGGATCAGCACTTAAATCTGCTGCTGTTGTTGTTATTTTTACATCAGTTGGAGATGTAGATGGACTCCGACCATCCAACGCATTAGCTGAATTTTGCAATTTTAACTTCGTTGCATCTAGTTGCTCTTTAGTCAGCTCAGAATCATTTTTTAATAGCAATGCTTTTGCCTCTTCAATCGCATTAAAGTACGCGTACTTTAAAGTGGCTCCTGCATTTTTATATTTGTAACTACTTATAATAGTTTTTTCTTTATCCACTTCTGCCTGTAATGCTGTTCTTGAATCCTCTATTTCCTCATCAGCTGCTTTAATTACTCCTATTTCAAAAAATGTGGTAAGTCCGCTAAATATTATTACAAATGCTAATACTAATGATATCGTCTGTTTTAAAATACTATTTGTCGTAATTTTTTTCAATTCATCCTCCTTGTATGACATTTGTGATGAATAGTTATTTCTCTGCCATTAACATGGTAAATAATGTGTCGTTTTCTATTTCTTTTCTTTTATCAATACCTAATAATTCTTCAATTAGTTCAAATGCAAGACTAGCTGCTATAGCTGGTCCTCTTCCTGTAATAACTTTTCCATCTTTTACAGTTATATCTGTCTTGTGATTTCCAGTTTTAATATTTCCTTCAAATCCTGGATAGCATGTGAAGTTCTTGCTTTCTAAAAGCCCCGCTTCATCTAATACTATTGGCGCTGCACACAATGCTGATACAATTTTTTCTTCTTTTGCCATTTCTTGGATAATAGAAATTGCCTTTTTGTTATCTCTAATGTGATATGCTCCTGGCAGCCCACCTGGTGAATAGACTGCGTCGTAATTTTCGCCTTCTACTTCCGAAATTAATTTGTCTGCTATGATTTTAATATCGTGAGCTCCTATAACTTCCTTTTTGTCCATTACAGAAACTAAATCCACTTGGATCTCTGCTCTTCTCAAATAATCTACTACGGTAATCACTTCTACTTCTTCTGTTCCATCTGCTATAAAAATTAAAACTTTTCTCATGATGTCACCTCAAATTAATTTTTCTGATGCTTTAGTTCCTTCGTGAACTGCTTCTATAATAGCATTTCTAAAACCTGCTTTTTCCAAAACTAAGACGCCTTTTATCGTGCTTCCACCTGGAGAAGTTACCTCGTCCTTTAACTCCGCTGGATGTTTTCCTGACTCTTGAACTAATTTTGCAGATCCTAGCATTACTTGGCTCATAAGCTGATAAATTTCAGCTCTGGAAAATCCATGACTAACCGCTGCATCCGATGCAGATTCAATAAGCATAAATAAATAAGCTGGCATACATCCTACGAATCCTGTAAAGGAAGCTATCTTACTTTCATCCAAGATTATAACCTTGCCTACAGATTCGAACAAATTAAATGCAAAGTCTATGGATTCCGAGTCCAATCCTGATTCAGGCGAAATTGCAGTCATTCCTTCACCTATAGTGGCAGGGGTATTGGACATCACTCTTATATATTTCTTATCTTCACCAAATATACTATTCATAGCCTCTATACTCACACCTGCTGCTATAGAAATAATTAATGTGTCCTTTTCTAGTTTATCTTTTATCTTGTCGCCCAATTCCTCAAAACCTTGGGGACGAATAGCTATTAGCAATCTTTTAGATTTTGAAACTAATTCTTCTTCTGATCCGGCATAAGATACACCTCTTTGTAATATATCTCTGACTTTTTCTTTGTTTCGTTCGTATATTATAATGCTTTTAGGCGCTATTAATCCAGATTTTATCGCTCCTCTAACTATAGCACCTCCCATATTTCCTACTCCAATAATTCCCAATTCATACATATTTGCACCTCTATTAATTTTTTAGTTAAAAAAAGCGTGAGTTTATTCTAACCCACGCTAAATGTTTTAAATGATTGAAGCTTCGTAAATTCCATCTACAGATTTTTCCATTAAGCCATTAAATTCTTCGTCACTTTGGTCTGCATATAGATTTTCTACTAAAGCTCTAGAGAAACTAGCAATTAAACCTGGGTTTTTAGCAAGTCTTCTGTTGGCATCTTCTACAGAGTATCCACCTGAAAGTGCTACTACTCTAACTACTTTTTCATGGTCGATTAGTTCTCTATAGAAATCATCTTCTGTAGGAATAGTAACTTTAAGCATCACTTCAGTGTCACCTTCTAGTTGGTCTAGGTGTTTTAGAATTTCTTCTTTCATAATAGCTTCTGCTTCTGCTTTTGTAGGACTGTTGATGTCCACTTCTGGTTCAAGTATCGGCATTAATCCTGCGTCAAAAATTTGTTGTCCAACTTCAAACTGTTGGTCGATAACTTCTTTAATTCCTTCTTTGTTAGCTTCTTGGATAACTGCACGCATTTTTGTTCCGAAAATATGTCTTTCGTTTCCTCTTCTTAACAGTTCGTCTAGGTTGTCGATAACTTTCATTAGCTGCACGCCATTAGCTACTTCTTCTAGACCTTTATCTACTTTCAAAAATGGAACGATTCCCTTTTCTTCCCATAAATAATCTCCAGTGTATTTGTCATCGATTTTTCTATCGATAGTTTGCTCAAATAGGATAGCTCCTATGATCTTATCAGAGTTAAACGCAGGTGATTTTATAATTCTAGTTCTCATTTCATGAACCAGATCAAACATTTGCTCCTCGTTCTCATAAGCATCCTCGTTAACACCATAAGCCTTTAATGCTTTCGGAGTGCTTCCTCCACTTTGGTCTAAAGCTGCAATAAATCCCTTACCATTTTTCATTAATTCCAATTGTTCTTTGTTCATATTCGCCTCCATGTAATTAAAATCCTTGATTTCACTTGAATACATTATAACCTAAAATCCACTTTTATTAAAGAATAAGGTAAACTTTTTGTAGTTATTCTATGATAATGTCATATTATATTTATTCTGATAAAATGTCATGTATGAGAGAGGAGATATATAA
>CANRJQ010000019.1:0-27244 GCA_947630985.1 uncultured Clostridia bacterium | reverse complement strand
AAATACCCTATGGGTGGATAAAAATTTAAGACAACATGGATTAATACAGGCCTTCTCAAGAACAAATAGGATTTTGAATAGTGTAAAGTCCTTTGGAAATATAGTTTGTTTTAGGGACTTGAAGGAGGAAACTGATAAGGCAATAGCTCTTTTTGGTGATAAAGATGCAGGAGGAATAGTCCTTCTTAAAACCTATGAAGAATACTATGAAGGTTTTGATAAGGATGGTAAGCATCAAGCAGGATACAGGGAGCTAGTAAGTGAATTAGAGGAAAAATATCAATTAGGACAACCCATCATAGGCGAATATAATCAAAAAGAGTTTATAAAACTATTCGGTAAAATCTTAAGGGTTAGAAATATCTTGACATCCTTCGATGAATTTGAAGATGATAGCCTCCTAGCAGAAAGGGACCTTCAAGACTATCAGAGTATTTATATAGACCTTTACCAAGATTTCAAGGGAGAGCAAACAGGTGATAAGGAAAATATAAATGATGATATTATCTTTGAAATGGAGCTTATTAGGCAGATAGAAGTTAATATAGATTATATTCTTATGTTAGTGGCTAAGTATAAGGATTCTAATTGCAAGGACAAGGATATTTTAACTACTATTGATAAGGCTATAAATTCATCCATAGAGCTTAGGAGCAAAAAGGATCTTATTGAAAGATTTATAGACCAAGTTAATGCTTCAACTGAAGTTGACGAAGAATGGAAAGTCTTTTTAAGTGAAAACAAAGAAAAAGATATGGGTAAGCTCATCAAGGAGGAAAACCTTAAGGAAGAGGAAGCAAGAAGATTTATTGAGAACTCTTTTAGGGATGGCCTTATGAAGACAACAGGAACTGATATAGATAGGATAATGCCTCCTGTATCTAGATTTGCATCTAATTCTAGAACCATTAAAAAACAGACCATAATCGATAAGCTTCTGGCCTTCTTTGAGAAGTATTTTGGATTGGTATAGTTATTAATACTATAAAGATATAGAAGAGGAAATTGAGTATGCAAAAGATTATTTAGAATAATATCAAAAGACCACACCAGAGAATTTAGTCTCCAGTGTGGTCGTACTCTTGCTAACCTTTAAAGCTGTTCACTCAAGTTTTCTTCAATCCCTATGTGAAAGGTGCTAAGGGTCCTTTACCATTTATATACTTATCTAGCACTTCTATTAAATACTTATTTACTAAAAGACATCTGTCTTTGATTAATAATTCATCCTGTAATTGTTACAGATTTATTAGTAGGGTCTGCTACATAGACTTCTAAGCCTGGCTATTTTTTATCAGTGTAGAGTACTAATGTAAAAATACTATTGACACTTTGTATATATTTGTGTATTGTATATAGCATAAGAATTTTATGTGGAAAGGAGAAATTATGCATAGATCTGGTAGAATAATTGAGTTGTCACTTCTTACATTATTAAGAAAAGACGATGGTTATGGTTATAAGCTAGCAAATGATTTGATTATGTATAACTTAATCGATAAAAGTGTGAACATTGGCGTTATATACAGAGCCTTGAGAAATCTTGAAAATAAAGGATTTATTAATTCATACTGGGAAGATAACGATAATGGTCCAAACAAAAGGATTTATCGTATAAATGAAAAAGGAGTTATTGAAATAAATCATATGCTCGAATTATTAAAGGAGCGTCGTAAACATATTGACACTATAATAAATTTAAATTCGAATCTGGAGGATTAGCATTATGCAAAACAAAATACTTTACTTAATTACAATCATTCTCTTAGTAATATCTTTTTATAAAGATAAAAAGAAAACCATGATATCTTTAAAAAAAGGCTGGAAGTCTTTTGCGAATATCCTTCCACCAATGCTAGGTATCATTACTACAGTGGGAATTATTATTGCTTATATGAATCCCGAAACAATAGGAAGGTTTATTGGAGATTCTTCCGGCTTTTTAGGGGTATTATTAGCTGCAGCTGCTGGCGCTGTAACTTTGATTCCTGGATTTATTGCTTTCCCAACAGCTGCAATATTACTCCAAAATGGTGCAGGATATATGCAATTGGGTGCCTTTATTTCATCCTTAATGATGGTAGGGGTAATTACGATACCTGTTGAAATCAAGTTTTTTGGGAAGAAAACAACAATTCTAAGGAACCTTTTTGCGTTTATTTTCTCGTTTATTGTAGCACTTATTATTGGAAAGGTAGTTGGTTAATATGAAAAACTTAAAAAAATTTAGAATGTTTATAGTAGCCTCAATTATTATTCTTGTAACTTATATATTCAGTATAGAAACGGGTTTAAAAGCAATAGATACTGTATGGATTAGCTTTAAGGAAATGATAACAATTCTTCCTCCAATATTTGTTCTTATGGGGCTTCTTGATGAATGGGTGCCAAAGGATGTAATGAGCAAATATATGGGTGAAGGCTCAGGATGGAAAGGAATACTGATCTCAATATTCATTGGTTCTGCAGCTGCAGGTCCTTTATATGGAGCTTTTCCAGTCGCTGCAGTGTTCATGAAAAAAGAGGTTAAGCTTACAAATATCTTTATATTTATAGGAGCATGGTCAACTACGAAAATTCCTATGTTTTTGTTTGAGCTTTCATCAATGGGTTCGAAATTTGCCATAACCAGATTAATAGTTAGTATTCCAGGTATATTCATTATTTCTTATCTACTTAATTACTTATTAAATGAAAAAGATAAGGAAGAAATTTACAAGCTGGCAAATAATATATGATTTCCTTAGGGGAAATAAAAACTTACAAGATAGATTCTAATATGCAAAAAGTTCAACAACCGTTAGCTCTACTGCCTATCCTATGAAGATGGTAATCCTAGAAAAGAAATAGCTCAAGGTAGAATAGGGACAAAGCTTGTAGAAAGCACCCCTAGTGAAAAAGACTTGTATGATTCATTTGCCTATGATTCTCCATTAGAAAGAAAGAATATCATGGCTGATATAGAAGAAGTAGTTGTATATGGAAAGACACCATTCAATCCCTATGTGAAAGCTTCTAATGGTAGCTTTTTTATTTTCAGAATCCACACTTCTAAAGCTGTGAATATTTGTCCAGTTTTGTCCAGCTTCTTTTAATATAGGATCTTTTAATGGGGTGTAAGGATTGTATGTCAAGTCAGCCGTCGGAACTTTATAGGAAGCAAATCCAGGGGCCAAATTCGGCAGAACAATATCATAGTTTCCGTTCATGGCTTTCCCTACAACAGGAGCCATATCAGCTTCGGGAACTTTTTTATTTACTGCATTGACATCATCCCATGTGCCGTCTGCATCGTTTAGTGCTCTATTTTTATATTGATAGCTCACTTTATATTTACGCATATCTACAAAGCCGCCAATAATCGTCTCCGCTTTATCGGTACGCTCAGCTGCGCCGTAAATACCAAAGTAGACAGATCTGCTTCCACCAAACATAGCTAAAGCTTCAGCTTCTGTATAGGTTTGAGAACCGGTGAATACTTCGCCGCGCGGAATATCTTTTTGAGCTCCGTAAAACCAATATTCATAGCTAAGCTTATAGTTTCCGTCTGTTTCCTTAGTCCATCTTACACGCATAGTTTGCGTAGTAGGTGGTTGATCTGGCAAGTATACTAAATCCGTTCGTTTAGGATCAGATTGGCCTGTCATCATACTTCTTCCAATCCAAGTGGTGGCTTTATGGTCGACGGGACCTCCCCCAACAGGCTTTACAATAGCTAGATGTGCGCCTTCTCCTGGTAACCCCTTCGGGATTCGTAGTAATATCTACAATATTTCCTTGTTCGTTATAGTTAGAATCAAATGAATCTTGATTCCAGGTGGTAACTGTCTCCTTTGTCAAATCCCTAAAATAGTAATTAAACAAAGAGAATGCAGTGTTCTTCTCTGTACTTGGGTACGCAATTTTAGGTCTTGCTGCCGCTTTAACATTTTCTATTTCAAATAGTGGAATGAATCCACTAAATACCATGACGAATGCCAAGGTTAGTGATACTAATTGTTTAAGAAAACGTTTTGAATAATAACTTTTCAAAATCTTCACAAATAAAAAATAGAGTAAGTACAAAAATTTATACTTACTCTATAAAGTCCAACTTTTTGGGGTCACTCTATTTTTGCTGAAGGCTTTTGTTTTATTTTTACCACCCGTACTGGCTCATATCTCCTTCGAATTCTGGTTTTTCTTCGAATATTATATCTTTGTACCAATATGGTAGTTCTACTTCTTTTTCTGTTAGTAATGTCTCTTGCCATTTTTCGTCTGTGAGTCTTTCTTCTGAGATGAATTCGTGGAAGGTGAATATTCCACCTCTACCTAAATAAAGTTCTCCATCTTGGGGATAGACTACGTAGATTTCTGCTGGTTTTCCTGTGGCCATGGATGAATATCCCATGGGAACGCCTACTGAATTTTCTACCACGCTCATAAGATCTACAACTACTGGCATTCTTCTATCTGTTACATTTTCTATTTCATACCAATAAGACATTTCTCCTTGGACGAATGCTACTGCTATGGATTCCATCCATCCGCCTATATAAAACAGTTCTTTATAATCATCTTCTGTAAATGCTTCGCCGTTTAATTCTTTTTTCGTTAACTCTATCAATTTGTCTACATTTTTTTGGAATCTATTTAGCTTAAGCTCATATTCTTCAGATAGCATTTCTCTATCTTTTAAATTTACTTTTGTGTATTCCAAAAGCCATGATAGCTTTTCATATAGCTCTAAATTCGGCTCTACATAACTTTTGGGCATCCCGTCTGGCGAGCCGCCGCCCATCTCTGCCATCAACTGTTTTCCATATAGTACCGTATCGTGTTTCAGTTCTGTATAGGAACCCAAGGCGCTGACTAGGTCTTTTGTTTTCCATGCTTCATTTTGCATAAACATTGGATAGCCTTCTTCGTATGTGTTGCTATAGGATTCCAGCATCCAAAGCCATCCGCGGTAGAGATTTTTCTGCCAGTTTTTATCTGAAAAGGAATTTACCAATGTAATATTATTTTCCGTACGTGCCTTATACATGCTCCAATGAGAATTGTATTCGTCTGCGTATAAAATTTCTTTTGCTTTTTCATTACCAAAGGCTGCCATAATATCTAGTCCTAAGTAAATTGGTCTTTTAGATGGAATAGGTCCTTCTTTTACATCTACGACATTTTGCATTAGCACATTGTCCATAACTGATCTTTGGGGAATGAATCTAAAGCTTTGGCCTAAAAATGGTGCGATTATAGGTCTTGGAAGTTCGCCTATCATCTTTACAACTGCGTCCAAACTCGTCTTGTCATCTAGATTTTCTAAATTTGGGACTTCTCCATAAATTGAGTAAAGCATCCTGCCATACTCTCTCAAGGATAAGTCGTCTGCTGTTTCTACTAAAAAGTCTATAGGGTCTACTAGTGCTGCCCAAAGTTTAAAAACTTCTGGGTCTTCATAGACACTGTGGGTGATGAGGAGTGATTGAAGTATTGCATCTTCGTCTACTCTGCCTTCTTTAAAGGGAAACATTCCGATTTGGCCGTAGTACATAGTGCTTAGGAAATATTTCTCTAGCTTCTCGTCTCTGGTGTAATGTCCTCTTACCGTCATTTGGGAATAGTCTACTTTGTTTCCATTTATAGGTGAAGTATTTTCTGATTTGCCTTCGATATTTTTCATCTCGACATCTACCATATTCATCGCTTCTTTTGGGATTTCATTTCCTATATCGATTCCCAAAAGCTTTCCTTCTACTGCGAAGAAGGCTACGTTTTTAAGTTGTAGTTCTTTGAGCCTTGGATTTTCTAATTGGTTATAGATTTCCAGATTTTTTTGTAATAATTTTTTTGTCATTTCCACTGATTTTGGATAGAGTTGATTCATTTCTATGTCTCGTAAAAATCCGTCATAAAATATGTGGAAAATGTGGGTCATAGAGTCTGTTGTTACAAAACTAGGTATCCCTTTGTATTCATTTTCTTCGTAAATTTGGTGAATTTGGTCGTACTTGAATTCTGTTACACCGTCATAGAATGTGAATCCAGTTTTTGTTATTAAAAATCCATTTTCTACTAGGAATTTTCTTTGGGCTTCTGTGAATTCTCCGAAGTGCTCTGCGTTTTTAACATTGGATAGATTCGCTTCGATGGAATATTTTGGAACTTTGGGCGTGATCTTGGTGAGCTCGAAGGGCACCTCGATAGCTTTCTTCTCCAATTCTTCTAGATAGCTCACGTCGTTTAATTTTACTGTCGGTACTTCTTCGCCTTCTTCATTTTCTTTTTGAGCTAGCTTTTCTTTGATAATGTTGTTTTCTACAGGCTCTTTAACTTCGGGCTCTTTCTTATTACAACTAGCGAAAATCCCCAAGGTCAAAATTACAGCCAATACGATAAGTAATTTTCTTTTCATCTCCAATTAATCTCCTCTCCGTCTAAAAATAATTCGTACACACTGCCATTAATTTCGATTCTGCCTTCTTTGTTTAAATATGTAGGTTCTATTTCTATTTCTTCGCTGGAATAATCTCTTTCAAAGGCGAAATTCGTCCAGTTGTACCCTCCCATTACATAATTTCCTCGAATGGTTTCTTCTATAGATATTATTTCATCTAGCCCGTCTTCGTCTATATCTATCATAACAAAATCCACCAAGGGATTATGTAATCTGCTGATTCTCAGCTTGGGTTTTAAGCGTTCATTTTCAAAATCAATATTGTATAAAAATAATCTCCGTACTATTTCCTTGTGATGGGGACTTTTCTTGTAAACTCCTATGGCAAGTTCCACTTCGCCTCCGTCTACGTTACAAAAATCTATCTTCCAAGGATTCATCCCTTCTGCGTCAATGACAAATTCATGGGAATCTCTTTGGATTTTGATTTCATCTCCATAGTCGCTACTACTGGATAAAATTTCCACTTGAATATTTTCAAATTCAGCGGTGTCGATAATATTTTTTTCAGTTTTGCATCCTATTAATATTATGAAACACAGTATCATTGTTAATCTTTTCATGATTTTATTATATCAATTAATAGTGTAATTTAGTATCAAATTAGTTACGTTTTACTTTATGTTTAATGGCTTCGTAGTCTCTAGTGTACTTTCGTAGGCGTCTCGTATTCTGCTTAGGGTGTAGTCATCGACTTCGCCATATTTTTCTCCACCTTCCAAAAACTCTGTACATAGATGGGATTTTACTACCCTGCGTTTTTCTCCCTCTCGAAGTCCTACCCACATGGGATGGTAAATTACGTCCTTAATAGTCGATTTATTTTCGCTAAAATTCTTCTCGATTATTATTTCGTAGGCGATATTTTGTTCACAGCGCTGGCTATTTGGTATTTCCAAGGTATCTTCTGAATCCATAGTTTCTTTTCTTTGGTTGGAGAGAAAATTCCCACATGAGTATGCTATGAAACACTTTCTTCCATCACTGGTCACATAGTATTCACTAGGCTGCACCACATGGGGATGATTTCCTATGATTATATCTGCACCCCATTCCAACATTTTGTGTGCCAGATCCCTTTGGGCTGTGGTCATTTGGGATTGGTATTCTGCGCCCCAGTGGGGATATATTAAGATGATATCGCAATTTAGTCCTTTTAATTCTTCTATGTCGGATTTTATATTTTCTTCCACTAGACGATTGACCATGGTTTTCTTTTCATCTGTATCCAATCTGGAATCCAATCCATTTAAGGATTCAGAATATCCCAATAGACCGATTTTTGTGTCCTTGGTTTCGAATATTTCGTACTTTTTCTCACCCACTTTGCTGGTGCCGAAGGATTTTAAACTGGCTGCTGAAATGGCGTCTAGGGTCGTCTCGATTCCTTCTACCCCTGTGTCTAGGGTGTGATTGTTCATGGTGGAAAAAACGTCAAAACCTGCAGCTTTTAAATAATAAAAAACTGCAGGCGGTGAATTAAACATGGGAAATCCGTGATATTCTCTGTTAGGATTCGTGGTGGATTCGAAGTTGGCAACGCTCAGGTCAGAATCTTTTATAAATTCTGTTACTTCTGAAAATGATTCTGAAAAATTATATGTACCGTCTGGATTTTTTGCATATCGAACTTGGGGCATATGAAACATGGTGTCCCCGAAGGCTTTTATCCTAATTGTTTCGATTCTAAGTTCAGGTTCTGTCTCTGTCTTTTCTACTTCTGATATATCTTTTGCTGTATTTATTTCCTCTGGAGATTTCGTCTCATTAGTATTACAAGAGACAAATGTCATAATTACCAAAAGTAAAAGTAGGATCGTTTTAATTTTTTTCATTGTAAATACCTATCCTTTTAGTTTAAATTCTATCACAAAGAAAATAATAAGTGTTTACAAATTTATTAATATGTTTTTATAAGTAATTTCTGAGTTTTATCTCTCCTAGTTTTACTTTTTCATATTCTCTTATCTTGTCTAAATCTTTATCTAACAATACACTTTTAGAAAGTAGAGATTTTATATATGTGGCATTTTCTTCTGGAGCAGTTTCTTTTTCGATATTGTCAATAAGCTCCACCAATTTTTCAAATTCTTGAACCGCTGTATCGTAGTCTCCTTTTTCTATAAGGGTTTTTATATATATTTGCAATGCAGAGTGTTTGCCAAAGTCTAAAATTTCAGAAATGGTTACTGCCTTTTTAATTTGTTCTAAAGCTTTGTCAATATTGTCTTCTTCCACATCAATCATCGCTAATACTTGCATAATTTGTATTAATTTGTTTCCTATATGCTTTAAATTTTTTAAGTGAATTTCTCTAGCTTTATCTTTTTCTCCCGTTATTGTATATAGATTTCCGTATAGAAATTCTTTATCTTGAGAATCATCTGGCAAAGCACCGATCATTTTTTCTGCCTTATCAAATTCCCCTAACATCATATAGCTTCCAACTAAAATTATTCTAGTCTTATATTCAAACTCTTTAAGTCCACTTGCCAAAACTTCTTCGTATAGTTTTGCGCTTTCCAAATACAATTCTTGTATCTTTTCTTTTTTTAATAATTTTTCATCCAACATAAATCCTTGGAACAAACTTCCCAAATAAAATTTTAAAGCTATGCTATTTGGATGTAAATTTAATATACTCTTAACATAGTCATAGCCTATTTCAAAGCCCTTTTCCACATAGTTATCCACAGCCTTTTCCACAATCTTTTTTACCTCTTTTTCTGGCAAGTCAGGATTGAAGTCCATTAGTTGGTCTATGGAGACGTTTAGGCTTCTAGCGATTATAGGTAGCAAGGTTATATCTGGATATGAGCTTCCTGTCTCCCATTTGCTCACTGCTTGAGTAGTCACTCCTATAGAAAGCGCTAATTCTTGCTGTGTCCAGCCTCTTTTAATTCTTCCATTTTTTATTTGTTCTCCAATTTGTAAATTCATAAAATCCCTTCCTTTCATAATTACATTTTATAGTTGAAGGAAAAATATTCCAATGGAGGGGAATTTGAATTATCTCGAGAAAAATCAACTAACAGTTGACAAAAAAGTTCTCCACAGAAATTAATAGTTATCCACAATGAGCGCTTCGCCGCTTTTGAACCCTATTCTCCATCCTGGTATGGCTCTTCCTCGTTCTGCTCTCGTATTGTCTTCTAGGATTCCTTGCTCTTCTGGATTAAAATAATAGCATAATTCTATGGAATTTATAGTATCTCCTATATATTCTTCCTTGTCTAATAAACTAAATAGAGCTTTGTAAGCTGGTTCGATTTCTATATTTCGCATATCTTCTTCGATTACTTCTATCCAAAGTCTATCCATAGTGACTACCATTCCCCTAGCCACGTTCACTCTGGTGTAGGAGGTCTCTACTAATTTCTTTTCATATTTCCTCGTAAATTCGAAGGTTTTGGAATCTCCATGGTCTAAAATTTTTACCAAAAACAAATCTTCAGAGTCAAATCCTTTGTCAGAGATAAACTGTCTCGCCACAGTTTCATAGTCAAAGGTTTCTTCCCCTTCCTCTTGGGAAGTATTTTCATACAAAAGTCTTCTATTATTAATTATCGTAATTTCTTCTTCGTCTTTGGTGATTTTAGAAATATCTGCATCTGCTTGAATTTTTCCCATTCCATCAAAAAATTTAAGATTGATTTCTTCTGGGGATTCTTCTTCGTATTTTACTATTAATGGTTTTATGCTATCTGGAGATTTGGGGATTTCTGCTTCTAGGCCAATCCCATATTTATTTAGTCTTATTTTTACTTCGTCCAAAGTTTCTTTGGACGCAAAATACAAGCTTCGATTAGATTTATTTAAAAAAAACAAAGCTCCTAGAGAGATATTCAATATTAAAAGTATAATTATCAGTCTCGTCTTAGTCTTGGACCAATCCAAAATATCCCTCCTCGTTATAATTAATTGGTTTGGATTTCAAAATAAAATACTTCTTCATCAATTTCTACCTTCCAAGCTAGTCCCAAATTTTCGTCTTCTCCTAAGTCAGTATAGACTACATAAGCTCGTCTTATTTTGCTAAGGACTTCTTCGTAGGTAATGTATTCTTCGGGGTTTTCAAATAGTCTATCGTTAATATAGTTTAAATTCACCGCAATCAAAGGTCTCAGCTCTTGGGTCTGGTCTATTTCAAAATAGCTAACAGATCCTGGAACTTCTCCTCTGAAGAATTGGGAGAATCTTCTTACGTGTTCGTTAAAGACGTCAATTTCAATATAGTCTACTATGTCGTCATCTAGTAGTTCTACCTTGTAGCCTTTAGAATTTTTCCCAAAGGTCATTTTAAAGCCTTGGTTCTCTTGGATTTCTATGGGGCGAATTTCTTTTAGATAAAGGGATCCGTCATAGCCCAAATTGTTGGATATAAATGCCAAAGCATTTTCCAAAGATATATACAAATTCCTGTCCTTGCTAGGGGGTTGTTCCGGATCGTAATAGGATATCAATCCCTTCTCGCTAATTTTTAACAGTCTAGATCCGTCTACGTAAATGGTTTGGCTACCTTCTTCTTTAATCTCTCGAATGTAATTTACTTCTTTTCCAAAAAAGCTATAAACTATATTTTCAATATTATGATCGTCTAAGGTCTTGAGTATATTTTCAAACCTTACGATTTCCACTTTGTGCTGAGATATCTTCGGAAAGTAATTGGGATTATTAAAACCCAAAATTTCTTCTCCCAATACGTAGGGGTTGTACCCACTGATGAAGAGATTGTCTATTTTCTTTTTCAAGTCTTCCCCTTCCAGGTGGTCTAGGGTGAGTAAATTTAACTCGGTTTTTTCTCCTATTATGATAAAGTTTTTTATCAGTGAAATGTAAATAAATTTTATATCTTCGTAATCATCCACTACATCCTTGGGTTCTTCCACGCCCAGTGAATTTAACAAGGTCAATGGAGTAATGTCTTCGTTGAAAAACAAGACTATGGATTCTTGATTTAAAAAGTTTTTATAAATATCCATAGTTATGATTTCTCTACTTCTGATTATCTTTCCCTTTTCTTCAAAAATAGATTTTAACAATTCGATGGAGTCTGCCCACACCCCTGAGTCTCTAGGATTGTTGATTACTGTGTGTTTTCCTCCCTGGAAGTTGACCCCGATGTATTCAGGCATTACCGCATCCGCCATAATTACACTGGAATCAAATATCAAAGAGCCACTAGGCTTAGTTTTTTCCACGAAAATATTTTCAGGTTTTACACCGAAGTTCAAAAGAATTAAAAATACGCTGGAAATACTAAGAAATACTATTCCAAGTGTCTTCAAGAATTCTTTCATGGCGTTTCCTCTACTATCTTGGGAAAGGTTAATACCACTTCGGTACCGTAATTGGGTCTGGATTTAATGAGGATTGTGCCCTTTAGTTTTTCCACTAGTTCCTTGGCTATGGAAAGTCCAAGTCCAGTTCCTCCAGCTTTTCTACTTCGGCCCTTTTCCACGCGATAAAATCTTTCGAATACGTGTCTTTGGTCAGCATAGGGTATTCCCATTCCTTCGTCTTTTATGGATAAGGAAAAACTGTCTTTGAAGTCCATGACTTCTATCACTACCCGTCCGTTTTCATCTGAGTATTTATACGCATTGGATAAGATATTGATAAAAATTTTCTCCAAGGAATCTCTATGATTTACTATTTCTAAATCCTTGTTTATATTTTTAAAGGATAGTTTTATATTCTTTTCTTCTCTCATAACCTCCAAGCTTCTGATGCAATTATTTATAAATCCAACTAGATGAATACTTTCCAAGTTCTTCAAAGAGGATTTATTGTCTATATTAGACAGCTCTAGCAAGTCTTGTACTAGTCTGGTCATTCTATTGGTTTCCTTATTTATTATTCCTAAAAATCTTTGGTTCGTGTCTCTATCCATTTCGTTTTCCAGTAGAGTTTCGGTATAGGTTTTTATAGTCGTCAATGGCGTTTTAAGCTCGTGGGATACATTGGCCACGAAGTCCTTTCGCATTTCGTCTAGTCTATGCTCCTTGGAAATATCTTGAAATACTATTATCAAACCTGATGCGATTCCTAAATCGTCCAAGTAAGGTCCGTAGATTAAATTATAATGTCTGTCATCTATAGTGGCGAAAGCTACGCCTTCTAGGGTTGACTTGTCCTTATAGTCTATATCAAATATATTCAATTTCCCTAGATTGATTTTGTTATTGGAAATATCTCCCTTGGGAAGATGGAGAATTTCTTTCGCTACTTGATTGGCATGGATTAAATCGTTTTGAGAATTTAAAGCCAGTACTCCCTCTGCCATGTAATCGAAAATGGTATTTAGCTTGGCTCTTTCTATCTCCATATTGGAGATGGTCTCTTGGAGCTCGTCTGTAAAAAAGTTAAACATAGATGAAAGCTGTCCTATTTCGTCGTCACTTTTTACGTCTACTTTTTGGGAATAATCTCCTTGGGCTACTACTTTTACTTTTCTAGTTAAATCCATAATAGGTCCTGTAATAGATGATGACAGTAAAAGACCCAGGGCTATAGCTACCAAAAGAGCTAAGAGTCCTGCGTTTAAAAGTATTCTTTGGGAGTCCATCAGCAGTGTGTTTAGACTATCCAAATTTCCTATCATATAAAAAATGCCGTTAATTTCTCCCTCGTAGTCCAAAATGGGATAGGTGATATGCATTTCGCTTAAAATATCTCCTTGTGAAGAAATGGTTCGCTCTTCGATATCTCCTCCAAAGGAAATCAAAATCATCTCGGGACTTAACCCCTTATAGCTTAAAGCGGATCTGCCTACTACGGCAGCATTTACATTAACCGATGCCACTATCTCCGGAGCTTCTTCGCCGTAAATGGCATAGATTTGGTAATTGGAATTTACTTTCCATTCGTCTAAGATTCTTTGGATCTCAAATTGTTCTTCGGACCAGTTTACAGTTGAAAATTTTTCAGAAGAAGAAAGCATGGTGGAAGCAGTACGTTTCATATCCTCCTCCATGCTTGCTAATTGTGTGTTTTCTAATCTGTTGACTATAAATAGTCCTACTATCATCATCGCCACCAATACTAAAATGAAATAAATGGCGATGAATCTGGATCTAATGCTTTTAAACAATATTAACCTCCAAAGTAATATCCCACTCCACGCTTTGTCTTGATATACTTAGGTTCTCCACTTTCATCTTCTATCTTTTCTCTCAATCTTCTCACCGTAACGTCCACAGTTCGAATGTCGCCGAAATGCTCATAACCCCAAACGTCATTTAATAAAACTTCCCTAGAGATGACCTGACCGCGTCTAATGGCTAAATATTTCAACAGTTCAAACTCACGCACAGTCAATTCAATGGCTTCTCCGCGTTTTTTTAATTCGTATTTTCCTAAATCTAATTCTATATCTTCGTATTTTATTTCTTCTATTTTATTTTCAGGATTTAGAAAATCCAATCTTCGCAAATTGGCTTTTACTCTGGCTATCAATTCGTTTATGGAAAATGGTTTTACCATATAATCGTCTGCCCCTAGTTCTAATCCGTGAATCTTGTCGCTTTCTTCTTCTTTGGCAGTGAGTATAATCACTGGGAATTTATATTTTTTTCTAAGAATTTCCAAAACTTCGAATCCATTTTTCTTAGGCATCATAATATCCAACACCAATAAATCCGGAGCTTGTTCTTCTATTTCTTTTAAGGTTTCTTCGCCGTCGTTGGCTATTCGGATTGTGTATCCTTGTTTAATTAAATTAAATTTTATTATATCAGCAATGGCATTTTCGTCATCTGCCACTAAGATATCTATACTATTATTTAATTTATTGTCCATAGGAGCCCTCCTTTAATTTAACAAGCACTTAGTTCTTCGAGTTTATAATACCAACTCATATGTATTATATCATAAAATCATAGTTTACTTAACTTGAAGGTGGGAGGAAATTGAGTTATTATTAAAGTAGGTGATATTATGGGGAGAATTGTAGATAGAAAAAGAGCGGTTTTTTGTTTAGTAGTAGTTGCGATGGGATATTTTTGGACCAATTTTCATAGACAGTCCATGGCAGTTTTAGCGCCTTATCTCATAGAAGAAATGGGAATTACCACTTCCCAAGTGGGAACTCTGGGATCCATCATGTTTTATATATATGGGCTTACCCAAATTCCTTTTGGGTTAATAGCAGATAAATACGGGAGCAAACGAATAATAGAAGTCTGTATGGTTTCTATGGTGATAGGAACATATATATTTGGTCATGCGGAAAATTACACCCAGCTTATGATAGGAAGACTCATCACTGGTTTTGCCGTTTCGGGAATTTATGTACCTAGCCTAAGTATGATACGAGGCTGGTTCGATATTCGAGTTTATAGCACTTATTTAGGAATTCATATGGCAGTGGGAAATCTGGGTTCGGTATTGTCTACGACGCCCTTTGAAATTCTTCTGTCCAATTTCGAAATCAAAACCGTATATAATGCCTTTGCAATTGCAGTACTAATCTTGTCCATAGCTTCCTTCTTTTTATATGAAGAACCTAGACCGAAAATAAAAAGAACAGTGGAAAAGACTAAAGACCCTAAGGAAAAATATTTTTATTTCTTCTTGGGAGCAATTTCTATGCTAGGACTTATTTATAACGGAGCGAGACAAGCATTCCAGAGTCTTTGGGGCACAACTTATTACATTTCAGTTTTTAATTACAGCGTAAGAAATGCCAGCATTTTAATGATGTTATTTAGCGTTGGAGGAATATTTTTCTCCCCAATAGCAGGAAGGATCGCAGACAAGTCCGGAAGATTCAGCGCATTGATTAAGATGGCTATATTCACATCGATAGTGTGGTTAATCGTAGGGATTACTCCTGCGAACTCTAACTATTTAATAACTGGTTTATTAGCCTTTTTGCTAGGCGGCGCTAACAGCTCTACTATGCAAAATGCCTTCACGACTTTGGGGGATTACGCAAAACCTCACCAAAGATCTTTGATAAGCGCGATATTAAATACTCTAAGTTTTTTTGGAAGTGCAATTTTTACCCAATCATTGGGTATTATATTTGAAGGCGCGACTATGGGTCATACTACATTCTTAATAGTATTTGCAGTTTTTGCAGTTTTGATTTTAGTCGCTTCAATGATTGCAATGTTTGCAAAAACTAATCTAGACAAGAATTTAAAACCAAATCTAGAGTAATATATTCGAGATTTAAAACTTAGGAGGAACAGATGAATAAAAAAAGATGGTTAGCAGTGGGAGTGGCGTTGGTACTTTTGGTCATTTCCCTTGCAGTTCCTAAATATACACCAGAAATGGATGCAAAATCCCAGCTGAGTTCTTTAAAGGATCTCGCTTTGGGAATGGGAACTATCACGGAAAATGTAATTGAAGCAGGAGATCCGGGATCTAGAATTTTAGTTATGGAGCTATCCGGCACTATTTCTTCAGGAGGAAGTTCTGCAACTGGTGGTTACGACCATGAATTTATGTTGGAACAATTGGACAAAGTTCTAGAAGATGAGTCGATTCAAGGAATATTGTTTTTAGTAGATACTCCTGGTGGAGGAGTCTACGAATCTGCAGAGATTAGAGATAAGTTTTTAAAAATTAAAGACGAAAGAAATATTCCAGTTTATGTTCAGATGTTGGGGATGGCTGCATCGGGAGGATATTATGTCTCAGCAGATGCTACGAAAATTTACGCTACCCAAGAAACTATCACAGGTTCCATCGGAGTCATCAGCACGACTTACGACATCACTGGACTCCTGGATAAATACGGAGTCATTGTAAATAATTATACTTCAGGAAATATGAAAGCTATGGGAAGTCCTTTTGAACATGCATCAGAAGAAGAAAAAGCTATTTGGCAAGAGCTGATAAACGAAACCTATGATAGATTCGTCTCCATCGTCGCTGGTGGCAGAAATATTCCAGAAGAAACTGTAAGAATCTTGGCTGATGGTAGAATATATACAGCTAATCAAGCATTGAATAATGGTTTAATAGATGAAATTGCCTTTACAGAAAAAACTTTAGAGGATTTAAAAAATGAAAATGGATTGGAAATGGCAGAAGTTTTTTCCTATCACAAGGACACGAGACCAGAATTTTTCAACTTCTTAAATCTAGTAAAATCCAAAGTAGAAGGAAGCTCAGATCTATTTCAATTAAAAGAACTCATGGAAAATTATAAAAATATGCCAGCTCCCATGTATCTCTATGGAGGTAAATGATGAATGAGTTTATCGAAATTAAAACTGAAGAAGAACCAGAAGAAAAAGGAGAGTACACTCCCAAGAGAAGAGTGTATTCGGTGGAAGAAATTGAAAACGAATATTATCCAAGGGTTTTTTACGCAGGATTTTTCATAAGATTTTTTTCATTCTTAGTAGACTCCTTAATTGCAGGCTTAATAGTAAAGATATTGTTGGACTCTATTTTAGCTATTACGGGAATTAACCCTTCTTTAAAAATTTACGGAATTCTTTCTACATTAATATTTCTATCTTACTTTACTATTTCCACTTATTTGACAGATGGGCAATCTCTTGGAAAAATGATGTTTTCATTAAAGGTAGTAAAACTAGATGGAAGTAAACTAGATCTTACAACGGTGATTATGAGAGAGTTCGTAGGAAGATTTATTCACACTTATGGCATTTTAGCAATTCTTTATATTTTAACTGCCTTTACCGAAAAGAAACAAAATCTGTCGGATCTGTTTGCAGATACTTCGGTAATAAGTCTTAGCAAAGAAAATGCGTACAATATTGGGAAGTCAAAGAACAGAGATAGTCATCACATTGTATGCGACTTATAGCCAAGAGCCTTCACACGTTAAAAGAGTTTTGCCTGATGGATTGAATCCGTCAGGCATTTTTATTTATTTTGTATATCGATGGCGTCGCAAAGCGCATGGGAATATGCCCTCTACAATTAATCCGAATAAATCCGAGGTATGCTCTCGGATTTATTTGTGATACAATTTCTCCATGGAAAAGAACTATTTATCTAATTTTGCAAAATACATCTCTGCAAATATGATAGGAACCCTTGGGCTTTCTCTATACATTTTTGCAGATACATATTTTATGGCATATTATGCAGGGCATCTTGGACTCACTGCCCTCAATATAGCTATTCCTTTGTACGGAATTCTTTTGGGACTGGGTTATCTCTTCGGAACAGGGGGAGGAATTAATTTTTCATATCTAGCTGCCAAAAAGGATTACAAAAAAGCCAATGAATATTTTAGCGTATCCATTTCTTATGCGGTTTTGTCTGGAATTATTCTCAGCATAATCGGTATTTTATTTTCAAAAAATATCTCTTGGGCTTTAGGTGCCAATGAGGAATCTTTGGCGATGACTAATACCTATATCAAAACCCTTCTGGCCTTCAGTACATTTTTTATCCCTAGCACTGCTATTATGACTTTTCTTCGATACGACGATAATCCCAACCTCGCCATGATTGCGCTGTTATTTAGCTCCCTTTTCAATATAGTCTTCGATTATATTTTTATGGAGTGTTTTAAATTAAGCGTTTTCGGCGCCGCCCTTGCAACAGGACTGTCGCCAATAGTTTCTATTTTGATTTCTTTGGCACACTTTTTTAAAAAAGATAAAATTTTAAAATTCGAGAAGGTTTCGTTTAAAGTTAAAAAACTTTTGGAAGTTATAAAACTAGGCACATCATCGTTTATTTACGAGATGTCCCAAGGTCTAGTAACACTTTCTTTTAATTATTTAATTCTAGGAATTTCAGGAAATATAGGAATTGCCGCTTACGGAATTATAACAAACATCGGCGGCATAGTAATGTCAATTTTCAACGGATTGCAACAAGGAATGCAGCCGCTTATCAGTAGCGCCCACGGAAGAAAAGATACCTTTGGAGAAAGGAAGTATTTCAAATACGGAATAATTTTTGCAGCGATATTGTCTTTAACGGTTTATTTCGGTTCTATTTTAAATATAGATAGCTTGATTTCCATATTCAATTCCCAAAATTTAAAAATTTTATACGACCTTGCTAAACCTGGAATTATTTTGTACTTCTTAGGATTTTTACCCCACGGAATAAATATTTCTTTAATCGCATACAAAAACGCAATCAACAATCCGCGCCTTTCATTCATCCTCTCCATAGCCAGAGGCACAATATTTTCTCTCCTATTTGCCTTTGTCCTCTCTCACCACTTCGCCATGACAGGAATCTGGCTATCATTTCCACTAGCAGAAATCGCCACATTGGTATTGTATAAATTGATAGAGAAAATTTTGGATAAAAAATTGTAAAACAAAACACCTGATAATTCGCAATATGGCATCTTGAATTATCAGGTGTATTAATTTTTTATAAAAAGTGGTCGTCATAATATATCCCCAAATCATAGACTTCGCATCACGATTTCCACATAAACAGTCCCTCAGATATAGCGATGTTTTTCATTAATTTTTTCATGGATTTATTTGGATTAAACACTGCCAAATATAGACAATCCCATTCGAATACCATTAGTGTATTTTCATCTATAAATAATATTTCAAGAGAGCCCGAATGATTTTTCATAATTGTGTTTATAATATTTTCAATTAATTCTGGACTTGGATTATCTATCCATTTTTCCCACAAAATCGAAATGTCATAATAACACATCAGCTTTAAAATCACATTTACAAATCTATTTTTATAATCAACATGCTTATTGCTGTTTAGCAAATGATATTCCACATCAAAATATTGTCCTGAACTATCTGCTGGCACTCTTTTAGGTAGAAAATCTATAACGTAACGTTTTTTCTCAAACAACTCTTTCATTATTTTAAATTTCCTCATTTCAAAACTCCTATGTAGTTGAATAACTACTATTTCATTTTTCTATTATTGCATCGATTGATTGAATATAATCAACAGCATTTTCTAACATAAAAAACTATCATCTTTATAATTTTTTGGAATATCATTTATTTCATACTTCACATATTAAAATTTTCTAATAAAATCAAAGCTGCTATTACTCCTATTAAGGTTAAGATATTTAATGCTGGTGATAGAACTATATGGAATAGGTATTTATTAATATCTGGAAATTTATATTTAATACCTAACATAATTATGGTAGCAAACCATACTGATACTGGCATAAAAAATAGAAAGTAACCAGCAAATGGGTCTATCGTTCCGTATAAGAATATTAGTCCTATAGTTACTATGGAATTTATTGCATAATATCCAAAAAATCTAATCAGCCATTTTCCCATAAAATCACATCCTATTTAGTATCTTATAAATTATATTTTAATAAACAAAACTCCTATATCCTATATTTTAAAATAATAACTCTTTAAGACAACAACAACAAAAATAAAATTCCAGCTGAAATAAACATTATAATATAGATTATAAGTTGGTATAATTTAAAAATCAGTTTATACAAAGCATCTTCTTCTTTTGATTCTAAAGCTTTTTCATAGTACCTTCTTCCTATCTCTATAAAAATTTGGAAAAAAGCAAGAAAAAATAAAATTGGCAATATCATTATCAAATCACCTCAATAGTAAAATATCTGGCAAATCGGTTCTTTTAGCCATACAAGTGAAATTACAACACAAGCTACAATTGCTGTAAAGGTCAAGGCTAGTTTATATAATTTGAAAATATGTTCAGCCAAAGCTTCATTTCCTTTGAGCCCAGAAACTTTGTTATCATATTCTTTTCTTCCTAAATTCAAAAAAATAAAGTATATACTTATTATTAAGAAAATTAGTATTAACATTTTCATCTCCCAAAACAAAACACCTGATAAATCCTTTCGCCTAAATGGCATCGTGAATTATCAGGCGTATTAAATTATTTTTATTAAACCAGTCGGCTTACGTCGCGATTCGTATCTTTTTCATCTCGCATTTTCATATCATTAGATGAATAATCCATTTTGAACACGTAGATAATCAAGAGCGTATAAATTCGAACCCTACAATGGCGTTTCCATCTTGTATACATGGCCGTAGGCAACTGTACACTGTACTCTGTAAACTATTCTCTAATTTTATTGTTCTTTTTTCGCTGCTGCTATTATGCTTTCTGCTACTTCGTATGGTACTTGTTCGTATCTTACGAATTCCATGGAGAAGTTTCCTCTTCCCTGGGTCATAGCTCTTAGGTCTATTGCGTATTCAAACATTTCTGCTTGTGGTGCTTCTGCAATTAGAAGTTGTGAGCCGTCGGATTGTTGGTCCATTCCTAAGATTCTTCCTCTACGTTTGTTGATGTCTCCCATGACATCTCCTAGGTAGTTTTCTGGAATTACTACTTCTACTTTCATTATCGGCTCTAGTAAAACTGGGCCTGCTTTTTCCATACCGTTTCTAAATGCCAATGCTGCAGCTAGTTTAAATGACATCTCGTTGGAGTCTACGTCGTGGTAGGATCCATCGTATAAAACTGCTTTGAAATTCACTACTGGATATCCAGCTAGTGGTCCTTGGGCTTTTGCTTCTTCTATTCCCTTTTCTACTGCTGGGAAATAGTTTCTTGGAACTGATCCGCCGAATACTTCTTCGTCAAATACGAATTCTTCGTTGGATGGTTCGAATCTTACCCATACGTCTCCGTATTGTCCTGCTCCACCTGATTGTTTCTTGTGTCGTCCTTGGACTTCTACGGTTTGGGTTATAGTTTCTCTATATGGAATAATAAATGGCACGGTTTTAACTTCTACTCCGTAGTTATTTTTCAATTTGTCGATAATAACTTGTAGTTGTACGGAACCTTGGCCACCTATTGTCAATTGTTTCGTTTCAGGATTTCTAGCGATAACAAAGCTTGGGTCTTCTTCTTGAAGTTTTAGAAGTGACGCAGAAATTTTTTCCTCGTCTCCCTTGCTCATCGGTTCTATTGCATAGAATAAGTTCGCTTGTGGATACTTAATTTTTTTGAAAACTGTCGGTTTAGCTTTGTCGGATAGAGTGTCTCCAGTTTGGGTCACTGATAGTTTTGTTGTAACTCCTATGTCCCCTGCTTGAAGTTCTTCTATAGCGCTTTGTTCTTTTCCTCTTATGGTGAAAAGTCCGCCCATTTTTTCGTTTACTTTTTTCGTAGAGTTATAAAGGTCTGTATCTTTTGTGATTTTTCCAGAAACTACTTTAAATACTGAAATCTTTCCTACGAATGGGTCTGTAATAGTTTTGAAAACTACTGCTGAGAATGGATCGTTTACGTCTACTTTTCTCACTTCTTCGTCTTCATGTCTAAATCCGATGTGTGCTTTTTCGTGGTTTGGAGCTGGCATATAGTTTGTGATCATATTTAATAGAATGTCGATTCCTATAGCTTTTTCTCCTGATCCTACTAGTAGTGGCACAGCTGAGCCTTCGATAAGTGCGTGAGTTACGCCTTTTAGAATTTCTTCTCTAGTGAAAGCTTCTCCTTCGAAGTATTTTTCGATTAATTCTTCACTGGATTCTGCTACTACTTCTGTAATCTCTTCGTAGATTCTCTCTGTAGCTTTTAATTGGTCGTGATTAAGTTCGATTTCTGTCGGTGCGCCATTTTCGTATTTGTATCCCTTTTGATAAATTACATCTGTAACACCTTGGAAGTCTGGTCCTTCTCCGATTGGAGTTGAGAATGGAAGTACTTTTTTACCAAATTTCGCTTCCAATTCTTCCATCAATCTTCTGAAGTTTACATTTTCTCCGTCGATTTTATTAACAAAAATAATTCTTGGTAGGTCGATTTCTTCGCAGTATTTCCAAAGAAGTTCTGTTCCTACTTCTACTCCACTAGTAGCGTCCACTACTAGGATAGCTGATTCAGCTGCTCTTAGTGCGCCATATACTTCTCCTATGAAGTCTAGATATCCTGGAGCGTCGATAACATTAATTTTTGTATCTCTCCACTCTACAGGTATAACGCTAGTTCCAATAGATGATTGTCTTTGGGCTTCTTCATTAGAGAAATCGGACAATGTATTTTTAGAACTGACATTTCCCATTCTTTTTGTAGCTCCAGATTGGAAAAGCATAGATTCGGTAAGATTTGTCTTACCGCTTCCACTATGTCCAACTAGGGCAACATTTCTAATTTTGTCAGTAGTATAAACTTTCATAATATAACTTCCACCTTTCATTTTTATGTATTTTATAAAAAAATATTCCTTTGTATAGTATAACACAAATAGAGGGCAATTTGAAAACGATTTTTTTATAGAAAATTTTTTGAAATTTTAGTTAACAATTACCCATAAGGGTATCAAAACCATATGAAGGAGATGGCAAAATGAAATTCAAAAAAATACTTTTTATAATATTAATTCTACTATTAATATCTGACGGTGCTTCCCTTGCGACGAGCAATCAAATAGATAGCATTCACCTAGACGTGGAAATTTTGGATGACGGCACTGGAATAGTTTCTCAAACTTGGCATACGAATATAAGAGAAGGTACGGAGTTATTCATCCCCATGGAACATCTAGACCATATGGAGCTTGTGGATTTTACAGTTTCTGACAAGAATGGTCCATACACTTATGTAGAAAACTGGGATAGCATTCGGTCCTTTGAAGATAAGAAAAATAAATACGGAATATTAGATACGCCAAATGGAATCGAGTTGGTCTTTGGGGTTAGCGAATACGGAGATAATACCTACGACCTTAAATATTCTTTTAATAATATGGTCCAAGCCTTCAGCGACAAGGATGGATTTAACGTAAGATTAATAAACGATCAAATGAATCCATCTCCAAATCGAATATCTTTTAGGATTTACAAAGATGGTGTAAATCTAAGTCCAGAAAATGCAAATATTTGGTCCTTTGGGTATGGGGGTAATATAGAATTTTTAAATGGCGAAATTGTAGGACAATCCACCTCTCCATTTAATAGTCATAATTATTTAAATGTGATGGTGTCCTTGGACAAGGGAATTATTAATCCCGTATATGTAGGAGATGGCACCTTTGAAGATTTAAAAGAAATTGCATTTCGAGGTTCTGATTACGACACCGGTGAAACATCACCTGATATTCCAAGACAAGATAGACCAGTTAAAAGATCATTTCCTTTTCAAATTATTTTAGCCTTTGGTGCCATCGGATTTTTTATCTTAGCAATATTAAAAATGGTATCTGGTGCATCTACCAAAATAAATAACTACAACGAGGTTCAAAGTCTAGTCGATAATAGAACACTTTCTAGAGAAATTCCATTTGATGGAAAGATTGTGCCTACTTATTACTTTCTGACATTGGATCCTGAGTACGACGAAGAGAATTCTGGATTGCGATTGTTGTTTGCATTTTTGATGAAGTGGTTTATTGATGGGAATATTTCTGAGAATTACGAATTTATTAATGAGCCTAGTAGCTTCATGGGTTTAAGTAGTATAGAACTAGAAAAAAACGCCGAATACAACCTATGGAATTTCCTTTTAAAAGGAGCTGACGAATCTCCTAGCGGATTGTTTTCTAAAAGATTTGAAAAATATATGGAAAAAAACTATTTAGATTTTCATAAGATACTTCAAGGGGCGAAAAAAGAAGGATATGATTATGCCCTAAAAAATGGCTATGTAGAAGTTATGGAGAAATTTGGAATATTTAAGTCTAGATCCTTAACAGAATCTGGCATCCAGGAGATGCTAAAAATACAGGGTAATAAAGATTATATTAATAGTCTTGGTGAAAACTTCGGAAGAGAAATTAGGGAAGAAAATAGAAATTTGCTAATATTGTCTACCTTGTTGGGATTAAATCCAGAGCTGAAAATGGAATTAGAAGACGAAGATTATATCCCAGTGGAGGAAGCTTACCAGCCTATGCCTTACTTTTATCCTTATTATATCTTCTATAATAATACTCGTAGAATGGGTTATCACGCTGGAACAGGTATTAGAAAAGGAGTGGAATCTTATAACGCAAGCTCAAGTTCTTCCAGTAGCGGATTCGGTGGTGGCTCTTCCTTTGGCGGAGGCGGCGGATTTTCCGGCGGCGGCTCTGGCGGTGGAGTTAGATAAAAATAAAAACTTATTTAAAAAAGAACTCTAATTAGAAATTTGATCATTTCATTTAGAGTTCTATTTATATCTATTTGTTTTTTATAACTTTTATTTCATTGAATAATTCTTTTTAAATTCTAATACATCGGATATCATTTGGTCCACATTGTCTACTTGTAATATTACCAAATCGCCAGGCCCAGCTTTTTTCAAAGCTATCTGAGCACCTTTTCTCTCTTCGTCTGTAACAGTAATATTTTCTTCTGCCATTCCTCCTTTTAAAATACCTTCTTTTAGTATCAAAGAAGTCTCTCCGGGTTTTCTATTTCTAGGAGATGGATCACAAATTACTATTTCGTCGAAGTGCTTTGCCAAGACTTTTCCGTATTCTATAATATCTTCAGTCCTTCTATTTCCCACTCCAGAAGATAATCGAATCTTTTTTCCTGGCATTAAGCTTTTTATGAAATTGATAGTAGCTTCTATGGCTCCAATATTATGACAGTAGTCTATTAGAACCTTAAAATCTCCAATGTCTATTATATTCATTCTACCCCGTGATTGGGTTATGGAAGGATTAAAAGTGTATAGTCCTTTTTGAATCACTTCTTCCCTAACTCCCAATCCATAAGTAGCTCCCACTACTGCCATGGCATTTTCCAAATTGAAATCAGCAAGACCTTGAAACGTTATGGGGATAAGATCTATTTCTGCTATTTCTACATCCATTTCAGGTGTTTGTAAAATTATATGTTCATTTTTAACAGTTACATTGACATGATTTTTCTTTAAGTTCTCCTTTAATAAAGGATGATCTTTGTCTTTAGAATATAATATTATTTTAGATTTTATTTTATCTAGTCTCAATAAACTCATGGGATTATCTGCATTTACAACTGCCCATCCTGTTTTTTTCACTGATTCCAATACAGTGGATTTAAGTCTAGACAAACTCTCAAGACTATCTATACCCCCTTGGCCTAAATGGTCTGAGGTTACATTAGTCATAACTCCTACATCACATTCCTTAAAACCCAATCCTCGTCTGAGGATTCCGCCTCTTGCAACTTCTAAAACTGCATGATCTACGGTACTGTCTTTTAGTACAGCTTTCGCTCCTTCGGGTCCACTGTAATCACCTTTTAGAATTTGCACACCGTCGATAAAAACTCCATCTGTGGAAGTAACTCCTACTTTATTGCCTCCATAAGTGAGAATATGAGATATCAATCTAGTGGTAGTAGTCTTTCCGTTAGTTCCTGTCACTGCACATATGGGGATGGAGTGATGAGCGCCTTCTGGAAATAACATATCCACTACAGCTTTCGCAATATTTCTAGGTTTACCTTCAGAAGGGTACAAATGCATCCTAAATCCAGGTCCAGCATTCACTTCCACTATGCCAGATTTTCCCATCTCCAAAGGCTCTTCCAAAGTTTTTGCAATTATGTCTATTCCAATAATATTAAGCCCAATCAATCTAGAGATTCTCTCCGCCATCAGCTGATTAAAGGGATGAACTTTTTCCGTTACCTATGACGAACGCAGGCTCTCTCAATGCAGCCGCTTGAAATTTCCCGTCTATCACCATCATTCTAAAGTCATAACCAACTAAGTATTTTTCCACCACTACATATGAATCGATTTTTCTCGCTAAATCGTAAGCATGTTTTAGCTCATCAGGTGTAGTGATATTTGTAGTGACACCTCTACCGTGATTTCCTCGAAGAGGTTTTGTAACTACTGGATACCCTATTTCCTCAGCCAACTCTGCCGCCTCATCTAAGCTTTCCACCGCTTTTCCTTGAGGAACTGGAATTCCATTTTCTCCAAGGATTTCCTTTGTTCTTTCTTTGTTGCCGGCTATTTCCACTCCCAAGGATGAAGTGCTGTCCACTACAGTAGCTTGAATTTTTCTTTGGTATTTGCCTTGCCCTAATTGGACGTAGCTATCTTCATTTAGTCTGATATGAGAAATTCCCCTTCTCGCAGCCTCGTCTACTATGGATTTTGTAGAAGGACCTAGAAGTGTGGATTCGTAAATAGATTGCAACTCTTTTAAAAGTGGTTCGATATCCGTCATTTCATTTTCAAAAAGTTTCTCCACAATTTCTACAGCCATCTCACCTGCACGAATGCCCACCTCTTCGTTTTGGTATCTGTAAACTATATTGTAAACTCCCTTTTCGTCTAAAGAAAACGCTTTACCGAAACTTACTTTATGACCTATAAGACATTGAAGCTCAATTGCTATATGCTCCACAATATGCCCCGCCCAGGTTCCTCTATCTACACGTTCAAAAAATCCACCAGGTTTACCAGGTGAACAATTATGCTCATAAAGGGTCGGGAGAATTGTCTCTAGATTTTTTCTAAAATCTGGCACAAGATCGCTAGGTCTTTCTTCTAATTCACCAATATCCAATTCCATCAAAATTACAGGTGAATTGCTATAGTAATTCGGACCCCTAAGAGCTCTTAATTCATTTATTTTCATTTCTTACCCCTATTAATTTATTAGTCATCAGCATTCCCCACAAATGCGTAATGATAACTTAATCTCATTATAACAAATTTGTTGTACTTTCACGATATTTGAGTAATTTTAAAATGAGACTAAACGTATAGAGTAAGTTCAGTGGATATCAATGACATCTCCTCGACCTATCGAATCATTTATCAAGTCTAACCTAAGTTAGATGTAAACCTCTCTGAAGATTAATATTATAGCAAAAATAAGCAAAACTATATAAGATATAATTTTAAACTTGCTTAATCTTTTATCCAAATAATCTAGATAAAATCTTCCAATTCCTTTAACAACTA
>CANRJQ010000018.1:0-27517 GCA_947630985.1 uncultured Clostridia bacterium | reverse complement strand
TTTTCCCGGGTCGTACAGAGTACGACCCCTACAGCAAGGCATATTCTATCCGCCCAACAAAGGCGTAGCCAACTGTTAACTGTAAACTGTCAATTGTTAACTGCACCGAAGGTGCTTATAGATATTTCTCAAACCATCCCGCCATTGCTTTTAGTCTTTCCATTCTTTGTTTCGGTCTGCCGTCTCTGGATAGGCCGTGGCTTTCTCCTCTTATCATGAGCATTTCTGTTTCTACTCCGTGATATTTTAATGCAGTGAAGAATTGATATCCTTGGTCGATGTCGCATCTTAAGTCTTGTTCAGAATGCAAAATAAGCGTTGGAGTTTTTACCTTATCTGCGTATTTCAAAGGTGAATTATCCCAAAGTTGTTCAAAATTATCCCAAGGTGTTGCTGCTACTTGGTCTTTTACGAAATAATATCCAATGTCTGTAGTAGCGAATTTGGAAATCCAGTTGGAGATACTTCTTTGGGTCACTGCTGCTTTGAAATAATCCGTATGTCCAACAATCCAGTTAGTCATGTAACCTCCATAAGATCCGCCAGTTACGCCCATGTGTTCTTCGTCGATGAAGTCAAATCGTTTTGCCATTTCCTTTGTGAAGTGCATCAAATCTTCATAGTCGATAGAGCCGTATTTTCCTCTAATGTCAGAAAATTCATTGCCACGTCCATCTGAACCTCGTGGGTTAGTATAAATCACTACGTATCCAAGTGCAGTTAGATACTGCATCTCTGAGAAGAATACCGAACCGTATGCAGTTTTAGGCCCCCCATGGATTTGTAAAATGGTTTTGTATTTTTTACCTTCTTCAAATCCGATAGGTTTCATAATGTATCCATCAAGTTCAAAGTCTCCACATTCCACAGATACATATTCAGGAGTTGAAATTTCATATTCCTTTAAGATATCGTCATTAAAAGACGTGAGTTTTACCTCATCTTTGCCAGAATTTTTATAAACTTCTTGCAAATTGTCGCCGCGCATCGCCACTAAATAAAATTCATCGTCCCCTACTTGGAATCCATCTATACTTCCAGGAAGGTCAATTTCTTTTTTTAAATCTCCATCTTTTCCTATGCTAAATAAAAACGTGTCCACATTTTGGGTAGAAGTGAAGTAAATTCTATCTTCTTTCTTCACTAAAGTTTTGCTGCCGCCATGGCGAACATCTGAATTCACTGCTGAACAGATGGAGTAGTCAAAATCTTTAGGGGTGATGGATTTTAGCTTTCCGTCTTTTAGGATATAAAAATCTGGATTAGTGTTGATTCCGATTTTTTTCATATCGACGCCGATTACAAATACTTCGCCGTCCAATTCATTTGCATAGTATATTTTATATTCTTTTTCGTAAAATAATTCCTCGTCCTTTTCTTGAGAGAGGTCATATTTAGCTAATCTATCTTCGATTTCCATAACGCCTGTAAAATCGTAGTAGATGTAATAAATTTTATCGCCTACAATCTCAAAAGAACTCACTATTTTCTTATCGTCAGTTAGCTTTATTAACTCGCCAGATTGTAAATTGTATTTATAAAGTCCAGAGCGATCTCCGTCTGTAAATCCTCCCCCGTCGAACCAAAATGGTATTTCAGAAAGTCTTTCGAATCCTTTTTCAAATTCAATTTTTTTAGCTCCATCACTGATAGCTTTTTGTCTTTCTTCGCCTTCCAATTTTTCTATTTCCATTAAATTAGGAAGTTTTTCGTTTATAGTTCCTAGAATTATCCAAGTATTATCATCTAAGACTTTGTAATCTTTCACGCTGAGTGGCAAACGAAATAATTTTTCAGCCTCGCCGCCAGATGTTGGCAATTTGTAATAGCTAGTGAATTTAAAACCTTTTTCTTTTAAATCCTTGTCGGATTTTTCTCTTGCGCCACTAAAAATTATATCTCCATCTACAAACTCAAAGCTAGATTCTTCACCAAGAGATGTCATTTTCTTCACTTTGTCAGTACTTAAATCGTAAGTGTAAATATATGAATCGTATTTGTTATCCTCTTCATTGGGATTTTTAACTACAAAACCCAGTAAGTTTTTTTCCTCTTCAAATCTCAAATTTGATATAAATTTATATTCTAATAATGTTTCTAATCCAATTTTCTTCAAAATAAATCCCTCCTTGTATAGTCATATTTTATCACTAGGGTGATTATATTCAATGTAAAAGTTGCTGAATTAATGTATAATTGAAATAATATGAATACTAGGGAGGAAAATATGGATTACAAAATCGCTTTAGCAGCAGGGGATGGAATTGGACCTGAGATAGCAGGTATCGCTACGAAGGTACTGGATAAAATCGGAGAAAAATACGGACACGAATTTACTTATGAAAATATTCTACTAGGTGGAGCTAGCATCGACGCACACGGAGTTCCGGTTACCGATGAAGCCATTGAAATTGCAAAGTCATCAGACGGAATACTTTTAGGAGCAGTAGGCGGTTGGAAATGGGATACAATTGAGCCGAAACTTCGCCCAGAACAAGGACTTTTGAAACTCAGAAAAGAATTACAAGTCTATGCAAATTTGCGCCCAGCTATAATCTACAAGGAACTAAGAGATGCATCTCCTCTTAAAAATGAAATTTTAGGAGACGGTATCGACATCTTGGTAGTGCGTGAACTGGTGGGTGGAATTTATTTTGGCGAGCGAAAAACTTATGAAGAAGATGGACTGAGAACAGCTTACGATATGGAAAAGTATAACGAAGGAGAGATCAGAAGAATTGCAAAAATTGCTTTTGAATCGGCTATGAAAAGAAATAAAAAGGTAACTAGCGTAGACAAGGCAAATGTCTTAGATTCGTCAAAACTTTGGAGAGCAGTTGTGGAAGAAGTTCACAAAGATTATCCTGAAGTAAAGCTAGAGCACTTGTATATCGACAACGCAGCGATGCAAGTCGTAAGAGACCCACGCCAATTCGACGTAATTTTGACTAATAATATATTCGGAGACATTTTGTCTGACGAAATTTCCCAAATCACAGGCTCCATAGGAATGTTGCCATCAGCTAGTCTAGGAGATAACGGACCACATCTTTACGAACCCATTCACGGATCTGCACCAGACATAGCTGGACAAAATTTAGCAAATCCCTTAGCCATGATTCTTTCAGCTGCCATGATGCTAAGATACAGCTTCAATCTAGAAACAGAAGCAAAAGCCATCGAAGAAGCTGTAGAAAAAACTCTAGCAGCAGGATTTAGAACGGGAGATATAGCAGCAGGAAAAGAAAAAATAGGCTGCAAGGAAATGGGAGAAGAAGTCCTAGCTAGAATATAAAACTAATCATAATAATATTAGCATTTATAACTTAGCAGTAGATGGAGCATTAGTACTAATGGGAAGATACGGAAAGGCAGAAGAAATAGCTAGACTTGTGTTATTCCTAGGTAGTGATGACGCAAGCTTCATCACAGGATCTCAGTACGCAATCGACGGAGGATTGCTAGCGTAAAAAACAAATCGGCAAAGGAAATTTATTTTTTCCTTGCCGTTTTTTTATTATTTTGTAAAACATTGGATGTAAATATATAAGTAAGTGATGTTTTCGTAAATACAATTAAATCTTTGGAAATTTTGTTTAATTGCAAAAGAGGAATTAATTTACATAATTATTAAAACTATTTAAATAATTTTACCCATTGTTAAATATTGAAAAATGCCCATTTGATTCATAAAATTGGAGAATAAATTATAAAATACCATTAAACTTGGCGTTAATCCCTCTTGTAGAGTTTAATATTTATGTTATAATAGCTCTATTCTTAGAAACAAGGAGAAAACTTGTAATGAAAAAACTTATGTCTTTTGTACAATTTTATTTTAGCTTTTACTTTACTTTCTTTTACGGTAAAGCTTTTTTGGGTTGTATGAATAGACATATAAATTATTCTGAGATGATTGTTTAAATTTGTATGAATGAAGTCTATTGTAAGCTCCCAAAACAGCGTTTTGGGAGCTTTATTTTTTTAGAAAAATTTAAGAGGAGAAAATTATGATTATCAAATTAAAACCAAACCCAGATAAAGAACAACTATCTAGACTTATAGCATGGTTGGAGACACAAGGTGTGGACGTTCGCCCAACAGTTGGAGAAAATATTATTATTTTAGGATTAGTAGGTGATACTACTAAAATTGATTCTAGTCTTATACAAGCGCTGGAAATCGTCGAGGATATTAAGAGAATTCAAGAACCCTACAAGGAGGCTAATCGAAGATTTCATCCAGAAGATACGATAATTACATTGGAAAATGGAACTAAAATTGGAGGAGATAATTTCACTTTAATTGCTGGACCGTGTTCTGTGGAATCAGAGGAGCAAATTATAGAAGTAGCAAGGGCAGTTAAAAAATCTGGAGCGAAAATCTTAAGAGGCGGTGCATTCAAACCGCGTACATCTCCTTATGCGTTCCAAGGAATGGGAGAAAAAGGGATTGAATTATTATTAGCTGCAAAAAAAGAAACAGGTCTTCCAATTGTCACAGAAATAATGGAATCATCTCAGCTGGAATTATGTGCTGATGTTGACATTATACAAGTTGGGGCTAGAAATATGCAAAATTACGAACTGTTAAAAAGACTAGGAAAAATTAATAAGCCAGTTTTATTAAAAAGAGGTCTTTCTGCCACTTATCAAGAACTCATTATGAGTGCAGAATACATTATGGCAGGAGGAAATAGAAATGTTATTCTTTGTGAAAGAGGTATAAGAACCTTCGAAACTATGACTCGAAACACATTAGATATTTCAGCAGTGCCTTTACTAAAAGAAGAGACTCATCTTCCTGTCATCATAGATCCTAGTCATGCAGCAGGTATTAGCCGTTTTGTAGAGCCTTTGTCCATGGCAGCTACTGCTGTGGGAGCCCATGGAATTATTATTGAAGTTCATAATGATCCGGAACATGCTTTATGCGATGGACCTCAATCCCTAAGACCTGAAACCTTTGACCGCGTTGCTAATAAAGTGTTCAAACTTCATGAAGTGATGGCAGGCTTGTCATAAATGAAGATAGGAGTTTTAGGACTAGGTTTAATGGGAGGTAGTTTTGCAAAGGCTATAAATGAAAAAACCTCCCATGATGTATTAGGATTTGATTCTGACAAAAACGCCATGAAGAATGCACTATTAGATGGAGTTATACAGGAGGAATTGAATCAAAAAAATATTAAAGACTGCGAACTAATAGTACTAGCAGTAAATTATAACGTTGCAATCGACTTTGTTAAAGAAAACAAAGAGAATATTAAAGGAATAGTTTTGGATTTTTGTGGAGTAAAAAGAGTTGTGGAAAGGGAGTTACTTCCCATTGCAAAGGAATTTAAATTTCCATACTTGGGAGGACATCCCATGGCAGGCAGGGAAAGAGGCGGTTATGAGAACTCTTTTTCCCAACTCTTCAAAGATTCTTCTATGATTTTTGTGGAAAATGAGACCTCAAAAGGAATTGGTTCGAATTTGGAGAGCTTATTTCGAGATATTGGATTTAAAAATATAGTTTATACAAATAGTATTGACCATGATCGCATAATTGCATATACTTCACAACTTGCTCATATCGTATCGAATTCCTATGTTCAATCTCCCACAAATGATGAGGAATTTGGATTTTCTGCAGATAGTTTAAAGGATTTGACACGAGTTGCAACATTAGACAAAGATATGTGGGCTGAACTATTTTTTGCAAATAAAGATAATTTATGCAAAGAAATCCGAAGAATTAGCAGCCACCTAGAAAGATATGCAGATGCCATTGAAAGGGAAGAGGAAGAAAAATTAAAAGATATGCTTCACTCTGGATGCATGGCAAAAAAACAAATGGAAGACAAAAGGAGATAATCCATGGGTGTTATTCACATAAAAACAAATCCCAATTATCCAGTTATAATTGAAAAAGGGATGTTCAAAAAATTAAGGAAATCATTAAAACCTTTTATAAAAGGAAAAGTGATGATAATAACTGATGAAAATGTACATTCTTATTATGGATCTGATTTATTAGACCAAATGAATAAAAATGGAATTAAATGGGAAATGTATATAATTTCTCCAGGGGAAGAAAGTAAATCTCTAAAAGTTTATAGCGAGATAGTGGAATTTATGGCAGAAAATAATATCCAAAGAAAAGATACTGTTCTTGCTTTTGGTGGTGGAGTTGTTGGAGATATATCAGGCTTTGTAGCAGGAACTTTTTTAAGAGGAATAGAATATATTCAGGTTCCGACTACTTTGTTGGCAGCAGTCGATTCTTCTGTGGGAGGAAAAACAGCTGTGAATTTAAAAAAGGGTAAAAACCTTGTGGGCATATTTAATCAGCCAAAAGCTGTTTTATGTGATCCGGATCTATTATCTACAATGGAAGAAAAGTATTTCCAAGATGGGGTTGCAGAATCTATAAAATACGGAATTTTGTTTGATAGAGAATTATTTGATGAGTTTCAAATCCCTTTAGATAAAAAGGATGAGAGGCTTTCAAATATTATTGAAAAGTGCATAGAACACAAAGCTAGAGTAGTTGAAGCAGACGAACTGGAAAAAGAAGAAAGGCAAATTTTGAACTTAGGTCATACTATAGGTCATGCTATAGAAAAGGCCAGTAATTTCAAAATTAGCCATGGCCATGGAGTATCTATTGGAACTGCCATGATGGCAAGAGCCTGCGAAAAGCTTAGCATTTTAGATAAAAATGATATGAAAAAAATTATTGAAGTAATTCAGAAAAATGGACTTCCAACTCAATGCAATTATTCCGTAGAGGAATTGCTAAATCATATCGAATCAGATAAAAAGTGTATTGGAGAAGAAATCACCATAGTGGAAATAAAAGAAATTGGCAAATGTAGACTTAACAAAATTCCGATTAATAGCTTCAAATACTATTTGGAAAAGGGGATGGAATAATATGATAGTAAAAATAAAAGGAAATCAACTAAAAGGAGAATTAGAGATTCTTTCTTCTAAATCCGATGGCCACAGAATATTAATTTGTGCTAGTTTAGCTGATGAAAAAACTATAATAAATATAAATAATACTTCTGAGGATATTGAAGCGACTATAGAGTGCATGAAATCTCTCGGAGCTGATATTAAAAAAGAACACAATCAGCTTATAGTAACTCCCATAAAGGAAGTACCTAAAGAAGTGATTATCAACCCAAAAGAAAGTGGATCCACCTTGCGCTTTCTACTTCCAGTGACTGCGGCTTTGATAGAAAATGCCTACTTTACAGGAGAAGGTAGACTTCCCGAAAGACCTTTAAAGGATTTGCAAAATGCAATGGAAGAAAATGGAACTACATTTTCCAGTGAAAACTTACCCTTTAAGACAAAGGGATTATTAAGAGGGAATTTATTTACCTTGCCTGGTAACATTAGTTCTCAATATATTTCTGGAATTTTGCTAGCAGCACCTTTGATGGATAAAGATGTGGAAATTCATTTAACGAACTCCTTAGAATCCTCAGCTTATGTAGAAATGACAATAGAAACTATGGAGCGTTTTGGAATTGATGTAGAACGAAGAAATAATATTTTCAGCGTCAAGAAAGGATTTTATAAAAGCCCTGGAACAATAGACGTGGAAGGTGATTATTCAAATGCTGCGTTTTACCTTGCTGCAGGGGCATTATGTGGTCCTATAAAGTTAAAGGGATTAAGAAGGGATACGCTACAATCGGATTCTAAAATTTTAGATATATTAGAAGAAATGGGTGCTGATGTTAAGCGTGAAGGTGTGATAGAGGTGAGAAAGAGAGAATTGCGTGGAATAAGTGTTGATTTATCAGAAATTCCAGATCTCTTACCCATTTTAGCCGTTCTCGCTTCAGTTAGCACAGGGGAGTCAGTTTTCTACAATGGAGAAAGACTTCGCTATAAGGAAACAGATCGACTAAAGACTACAGCACAAATGATCAAAGATTTAGGAGGAAATGCAGAAGAAACAAAAGATGGTTTGATTATTAAGGGCGGAAAGCTGATTGGGGGCGAAACTTCCAGCTTTGGAGATCATAGAATAGCTATGGCTGCCAGTATAGCGTCTATATGTTGCGAGAAAGAAGTGATTATTAACAAAGGAGAAGCTGTTAATAAATCTTATCCTAAATTCTACGAAGACTTTAAATCCCTAGGAGGTACAGTCGATGTCATCCACAATCGGTAAGAATATAAAAATTTCAATATTTGGTGAATCCCACGGAAAAGCCATAGGTGTGGTTATAGATGGTCTTCCTTCGGGAGAATTTATCGATATGGATGAGCTAAATGTATTTTTAAAAAGGAGAGCTCCTGGTTTAAGTAATTTAACGACAGGTAGAATTGAAGAAGACCTACCTGAATTTCTATCAGGAGTTTATAATAATAGGATTACAGGAAGTCCTCTCGCTGCTATTATTCAAAACAAGGACCAACGATCTAAAGATTATTCTAATCTAAAGGACGTTCCCCGCCCTTCCCATGCAGATTACACTTCCCATTTAAAGTATGGAGATTATGTAGATATGCGAGGTGGGGGTCATTTCTCAGGCAGATTGACAGCTCCTCTTTGTGTAGCTGGTGGAATAGCTAAACAAATTTTATCTAGAAAAAATATTCATATTGGAGCTCATTTATCGTCCGTAGGAAAAATTGAAGATAAAAAATGGAACCCTGCTCATATAGAATTAAAAGAATTATTATCACCAGGTGAGAAAAAACTTCCCGTTATTGACAATGAAGCAGGTTCGAAAATGGAAGAATTAATATTAAATTTGAAGAAGAATTTAGACTCTGTAGGTGGAGTTATTGAATGTGCAGCTATTGGAGTTCCAGGAGGTTTAGGAAATCCTATATTTGAAGGTTTGGAAAATAGAATTGCCAAATTAGTATTTGGAATACCAGGAGTAAGGGGGATTGAATTTGGTACTGGATTTGAGGGAACTAAGATGCTAGGATCCCAGCATAATGATCCAATATCAATTGAAGGAGGAGTTGTAAAAACTCTTACAAATCACGCAGGAGGAATTAACGGCGGGATTTCCAACGGCATGCCCATCATTTTCAAAGTTGGAATGAAGCCAACGGCTTCTATAGGAGTAGAGCAAGATTCCTTTAGTATTTCCAAAAAAGAAAATGTAAAGCTTACAATCCAAGGCAGGCACGATCCTTGTATAGCGATTCGCGCAGTACCAGTCCTAGAGGCTGCACTGGCTATAATATTGTTAGATGAAATGGTAGGTGAAGGAAAATGGAATTAACAGAAATAAGGGAGAAAATCGATAAAATTGACGATGAAATTTTAAAGTGTTTCGTAAACAGAATGGAACTTTCTTATGAGGTAGCCAAAGCAAAGAATCAAGAAGGCCTTAGCATTACAAATAAAAGTAGAGAAAGGGAAATACTAAATCGAATTACTAAAAATTCTGGAGAATTTGCATCTTATGCAAGGCTTCTATACTCCACTCTATTTGATTTAAGCAAATCTTATCAATCGAAATTTTTGTTGGGTTCCCAAGAATTTGAAAAACAGATTGAAGAAGCTATTAAAAATACTCCCAAATTACTTCCGAAAACTGGCACAATAGCTGTACAAGGAACAGAAGGATCGTATTCCCAACAAGCCTCGGACAAATTATTCCCCATGGGTAATATATTATACTTCCAAACCTTTGAATCAGTTTTTGATGCAGTGGAGCAAGGATTGTGTGATTATGGAATTTTACCAATAGAAAATAGCTCTAATGGCTCTGTTAAAGAAGTCTATAGGTTGATGGAGAAGAAAAAGTTTTCGATTATTTCCAGTTATCGATTATTTATTAATCATGTTTTGGTGGGCAAAAAAGGTGTGAAAAAAGAAGATATCAAAGAGATAATTTCCCACAGCCAAGCACTAGAGCAATGCAGTAATTATTTAAAAAAACTCGATAATGTGGAGATAAAACCAGTACTCAATACAGCTATTGCTGCAAAAACTGTCGCTGAATCTAATAGGATGGATCTGGCAGCTATATCGTCTCGTCAATGTGCAGATATATATAGTTTGGAAATAATCGAAGATGGAATACAAAATAGCGATAACAATTACACGCGCTTTATCTGCATTTCTAAAGATTTAGAAATTTATCCTGGGGCAAATAAAATTTCCGTAATTTTGACAGCATCCCATGAACCAGGAGGACTTTATAAAATCATTGCCAAGTTTGCAGCTTTAGGGTTAAACCTGACAAAAATTGAAAGTAGTCCTATATCCGGAAGAGATTTTGAATTTATGTTTCATTTCGATTTTGAAGGTTCAGTGCTGGCGCCAGAAGTAATGGGCTTGATTTCTTCTTTGAAAAAAGAAAATCCAGACTTTGTATTTTTAGGAAATTATTCAGAAGTTTAAGGAGTTTATATGATATATGGCCTATTAGGAAAAACGCTAAAACACAGCTTTTCCCCTAAAATTCACAGCTACTTTGGAAATTACAGATATGAATTGTTTGGAAAAGAAGAAAATGAAATCGAAGATCTCATTAGAAGAGAAGATGTAGTGGGTTTTAATATTACAATTCCCTATAAAAAAACGATTATGCAATACTGTGATGAGATAGAAGAATCTGCATTAAAAATAGGTGCTGTAAATACAATAATTAAAAAAGATGGAAAAGTAATAGGATACAATACAGACTTCCAAGGATTTCAATACCAGCTTAAAAGAGCATCTATTGAAGTTAAAAATAAAAAAGTCATAATATTGGGAGACGGAGCCACTTCACAAACAGTTGAAGCTGTCCTCAATAGTTTAAATGCAAAGGAAGTATTAAAATTTTCCAGATCAGGAGAAAGACCTTTCAAGGATCTTATAAATCATCGGGATGGAGAAGTCATTATCAACTGCACGCCAGTGGGTATGTATCCCAACAACTTAGAAGAAATAATTAATTTGTATGAATATGATCATTTGGAAGGGGTTTGCGATGTCATATACAACCCTCATCGTACACTTTTACTTCTCCAAGCTAAAGATATAGGGATAAAGCACAGTGATGGACTCCCGATGTTAATTGCCCAAGCAAAATCAGCATCTGAGATTTTTATAGGTAAAAAACTTAAGGATGAAATTACAGAAGAAGTAATACACAAACTTCGAAAAACAACAGAGAATATAGTACTGATTGGAATGCCAGGATCTGGAAAGAGTTCAATAGGAAAAATTATAGCAAAAGAGCTATCCAGAGAGCATATCGATACAGACACCGAAATTGAAAAAATAGCAGGAAAAACAATACCAGAAATCTTCCAATCAGATGGAGAAGAAATTTTCAGAAAATTAGAACGAGAAGTTATTTTAGAATATGGTAAAAGCACAGGCATTGTGCTTTCCACTGGAGGAGGGGCAGTTCTTAACGATGATAATTACTTTCTCTTAAAACAAAACGGACGAATTTATTTTTTAAATCGAAAAGTAGAAGAACTATCCACAAAAGGAAGACCATTATCTAAAGGAGGAATCACTTCATTAAAAGCTATGGAATCCATTAGGCTTCCTAAATATCAAAAGTTTTGTGATTTAGAAATAGAGAATAAAGAAATAAGTAAATCTGTAGAAATAATTTTGGAGGATTTTAATGAAAATATTGATTCTTAATGGACCTAATATAAATATGCTAGGTATACGAGAACCAGAAATTTATGGTAAGGAAACATATGAAGATCTAATAAATTATATTAAAGATAATGCAGGAGCGAACCCAGAACTTATTGAGTTTTATCAAAGCAATCATGAAGGAGATTTAGTGGATAAAATTCAACAATCTTATGGCAATATAGATGGAATCGTAATTAACGCTGGAGCTTATACACACACTTCAGTGGCAATATTAGATGCTTTAAAAGCAGTAAATATTCCCGCCGTTGAAGTACATATAAGCAATATCGAAACTAGAGAAGATTTTAGACAAGTTTCATACATCGGAAGATATTGTGAGCTAAATATTAAAGGCCGAGGGTTTCAAGGGTATGTAGATGCCGTTAAATATTTAAGGGAAAAATACTCTAATTCTAAATAGGTAATTTAAAAATATATAAGTCAAGATACTATAAATTAAGGCTCTTTGCAAAATAGTGTAGGATATGCCTATCCTTTTTTAGCTATAACTAAAAATAGCGCCAATGAATTTTTATCCATCAACACTATTTAGTATAGAGTCTTTTTGTTATTTTGTAATAATATTTACTACTTTAAATTCTTCATGCCATTCTACTTCAAAGCCCAATCCTTCCACAACAAATCGAATGGGCACATAAGTTTTGTCATCAATTATAATAGGCTTCACATCCATAGTTTTTTCTTCGCCGTTTAAAGTGTAAACATCCTCGCCAAGTTTCATAGAAATCGATGAATCCTTGTTGTTGATACTTATTTCCTTTGAGTCTTCATTATAATCCACTACAAACCCCAAATTCTCGCTTATAAATCTAAGAGGAACGTAAGTCCTCATATTTTCCAAGAAGAATTTCACGTCTTCACTCCTACTTATGAATAAATTATCAATGGTCAAAAACACATCGTATTTAGGATCAAATTTGGGATTTACATAATCACTTTCAAATACCATCTTTCTAACTCCGCTGCTACTGGGAGCATATCCCTTGTGATAGTAGTCTTTTAGCTGTTGAATCATGTGATCAAACCCTGGATCGATTTGAGCTTTAAAAATTTCAAACATAGATAGTTTTCCTTGAGTAATCAATTGCAATTTAATAGAAGCGTAAGTCTCTTGACGCTCTTTCTCAATAATTTCAATTTGAGAATTCAATAGTTCCTCAAAATCTTCACCCTCAGCTAAAACTATTCTATTAGGAACTAAAACTAAGACAGCCAACAAAATCAATAAAATTTTAAATCTTCTCATAACTCCACCTCATATAAAAACGTTTAATTATATTTTATCATAGAAAACAACAAAAAACCTACAGGAAAAAATCTAGATATTTTAACTGTAGGATTTGGAATTATATTATTCGTATCTATTTAATGTTTTGTAAGGATAAAATAGTTAAATATGTCGAATAGAAAACATATTAGACATTACAAACGATAAAAATGAGCGAATTTGTTTAAATGATATTTAAAAGACTCTAAATTTTTAGTACCTTTTTAGTACTTTCAATAAAAAAAGAGTTTTATAAAAACCCTTGTAAGCATTGGTGCGAATGGGGGGAGTTGAACCCCCACGAGTAAATACTCACTGCCCCCTCAAGACAGCGCGTCTGCCAATTCCGCCACACTCGCATGGAATAATATTATAAACAGTTATTACAAAATAGTCAATTATTTTTTGTTTCTATAATAAATCCAGATATTATATATTATTTTATGATAAAATATAGAAAAGATATCAGGGGGGTAGATTATGAAATATGAATTATGGGATATGTTAGAAAACCTCAAAGAGAGTTGCCATATTTATGACTTGTCACATCCAGTAGCGCCGGAGACACCTCATTGGGCAGGGTTCGATCCGATTGAGGAGAGGGTGGTTTACAATTTTAAGGAGCATAACTTTATAGCCAAGGAATACAAAATCGTCAGTCAGTATGCAACCCACATAGATGCGCCTTGTCATTTTTATGAACCTGGCAGAAAGATTCACGAGATTCCTATTGAAGATACCATTTTGCCTCTTGTAGTTATTGACATTGTAGACAAGGCTGCAATGGATCCTGACTATGGCATTACAAAGGCTGATGTCATCGATTTTGAAGAGAAGTATGGAAAAATACCTGAAGGCTCATTTGTTGCTCTGAGGACTGATTGGTCTATGAGGACAGAAAACTTTGACAATGTAGATGAAGATGGGGTTTCCCATTATCCTGGGTGGACTATCGAAGCTTGTGAATATCTAATTAAAACTTGTAAGGTGAAGGCCATTGGTCATGAAGCTTCTGATACAGATGCGACTTCCATTTCTGTACCTGCTGGAGGACTTCCTGTGGAGACTTACGTTTTGGAACAGGATATTTTCCAGGTGGAATTGATGAAGAATTTACATCTTCTTCCGCCTATGGGGGCTGTAATCTTGGTGGGATTTCCCAATGTAGTGGACGCTCCGGGATTTTCTGCTAGATGCTATGGATTTGTAAAAAAATAAAAGGAATTGGCAAGACGAAATGTTTTGCCAATTTTTTATGCAAATTAAAAATAAAAACTTCCCATTTTAATGGTGATAATAATCATTCTTAGCGCGAAATGATAGGGTAGGAGGACTGGAAATTTTTACTAATTACTCATAATTACTATAAATCACTAATTGTGTTATAATTACTATACATAAAGAAGATTTTTGGAGGAATTGATGAAGAAAAAATTTATAATTTTAATATTATTATTTGTAATAACAATTAACATATTTCCGATGGGAGTAAAGGCGCAAGAAAGGGAAGTTAAGCTTTTGATCAATGGTGAGTATGTGGAGACAGAGGGAAGGCCATTTTTAAAAGATGGTAGAACTTTGGTGCCTATAAGAGTAATTTCTGAAACTTTGGGATATGATGTGGACTGGGACGAGAATCTGGTGACCGTTACTATTTCTAAATGGAGCGACAGATATAATAGTTATCAAGGACTATTCGTATTAAATGTGGATTCTAAAGTAGTAGTCAGCTACGATTTAGAAAAAGTAAATAAGCTATTCGGACGAGTTAATCCTAGTGAAGAAGAAGTAAAAAATGTCATGGAAGAAAGTGCAAAAACGTCAGAAATAGACGTGGCGCCTACAGTAATAAATGGCAGAACCTACGTGCCAGTAAGAGTAATAGCAGAGGCTATGGGCGAAAAAATAAGCTGGGACAACGAAAATTGGACAGTGATAATAAATAGTAATGAGTAGATATTAGGTAGTAAAGAGTGTATTCACTAAAGGGTTGTTGACTTAATTATTTTTATAAAAAAGTTTGCAATTTTGCCTACGTCAAAGTTTGACGAATTGATTCGCCTAGCTAAGCCGTAGGCATTTACTAATTACTATCTCCTATCTTCTATTTAACTTCCAATGTAATCATATCGTAAAATAAGCTTTTAATTCTTGGTGTATAATGTATCTAGAATATAAACAAAGGTGATGCAAAAATGACGAAAAACAGATTGCCTTTGGTTTTCATAATGTTACTTGTGTTTATTTTTTCAAACACTTCAGAAAGTCTAGCTTTTAGAGATACAAAGAATCACTGGTCCTCTGAATACGTTACAGTCCTAAATTCGAAAAACATTATTAACGGATACGAAGATGATACATTTAAGCCTGACAACAATATTACTCGGGCAGAATATTACGCAGTTATCAATCGTCTTGCCGGGTATAACAAAACATATGCAGTAAGTTTTTCTGATGTCAAAAGGACTGATTGGTTTTATGAAGAAGTAGCTAAGGGAATCAAGGCAGGCTACATTACGCCTACAACAGGCAATATTAATCCCAACAAAGAAATAACCCGTGAAGAAGCTATTGGTATCTTAGGCTATGTATTTAAACTCAGCCCCAATATAGGAGCTGCGGAGAATTTCAAAGATAAGAGAGAGATTAAAGCGAGTGCTAAAGGATATATTGGTGCATTAGTGGATATGAAAATCATCGAGGGATTCCCAGATGGAAATATTTATCCTAAGAAGGAAATAACAAGAGGAGAAATCTCCAAGATTATTACCCTTTTACTAGATGACCAAGGAACACCTAAGAACACATTTTTAATGGACTCAGAAATTAAATTTGGACCAAAATCATTCTATGAAGAAGGACGATAAAATGGCGTCCTTTTTTCATTGGCAAAAAAAATATTTAACAATGTATATTATATGAGTTATAATATACATTGAGGTGATTATATGAAATTAAAAGGAACTAAAACAGCTGAAAACTTATTAATAGCTTATGCTGGAGAAATGCAAGCAAGAGGAAGATACGATCAATATGCGTCAATCGCAAAAAAAGAAGGCTATGTACAAATAGAGAAGATTTTTTCTGAAACAGCTTTACAAGAATTTGAGCACGGAAAACTATTTTACAAGTACTTAAATGCGGAATTAAAAGGCGAAGCTATTGAAATCACTGCTACTTTCCCTATCCAAATAGGAACTACTGCTGAAAATCTTAAACATGCAGCAGCAGGTGAAAACGAAGAGTGGACAGATATGTATCTTGCTTTTAGAGATGTTGCAAAAGAAGAAGGATTTGATGAAATCGCACATACTTTCCAAGAAGTTTCAGAAGTGGAAGAAACTCACGAAGCGAGATTCCTTAAACTTTTGAAAAACATAGAAGAAGGAAAGGTATTTAAAAGAGACGAAGAAGTAAAATGGTACTGCCAAAACTGTGGATACATCCACGAAGGTTTTGAAGCGCCAGAATTGTGCCCAGCATGTAAACATCCACAAGCATACTTCAAGCTATTTCGTGAAGATTATTAAAAACAAGACGTTAATTATTTAAAGTGTAGATATTGCAAATTTCGCAAATTCTTGGCCATGAATGAAAGAATTGGTAAAACTTTTACTAAATCACATCTAGGCCACTAGAATACCGAGGTTTGCAATATTTTATTGTTCGAAAAACCTGACAATAAATAAGCAATACTTTATTTATTTCTACTATGATGTATAATAACTTGGTACGATTATGCAATGATGAATTAGAATTTAGGTGAAAATTTTTGGAAAGAGACTTAACTCAAGGTAAACCTCTTAACTTGTTGCTCGCACTTTCAATTCCACAAATACTATCTGCTGTTTTGCAGCTGATGTATAACACTGTGGACGCTTTGATAGTGGGCAATTTCGTTGGAGAATTTGCTTTGGCCGGTGTTGGACTTTCGATGCCGATAATATTTTTGATGAACTCTGTGATGCTAGGACTTGGGGCCGGAGTATCCATAATAGTAGGACAGTATTTCGGAGCTAAAGAGTATATAGATATGCGAAAAACAGTGGGGACATCCATAGTATCTTTAGTTCCCTTGACTATATTGATATCTATAGTAGCTGTATTTGCAACAGATCCCATCTTGAGAATTATTAATACGCCCCCAGAGGCATTTGAACATGCCAGCTCTTATATGAAAATATATTTTGCAGGGACTATATTCGCTTTAATGTACAATTTATACTCTGCTGTATTGAGAGCATTGGGAGATGCAAGAAGCCCGCTACTATTTTTGGGTATAGCAGCATCTTTAAATGTGGTTTTTGACTTGTTGTTTGTAGTTACTTTTAAAATGGGTACAGCTGGAGCAGCTTATGCTACAGTAGCGTCCCAAGGAATATCTAGTTTATTTTGTTTAATATATATTAGAAAAAAACTACCTCTATTGGCCCTTGCCAAAGACGAATACAAATTTGACAGTAAGAAATTTAAATTAATATTAAGATACGGTTTGCCATCGGCATTACAAATGTCCGTAATTTCCCTAGGAAATATGGCTATACAAAACCTACTGAATTCATATGGAGTAGGAGCAGTGGCTGGATTTACGGCAGGTGTTAGAATAGACTCCTTCGTGGTCATGCCATATATGAATGTCGGAGTAGCACTAGCTAATTACACTGGACAGAATATGGGAGCCGGATTACACGATAGAGTTAGAGAAGGATTAAAAAGCGCATATACGATTTTACTAGTAATATCTATACTCACACTTCCCTTCGTATGGTTCTTTACTTCCAACTTAGTAGGAGTATTTTTGGATAGCTCCTCTGGAGAATCCATTAGTATTGGAGTGGCGATGTTAAGAGATTTGGTTCCTCTTTATATATTTTTGGGAATGCTAAATAATACCCAAGGTCTGTTAAGAGGCGCCGGGGACAATATGTGGTCCTTATACGGTTCGTTGATTTCAATAGGCGCAAGAATTGCAGCAGCATATTTATTAAATCCCATATTCGGAATAAGAAGTATATGGTTCGGATCTGGAATAGGCTGGATAATAGGATATCTATTCGTTTATTTGAGATTTAGATCAGGCAAGTGGAAAGAAAAAGGAATTCAAAGAGTTCCCAGTATTGAATTGGAATAGATAGAGTATTTTAAATTAAGGACGTGTTCTTATTAAATTTTGTTCACTATCAAGTGGTAGCAGTGGAAATTGTCAGTACATTGAATACAAAGATACAAAAATCCTTATAGATGCAGGTCTATCGGGAAAATCTACTGACGCTTTGTTAAAAAGCATTGAGGTAGACCCTAGGGAAATAGATGCCATCTTTATAACCCATGAGCATACAGATCACATCATGGGGGCAGGGATTTTATCTAGAAAGTACGACATACCCATCTTCGCAAACGGAGAGACTTGGGAAGCCATGGCTCCAAAATTAAAAAAGTTAGATACAAAAAATATAAAAGAATTTAGAATTGAAGAAGAATTTTACTTCAAAGATATTTTCGTGCGACCAGTACCCATATTTCACGATGCAGCTAATCCAAATGGATACATTTTTGAAGCTGAAGGAAAGAAAATAAGTGTAATAACAGATACTGGTTGGATAAACACACAGATGAGAGAGATGATGGAAAATTCCAATATATATTTTCTAGAATCCAATCACGATGTAGAGATGTTAAAAAATGGTTCTTATCCTTGGCCACTTAAGCAAAGGGTTTTAAGCACCAGAGGACATCTATCCAACGAAAATAGTGCAGAAGTAATTAGACAACTCGCTAGAGGAAATGGTGAAATTATCGTACTTTCCCACTTATCCCAAGACAACAACACTCCAGAGCTGGCATATAAAAATATGTATGACACTTTGAAGGGGATGGGGATAGAGGTGGAAATAGGAGCTGCGAAACTAGAAATAGCACCTAGATACACGCCATGTGAGTTTTACAGTATTAGGAGGTAATTAGAAATGAAAATATTATTAACCAATGATGACGGAATTACGTCAGAAGGGATTAGACTTTTAGGGATAGAATTGCAAAAACATCACGATGTATATATCGTAGCACCAGACTCAGAAAAAAGTGCTACATCACAAGCGATTACCCTTAGAAGAGCTTTAGATTTAAAAAAAGTTAGACTAGAAGGAATAAAAAACGACGCATATTCACTGACAGGAACGCCAGCTGATTGCGTTAGAATAGGATTAAAAATTTTATATGATGATATAGATGTTGTGTTCTCAGGAATTAACAGAGGATATAACGCAGGAGTAGATATTCAATACTCAGGAACTGTGGGAGCGGCAGCAGAAGCGTTGCTATTTAGAAAACCAGCAGTAGCCCTTTCCACTGAATTTGCAAATGGAAGTTCCAACTTCGAATTGGCATCTAAGTTTGCTCCAGTGGCATTTGAAAAATACAAGGATTTGATTATGGCAGACCCTATAGTATTGTCTATTAATGTTCCGAAGCTAGAAGAAATGGATATGAAAGGCTTTAAGGTTTGTGAACTAGGAGGAATCGTCCACGACCAATATAAATTGGAACAAGTAGACGAAGATCATTGGGAATTAAATGTAGAAAATAGAATTCCCATGGAGATCATCCCAGACTCAGACCACCACTATCTAAGCAACGGATATATCACCATAACCCCAATAAAATACTCCTTCGGAAACGAAGATATTATGGAAAAATTTAGAAAAGTAAAGTAGGCACCTATGGTGCAGTTAATAGTTTACAGTGAACAGTTGGCTACGCCCTTCGTAGTGGTCGCATTGTATGCGACGGAGAAATTCGAGAACTCGAAGAATTTCCGATGACTGTACTCTGTACACTGTTCTTTGCATTATATGATCGGAGAATTAAATTGAAACGTGACAATAATCTTTACAATCTCATAATAAGTACGCTATTTGTTACGATTAATATCGTTTTGGCAAATGTCGCTCTTAATTTAAAACTTCCACTATTCCTAGATACTCTAGGGACTATGCTGGGAGTTAGATTTTTTGGGCTTAAATATGGATTATTAATAGCAGGAGCTGGGGCCTTTGTAAATTCATTTACCGACCCATATGCCATTCCATATCTGCCCACATATATTGCAACGGCGATTATGATATCAGTTGTCTATAACAACAAAAAACTAAAAAAATTACCCCTTTTACTAAAAGCACTTCTGGTAACCTTGCCATCGGCAACTATTGGAGGAATTATTACAGCCTATATCTTCGGAGGAATTACCTCCAGTGGAACTAGCATAATTCTAGCAGCTTTAACGAAAACGGGATTGAGCTTGGTACAAAGCTCCATGATAGTACAAATAGTTTTTGAATTTATAGACAAAATAGCCATGATGTTTTTAATGGAAACATCAATGAAGTATATACCAGAAGAAATAATTAATAGATAAGTTTTCTTATGCAAATACTAAAGACATTATCGATTTTTCATACTGGCCCTAGGCCTCTATTAATTACTAATTTATATCTACTAATTAACAACTTGTGTTATAATAATGATTAGATTAAAAAATGTTAAACTGAAAACAAATATTGACGAGGAGGTAAGATGACTAAATATATTTTCGTAACTGGCGGTGTTGTCAGTGGTATAGGAAAAGGAATAAGTGCAGCGAGCTTAGGAAGACTTTTGATTGACAGGGGTATTTCTGTTTTTATGCAAAAATTCGATCCATACTTAAACGTAGACCCAGGACTTATGAGCCCTTACCAACATGGAGAAGTCTTCGTGACCAAAGACGGAGCCAAAACCGACCTAGACTTGGGACATTATGAACGCTTTATCGACGTAGAATTGACCCAAAAATCTAGCGTAACCAGTGGTAGGATTTACGATACGGTACTTAAAAGGGAAAAACGAGGAGATTACAATGGCGGAACGGTACAAGTAATTCCCCATGTAACCGATGAGATAAAAAAATCAGTCTATGACGCAGCCAAAGAATCAGGCGCAGACATTATAATTACAGAAATAGGTGGAACAGTGGGAGACATCGAATCCCTTCCATTTATAGAAGCCATTCGCCAAATCCATTCGGAAAATGACAGAGAGGATGTGCTTTTTATCCACGCTACCCTGGTGCCAGCAGTACCAGGAACTACGGAATTAAAAACCAAACCCACCCAACACTCTTATAAAGAACTTATGAGCTTGGGGATTAAAACAGATATGATAATAGCCAGAAGCGATGGCATTTTAACAGACGATATAAAGCAAAAGATCAGCCTGTTTTGCGACGTGCCTAAAGAAGCCATAGTCCAATCCAAAAACGTAGAATTGATTTACGAAGTGCCCCTATCCTTGCAAGAACAAGGCGTTGACTCCTATGTCCTTAAAAAATTAGGAATTGAAGACGTAAAAGAAGGCACGAAAGATTGGGAAGAGATGGTGGTGCGATTCAAAAACGCAAATGTTCCACTAAATATCGCTTTGGTAGGAAAATATACAGAACTACCTGACTCCTATCTATCCGTTATGAATGCATTAAAAGATTCAGGATACGATAGCGGTTATCTAACTAATATCGATTTGATAAATTCAGAAGAAATTAATGAAGATAATGTAGAAGAAGTGCTTTTGGGATATGACGGAATAATAATACCTGGAGGATTTGGAAAAAGAGGAACTTCAGGCCTTATGCTAACAGCCAAATACGCTAGGGAAAATAACATTCCTTATTTCGGAATAGGATTGGGAATGAATATAGCCATAGTAGAAATTGCTAGAAATATTTTAGGATATGACAGCGCTAATACTACTGGAATAGATAATAATACAGAGTTCCCGGTGGTGGACGTAGTTAGGACGGAACCCTTTGGAGGAATAGAATCAGAAGGAAGAGAAAGACTAGGAAACTACACCTGTAAATTAAAAGAAGGCTCCATGGCTATGGCTCTATACGGCACTGAAGAAATAATCGAACGCCACAGACATAGACTGGAACTTAACAACGAATACAGAGAATCTTTGGAAAAAGCAGGACTTAAAATGACGGGAATCCACGAAGAACTTAATCTAGTGGAAGTAGTAGAGCTAGAAGGAAATGACTTTTTCTTAGGATGCACCTTCAATCCAGAATTTCGCCATAGACCCAATAGAATCCATCCACTTTTTAAAGGGTTTATAAAAGCAGCAGCAAAAAACAGATCAGAAAATAATTAAAATAAAATAAATAGTAATTAATAGCGGACTGATGCGATTTGGGGAATTTCAGTAAATTTTCGAATTCCCCAAATCTAATTACTATTTACCAATCATACATAGAGAGGAAGGTAGATTTGAGCGATTATAAAATTCTTGTTGTAGAAGATGACGAAGACATAAACAATTTGTTAAAAAACTTTTTAGAGCCTGAAGGATATGTCGTTATGCAGGCATTTTCTGGTACAGAGGCCAGGTTTTATTTGCATGAAGAAATTGACTTATTTGTATTAGATTTAATGCTTCCTGGGCAAACTGGCGAAGAGTTGATAAAAGCCATTAGAGAAGAGATAGACGTTCCCATACTGGTAATTTCAGGAAAAACCAGCCTAGAAGATAAGGTACGAGCCCTAGAACTAGGAGCAGATGACTACATAGTAAAACCCTTTGAAAAGTTAGAAGTTCTAGCTAGAATCAAGGTTTTGCTAAGAAGAGTAAAGTTCCAAGAAGAAAAAACTGAAGAAGATGTAATCAGGTACAAATCCCTTATACTAAATCCGAAAACATTCGAATCATTTTTTGGAGACAAGGAAATCCTTCTCACTCAGACAGAATTCATGATACTTTACGAATTTTTAAAAGATCCAGACTCCGTATTTTCAAGGGACAGGCTTTATGACCTAATTTGGGGATACGAATACCAAGAAGGAGACAACGCTATAACAGTCCACATCAGTCACCTAAGACAAAAACTACGACAAGTAACAGGAAAAGAAATCATAGGGACGGTGTGGGGAGTAGGATATAAATTAAATAGATAGTAGGGCCAGTTAAAAGTTAAGAGTTGAAAGTGAAAAGTTGGCTACGCCTTTGTTCTGCACCTACGGTGTTTTTTAACGTACAGCGTACAACGGACAATGTACAGTGGCTGCGCCCTTGTATGACGGATAGAATATGTATTACGTTGTAATATTTATTGGATACGATTATGCCAATTTAAAACCTACAACAATTTCAACAAAAACTAAATATTCAAAAATAATTTGACATTCATAAAATAGTTTGATATTATCATCAAAAGAAATTGCTTTGATGAGAAGAGTAGAATCTAAAAGACACGCGTAGAGAGCTTCTGATTTGGTGGAAAGAAGAGAGTTATAGGATTTGAAGAGAGCCTCGGAGCATGATATTTGAAAATAAGTAGATTATCACGTTTAGCCCGTTAGAGCTTTAGTTTATACTAACTGAGATGGTACTTGCGAAAGTGCCGTGAATTTGGGTGGTAACACGTTTATTACGTCCCTTGAGCGAAATGCTTAAGGGATTTTTTAATACAAAAATACCAAACGTGAAGAAAAACAAAATTTTGGAGGGAGAAAATGAAAGACGTAAAATTTAAAAAGGTGGCATTAGCATATTCAGGTGGACTAGATACATCGGTAATCATTCCATGGCTAAAAGAAAACTACGATTGCGAAGTTATAGCAGTAGTGGGAAATGTAGGACAAGACCCAGAACTAGAAGGCTTGGAAGAAAAAGCTATAAACTCTGGAGCATCGGCGATATTCGTAGAAAATATTGAAGATGACTTCATCGACAATTACGCATTTCCAACGCTACAAGCAGGAGCGAAATACGAAAGCAGATACTTATTAGGAACAGCAACAGCAAGACCAGTAATTGCAAAAAGACTAGTAGAAATTGCCCTCCAAGAAGGATGCGACGCAGTAGCTCATGGTTGCACAGGAAAAGGAAATGACCAAATCCGTTTTGAAATGGCGATTAAATACTTCGCTCCTGATATGCCCATTATTGCACCTTGGAGAATTTGGGATATAAAATCTCGTGAGGAAGAATTTGCCTTTGCAGAAGAAAGGGGAATTCCACTAAAAATTTCCAAAGAGACCAACTACTCCAAAGACATGAACGTGTGGCATCTATCACACGAAGGCCTAGAACTAGAAGACCCAAGCAACGAGCCTAACTATGAAAAAATGCTAGAACTTACAGTTAGTCCTGAAAAAGCGCCAGACGAAGGTACCTATGTGACAGTATCCTTTGAAAAAGGCATACCAGTAGCAGTCAACGGCGAAAAAATGAAAGGTTCAGCAATCGTAAGAAAGTTAAATGAAATCGGCGGACAAAATGGAATAGGAATCGCTGACATAGTGGAAAATAGATTAGTAGGAATGAAATGCCGTGGGGTTTACGAAACACCTGGCGGAACGATTCTTTATCACACGCACAAAACTTTGGAATCTTTGACACTAGATAGAGATATGATCCAATACAAAGAAACCATCGCCATTAAATTTGCAGAACTAGTTTATACTGGAAAATGGTTTACGCCACTGAGAGAAGCCCTAAGCACCTTCGTAACAGCTACACAACAAACTGTAACAGGAGATGTAAAAGTAAAACTCTACAAGGGAAATATTATTTCAGCAGGAGTAACCAGTCCATACTCACTATATTCAGAAGAATACGCGACCTTTGGAGAAGATGAAGTATTTGACCAATACGACGCTACAGGATTTATAAATCTATATTCACTTCCAACTGTAGTAAATTCCAAAATGAAACAAAAACTAGGAATCGACTTATAAAATGAAACTTTGGGAAGGAAGATTTGAAGGAGCCCTAGACGAGATAGCCGATAGATTTAACAGGTCCATCGAGTTCGACTCCAGAATGTTTAAAGAAGATATCCAAGGGTCCATAGCCCATGTGAAAATGCTGGAAAAAATCGGCGTACTGACAGAGAAGGAATGGAAACTCCTAGACTCAGGACTAAATCAAATAAGAGCAGATATACTTTCAGGAGATTTGGAAATTGACTTAAAGAGCGAGGATATTCACTCCTTTATAGAAGAAGTTTTGACTGAAAGACTAGGAGAAGTGGGAAAGAAACTTCACACAGGCAGATCTAGAAATGACCAAGTGGCAGTGGACTTGAAACTTTATTCCAAAAATATGGCAAAAGAAATCGAGAACGCTTTGATGGATTTGATAAAAGTGATTTTAGAAATTTCTAAAAAGCACACAAAAACCCTTATGCCAGGATACACCCATCTCCAAAATGCCCAAGTCGTCACCTTTGCCCACCATATGATGGCATATGGACAGATGCTTCATAGAGACTTACAAAGGCTAAATGACGCGGTAGAGAGAATGGATTACTCCCCATTGGGAAGTGGAGCTTTGGCTACGACTACTTATCCTCTGGATAGATTTTTCGCCGCAGAGTTACTAGGATTTAAAGGACCTACGGAAAATTCCATGGACTCAGTATCAGATAGGGATTATGTAGCAGAGATGAATTTTGTCATATCCTTGATAATGGCTCATCTATCCAAACTTTCAGAAGAGCTGATAATATGGAGCAGTCAAGAATTTAAATTTGTAGAAATTTCAGACGCCTATTCCACAGGATCAAGCATAATGCCTCAAAAGAAAAACCCCGACATGGCGGAACTAATCAGGGGAAAAACTGGAAGAGTCTATGGAAATCTCATGGCTATTCTAACTGTAATCAAGGGCACTCCCATGACCTATAACAAAGACTACCAAGAAGACAAGGAAGGATTTTTCGACTCCATCGACACGGTAATCTTTTCTCTAAAGGTTATGGCATCTATGATAGAAACTATGACTGTAAACGAAGATAAAATGCGTGAATCTTCTAAAAAAGGATTTTTAAACGCCACTGACTTGGCAGATTATTTAGTAGGAAAGAACATGGCCTTTAGAGATGCGTATAAAATCGTAGGAGAAATCGTCTTGGAATGCCAAAAACAAGACAAAACTCTAGAGGACTTGGATTTGAAAAGTTATAAAAAATACAGCGAAGTTTTTGAAAACGACTTATACGAATTTATAGACCTAGACAACTGTCTAAATAAACGAAAAGTCTACGGCGGACCAGCGCCAGAATGTGTAGAAATTCAAATTAAAAACTTAGAAGAGATAATCGTCGACTTGACTTAAACTTATGCTTTTCAAATTAAAAAAGAGAGTGGTAAATCAGCCACTCTCTTAATATTAATATCATACACAATCATTTTAGACGAAATAGGATAATATCTTGGATTTTTTTAAAATCTTTTAATTAAAGTAATCTGAAGTTGCCAAAGGATAATCTCCATAGCTCCAACTTCTGTGTTGTTTTACAAAGCTATCACCCTTTAGGAAGAACATCATCCCAGCTTCTCCATCTTCTACCGCCCAGGTAGGGTCTATATGATACCAATTTCCATGGATTTTAACTAAATTCCAACCATGAGTAAAACCCTTTGCATCAACATCGCTTACGATATAAATAGAGTCTATTCCCACTTGATTAGCTAAAGCTATGAATAATCCCCCAAATGCGTTACACACTCCCTCGCCATTTTGGATGAGAGAAAGGGGAGAGTACTTGCTATAGCCATTTATAAAGACCTGATTAGAGTGAGAATACTTATAATTATCACCGATGAATTTATAAATAACCTTTACCTTTTCGAAATCTGTCATTTTTGGATTTATATTTTTCGAAGCCCAATCCTTTGCGAAAGTCTCTATGCTCTCCAACGCTACTTTGTTGTGGTGAAATTCTGTCGTAACTATCATATCGTAAATGCCATTTCCCCTGTCTTTAAATGAAAAGTTTGAGTGTTTTACATTTGCCCAAACACTGGGATCCTTTTTCATTTCTGTCCAGACACTTTCGATGGCTGCATCCCTGTCCAGTCCACCAGTTTTTTCAAAGGAAATTTTCACGCTTTCATTGGCTATCACCCATTGAGATATTAAATGAATCGGCATTTCATCATATTTATATGCATCAGCACTTGCAAAAACAGGTGCTGAGATTAAAAACAACATTATTAATATTATTATTAACGATTTTTTTACAAATTTAAATTGCTTTGTCACTTTTATTACCTCCAAATATATAAGTAACCTGAGGTAATAGGTCTTGGATTATATATTTGGAGAACAACTATGCCCGATAAGGGTACTTAGTTCCATATATCTTAACTCCTTGCAATTGTATTTTTTGTCATTATGTTTAATGTAATGAAAATATTTTTTCGATATACATTTTAAGTACATTTTTGGATTTACAAGGGTTTAAAAACAAATGTTGTTTTAAGATTGAGTAATGATTTAATATTCAATTAAATAGGTCCGATTAATTTCAGTAAACAAATCTTATTTTATTCACTAAATATCTTATCAATAATTGTAATAATTTACTAAATTCCATAATACAAACTATATATTTTTAATATAATTTATTTACTTAATTATATTTGCATTAAATTTAATAAAATAGAACAATTAAAAAATTATTTTTATTATTACATATCGACATTTACAATTATACCAAAATGTATTTATAAAAAAACCTTTTCCCACACAAAAACTAAAATATTTCTTAATATTTTAACTAAATAT
>CANRJQ010000017.1:0-27615 GCA_947630985.1 uncultured Clostridia bacterium | reverse complement strand
CTGACACTCATATCAATATTATAAAGTTCTACTAATTCCCAAGTGCTATATCTTTGTTTTCTGAATTCCACATTTTAGAAATTTTTCCAGAAAATCTATTGTTTTCATCTGGAAAGTAAGTAGTTCCTCTAAAATCCGTAGCATTATATTTCATTGCCATTCTGGACACTAAAAAATCTGGACTACCAGATATAAAAAATATCGAATGTCCTTCTTCATGATGCCATGCTAATCTAGCTCTAGAATATTTATAAATATCTTCAAAGGAGTCATCTATAGTTTTATCTGCAATAAAATTTAAATAACTCATGTCTACACCTTTGAGATTTTCTGCATAAACTCTTGCCAAGATTTCAATATATTCATCGTATTCTTTATAGCGCCTTACCCAATTGTCTTCCACTTCTTTTACTTCTGCATAGTAAATTCCCATGTCAATTACTTCATGCTTTACTAATTTTTTAAAATTCGTAGTCATTAGGGAATCTCTAAAAATCGTACCGTCTATATCAAAAAATGCTCCTATATTTTTCAATTTATCCCTCCTCTTGTATGATAATACCCTAAATTAAAAAAGTTATTGCCTCATATAAGAGACAATAACTTTTTTTAAGACATTAACATCCAAAATAGCCATATTACTATTCCAAACAAAGCGCAAACAGCTATTATTGGTGGTAAAAGGGTTTTTAGAGCTGCGAATATCATAGCTCGTTCTTCAGCTTTGGTAAATTTTTGCTCACCAAATTCATCGGCTATTTCTTCGATTTCCTCTTTAGTTTTCCCTTCGTATTTATCTATTGGCTTTTTAAACATGACAACTCACTCTCAATAGTTTTCCTCAATTATCTCGTGAAAGATAACATCTTCTTTTATCTGTTTTGCCAGTTCTTCTGCATTTCTTTCTGCCATATATCTTTCTCTTTCTTCCAGATCCATATCCATCAAGTGACAAGCTACGAAATGGTCATTACCCATGTCTTGTAACTCAGGCTCGAAATGTAAACATCTGTCCATTACGTATTTACATCTAGTATGGAATCTACATCCATCAGGAGGATTTACCGCTGAAGGTACATCTCCTTCTAGTATAGAGAGAACTTGATCGCTATCTACATCCGTTCTAGGTATTGCATTTAAAAGTGCTTCTGTATAAGGATGAAGAGGTCCTGCAAATATCGCTTCGGAATCTGCAAGCTCCACAACATTTCCTAAATACATTACTGCAATCCTATCAGAAATATATTTTACTACCGACAAGTCGTGAGTAATAAATAGATATGTCAAATTGTTGTTCTCTTTTAAATCTTGCAAAAGATTAATTACTTGAGATTGAATAGATACGTCTAGAGCTGAAACAGCTTCGTCACAAACTATGAAGTTAGGCTCTACAGCCAAAGCTCTGGCTATACCAATTCTCTGTCTTTGTCCACCTGAAAACTGATGGGGATATCTGTGAATGAAATATGGAGCTAAACCACATTGTGCCATTACCTTTTGGATATACTCATTATATCCCTTAGATTTTCTAGATTTAAACATATTATGGGCTACTACCCCTTCACCAATAATATTTCCTACAGTTAATTTCGTGTCCAAAGATGAGTAGGGATCTTGGAAAATAATTTGTAAATCTTTTCTAAGTTTTCTCATTTCAGAAACTGTAAGTTGAGACAAATCTATTCCATCGTCACGCATCTTTTCCAAATCCTCAAAGCCGTCAATTAATCTAGCTTGTTCTCTTAAGACTTCTACTGCTCTGTCTTTGGAATCTCTTTCGTCAATAGCAGTGGATCTTTGAGACATTAGATTTTCTTTTTCAGCTGTGAGAGAAGAAGCTTTACTTTCGTATTCGCTATCCTTTAATTTTTTGTCGATAATTTCTATCTTTTCATTAATTTCCGCGACTTTTGCTCTTGCTTCATTTTGTGCCTTTAAAACATTAGAAACCTCTGAAAGATTATTTAGTACCAACAATCCTCCAGCTAGTCGAACCATATTGAGATATTTATTTTGAATATCTCTCCTTTTAAACATCAATTTATCTTCAAGTTCGTGAATTTTCTCTTCTTCAGTCGCTTCTCTTCTTTGGGCATAAAGCTCGTCAAGTTCAACTACAGCTTTCTTGTACTCAGGGTACAATTTTGGAATACCATTTACCAAATTGCCCACATATTTTGGAGCTATTTCTGAAACTGTTTTTCCGTAATAAAGTGTAGTTCCTTCAGTTTGCTCGTGAAGTTGGATAATAGTTCTACCAAAAGTGGATTTACCTGAACCAGATTCACCAACAAGGCCCAATGTTTCTCCTTGATAAATATTCAAAGAAATATTTTCATTGGCATGGACATATCTTTGTCTGTCGGTAAAAAATGCTTTTTTTATTGGGAAAAACTTTTTCAAGTTTTCTATTTTAAATAATATTTTTTTATCTGACATTGCTTCTAACCCCCTTTTCTGGATAGAAACATCTTATTTCGTGAACATCGCTAATCTTTACAATGTCTGGCATTTCTTGAACGCATTTTTCTGTTTTGTAAGGACAACGCTCAGCGAATCTACATCCCTTTGGAAGTGCCAATGGATGAGGTACTGACCCTGGGATGGTTTCTAGTCTTTTACTCCTATCAGAAGTTATTGACGGAATTGATGTCAACAATCCTTCAGTATAAGGATGGGAATATTTTGAAACGCCTTCTCTAAATATATAATCTACTGGAGCTAGTTCCACAACTTGACCACAATACATTACAGCAACATCATCTGCCATTTGGTTAATTACTCCCAAGTCGTGAGTTATAAACATAATTGCAGTTTGAGTTTCTCTTTTCAAGTCGTTCATCAGCTTCAAAATTTGAGCTTGAATAGTTACGTCAAGAGCCGTTGTAGGTTCGTCAGCAATTAGCAATTTTGGCGAACAAGCCAGTGCCATTGCTATCATAACCCTTTGGTTCATTCCTCCAGACAATTCAAAGGGATATTGTTTTATTACTACTTCTGGATTTGGAATTTTTACCATTTCTAGCATTTTTATAGATTGTTCTCTAGCTTGGTTTTTGTTCATGCCTTGATGAAGCATAAATGCCTCTCCCAATTGTCTCTCCACAGTAAATACAGGATTTAGAGATGTCATAGGTTCTTGGAAAATTATAGAGATGTCATTGCCTCTAATATTTTGCATTTCTTTAATAGATTTAGTTTCTATATGTTCTCCATCAAAAATTATTTCACCATCATAGATTCTTTGGTTTGGTTCAAATAATTTTAAGATAGACATGGCAGTCTGACTTTTTCCAGATCCAGACTCACCTACTACTCCAAGAGTTTTTCCTGCACTGACTTTTAAATCTACGCCATCTACAGCCTTTATTAATCCTCTTTTGGTTTCAAAATAGGTGTGTAAGTTTTTTATTTCTAATAGTGCCATAAAATCCTACCTTTCTAATGCCTTGGGATCCATAGCATCTCTCAATGCATCACCCATAAGGTTAACTGTAAGCGCAGTTAAAAATACTGCAGCTCCTGGGAATACCCAACGCCACCAATAAAATTCCAGCGCAGTGATATTATTCGAAGCAGTAAGCATATTACCCCAAGATGGGAATGGATTTTGAACTCCAAAGCCCAAGAAGGACAATCCTGCCTCTGTCAAAAGTGAACTAGCATAACCCAATGTTGCACGTACGATTATTATGGACAAAATATTGGGAACGATATGACTCATCATAATCTTATGTTCCTTAAGTCCTAAAGCTTTGGCAGCTGTGATATAATCCTTTTCTCTTTCAGAAAGAATCTCACCACGCACAAGTCTTGCAATAGATGGCCATCCTAATAATCCTAAAATTATCATTATCATAATCAATCTTTGGTACTGATCGATATCTACTGGAAGTAAAGCTGATAATGTTATAACCAAAGGATAAAATGGGAAAGATGAAACAATCTCACCAAATCTATTTAAAATATTATCTATCCATCCACCATAATATCCAGAAATTACTCCGATTATTACACCTAAAATGACTTGAATTACTACAGCCACTAATGCTATAAGTAATGTCATTTTTCCACCGTGAACAAGTCTAGTAAATAAATCTCTTCCTTGCTCGTCTGAACCCATTAAGAATCCATCTAAGCCCCAAGTATCTATCGACCCGTCTTCTTTTATTGCGTAATTATTAAAATAGCCTGAAAATACGTCTACATATCCATCACCAGTTGGATAATCTAACGAGCCGTAGTTGTTTTTCCCCCAAGAATAAACTTTACCTGCATCAGTCAATACGGTAATATGTTCTCTTCCCGTTTCTGCTTTTATGACAGTTCCTTCCATCTCTGGAATATTATATGCACCATCTGCTCTAGCGCCCCAGATTATGTTTTCACCTTCATCAGTTACGGCAATGGCAGAATATCTCATTCTACCTATTTCTACAATATTTACATCTCCAGCTTCTTTTAAAATTTCAGGTTTTGCTGTGTCTATTTCAGATCCTTTTTGTCCAAAGGTCACTACACTTCCATCTTTTAAAAGAACTAGCATATTCGTACTAGCTACTTCAAAGTCTTTTACTTGTCCATCATATTTTGAATTGATGGCGTTTAATCCAGTTGGCATAGTAGCTCCCCAAACTTTTATCGTTCCCTTTTTAGTCAAAACGATGGAGTAAAGATCTGAAGCTCCAATTTTTTCAATGCCTTCTACATCTGTAATTTTTTTAATTTGATCAGGAAATACACTTTGCCCGTGATTGTTTTCTCCCCAGCCAAAAACTTCCCCATCTTTTGTTAAAACAATGATGTGATTATCTCCTGCTGCTACTTGTTCGATATTTCCTTGGTTATCTATAACTTCTTGTGGCATTGGTTGTTTTTTTGCAATTTCATGACCCCAAGTATATACATTACCAGCTTCAGAAACTCCTACAGAAAAAGTAGTTCCCACAGAAATTTGCTTTATACCTTCTTTAACTAATTCATCTGGATATTTCATATATCCTGAACCTGGCGCTATATTTTTCATAACACCTTGAGAATAATATGCATCGTACTTTAAAAATGTCGATCCTATAAAAACAATTATTACGATTAGTAAAAATCCAAATGTTCCTATCATGCCCAGTTTATTGTTTAAGAAGTTTTTAAAAGCCATCTTAGATGGAGAGGTAATAGCTTCTTCTGCTAAAAGTTTTTTTCCTTTTTCGAGTTCAGCATCTTCTAATAATTTTTTATCTTCGCTCATATTACCCTCCTTACTCTAATCTAACCCTTGGATCTACTAATGAATAACCAATATCCATCACGAGATTTCCAAATACAGTTATAAGTGCATACATCATATTTAATGCCATAATGACGTTATAGTCCCTTGCTAAAATAGATTCAATAAAATACTTTCCAATCCCATTGTAAGCAAATAAAGTTTCTGTTATCGCAGCTCCACTTAAAAGTGACATGATATTCCAAGTTACTACTGTAACTACAGGTATCAAGGCATTTCTAAAAGCGTGAGAATATATAACTTTTGTTTCACTTAAACCTTTTGCTCTAGCAGTTCTAATATAATCTTGATTTAATGCATTTAGCATTGCATTTCTAACGTATCTAGACGTACTAGCAAGCGAGCCAATTGTAAGTGTAATCGTAGGTAATATTAAATGCTTAATCCATGTTCCTATGTCATTGTTTATAGGCATCATCCCAGGTGGGAACCAGCTTTTCTTAATGGCTAGAAAGTAAATTAACATCATACCTGAGAAAAATGTAGGCAACGAAATCCCCGCCAAGGAGAATACTTGCCAGAATTTATCATAAAAACTTCCCCGCCTAACTGCCGATTTTATCCCTATAATAACGGATAAAACAAAAGCAATTATCGTAGATCCTAAATTTAAAATTAAAGTGTTTCTAAGTGGTGTACCCAATACTTGATTTACGGGTCTTTGATATTTTGTAGATTCACCAAGCTCACCGCTAAACATTCTACCCACCCAACCTGCATATCTTTCGTGGATTGGTCCAGTTAAATTGTATCTTTCTTCCAAAACCTTTCTCAACTCTTGTCTTTGGGTTTCGTTTTGAATAGATGTTGGCATCAATAAGTCTACAGGATTTCCTGGCATTGCTTCGTTTAAAGCGAAAAGGACTATGGAGATTATTATTAAAACTGGAATAAGATCAATAAGTCTTTTTGCAATATATTTAATCATATTAATTCGTTATCCTTTTAAGATAACACTCCTTTCCATAGTAAGATTAATAAGTTACTAAATTATTAAAAATTTATAGTACTCTTACCATAAAAATAAGGGAGAAACCTCAGCTCCTCCCCTATTCAACTAACTATTATTGTGCAATTTCTAATTGACAGATTAAATCTGACCAGTCATGCATCGGTGTTGATGTTAAGTTTTGAACTCTGTTTGTGTGAATATCGAAATATTCATTAGCGTATAGTGGAATGTTAGGTAGGTTTTCATTGTACCAAAGTTGGAATTTCAACCATCCGTCGTTCCAAGTATCTACGTCTGAAGAGTCTGCTCTTCTCATAGTCTCTAAAACTACGTCTAATTCAGGGTCGTTAACTCTATTTCTGTTATCTCCTGTGTCTACTTGAGATGAGTGATATGCATTATATGGGTCGTTAGGAATTGCAAATCCTGTTCCCATGTTAAATACTGTTGGTGCTTCTGGGTCATCAGCATTTGGATTGTAATAGTGATCTAACATAGTTGCAAAGTCTACTGGTTTAAAGATATATTGCATACCTAATAGTTTTGCGTTGTCTGGAATTTGTGCTGAAATTAATTCAGATACATTAAGTTCTGCAGTTCCTTCGTGGATAACTCTTAGGATATTTCCATTTTCGTCATATCTCCAATAGTCGAATCCTTCTTTGTTAGAATTATATTGTTCTTCAGCTTTTGCTGGATCCCAAGGAGTGCTTCCATCTTTTTCATATAAATATGGAGTTGTATCTAATGCTGCATTACCTGCATCAGCATTTTTCGTGTAGTTTATAGCTTGGTCTAGGAAGTCTTCGCCTTTTGCAAGGTATTCGAATTGGTTAATTCCAAACGCGCCATTTACTACTGAACCATATCCACCTGCGATAGTTTGAACGAATTCATTTCTATCTAGTGAGTATGCTATAGCTTGTCTAACACCTTTGTATTGAGTAGCTCCTTGGTCAGAGATAGTATGCATTACGCCATAACCATTTCTTGGGAAGCTATTGAATCCAACTGTATCAGAGTTAGCTTTAGTTTTGTCTATTTTTTCTCCTTCAATTACTCCTGGTACTATGTCAATAGTTCCTGCAATTGCAAGGTCAACGTCGATTTTTGAGTGAACTGTTTGAACTACAACGTTTTTAATCTTTGGAAGTTCGCCTTCAGCGTTTCCTACGAATTTGTCGTTGATAGTTACTTTCGCCATGTTGTTTCCGAACTCTACAAATTGGTAAGGTCCTGGAGTTACGTCTGGTTTAAATCTGTAAACATTAGCTACTTCGTTAGCTGCTGTAGTTAAGATAATTTCAAGTGGAGATAATTCTTCAGTTCCATCTTGGTATCCTGCTAAAGTAGCTTCAGCGTCTTTAATATCTGCATGCATTGCATGTAGAGCTTTGTATTCTTCTTTTATAGTGTCAACAGATTCTTCTAGTGCTGCATTTAATTCAGCTTCGTCAAATCCTTCAGCTTCTTTTGCAGTTTCTAATTCTGCATCATATGCTTCTTGAAGTTTTTTTACAACTCCTTCTTGGATTTTAATTACTTCTGCTTTATCAGCATCTGTAACTTCGTAGCCTTCTGCTACTACTAGAGATGAACCAACCACGTCTACATTTGGTGCATATCTGTGTAGTGGTCTTGGTGAAACTCCAACTAAAGCTATTTCATAGAAATATGGAACTTTTTCAGCTTTTAATGTTACTTCAAAAGTAAAGTCATCTACTAATTTAATTCCTGGGAATTCTGCAGATGTACCATCGTGGAATTCGTCAAATCCTAGTAAATCTTCTGATGTAGTTGCGTTATTAGCTCCTGTAAGCATCCATTGTTCTGTAGCTCCAAATAGAATTCCGAAAACATAATCCTTTGCTGTTATAGGATTTCCGTCATTCCAAAGTAGGTTTTCGTTGATTTTGAATTGATATGTTTTAGAACCGTCTGCATTTTCAGTTATAGCAGGTTCTCCGTTTACTACAGTTGGGTTAACATGGAATTCTCCAGCTTCGTCATAATATGTCGTAGCGTATCCTAGGTCTCCACCGTAGTTACCAATCATTCTTTTAATCCATACGTCGTATGTCGAGTTTCCGAATCCGTTTATATAAGATCCGTTTAACTCTGCTCCACCTACTACTAGAGTGTCAGCGTCTGCAAATTTCTCTACATCTTCTACGCCTTCCTCTTCTGTTGTTTCTTCTGTAGTTTCAACTACTTCTGTAGTTTCCTCTGCAGGTTTTTCTGCTGGAGTTTTATCTCCACCACATGCCGCTAAAAATACTGTAGTAAGCAGCATAAGCGCTAATAATAAAGCGATGCGTTTCTTTGTCATTTATTATTCCTCCTATTCATTTTAAACGGTTTCCCGTTTTAAATTATTGCATCTATATGCTATTGTAAACGTTTTATTAAGAAAAATCCAGCAAAAATATCAATTTCATATTACGAAATTTAGATGAAACTTAATAATTTTCACTGGTTGTTCATTTTAACCTTGGTTTAAACTATACATGAAAAAATGATTCAATCCTGTTTCGCAATTCTTTCATATCTAATTCTTCATTAATTTTTTCTTTTCTAGTTGAAAATTCTACTACATTTTCTGAAGCTCTCTTTCCAACTGTAATTCTAAGAGGTATCCCAATTAAATCTCTGTCTTTAAATTTAACTCCAGGTCTTTCCTTTCTGTCATCTAAAAGGACTTCAATCCCTAAATCTGAAAATTCTTTATAAAGTTTTTCAGATAATTCCATCTGTATTTCGTCATTCGTATTGACACAAGTAATAATCAAGTGATATGGCGCTACTGACAATGGCCAAATAATCCCATCTTCATCATGATGTTGCTCCACTATAGCTGCAACGGATCTAGAAACTCCGATTCCATATGAGCCCATATACACGATTTGTTCCTTTTGGTTTTCATCAAGATATGTGAAGTTAAATGCGTCAGAGTATTTCGTTCCCAATTGGAAAATATTTCCTACTTCTATTCCTCTATCTAGATGCAAAACTCCATCTGAGTCTGGATCTTTATCTCCTGCTTCTACTTCTAGTAAGTCTTCGACGACTATTCCTTCGAAATCTCTTTTGTAATTTACATTTGTAATATGATAATCTGTTTTATTTCCACCGACTACAAGATTTTTCATACGAGTCAGTCTTTCATCTACAAATAAACGATAATTTCCCTTTAAGCCAATCGGTCCAGAAAATCCTGCTTGTGCTCCAGTAAGTTTTTCTATGGCTTCATCGGATGCTATTTCTATGTCGAAATCATTTACTTTTGCTGCGTTAAACAATTTTGTTTCATTTAATTGTCTATGACCTGGAATAAGTGCCAGTATCATTTCTCCAGCTGTGGTTTCATATATAACTATCTTAGCAAGCTTTTCTTTTGGCATATTTAAAAATTCTGAAAGCTCATCTATTGTAGTAACTCCTGGAGTGTGAACTTCTTTTAGTTCTTCTGCTTCTCCACTTTCGTCTACATCGATAATAACTTTTGCCTTTTCGCTTGTAGCTGCGTAATCTGAATCTCTAGAATATGCTATTACGCCTTCTCCGATTTCAGACAACGCGATAAATTCGTGGGAGTCAGATCCGCCCATGGCACCTGAGTCACCTTGCACCACTTTGTAATCTATTTCCATTCTGTCAAAGGATTTTTCGTAAGCTTCCCACATGATTCTATAGCTTTCTTCCATGCCTTTTGGATTTAAGTCAAAGGAATAAGCATCTTTCATGATAAATTCTCTTGCTCTTATTATTCCAAAACGCGGTCTTTTTTCGTCTCTGTATTTCGTTTGTATTTGATAAAGATTCAGTGGAAGTTGCTTATAACTTTTGATCTCGTCTTTTATTAATGTGGTGAAATACTCTTCGTGAGTTGGTCCGAGACAAAATTCTCTGACATTTCTGTCGTGTAATTTAAACATCTCTGGCCCAAAGTCATCCCATCTTCCAGTTTGTTCCCAGATTTCTTTGGGTTGAACTGCTGAAAGTAATGTCTCTTGGCTTCCTGCTCTGTCCATTTCTTCTCTTACAATTTGCTCTACCTTTTTGATTACTCGAAAGCCCAGTGGCAGATAAGTGTAAATTCCACTTACATTTACTCTTATCATTCCAGCTCTTAGTAACAATCGATGGCTTGGAATTTCTGCATCTGATGGCACTTCACGAAGTGTAGGCATGTACAATTTTGATAATCTCATTTTTCCTCCTAAAAATTCTAAATAAAAAAGGCATTTCATCTACAAGAGACGAAATGCCGTGGTACCACTCTAATTTTTTACTCAAAGATTTATATAGGAATCACCCTCTTAGCTCCAAGATTAGGAAAAGTAAATTAGTGGGTAGGACTCTTTCACCATCAGTCCCTCGCTTAACCTTAATTTTACTTCGGATCTTTTCAACGCAAATTAAAATATATCACAATAGTAGACATCTGTCAACATCTTGCCATTTATTCTTAATCTATAACATATTTGACTAGTCCCATCATCGGCCTGTACTATAATTGTTTAAATCTAAATTCTTTCCTTAAAACAATTATAACATTTTACAAAAAGTCGCATAAATTTATTGTTAAATAAAATAGTTTCATATATAAATCTCGGTTTAAATTTTCAAATAAAAACTCCAATAGTACAAAATATTTTGTCCATTGGAGAGTTTGTTCTTATAAGCTATTCAAATTAATTTCTTGCATTTACTTTAACAAAAGTTCCATTTTCTAAATCTTCAAATGCTTGTCTAAGTTCGCCATTTGTATTCATAGCAATAGGTCCTGCCCATGCTACCGGCTCGTTTAGTCTTGGTGCTTCTACAAAAATGATATGAAGAGGCTCATCAGTGGACTCAATTTCTATTGTGTTTCCTTGTCCAATTAAAACTGCAGTTTTCTCTGTGTAAACCTTCTCGTCAATTTTAACTCCACCTTCTAAATTGAAAATAAAATGATTTTCCATTTCTTCTAGTGGAATAACAAATTTCGTACGTGGCTCTAGTTTAACTTCTACAAATTTCGCTTGAATATGATGTGGAGAAACGCCTTCTGCATCTTTGAATTTTCCAGAAATTACTCTATAAGTCGCTCCATCTTCTGATACTACTGGAATATCTTCGTTTTTTATATCGAAATATTTTGGTTCTGTCATCTTTTCCGTACTTGGAAGATTTAACCAAAATTGTAGTCCTAACATCCTCTCAGATTCTTTTGGAAATTCTGAGTGCATAATTCCTGAACCAGCTGTCATCCACTGAACATCTCCGTCTAATATAGAGCCTTCATTTCCCATGGAGTCTTTGTGATCCATTCTACCTCTAGATAAATACGTTACCGTCTCTATACCTCTGTGAGGATGAGTAGGAAATCCTGCCAAATAATCATTGGGATTTGTCGAGTCAAATGAGTCCAGCATCAATATAGGATCAAAATCTTCTATAGTTCCCCTTCCCAAGACACGAGTTAAACTTACTCCAGCGCCATCTACAGCTGCCACACCTTTTACAGCTTTTATAACTTTTGCATGCACTATATATTACCTCCAAATAAAATATATTTATTACTAACTAGTGTTATTTTACCCAAATTAATATGGAATAAACAGCAAACAAAAACCTGCACAAGTAATATTTATGCATTTGTGCAGGTTCATTATTTTTTTAATTGAATTTGCAAACATCTTTCATGTTTTCTTACGAAGGGCGTAGCCAACTGTCAACTTTTAACTGTAAACTATTAACTAGAATACCGGCTTTATAGTTCCTTCGTATTTTTCTTCTATAAATTTTCTACTTGCATCAGAGTTTAATATCTCAACTACTTTTAAAAATGTTTCGTTGCTTTCTTCTCCTGCTTTAACTACAACCACATTTGCATATGGTGATTGGTCGCCTTCTACTAGGATTCCATCTTCCATTGGATTTAGTCCTGCATCGATTGCGAAGTTAGCGTTGATTACTCCACCGTCTACATCTGTGTATGTTCTAGCGATGTTCGCTGGGTCTATTGCTGTAAATTTAAAATTCTTAGGATTTTCAGTTATGTCAGCTTCTGTAGCTGCTAGATTTGTTGGATCTGAAAGTTCAATTAGTCCAGCACTTTGAAGTAATAACAATGCTCTTGCTCCGTTAGTTGGGTCAGATGGTATAATTATTTCTGCTCCTTCTGGAAGTTCTTCAATGGATTCATATTTATCTGAATATAATGCCAATGGCTCAACATGCACTTGTCCTATTGTAACTAATTCAACTCCGTGTTCTGCAATAAAACTATCCAAGTATGGTTGATGTTGGAAATAATTTAAATCCAAGCTACCGTCATCTAGAGCAAGATTAGGTTGAACATAGTCATCAAATGTAACTATTTCCACTTCAATTCCTGCTGCTTTAAATTCTTCTTCCAATCCTTCAACGATTTCTCCATGAGGTGCTGGTGATACACCGATTACTACTTTTGTAAGTTCTCCATCAGTTTTTGCTGGTTCTGTTGTAGTTGCTGGTTTGTCTCCGCCACCACCACATGCCGTCAATACTAACAATAATGCAACTGTCAATAATACTAAATTCTTTTTCATTTCTTCCTCCCTATTTTTTGTCGATTGCTTTCGACGTATTTATTCCTATAAATTGGACAAGTTGTACTAGTATAATTATTGCTATACAAGCTGCCCAAAGTATATCCTTTTGATTTCTTTGATATCCGTATCTAATGGCGATATCTCCCAATCCTCCACCACCTATCATACCCACTATGGCGGATTGCCCTACAAGACTTATAATCGTCATCGTAATGGATGAAATAATATTCGGTAGAGCTTCTTTTATAACTACTTTTCTAACTATGGTCTGAGTACTAGATCCCATCGCCCTAGCTGCTTCTATAATTCCTCTATCTACACTATTGAAATCTCCTTCTAATAGTCTTGCAAGAAATGGAATAGCTGAAACCGTAAGAGGTACAATGGATGCAGTTGTTCCAATTCTTCTACCTATTAAAAGTTTTGTCAAAGGTAAAATCAATAGCATTAATACCACGAAGGGTAATGACCTCAAAACATTAATCACAGTATCCAATATTCCATAAAATTTCGCATCTTCTGATAGTCCACCATTTTGTGATGTGTAAAGTATAATTGCTAGAGGTGTTCCTACCAAAATAGCGAGAATAGATGATGCTCCTACCATAATCAGAGTCTCGGGTATAGCTGGAAGTACGATTTTTAAAATGTCATTCATGAAAGCACCTCCACCATTACATTCTCATCGCTAAGCTTCATCAAAGCATCTTCAATATCTTCTTCTGCTCCTGCAAGTTCTACTGTCAAGTATCCTGCAATCTCTCCTGTACTAAGTGTGTTTATATTTCCAGATAAAATATTTACTTTGCATTTTGAATGTTTCATCAAATCATTTACAATTGGTTTTTTTGCACTTTCTCCACTGAAGCTAAGTCGGAATAATTTTCCTTCAAATCCGTTTACTGTGTAAATGGAATCTTCTACAGCATCTGGCAATGATTTTATAAAAGATTTCGTTCTTGCTGTTTTTGGAAAGTTGAAAATATTTTCTACTGTATCACACTCGATAATTTTTCCATTTTCCATGACGGCAATTCGGTCACAAATGTTTTTTGCCACTTCCATTTGATGTGTAATTAAAACAATTGTCATATCGTATTTTTTTACAGAACTTTTTAAAAGGTTTAAAATCTGCTCTGTATTTGCAGGATCCAGCGCCGAAGTGGATTCATCACTGAGGAGAATCTTAGGTCTAGTGGAGAGTGCTCTTGCTATCGCCACTCTTTGTTTTTGTCCACCAGAAATTTCTGATGGATATGCATTTCTTTTGTCTTGGAGGTCTACAAACTCTAACATCTCCTCCACATTTTTTTCTATTTCGTTTTTGTTCTTTCCTATAATTTCAAGAGGATAGGCAATATTTTCTGAGACTGTGCTTTGGTTGAATAAATTGAAACTTTGAAATATCATTCCAATGTTTCTTCTAGCTTCCAACAGCTCATCGTTATTCAAATCATTTAGATTAACGCCATTTAGGTCTATAGTTCCTGATGTAGGTTCTTCAAGTCGATTTAAACATCTGACCAACGTAGATTTACCTGCACCACTCAGTCCTATTATTCCAAAGACTTCTCCCTTTTCTACCTCAAAGGATACGTCGTCTACAGCTCTAAAAGTTTCCCCATCGATTTTGTATTCCTTCACTAAATTTTTTACTTTTATCATTTCTTCTCCCTAAAATAAAAAAACTTCCATCCCCATAAGGACGAAAGTGCGACTTCGTATTACCACCTTAATTTATCCTTTACATCGCTGCAAAAGACCTCTCAGAGTACAATCATACTCTTATCCCTGTAACGTGGGCATACGTCTCAACCTAAATCAAATGATCTCAGCGAGATGACTCCAAGGCCATGTTCCAAAGTTCTCTCTCATTTCTTTCACCAACCGAAATGTCTCTAAAAGATTTCCCTTTGTACTCTCCTCTTCAAAGTCCAATATGTTTTTCATTATACCTAAACCAAAAATTAAGTCAAGTTTTATTTAAAGTTTTTTAAGAATAATCCTCTCTGTTAAAACTTTACAATATGTTTTATAATATATTACGGAGGTTAATACATGATGAAAATAGTTATAGTAGGAGCTGGAAAGGTGGGAGAAGTCCTTTGTAGAGATTTAGCTACAGAAGGATACGACATCGTCTTGATTGAAATAGATAGGCAAAAATTAGAGCATTTAATTGACATCGCTGACATAACAGGTGTAGTTGGAAATGGCGCTGCCATAGATTCTCAAATTGAAGCCGGCGTAAATGAGGCAGATATTTTTATTGCCGTCACTGAACATGACGAAATAAATATCATCGCATCCATTATCGCTAAAAAATTAGGCGCAAAGCATACTATTGCAAGAGTACGCTCACCCGAATATTCTACGAATATGACTTTTGCCCAAAAAGAATTGGGAATTACAGTTATGATAAACCCTGAAAGAGAAAGCGCAAAAGCTATAGTAGACATCTTAAAATTTCCTAGCTCATTTGGTGTTGAAACATTTATGCAAGGCAAGGTTAATATTGTGGAATTTGAGGTACATAAAGATAACCCACTTATCGACAAAGCCTTGATGGATGTAAGCATTACAGATGAAAAAATCTTAGTTTGCGTCGTCAGACGAGATGGAAATTCTTATATTCCCGATGGAAACTTTGTAATAAAAGAAGGAGATAAAATCCAAGTCACTGGAACAGTAAGAGCCATAAATGAATTTATTTTAAAATGCAACTACTCTACTAAACCAATACGATTAGTATTGATTATAGGCGGTGGCGATATGGCATATTACTTAGCCAGGGAATTAAATAACAGAGGAATTCGTTTTAAAATTATTGAAATAAATGAAGCTAGAGCTGAATTTTTAAGTGAATCTTTTCCAAACGCTTTAATAATTCACGGCGATGGCACAAATCAGGAATTATTAATAGAGCAAAGGATTGAAAATTACGACGCAGTAATTGCTTGCACACCTATTGACGAAGAAAATATTATTGTATCACTTTTCTCATCGTCCATGGGTGTTACAAAAAACATTACAAAAATCAGCAGAAATATTTTAAAACCCATTGCAGAAAAGTTAGAGTTAGATACTGTAATCACTCCCAAAAAAATTATTGCAGATGAGATCATTAGGTATATCAGATCTGTTTTTAACACTATGGGTAATAAAGTTGTGAATTTACACAGACTTGCAAATGACGAGATGGAAGCTATCCAATTTTTAATATCTGAAGATTCTAAAGCCATAGGAATTCCCTTAAAGGACTTGAAAGTTAAGCCTGAAACCTTATTTGCATGTATAAAAAGAGGTGATAAAATCATCTATCCTGGTGGAGAAGATTTTATTCTCATAGGCGACCAAGTATTGGTAGTAACTAAAGAAAAATATATTGATGAATTCGATAATGTCTTGGAGTATTGATTATGAACAGAAAAATAGTTGTCTATTCCATTTCTAGAATAATGTTAATTAGTATGGCTTTAATGTTTATTCCACTTTTCGTATCTATATTTACTAAAGAAGAGTGGTATGTCACTATGGCTTTTTTGAAGTCCATAGGAATTTCCATATTAGTTTTTGCTCCATTGGCTGCAATAAAACCCAAAAATAAAATGCTTTTTATCAAAGAGGGTTTTGTAATTACTGCATTGACTTGGTTTTTGATTTCATTTTTTGGATGTCTGCCCTTTTATTTTTCAGGACAAATTCCACATTTACTGGATGCATATTTTGAGATGGTAAGTGGACTTACTACTACAGGAGCCAGTATAATTACAGACTTAGATGTGATAAGCGGTTCCATACTCTTGTGGCGAAGTATGTCTCACTTTATTGGGGGTATGGGGGTTTTAGTCTTGGCTCTAGCTGTGCTGCCAGAAATTTCAGCAAGTTCAGTTCATGCTATGAAAGCCGAAGTACCAGGCCCACAATTTGGTAAGCTTTTGCCTAAGCTAAAAAGTTCTGCCAGAATCTTATACACAATGTACGCTATTATGACTGCCATACTTGTGCTTGCTTTAATAATTGCTGGTATGCCCTTTGTGGATTCCATTCATCATGCTCTAGCCACCGCAGGTACTGGTGGATTTGGAATAAAAAACGGAAGTGTCGCATACTATAATTCTCCTATAATAGAAATAATATTGGCAGTGGGAATGCTCGTATTCGGAGTTAATTTTAACCTTTATTATATGATACTAGTAAAAAGAGGAAAAGATGCCCTTAGAAGTGAAGAATTAAAAGCTTATTTACTGATAGTCTTATTTGCAACTTTGACAATATTTTTAAATACACGCTTTTCCTATGAAGATATAAAAAGAGGTTTGTTGGATTCATTTTTTACAGTTTCGTCTATAATAACTACTACTGGATTCGCGACGGTGGATTATGCTAAATGGCCTACTCTTTCTAAGTGGGTTATAATATTGTTGATGTTTATCGGTGGCTGTGCAGGTTCTACTGCTGGAGGACTAAAAGTCTCTAGAGTGATAATATCTTTAAAATCTGCCATTAACGAAGTCAAAATGATGATAAATCCAGAAAGAAAAGTCGCACTTCTATATGATGGTAAACCCTTGGATCGGAAAGTGGAAAGGGGAATCGTCAGTTATTTGACTATTTACTTTTTATTGTTTGCGATATTAATGTTTGCAGCTGCAATAAAATCTCCAGACTTTGAATCTTCATTTTCCGCCGTAATCACGACATACAATAATGTAGGTCCTGGTTTAGGAATAGTAGGTCCTACTGGAAATTATTCCAGCTTTACTCACATTTCCAAATTTGTTTTAACATTCGTAATGATAATAGGAAGACTGGAAATATTTCCCGTTCTAATTTTATTCGCACCGTCAACATGGGGGAGAGAATGATGAGTGATTTTTTTATAAAATTACTAGACAGTAGAGAAAGGAGATTTCAATATCAGCAAACTCTAATCAATAAATACAAAAGACCCATAATATCTTATATGCTAAATATACCAGGTAAAGTTAAACGAACTGATGAGTATGTTGTGTTTCATAAAATGGGCATTGAATTGATAAAAAGTATCTTGGGAAATAAAATCCTTGTAGATGAATACTACGATGAAGACACTGGTATGTACTATCTAGCAGCAGTTAATCAAGATGCAATAGAGTTAAAGAAACAGATGATGGAATTAGAGGATTCTGTAGAGGGAAGATTATTTGATATAGATGTGTTTGACGAAAATGCCAAACAAATAACCAGAAGCTCATTAAACCTAGAGCCTAGAAAATGTTTATTATGTAGTGAAATGGCAAAAGCTTGCGCAAGAAATCAAACCCACCCATACGAAGAACTTATAGAAGAAACCAATAAAATTATAAATGATTTTATAAATAAAAATCTCCAACGAATTTAATCGTCGGAGATTTTTTGTTTATTTCTAATACATATAAAAAGCCTGTGACTTGCGATTTTATAAAATCTGGTCACAGGCTTCTCTACTAATTACTAATTAAAATCTACTATTTGCCTCTATATCTAATTACTTTATAAAGTTCTCCCAATACAAGAGGAACTAAAGAGCAAGGCAATACTACCATCCATCCATCTAGTCCCAATGGAATAGTGTCAAATAAATCTGCAAGTGCAGGAACATATAGCACGGCTAACATTAAGGTAAATGACAATAAGGTAGCTATAACCAGTTTCCTATTTGTAAATGGTCCTATATGGAACAATGTGTATCTGTCACTTCTAGCTGAATAAGATCTTAATAATTCGGCTAGTATTAATGTGGCAAATGCCATAGTTCTTGCGCCGTTTAGATTTTCCTCTCCAAAGTGTTTCAAACCCCATAGATACGCACCTAATGTTGCAATTGTAATTCCAATGGACTGAATCGCTAAGATATATATAGTTTCTCTATCCAATATAGGTTCATCTGGACTTCTTGGTGGCTCATCCATAATATCTTCTTCTCCACGTTCAACACCCAGTGCCAAAGCTGGGAATGAGTCAGTTACCAAGTTAAGCCATAAAAGTTGTTTCGGAGTTAGTGGAACAGGCATTTTGAAAATTATCGCTAAGAAAACTATCAATACTTCTCCAATATTACATGACAACAAGAAGGAAACAAATTTTTTGATATTTGAGTAGATGATTCTTCCCTCTTCTACTGCGTGAACAATCGTTGCGAAGTTATCATCTGTCAAAATAACTTCAGCAGTATTTTTTGCTACGTCAGTACCTGTAATTCCCATTGCAATACCGATATCTGCTCTTTTAAGTGCTGGAGCGTCGTTAACACCGTCACCAGTCATAGCAGCGATTTCCCCATTATCTTTTAAAGCTTGTACGATTTGAACCTTGTTTTCAGGAGAAACTCTCGCAAAAATTCTCTTTTCCTTTACTACTTCTTGGATTTCTTCAGGAGTCATGGCATTTAATTCTCTACCCATGATAGCTTGATTTTCATTGTCAGCAATACCCAAATCTTTTCCAATGGCATAAGCAGTGTCTAAATGGTCTCCAGTAATCATAATAGGCACTATACCTGCATGCTTACACTCTCTTATAGCAACTTTAACTTCAGGTCTAGGTGGGTCTATCATACCTGTCAAACCGACAAAAACCATTTCGACTTCTACATTGTCAGGTGTTTTCTCGCTAGGAATATCATCCCATTTTTTATATGCATATGACAACACTCTTAAAGCAGATCTAGCAAAAGTTTTATTCATCTCCAAAACTTTCTCTTTTAACTCTGGAGTGAATTCTCGTTCTTCTCCGTCTAGTAATATTTTGGAGGATCTTTCAATAATTATATCTGGAGCTCCCTTGGTTAAAGAAGCTACATTAGGAGTTATAAAACCTCTGTGGAATGTAGTCATCATCTTTCTACTGGAGTCAAAAGGAATCTCTTCCATTCTAGGATGCTTTTCATTTAATTCTTCTTGAATGATTCCAGCTTTTTCAGAAAACGAAAGTAGTGCTCCCTCAGTAGGGTCTCCTATCATTTCGTATCTATCTTCTACAAATTTTAAATCAGCATCATTTACCAAAGTGGAAATACCCATAAGAACATCTAGTCCAACGACATCAGCAAGACTAACCTTGTTACCGTCAATTGAGAAATCTCCTTCAGGAATATAACCTGAGCCACTTACATCGATTACTTGTCCATTCACATAAGCTTTTGTAACCGTCATCTCGTTTTGTGTCAACGTACCTGTCTTGTCTGAACATATAACCGTTGTAGTTCCCAATGTTTCAACTGCAAGAAGTTTTTTTACAATAGCATTTCTAGATGCCATTCTGCCCATTCCAAGTGACAATACTATAGTTACAATTGCTGGCAATCCTTCAGGAATAGCTGCAACTGCTAAAGATACAGAAGTCATTAGAATTTCATAAAATTCTAGCTTATACAAAAGTCCAACCCCGAATACTACCAAACATACTACGATTACAAGTATGCCGAGAACTTTGGACAATCCTGCAAGCCTTTTTTGTAGGGGAGTTTCTTCATCGTCCACTTCCATAAGTGATGTAGCAATTTTTCCAATTTCCGTGTCTTTTCCAGTACCAATTACAACACCAGTTCCTCTTCCATAAGTAACAATAGTGGAGCTATGCCCAATATTTTCCCTATCTCCGATTTCCATTATGCCGTCGTAAACTACATCTGCATGTTTTTCTACCGGAACAGATTCTCCTGTAAGGGAAGATTCGTCTATTTGTAAATTTGAACTAGTAATTATTCTAATATCAGCAGGAACGATAGAACCCGTTTCCAATATTACAATATCCCCTGGAACTACTTCAGGTGCCGGAACTTCTCTAGTTCTTCCATCTCTAATTACCTTTGCATTTGGGGCACTCATCTTTTGTAGAGCTTCAATTGCAGCTTCCGCTTTACCTTCTTGATATACACTCAAAATAGAATTAACTGCTACTATTGCTAAAATAATAAATGTATCTTCAATCTCTCCTACAAATGCTGACAATAGACTGGCACCAATTAATATCAAAATCATTGGATCCTTGAATTGATCAATAAATTTGGATAATAATGACTTCTTGGCACCTTGTTCTAATTCATTTCTACCGTATTCTTCTAAGCGCTTCTGTGCAACTTCAGAGCTCAGTCCTGAATTCTGAGAAGTTTCTAACTTTGCAAGAGCCTCTTCGGTATTTAAATTATACCAATTCTCCATATCTTCCTCCTTAAAATAAAAAAATGACCTATAGTTTAGTAATCTTAACCAAACCAAGGTCTTGCAAACGCAGCGCGCGTGTTTAACCGGGATTAAAAAATCCGTAATGACGACTAAACTTTCCTATGCTACTCCCCTTCGCTATGGATATTATACCACAACAAAAATAAAATAATCAAATAAATTTACTTAATATAAATTTAATATTCCTTTCATATAATGGGTAATAATATATGTATAAAATATATCCGAGGTGTACTATGAAATATGGAATTATAGATATAGGATCCAATACGATTAGACTAAATCTCTATTTGGTGTCAGAAAATAAAAATATAGTCTCTCTATTAAATAAGAAAACAGTTGCTGGTCTATCGACATATATTAGCGACGGCCAGATGACCAAAAAGGGTGCTGATAAATTGGTAAGAGTGCTCAAAGGTTTTCTAAGCATTTGCAATCATTTTGATATTGAAAATGTATTTATGTTTGCGACTGCAGCACTTCGTAATGCAAAAAACCAAAAACAAGTTATGGAATATGTAGAAAATTCAATCGGACATAATATCGACTTGCTATCAGGAGAAGACGAAGCAAGCTTAGGTTATTTAGGAATTCGAGAGGATTTTGATATAAAAACTGGATATATAGTGGATATAGGTGGAGGTTCCATAGAAATAACCGTAATAGAAAATGGGGAAATAACTTTTTCCACTTCATTAACAGACGGACATTTATCCTTGTATAAACAATACGTGGAGAGAATATTCCCTACTGACAAAGAAGCAAAAAATATTTCAAAGCATGTCAGAAGATTATTGAGAGAATATAAAGTTCCTAAACTCAACGAAGCCTATCCCATTTACGGAATGGGCGGAACTATACGTGCTACAGGAAATATCGCAATGGAATTATTCGACTTACCTTCCAACTCTCTACTAGAAATAAGTACTGTAAAAAAATTAGAGGGAAAATTGCGAAAAGTTGATCCAGCTGTCATGAACATGTCCTTGCAAGTGGTGCCAGAGCGAATTCATACCATCACACCAGGCGTCATAGTATTGTTGGAAGTTATTAAATATTTAAATGCTTCAAAGGTAAACATCAGTAAAAACGGTGCTAGAGAAGGATATTTAATTAGGAGTATAGAAAAACAAAATGGAAAATAATAATTTATCTGATGGGAGTACGAAAATAGTAAAAGATGATAATGATTTAATTGCAGAAAAATCGATTTCTGAAATATCAGATTTATTAAATTACTCTATGAATAGAGAATTGAGTTGGTTAAATTTCAATAGGAGGGTTCTTTATGAATCTATGGACCCTCTTACTCCTGAGTATGAAAGCATTAAATTCGTCTCCATTTTTACGAGCAATCTAGAAGAATTTTATAGAGTCAGAGTAGGCTCCCTAACCGACTTGTCTTATGTTAACGACGCTAATGCCGACAACAAGACAGGCATGACTGCAAAAGAACAACTTAAAGCAATCTTTGCAAAAACCCATGAACTCCTAAAAGAAAAAGACGAAATATATGAAAAGGTCATGAAAAGTCTCAATGAACACGGCATATATGATTTGAGTTTTGATGAACTTACGAAAAAAGAAAGAAAAGAAATTACTAAATATTATACCGACTTAGTCGAACCTATATTATCTCCACAAATCATCGACTTTCAACATCCATTTCCTTTTATAGAAAATAACAAGCTTCATATAGTTTTAGAAATAGGAGGAAGTGAAAAAAAGAAATACGGCCTCGTTCAAGTTCCAGAAAATTTAAACAGCTATTACTTATTGGATAGAGAAGGCATCGCCTTTATTAGGCTAGAAAACATAATAGAAAATTTAATCTCTCCCACTTTTAGTAACTATACAGTAGAGAAAACTCAAACTATAAATTTATATAGAAACGCAGATATAAATACCGAAGACTACTTAGCAGACTATGACGAAGATTATAGATCCTACATGAAAGTAATCTTAAAGAAGAGAAATAGACTTCAAGCTGTGGCATTAAGTTCAAATAAACCTATCAGCAAAGGCTTAAAATCTTTTTTATGTGACAATTTATCAATAAAAGAGAATCAAATTTTTATTACCTCATCTCCTTTGATTATGGATTATGTATACCCTATGGAAGATTTGGTTAGGGAAAGAGGTTTAGAAGAAATTTTGTATAAATCCTTTTCGCCACAACATAATCCTTTGCTAGATACTAAAAGACCCTATCTAGAACAGGTTTTTGAAAGAGATATTTTATTTATCTATCCCTACGAAGATGTGGGAGAATTTATCCAAATGCTAGATGAAGCTGCAGAAGATCCAGATGTAATATCCATAAAGATAACTATTTACAGACTTGCAAAAAATTCCAGAGTCATACGAGCTCTCCTACGAGCTTTGGAAAATGGAAAACAAGTAACAGCTTTAATGGAGCTACAAGCTAGATTTGATGAAGAAAATAACATAAACTATTCTGACGTATTGATAGAGGCGGGATGTAATATTATTTATGGAATAAGTGGCTACAAAGTCCACTCAAAAGTTTGTCTCATAACATTCAAAAAAGGAAATGAAATTAAACACATTACTCAAATCGGCACAGGAAATTACAACGAAAGAACTTCTAAAATATACACGGATCTGTCTTTAGTAACTGCGAACGATGCAATAGGATTAGACGCGGTAAATTTCTTTCAAAACATGAACATAGGTAATATACAAGGACATTACAGCAGTCTAATAGTTGCTCCAATAAGTTTTAAGCAGACTATCATTGAACTGATAGACGAAGAAATCAGCAAAGGAGAAGAAGGCAGAATTTTTTTCAAATTTAACTCCTTTACGGATAGAGATTTGATAATTAAATTATCCGAAGCATCTAGAGCCGGAGTAAAAATCAGAATGATTGTCAGAGGAATTTCCTGTTTAAGACCTGGAGTTCCTGAATATACAGAAAATATAGAAATTAGAAGCATCGTGGGAAGATATTTGGAACACCCTAGAATTTATTTATTCGGAACAGGAAAATTATTAAAAGTGTATATGGGAAGCGCTGATTTAATGACTCGAAATACCGAAAGACGAGTAGAAGTAGCAACGCCAATATTCGACACGGATTTAAAATGCAAAATACTAAACTACATGGAAAATCAATGGACAGATAATATAAAGTCAAGAAAAATGAATCCCTTTGGTGAATACGACGAATTCGAACTAAAAGAAAGCGAAAAATCCGTCATCTCCCAAGACGAAATGATGAGAGAAGCTATAGAAGAAGCTCAAATGTCCATAGCAACTGAAATAGAAATTGAAAAAGAAGAAGTACGTAGAAAATATAGTTTTTTACAAAAATTATTGTCTAAAATATTCAAAAAGCAATGAATATAAAACTTTCTAGTTCTAAGAAAATATACTAAATGTTTTAACAGGCAATCCAATTGTAGGATTGTCTGTTTTTCATTTAAGATTTAAATTATAAAATATTAAAATTTATCTATAAATATTTTTTCAATTCTATCACTAATATTAATTACAATTTCAGTACGTACAGTATCTAATGCTTCAGAAATTGAAATGATACTAATAGAACTCGCGCCCTGTTTACCTATTATAATCACTTCATCTCCCACATTAATATCATCAATTCCAGTAACATCTACTGCACACATATCCATGCTGATATTTCCCACAATGGGATAATATTTTCCATTAATAATTACCCGTCCCATATTTGATAATCTTCTGGGAAGTCCGTCAGCATATCCAAGGGGAAGTATTGCAATTTTACTATTTCTATCAGTAATAAATCCACTACTATAACCTACTGATTTACCTTTTTCTAAGTGATGAATTTGAATTATTTTGCTTTTAAAAGTTATTATCTCTTTAAATGTATAATCTTTAAAATAACTCCTATCTGGCAACAAACCATATAATAAACACCCAGGCCTACACATATCATAAATATGAGAATTATATAAAATTATTCCTCCACTACTTAATAAATGAACGAGATTTGGCCTTAAATTCATGACATCTAATTCATGTATTAAATCTTCAAATTTATTAATTTGAGATAAAGTAAAATCTAAATCCCCATCGTATACTTTTGATAAATGAGAAAAAATTCCTTCGATATCTAGAGTTTTTTCCACAGAATTTCTCTCGAAAATTTTACATATATGATTTTTGTCATCAAATCCTATTCTATTCATTCCGGTATTGTATTTTATATGTACTTTTGGAAACCACCCATACTCTTTACTCATAATTATAAGATTATTTAATGAGTATTCATCATGAATAGTAATTGTAATATTATTTTCAACGCAGTATTTAATATTTTCTTCTTCAATATGACCTAAAATCAATATTTCTTGTTTGAATCCATTTTCTCTCAAACGGGATGCTTCTATAACTTTAGCAACACAGAATCTCTCAATTCCATATTCATCAAGAATTTCAGCAAATTCAATTAAACCAATTCCATATGCATTCGCTTTTAATACTGGCGAAATTTTGGACTTGTCTTTAACAATAGATAGAAGCATATTTAAATTGTATAAAAGATTAGCTTTTGAAATTAGCAACTTATTATTGTTACACAGATAATTCATTTTTATTCATTCCCTTATAAGATGTTAAACTGCATTAACCTAACATTCAAATATCTTTTTCCATTTAACAAAGCAATTTAATGCCATATATGCTGTTGTTTCAACTAGGCTTCCAACATCGTCCATCGCTCTTTCCAGTGTCATTGGCTCGTTTATTATATCTAATATTAGATCTATCTCTTGAACAACATTATCGATAGCTGAATTTTCTACTGAACCTACTATTGCTACTACGGGTAAATTGTATTTTTTTGCAATTTTTGCGATACCTATTGGTGCTTTTCCGTATTTTGATTGTATGTCCATTTTACCTTCACCAGTAAAAACTATATCCGATTTTTGTAATTTTGTTTCAATATCAATCATTTCCAAAATTTTTTCTATTCCTTTAGTCATTTTCGCATCAGCAAACGCCATTAATGCAGCTCCCAATCCTCCTGCAGCCCCTGCTCCAGGTGCCATGGAAACATCATATTTGAAAAGTTCTTTGAGCAACTTTCCATAGTTTTTCATCCAAGAATCTACTCGCTCCAATTCTTTAATATCAAGCCCTTTTTGAGGTCCATAGATATAAGTAGCACCGGTCTCTCCACATAGTGGATTAGTAACATCAGATAATAAAAATATTTCTACTGTTGTTAGTCTTTTGTCTAAATTAGATATATCAATTTCAAATAAATCTTCTAAGCCCTGAGCCCCATCTTTAATGAGATTTTTATTTTTATCCATAGGTTTTGCTCCCAATGCTGTAACAAGTCCTAAGCCCCCGTCATTTATAGCTGATCCTCCCAAACCAATGTAAATTGTTTTTGCTCCTATGTCTAAAGCATGTAGAATCATTTGTCCTAATCCAAAACTAGAAGCTATCATAGGATTTAAATCTTCAGTGTTTATTTTATCCAAGCCTAAGGGAGAAGCAGTTTCTATAATTACACCTCCATCATTTAAAATCCCTAGTGTAGCTGTTGTTTGTTTTCTAAAAACGTCATCCACTTCAAAATCTCTAAATTCGCCACCAAGAGCTAAAGTCACAGCCTCAACTGTTCCTTCTCCTCCATCTGCAATAGGCAATTTTGAAACATTAATTTTATATTCAGTTTTTAAGAAACCTCTCTCCATGCTATCTGCAACTTCAATGGATGAAAGGGAGCCTTTGAAAGAATCTGACGCTATTAGAATATTTATTTCTTTCACTTCTTCCTCCAATAATATTTCATGTATTAGCTTAATACTAATACTTATGTTATAAATTATATTTCTCATCAATAATAAATTTTATCTTTTATAATAACTATATGGAGGGTTTGCCCTCCATATAGTTATTATCACTACTACAATAAAATTTATTATATTATTTTAGACGCTTTCTGTATTCTTCTTCAGAGAGACTTATCTCGTTGTTATAAGCAGCTTCTCTCATTTCTTCGAAGTTCACCAATTTATTGTCTAGTTCCATCAACCATTCTTTGTTGAAAGTTCCATCTTCAATTTCTTGGTATCTTTCCTCTAAGAAAGATCTAATACTCGAAGAATCAAATTTTCCAAAGCTTCTTAATTGACCATATTGGCTTGTTCTAGAATGAAGTGGTAGTTGCTTGAACAATCCCATTTCAGCTGCTTTTCTCATCATCACTTCTGGTTCATGAGACATAAACATTTCAGTTAAAACAGCTTCTGAAGGATGTCCTTTTTCAATTTCAAGTTTATATGCTTCGATGAAAATATTATAAATAATTGGCCAAATTCCTTGTTCTGCCATTAAGTCTAAATAAGTTTCATCATTAAAAGTAACTTCGATAGCGCCTTGTTTTGTTGATCCTAGCGCTTTTGCAAGGGCAACTGCGATTTCTTTTGCTTTTCCTGTATAGTCTTGTTCTACACTAACAAAAGTTGGAAAGCCTTCTCCAGCTTCATAAAGTTCTCTAACCCCTTCTCCAATCATTCTTGGAGCAACCATAATAATATCTAGATTTTCAGCTGGAATAATGTT
>CANRJQ010000016.1:0-28621 GCA_947630985.1 uncultured Clostridia bacterium | reverse complement strand
TTTAGTAAATAATCTCCCCCCACGTCTTTATAAGCATAAGGATTGGAAACAAATGCACTTCCTCCTAATAAGAATGTAATTTTGTTCTTTGTTGATGTTTTTATGCTTTCTATTGTTTTCTTAACAGAAACCAAGTTGTAATAGTTTGTAACACTTATACATAGATATTTGGGCGATACAATTTCTACTGCTTTCAGTATTGTTTTTCTTGGTGTTTTTGCTCCAATAAAAGTTGAGTTGTATCCAGCTATGGTAAAAAAGTCAGATACCATTCTTGCACCTAGATCATGGTCTTCAAATTCTGGACACATAACTATGACATTGCCTTTGTTTGTCTCACCATAAATATGTCTTTCTTCAAATACATAAGGATATGCTGATTCTATAATATTTCTTATTATTCCACTTCTAACATGCTCTCTCCAGATCAAATCTTCATCATTAGGATATTCCTCAATTATATGATTTAATGCAGGCCTTAGTATACTTTCATATAGGTCTACTACAGATATATCTTTTTCTTCTAAAGCAGTTATACAGATATCCAACGTTTTTTCTTTATCTTCTTCCTGTAAAGAAGCTAATACTTTTTCATATAAATCTTCCAAATTCTACACTCCTTCTATTATATTTGATTCTCATATATACCCTTTAATAATTAAAACCCCCATATATTTACTTAAACCAGTTATTTTAACCTATTCCTTCTGTATTAACACCACGCACTCAATATGCGAAGTTCTAGGGAACTGGTCCAGAACTATCGTCTTGTTTACCTTATATCCACTTTCCATAAATACTTCCAAATCTCTCACCATAGTTTTTGGATTGCAACTGATGTATAAAAACTGCTCTGGTTTAAAGTCTATAATTTTGGAAATTGCCTTGGGATGAATTCCTTCTCTTGGTGGGTCTATTACTATGATGTCTGGTTTAGCGTCAATTTTTTCTACTTCCTCTAGCACATCTCCTGCTATAAATTTAACATTTTCTATTTTATTTGCAATTGCAGATTTTCTTGCACTCTCAACTGCTTCTTCTATAATCTCTATTCCAATTACTTTTTTAGCTTTTTGTCCTAGTATTTGGGTTATAGTTCCTGTGCCTGAGTATAAGTCAAAGATTATTTTGTCATCGATATTTTCCAAAAGTCCAATCCCTTCGTTGTAAAGCACTTCTGCACTTTTTGTATTTGTTTGGAAAAATGAAAATGGCGTAATTTTAAAATCGAGTCCATTTAATTCTTCTTTAATAAATTCTTCGCCATAGATATTTTCTACTTCTTCTGGAATAACTGCATCTGCAAGGGAGTCATTGTAGGTTATAAACACGCTTTTTATCTCTCCTTCTAAATCCAAAGATAATAAGAAGTTTATAAATGCTTCCTTGTCTATTTTTGTATCTGATGTCGCAACCAAATTTATCAATATTTCTCCAATTTCTGATCTTCTAATGACTAAATGCCTAAGATTTCCTTCTCGAGTCATTTTGTGAAGAAAATCCAGTCCTTGGCTTTCTAGATAATTTCTTGCTTCGCTGCGTATAGTATTAAAATCCTCGTGGACTATTAAACATTCTTCGGTATTTACTATTTCATAAAATCTATTTTTCTTGTGGATTCCCAGTGCCATAGGAGAGCCTTTGTATTCATCTCCAAAGGTGTATTCCATTTTATTTCTATAGGATTTGTAATCGGGACTTTTTACTACTTTGTCTATTTCTATATTGATAGTTTTAAATAGTTTTCTAATTTGCAATTCTTTATAAGATATTTCTTCATCATATGACATACTTTGGTACACACATCCGCCACAAAATTCTCTGTGAATACATCCTTCATAATTTTCTATTTCTGATTTTTCTAATAAAGAATAAATTTTTCCATCTCTATATCCATCACGAATTCTTCCAGGGATAGCTTCTACAACTTGTCCTACTATTGCTCCTTTTACGTGCATTAATTGATTATCATCGCCATAAGTTCCTATTCCTATATTGGGATAAATCGTATCTATAATTTTTATTGTTTTTAATTTTTTAGCCATTCTCCACCTCTGATATATTTTACCATAAAGGAAGATTAAATATTACATTTTGATGAACTTAGACGATTTGTGCTTTTTTATGTTATAATATTTCGGTATGAGGAGGCTTTATGAAGAAAAAAGTTATTATTTTATTATTAGTATTTTTATTATCCTTTCCTGTTTCGGTTTCTGCTGTGAGCGAAATAGCTACCATGTCAGTTGAAACTAGATCTAAGATACTCGACGGAGCTAAAACTATAAGTAGGCAAATTGCGGATAAATATGTATTTGATGAGCAAGATGAATATGAAGAAGTGACGGATTTATATCCCGATGCAAAAAAAATTCCAATTTTAATGTTTCATGAAGTTGGTTATATGGAGTCTAAGGAATTTAACGACTCAAATTATATTCTAAAAGCTAGTTTGGAATCTAAAATGCTCTATCTTTCTTCAAATGGCTATACAACTATTACTATGGCTGATTTATATGATAACTGGACTAAAGGTACTAAGCTTCCAGAAAAGCCTGTTATTTTGACCTTTGATGATGGATATGCATCTCACTTCACATATGTAAAAGACGTACTAGACAGATTCAATGCAAAGGGCACATTTTATATTGTTCAAGATAGATTGTTTATGGGTATTGAGAATAGAAATCTAGATGGAGTTAAAGCACTTCACGAAGCTGGCCAAGAAATAGGTGTACATTCCTATTCACATCCTGACTTTTCTAAAATGACTTATGACGAAATATACAAGGAAGTATCTACTTCAAAGACTTTTTTAGAGGATAATTTAGGAATAAAACTATCTACTTTTTCATATCCCTACGGAAATTACAATAACGCTGCTATTAAAGTTTTAAAAGATTTAGGATTTAAGACTTCGGTTACTACAAAGCGTGGCATAGGAGATCCTAATCAATTTCCTGAGGATGCTCAATACAAAATTTCTAGATACAACGTGGATTTTAATACAGATGAGAATAGATTTATTCAAATGCTTGAAGGCACTTATAAATAAAAACAAGGCGTTCGCTGAAAATGCGAATCGCCTTATTTTTTTATTTTCTTTTAAATTTTTTTCTTATCTTATTCGAAAGCTTATCTCGATTTCCATAATTAAGTGAAGCACTTCTATAAATTCTCACTGAAATAGCCGATAGAATAAGTGTTGTGACCAAAAGTATTCCAAAAGATATTCCCACTTCCATCAGTGTCATATCTGTAATTGCATACCTAGTATGAATTACAAACATAGAACTAAATGGAATAAAGCTGAGTATCTTCAATACGATATTATCAGGATCTGGAAGTGATAGAGCAAATACAGTTGCTAAATATACTAGCACTACTATTATCATAATAGGTCCAAGTGCTGTGTTTATTTCTTCCGTATTGGAAACTGTCGCTCCTAAAGCTGCATAAATATAAAGATAAAGAATATATCCCACGATGAAGAATGCTAAGAAAATCAAAATTACTATTGGGTCTAATGTGAAATTAAGTTTAGATAATGTCTCTAATAGCGTGTCTATAGAGTCTTTATTAATTATCAGTCCAACTATTACAGCTACTACAACGGCAAGTAACGTCACTATACTTTGGACAAAGCTCGCAAGCACCTTCCCATGAATTAAATTTCTAGAATCTGTGCTGGTAATCAATAACTCCATAGTACGGTCATTTTTCTCTCTGGCTACATTCATAGATGCGATTTGCCCATTCATCAAAATCATTATATAAATCATCATGCTTAAAAATGTTCCTATGCCAGTTGCTATTGAAGTATCTCCTCTTAAAGATTCTACTTCTGTATTAATCTTTACATTATATTCTATTTCATTTATCTCTTGTAGTGTAATTCCTCTTTCTTGCAGCTTCTGATCGACTAAGTACTCTTTGAGAGTCTCTGAGTATCTGTCAATACCAACTCCAAATGTAGGAGCCTTGTCATAAATTACTTTAATATTATTTTCATTTTTAAAACTTAATCCAGCATCCACTTCATGATTTGATATAGATTTTTTCATTTCCTCTTCTGAACTATATTCTGTAATTCTATAGTTTTTAAAAATATCTTTTAGAGTTTTCGTGTCGTAATCACTATCTTCAGTTACTACCCCTATATGCTCAAGATGAGACTCTCCAGTTTGTGATGGAATATATTCTGAAAACTGCTCTTGAAAACCTTGACCCATATCTGAAAATCCAAATCTAAACATTAAGGATCCTGCCAAAATTATGGCAACAAAAATCAATGTTGATACTATAAAGGTTTTAGATTTTAGCGTGGATTTTAATTCGTATTTGAATACTGTAAGAATTTTATTCATTTCGTTCACCTACCGATTGGATAAAAATGTCATAGACTGATGGTTCATATTCTCCAAAATTTTTTATCTCAATACCAATGTCCAGTAATTCTTGTAGAAAATCACTTTTATTTTTATCAAATAAATTGATGGCCAGCTCATTTTCAGTCTTGCTCATTTCAATTTCTTCAATCTGTGAACGCAAATACATTTCTAAGGTACCTAAATTCATCTTCTCTGCAGATAAAGTTACTCTGCCGCCGCTCATCTCTTTTTTTATATTTTCAATAGAATCAGAAACGACGATGTTTCCACTTTCTATAATAGTTAGTTCTTCACACATTTCTTCTACATATCCCATTTGATGAGAAGAAAATATCAGATAATTTCCAGCATCAGTGATCTCTTTTACTAAGTCTCTGAGTATTTTGGAATTAACTGGATCTAGACCAGAAAATGGCTCATCTAAAATTACTATCTCAGGATTATTCATAAGCGCTTGGACTATTTGTACTTTTTGTTGGTTTCCTTTTGAGAGAGTTTCTAATTTTTTATCAGCATATTCAGATAGCTCTACTTTTTCTAACAATTCCAAAATGTTTTTTTTAGCAATTTCTCCATCGATACCTTTTAGCTTTGAAAAATATATTAATTGCTCTAAAATTTTATGCTTTTGATACAGCCCTCTCTCCTCTGGCAAATATCCAACTCTAAAATCTCTTACATTAAAGGGTCTATCGCCTATAGTAACACTACCTGAATCAAAACGAAATACGTCCATAAATCCTCTTATAGTAGTGGTTTTGCCTGCACCATTTCGACCTAAAAATGCCATAGGTTTTCCAGGAGTTACCTCAAATGTAACGCCATGGAGTATTTCTGTATCTCCGTAGCTCTTGTAGAGATTTTGAAATTTTATACTCATATATGCCTCCTTTACAAAAGCATTTAGAATTTTATCTAAATAGATTTTATCACATACATTACTACAATTCAATTTTATTCTTTAATGCTTAAATTTTCAATGTTTTTAAATCTAAAAAATGTGGCAAGACTCATCTCACCACATTAATTATAATTTTTAATTTTATATCGCACAAGGACTATAACCGCAGTCTTGACATTCTTCACAACCGCCAGATACGTTCATAGTTCCACCACACATTGGGCACACTCCTGGATTTTCTTCTAACTCTTTTACTATCTCTCTATTCAACTCATCTTGTAGTTCTTGAATTCTAGATCTTTTTGTAGAGTCTGTTGTCAAAATTCCAGCTCTATCACAACCATCTCTATAAATCGTTATACCTTTTACGCCTTTTTCCCAAGCGTATTTGTAAAGATCTTCTACTTCTTCCACTGTAAATTCATTAGGAACATTTACTGTAGACGAGATACTAGCATCTATAAATTTTTGGAAAGCTGATTGCACATCAATTCTCTTTTTGTAATCTAATTTGTCCGCTGTTGTAATAAAACTTGGAAGTTCGTCATCAGAACTGAGGTCATTTGCATTCATATATTTTCTAACAATGTCAGAATAGACTTTGTAATACGTATCTACTCCGTGGATTGACTCAGTTTTTCTAGTATAAGATACTTGGAACAACGGCTCTACCCCATTGCTACATCCTATCAAAGTAGAAATACTTCCTGTCGGTGCAATTGTAAGAAGCTGAGAATTTCTAAGTCCATGTTCTTTTATAAGTTCCAAGACATCATTGTCTGCATTATGAAGTAAGAATGGGCTTTTAAGAACATACTCTGGATTATAATCTGGGTATGGTCCTTCTTCTTTTGCAAGTAGCGCAGAAGCTCTTAATGCTTCGTTTATTAATAATCGTCCTATTTGGTTAATTAGGTTGATGGACTCTTCTGAACCATACTCTACGCCTAATTTTATAAAGGCATCAGCAAGTCCCATGATACCAAGTCCTATTTGGCGAAGTTTAGCTCCTACTTCTCGTTGTTCTTCTAATGGATGAAGAGCCATATTTTCATCTAAAACTCCATTTAGATAATTAACACCTTCTCTGACCAATTTGCCAAATTTTTCAAATTCAAATCTCGCATAAATTGTAAATGGATGAGTTACAAATTCACCTAAGTTTATACTACCTAAATTACAGCTTCCATAAGCTGGAAGTGGTTCTTCGGCACAGGGATTTACACCAGCATATTCGAAATTAGGATCTTCGCTCATCAAATGCCACGTTTTTATTCTATCCCAATAAAGTATTCCTGGTTCAGCCATTCTCCAGTTATTGTACGCTAATTTTCTAAAGATTTCATTGGCGTCAACTTCTTTTTCAATATTTTCTCCAGATGTTTCCACCTCGAAATGAAGTTTGAAAGGTTTCTTTTCAGTTACTGCATTCATGAATTCATCATTTACATTTACTGAAATATTTGCACTCGTCACTTTCTCTAAATTGCTTTTCACATCGATAAATTCTTCAATGTCAGGGTGGGTGCAATCCATGTTAAGCATTAAAGCTCCACGTCTTCCCTTCATTCCAATCAATGCTGTAGTTTGAGCAAATAAATCCATGAATGAAACTGCACCTGTAGTCGTAGAAGCTGCGTTATTTACTCTTGCTCCTCTGGGTCTTAGTTTGGAAATATTTAATCCCACTCCGCCGCCATAGCTATATGTTCTAGCTAGGTGTTTTGCTGTATCATAAATTTCTTCTATACTATCTCCAACTTTTGGAAGAACGTAGCAATTTGAAAGTGTAATTTTTTTGCCAAATTTATCCAATCCTCTGCCTGCCAAGATTCTGCCAGCTGGCATAAAGCGCTTGTCTTTAATGGCTTTTTTTATTGCCTCATTATTTCCGCTAACTCTGTTTAAAAATTCTTCAAAGTTTTCAGAGTCATATCTATATTTTTTCTCATAGATATCTCTTTGAAGATCTGACATATCCCAGCCTTCACGTCTTAATTTTTCACGTTCCTGTCTGTAGATTATATATTTCTTAGCCACATCTGGTCGAACTTTCATAAGTTCCAGCTCAACCTCGTCCTGGATAGTTTCTATATGAAGCTCTTCATCACCTTCGTGCTTTTGTGAAATAGTATTTGCTATCTGTTTGGATATGGCCTCATCTATTCCCTCTTCAGTCTCTGCCATAGCTTTTTCGATTGCTATTACTATTTTATCTTGTTCAAACTCTACTAAATTCCCATTTCTTTTTCTAACTTGCACGTTTTGCCTCCCACTATATATTGTGTTTTAATTTAATTTTCATTGTACAAACTACTATATCATAGGCGAGGTTCAATGACAATAATAAAAAAACAAAAAGTTGCATGGAAAGTTTTTCTCCAATGCAACCTTTGATATCTACTACTTAGTTTAAAAATAGTCTTTTTAAATTTTATTTTTTATATTTCTGTATAAGAGAGAAGCTAGTATAGCACCTACTACTCCTTGTAGTACATTACCTGGAAAACTGGCAATTGCAGCTGGGAAATCATATAAAAATATTTCAGCCAATAGATAACCTATAGCCATCCAGATGCCTCCTACTACTAGTGGGATTAAAGTATTTTTTTCTTTTAATATTTTTCTAAACAAAAATACACCTAAAGCACCTTCAATGCCTTTAATAACCAGTGTAAATGGAGCATAGTAAGCATATCCCAGTATAATATCTGCAAGGGCTGAACCCACTCCTCCTACTACAAAACCACCAGTTGGTCCTAATATCATGCCTGATAACAATACTATAGCATCTCCTAAATTAATGTAGCCTTGAGTAGCTATTGTAGGTATGGTGACTAGCATAGTAGCTAAAACTACAAGAGCCATTAATATGCCATAAAGTACAACTTGATTGATTGAAAATTTTGATTTTGTTTCGTTCTTGTCCATAAAAATATCCTCCTAATATATTAAGAGGATATCAATTATCTGGTATCTTTACAAGTACCATTATACATATTAATGTAGGTACCAGTTATATAAAACTTTTTACCTTTTCTATTCTGTCTAGGATTTTTTCTTTCCCAAGAAGATACAGAATGTTTGCAAGCTCAGGTCCATGTTGAACTCCAGTTATTGCAATTCTCGTTGGCATAAATAAATTTTTGCCTTTGATTCCAGTTTCTTTTTGGATTTCTTTCATAAATGTTTTAGCAGCCTCGAAAGTTATTTTGTCCATGGCTTCTACTTTGTTTTTGATAGCATCTAAAAGTTCTGGTACTGTCTCTCCTTTTAATATTTCTACTTCTTCATCTCCAAGTATCTCTGGATAATCTTCGAATGCGAATTTTATTTGTTCGGGAACTTGAGCTAGATTATCTACACTGTCTTGTATGGTCTCAAGTAAAATTTTCGTCCATTCTTCGTGAGGATCAAAGAAACTTTCTTCAACAAGTCCGCTGTTTACAATAAATGGCTTGGATAATTTATAAAATTCATCTATATTCAATTCTTTCATGTAGTGGCTGTTAACCCAGTCTAGTTTTTTTCGATCAAAAATTCCACCTGCGCTAGCAACTCTATCAAAGGAAAACTCTTCTACCATTTCATCCATGCTCATTATTTCTTTATTACCCTCTGGGCTCCATCCCACAAGGGCTAGATAATTAACTAATCCTTCTGGAAGGTATCCGCTTGCTCTGAAATCCTCTACTGAAACATCCCCTTCTCTTTTAGAAAGTTTTTTTCTACTTTCATTCAATACTGTAGGTAAATGTACAAATTTTGGAGCCTTCCATCCAAAGGATTCAAATAAATATACGTGTTTTGGAGTAGAAGAAATCCATTCCTCACCTCTAACTACGTGGGTAATTCCCATTAAATGATCGTCTACTACTACTGCCATATGATAAGTAGGATATCCATCTGATTTTAACAACACTTGGTCATCTAGATCGTCAGAGTTAATGGAAATATGGCCTCTTACTAAATCATCAAATTCAATCTGTTGATTATCAGGCATTTTAAGTCTCACTACATATTCTTCTCCTGCAGCGATTCTCTCTTTAGCATTTTCTAGAGTTACTCCTCTGCAAAGTCCATCATATTTAGGAACTTTTCCTTCCATTTTTTGTCTCTCACGAAGATTTTCTAGTCTATCCATGTCGCAAAAACAATAATATGCATGACCACTTTCTATTAAGCGCTCCACATATTCATGATATATGTCCAATCTTTCAGATTGTATATATGGTCCACTGTCTCCCTTTTGTACAAGTTTGTCATCTTCAAAGAAAACTCCCTCATCATATGTTATTCCAGACCATTCTAAAGATCTGATTAAGTTTTCTAGAGCACCTTCTACAAATCTAGTTTGATCAGTGTCTTCTATTCTAAGAATAAATTTTCCATTATTTCTCTTTGCAAACAAATAATTATACAGCGCAGTTCTAAGTCCCCCTATATGAAGATATCCCGTAGGACTTGGAGCAAAACGCACTCTTATATTTTCCATTTTCATTCCTCCTAGTGTTAATCATACATTAGCAATTAATTATATTCAACAAATTTAGCATTTACTTAATGTTAGAATCTGTTTAGTCCACGATTTTTAATCAATCTAATAAATTCCCTATTGTTATCAGTTTCTTCTAATAGACCGATTAGCATTTCTGAAACTTCTTGTGTAGATAATTCTCCCATAGCTTGTCGTACTACTGTTGCTACTTCTAGTTCATTTGGACTAAGTAACAATTCTTCTTTTCTCGTGCCTGATTTATAGATATCTATTGCAGGGAAAATTCTTCTTTCTGAAAGTTTTCTGTCCAGATGAATTTCCATATTACCTGTACCTTTAAATTCTTCATATATTATATCATCCATTCGAGAACCCGTTTCTACCAGAGCAGTTGCTAAAATAGTTAGTGAGCCACCTTCTTCTACATTTCTCGCAGAACCGAAGAATTTTTTAGGCTTGTATAGAGATAAGGGGTCTAGTCCTCCAGATAATGTTTTTCCGCTTGGTGGAGTGACTAAATTGTATGCTCTAGCTAGTTTGGTAATTGAGTCTAACAAAATCACTACGTCTTCTTTGTTTTCTACTAGTCTTTTAGCTCTTTCGATAACCATTTCTGCTACTTTGATATGATTTTTAGGTTGCTCGTCGAAGGTAGAATAAACTACTTCACCTTTTACAGATCTTTGCATATCTGTAACTTCTTCTGGTCTTTCATCTATCAATAGGACAATCAAATGGGTATCTGGATATTTTAATTCTATCGCTTTGGCTACCATTTTTAGTAAAGTTGTCTTTCCTGATTTAGGTTGGGAAACTATTAGTCCCCTTTGCCCTTTTCCTATTGGAGCGATTAAATCTACCATCCTAGTAGCTAAAATTTCTTCATTAGTTTCTAGGGTTATTCTATCATTTGGATAAATTGGGGTTAAGTTTTCAAATGGCTCTCTATTTGATGAGGCTTGAGGGTCTCTGTCGTTAACTGCATTAATATATATTAATGCGTTGAATTTTTCTGTTACACTTGGAGGTTTTATTACTCCAACAACCTTGTCTCCAGTTCTTAATCTGAATTTTCTTATTTGGCTAGGGGATACGTAAACGTCTCCCTCGCTAGTCAAATAGTTATTCCTTCGCAAGAATCCATAACCGTCTTGTAATACTTCCAGTATTCCGCTGACGTAATTAATATCATCCATTTTTTCAATAATATTTGACACATTGTCAGAGACTTCGTCTAAGTCTATACCGTCAATTTCTGGATGGATTTCAGGTTCATCTTCCATTTCTATCTCCATATCTTCAATATCCATATCTTCAGGCCCATGATCCGTATTGTATTTAATTAGCCTAAGTAATTCACTTTTATTATATTTATAAGAATCAGGAATCCCGTTAGCATCAGCTATTTTTCTCAAATCGGAAATAGGTTTTTGTTCTAATTCTATACCTTTTCCAATTACCTCATCAATTAGCCCTCTTAGTTCTAGTTTTTTGTATTTGTATGGAGATTTTATTTCCAATTTTTCAGCGACTTCTCTAAGTTCAGTTATCGTCATCTTGTTCAAATCTTTATTTTCAAATTCCCCTTCTTTAGCACCTGTAATATCTGAATTTAAATTTTTGGTAGAAATTAAATCTATCAGCTCAGATTTATTCATATTAGGTTTTAAATTTAGCCCAAGGCTTTCAGCTATTTGTATCAAATCCTTATGGGATTTTTTGCTAAGCACTTCAAGGGGTTTACCTTCTGTATTCGACATTTTCATCTCCTTATTCAATAATTCCTATTTCTTTATAATATCTTAACGCCCCTTCATGAAGTGGCAAATCAGCAATATCTGTAACTGCACCTTCTATTGTAACTTCTTTCAAAAAATTATGGGTCTTTTTTAATTCTTCTATATTTTCCCAAAATATTTTAGTGAGTTCATATATTAAATCATCATCCATGTCTGAAGATGTGAACATAACCATTTTAATAGCTGATGTATTCATATCTTCGGTAAGTTCTTCATAGGTACCTGCTTTTAGCGTATAATTTGAATACCAAGGATAGTCTATCTTCATCTCATCTACTAGGTTCTTTGGTATCTCTAACAGTTTTGTGTCGGTAGTCTTTAACATTTCTGTAACTGCAGAGGTAGGAGCACCGGCCATTATCCAAGCACCTTCAACTTGTTTATTTCTGACTAAATCTATAGCTTCTGTAAAATTCACATATTGGGCGTTAATGTCATCGGGATAATTTAAACCAGAATATTTCAAATGGATAGATGCTTCATATTCAGTTGTAGAACCAGGAGAACCTGGTGCAAATCTGTGACCTTTTACATCCTCTAAAGAATTAATTCCAGAGCTTTCAGATACGATTACTTGGTTCGGATTGTAATAAAGTCCCGTTATTATTCTTATTTTATCATTTGCCCTACCTTCGAACGCCTCTAGTCCTTTATATGACTGATATACATTAGAAGTTACAGCCATGCTGATATTTGCTTCACCTTTTTCCAATAGATTTAAATTGTCTATTCCCCCATTGGAAGCTTGGGCATTCGCTCTGATTCCATTTACATTATCATTCCATAAATTAGCAATGGCATTTCCAAAAGGATATAAGGTTCCTGTAGTAGATGCTGTAGGAATGTTTATATACTGAACTTCTTGATTTTGTCCACATCCTACAAAAATTACTAATAGCAATACTAATGCTCCTATTTTATATATATTTTTCAACTGTTCTTCTCCTATTTATCATTAAAATTATTAAAAATATTCCAATACCCAGTATATCTGTTATAAAGCCAGGATCTACAGCTAACAATCCTACACCAAATAACAATATCTGTTCTATCTTATTTAATTTGCCTATTAACATACCTTCAAATGCACAGGCGATATTAAATACACCAAACAATCCTGTTAAAAATATCCGTAATAGATATACTAAACCCACGTCTGAAACTGCCCCAATTAGCAATTCAGGATTCATTAAAAAGAAAAACGGAAAAATAAATCCAGTTATTCCTATCTTCAATGCTTCTACAGATGTTTTAAACTCATCGGCTCCTGCTATTCCCGCAGCTACATAGGAACTAATAGCTACAGGAGGGGTGATATTTGATAAGCATGCATAAATTAAACAAAACATGTGGGCAACCAGTGGTATGCTTCCCATTTGTATCAATATAGGAACTGAAACGCTTACAACTATTACGTATGCAGCAACTCCAGGGACGCCCATCCCTAAAATAATACTCATAATCATAGTTAATATTCCTGCTGTAAGAGTATTACTTATCGCAGGGCTGGACATAATTAAGTTCCCAAAATTAAGACCAAGAGCCGTTAAAGATACTATTCCTATTACTATTCCTATAAGTAAGCAAGAAACTCCAATATTGATTGAACTAAGTGTGCCTTGTACTATTGCCTCCATAACTTCTCTAGGACCCATTTTATTTTCCTTGGTAAATTGTGAAATTGCAACCGTTGCAATCATTCCGATAACAGAAGCATATATTGGAGAATATCTCATAATGATGAGTCCAACCACGACAATTATTGGAATTGAAAGAAATCCTCTAGTTCTTAGCACTTCTTTTAAATCTGGTAATTCTTCTTTAGGTAGTCCGAGAAGCCCCTTTGACTTTGCTTCTTGATGAACAGAAACTAAAACTCCAAAGTAATAATAAATTGCAGGAATTATCGCAGCTATCATGACTTTAGTGTATGGAACTCCTAAATATTCAGCCATTACAAATCCAACTGCCCCCATTATGGGTGGACAAAACTGCCCGCCAGTAGACGCTGTAGCTTCAACTGCTGCAGCAAATTCTTTTCTGTATCCAATTTTTTTCATCAGAGGAATTGTAATCATGCCTGTAGTAGCAACATTGGCAACAGCAGATCCATTTATCATCCCTAAAAGTGCACTGGCTATTATCGCAACTTTAGCTGGTCCACCTTGTTTATCACCGATTAGAGCCAAAGAGATATCATTAATGAAACCGCTCAAACCACTTTTTTGTAAAAATTCTCCGAAAAGCAAAAATAAAAATATGTATGAAGCACATACCCCTATGGTAACGCCGAAAATTCCTTGGCTACCCCAAATCATATGGCTTATTATCCTATTGATAGAAAAACCTGAATGACTTAAAAACACAGGTGCAAATTTCCCCCACAGTGCATAGGCAATAAAAAGAAATACTAAAATCAAAAGATTTCTACTATAAAATAACCCCATAATAAAAATCAAAACTAAAACTAATAAGCCTACCATATAATCTATATCCTTCAGTATACCTCCTGCAGATATAATTTGAGGGTATCTGTATATAATGTAAGCAAATGTCAAAATAGTTATTATCGATAATATAACATTAAAATAATATATTTTTTTGTTTTTATTTCTATTTAATGCAAATGCCAAAAAAGCTATGCCCATTGCAAAATAAGCTCTGAATGCAATAGTTTCTAGTATTGTATAAAAATTTAATAAAATGATTGATAGTCCAAATAAGAAAACAAAAAATTGTAATATACTGAGTCGTTTTTCTTCTAAAATATTCTCACCTTCTTCAACCTAATAAATCATAGCAAAAGATTAAGTTTTTGTAAATAGAATTATTGTTTGATAACTAAATTTAAGAGGTAGAAAACTCTACCTCTTAAATTTTAAGATTCATGCTTTGGAATTGATGGCGGTGTAACTACATAATAACCTATAGCTTCTTCTTCTGATGTGTTGGCAATTCGATGAGGAATATTTTCTTGTACATAAATTGAGTCTCCAGGTTCTAATTCATATACAGAATCCCCATAAGTTACTTCTAGTTTCCCTTGTATCAACACTATTAATTCTTCAGCTGTATGTGTTATATAGTCTTCTGAGTCTTCACTACCCGCTGGTATGAAAAACTGAACCATCAACATCTTGGGTGAAAAGTTTATATTTTGTGTTGTTGTAGATACAATTTCAAATTTAGTATCTGTATTTGCAAAGCTCATTACCGGTCTTTCACTTTTTCTCATCAAAATATTATCATGCTCAGAATCGTCAATTAATAAATATATTGGCGTACTAAGTGCTGATGCAATTTTTTTTAAAGATGAAAGACTTGGTTCAACTAAATCCCTCTCTAGTTGTGAAATATAGCTAACAGAAAGTCCTGATCTTTCTGCAACATCATTTAACTTTAATTTTTGAGATTTTCTTAAATGTCTTATCTTATTTCCTAACATATATCCTCCTATTTCTACAATTGCATTATACCATAAAACAATTTTATATTAAGATATAATCAGCGTAAAAATATTTTATTATTGTCTAATTTGACCTTGTCCATAAATTATATACTTTTTACTAGTCAATTGTTCTAGTCCGATAGGGCCTCTGGCATGAAGTTTTTGAGTTGAAATCCCCATTTCTGCACCCATACCTAATTCACCACCATCGGTGAACCTAGTGGAGGCATTTACATATACACATGCGGAATCCACTTCGTCTAAAAATTTCTGACTAGAAGTATACTTATTTGTAACTATTGACTCTGAATGTCCTGTGCTGTACTTTCCTATATGTTCAATGGCTTCTTCAACAGAGTCTACAATTTTCATAGCAAAAGCCATATCTAGAAATTCTGTATCATATTCTGTTTCAGTTGCATCTTCAATAAAGGGCAAATACATTTTGGATTTTTCGCAGCCATAGACTTTAACGTTATGTTTTCTAATTATATCTTCTAAACCCTTGTAAAATTCTTCCCCGATAGAAGAATTAATCAATAATGTTTCCATTGCATTACATACCCCAGTTCTTTGGGTTTTAGCATTTTCTATGATTGGTAGCGCCATATTTATATCGGCAGTCTCATCTATATAAACATGACAATTCCCTTCTCCTGTGGTTATAACAGGGACATTGGCATTTTCAGATACAGATTTTATCAATCTTCCACTACCACGAGGTATTAAAACGTCCAAGTATTCATTCAACCTCATAAACTCTTCAGTTACTTCTCTTGCACTATCTTTTATTAATTGAACAAAATCAGGATTGAATCCAGCTTCTTCTATCCCTTCCTTAATTGCTTCTTCAATTGCAATATTAGTATTTATTGCCTCTTTGCCACCCTTTAATATTAAAGCGTTAGATGACTTTATACAAAGAAGTGCGCAGTCTAAGGTAACGTTGGGTCTCGACTCATATATAATGCCTAATACGCCCATTGGTGTTGTTTTAGAGCCTACAATAAGACCATTCGCCATGGTCTTCATGTTTTCAATTTTACCTATTGGATCGTCTAAACTTATTACGTAGTCAATAGAGTCTAATAAACCGTCTACTCTTTTGTCATCAAGCAAAAGTCTGTCTAAAAGAGCTGCAGATAAATTACTTTCTTTTCCAGCTTTTATATCCAACTCGTTACTTTCAACTATGTTTTTTCTATTTCTAGAAATTGAATCTTTAATGGAATTCAATATTTTGTTTTTTTCATTTGTACTTAGCTTTGCCAATTCTTTAGAAGCTAATTTGGCTTTTTTCCCTATTTCTATTAGCACTTTATTCCCCCCTAAATAATGTCCCTACATCTTCTCCCTTAACAATAGACCTAAGAACTTTTAAATCCTTGCTATTAGCCAATACCATATCTATTCCTTGTTCCATACAAATTGATGCAGCATTTAGCTTCGTAACCATACCGCCCGTTCCTACAGAGGTACCAGCACCACCTGCACATGATCTAACTTCATCATCAATTGTGCAGATTTCCTTCATCATAATTGCTTCTGGGTCGCTAGGATTTCTGTCATAAAATCCATCTACATCCGAAAGTAGAATTAATAAATCAGCTTCTATAGCTACGGATACTAAAGCGGAAAGCGTGTCATTATCTCCAAATTGAATTTCATATGTGGATATAGTATCATTCTCATTTACAATGGGAACTACATTTAATTCTATTAATTCGTTAAAGGTATTTCTAGCATTTTCATTCATAACGGGATCAGTTATTATATGTTTTGTAACTAGAATTTGACCTACTGCGTAATTAAATTCGCTAAATGCTCTGGAGTAAGTCTGCATTAATGCAACTTGCCCTACTGATGCAGCAGCTTGTTTACCAGAGATGTCTTTAGGTCTTTCTGTAAATCCCATTCGCTTTGCACCTGCTGCAATTGCTCCTGAAGATACCAATACTACATCTATACCTTGGTTTTTTAGATTTGATATTTCCCATGCCAAATCCCAGATTCTTTCTAAGTTCACTTCTCCGCCTTCATGGGTGATGGAGGATGAACCTACTTTAATAACGATTCGTTTTAATTCGTTGCTAAATTTTCTCATAGCAGTTCCCCTTTTTTAACTATATTGTAATTAATTTATGTTTTTAGTTTATAATAAATTACTTTGTTTTGCAATCTATATATATAACATTGGAAAAACCTCTGGATTATAGCACTCTCAGAGGTTTAAAATAATACTTCCAATATTCTTTTTTTAACTATCTAACTTTAACATCATAGCATTAATTGCTACTATAACAGTAGAGAGAGACATTAATATAGCTCCCACTGAAGGAGTTAATACTACTCCCATTGGTGCTAATATTCCTGCTGCCAAAGGAATGGCAATAAAATTATATCCTGCTCCCCACAATAAATTTTCTTTCATTTTTTTAGTGGTATTTCTAGAAAGTTCCAAAAATGATTCAATATCTCCTGGGTCTGATTGAATCAAAATTATATCAGCTGAGTCTATAGCAACCTTTGTGCCAGCACCTACAGCTACACCGACATCTGCTAAAGCTAGCGAAGGTGCATCGTTGACGCCATCACCCACCATAATAACAATTTTGTTTTGATTCTTCAATGATTCCACTAGTTTATATTTATCTTCTGGAGATTGATTTGACTTATAATCTATATCCAATTCTTCTGCTACAGCCTTTGCTGCTTCTTCGTTATCTCCTGTAGCCATAATTGGCGTTATACCCCTGTCTATTAGGGTCTTAATAAGTTCTTTGCTAGTAGGTTTTAACTCATCACCTAAAGCTACTGCTCCTATTGCATTTTCATTTTCAACTAAAATGCTTAGAGTAGCTCCTATTGGCAATTCGAGATCTAATTTTTTTCCATATGCTTTTTCACTAATCAGTTTATAGGTCTTCCCCTTTGTTCTTCCTTCTACTCCGGATCCAGATATTACATCAACTGAATCAAAATTCGTTGGTATAATATCTTTTTCTTTTAAATAATTTACGATAGATTGGGCGATAGGATGGCTAGACCCACTTTCTATTCCACCAATTAAAGATACAAATTCATCTTCTGTATAATTTTTATCTAAAATAAATAATTCCAATACTTTAAATTCACCAGTAGTTAAAGTACCTGTTTTGTCCAATATCATTACATCAGCTTTATTAGCAAATTCCAATGCTTCTCTATCCTTTACTAATAAGCCCCTACTAGCACCTAGACTAGTACTTCTAGCTATTACCAAAGGAATAGCTAAACCCAAGGCATGTGGACATGCTATTACAAGTGTAGTTACGGTGAAATTAATTGCAGTTTGTAAATCTTCTACTGTCAACCATACGAAAAATGCAATGGCAGAAACAATCACAGCTATATAAAATAACCATCCAGCCACCTTGTTTGCCAGACCTTCAGCACGAGATGGTTGATCTTGAGCTTGGCCAATTAAGGTTTGGACTTGGGAAATAAAAGACTTTTCTCCTGTCTCCTGGACTTCTATAAATAAAACTCCATCGCCGTTTGTAGATCCTCCTATCACCGTATCATTTACTTCTTTTAAAATAGGTTTAGATTCTCCTGTCAATAGAGCTTCGTTTACTCGTGATTCCCCTCTTATAACTATCCCGTCAGCAGGTACATTTTCTCCACCTTGTACCCTCACTATATCTCCAATTTTAAGTTCAGAAACAGGACGAATTTCTATGGATTCATCTTCTTTTAATACATGTGCATCCTTTGGTAATAATTCAGCAAGGGATTTTTGCGCATCTCCTGCATCTCCAACTGCTCTCATTTCTATCCAATGTCCCAATAACATTATTAATATCAATGAAGTAAATTCAAAAAAGAAGTCCATAATATGTTGACCTGAAATATATTTTGAGATTACCGCATAAATACTATAGACATAAGAAACTGTAATTCCCAAAGAAACCAATGCCATCATCCCTGGAGTTTTTTTCTTGAATTCTTCCATTGCTCCTTTATAAAAAGGTTTACCTCCATAGATTAAAAGTATTGTAGATAAAATGCTTACTATAATATCAGAATATGGAAATGTAAATTGAAAAGGAAGAGTCATTCCCATCATTGGCGATAATACCATTATAGGTATCGCGAGTGGCAAAGATTTTAAAAACAGTTCTTTAAAGTTTCCGTGATGATGTTGATGGTGGTCATCACTATGATGATCATGTCCTTTTTCATCTTCTCCATGAATTGCCTCATGATTATTGTGATTGTAATCTTCGTGGAGATGATTGTGATTATCTTCCATTTTCTCTTCACTGATCTTTTCTTCATTATGAGCTTTATGATGATTATAATCCTCATTTACTTTATTCATTCTTTCGTGATGCTTATCTTCATGATTTGTACTTTTTTTCATTTAGAATCCCACCTCCTAAATTTAGACCCAAAGAAATTATAAATTAAATTATCATATTAAGATATGAAATTTTATTTATAAAGTAATCTCAATAAATCTATTTTACTTACATACCCTTTTTATAACAAATATATTAAGATACCAAATCATAAATGTTTTTTCTATTAAAAAACCTCTGATGTTTTCAGCTAAATGCTAAAAATTCAGAGGTTTTAAATTATTTGGAATTAATTATTTTAATTCTATAGTTGCTCCAACTGCTTCAAGTTTTTCTTTAATTTCTTCTGCTTCTTCTTTGCCTACGCCTTCTTTAACAGCTTTTGGTGCTTCGTCAACTAAAGCTTTAGCATCTTTTAATCCTAAACCTGTAAGTTCTCTAACAGCTTTGATTACTTGGATTTTTTCTGCTCCTGCTGATGCTAAGATTACGTCAAATTCTGATTGTTCTGCAGCTGCTGCTCCTGCTTCTTCTCCACCTGCTGCTGGAGCTCCGCCTGCCATCATAACTGGTGCAGCTGATACTCCGTATTTTTCTTGAAGTGTTTCTACTAATTCGTTAAGTTCAACAACTGTAAGATTGTCAATTGTTTCAATAATTTGCTCAATAGTTAATTTTTCCATTATTATCCTCCGATATTTTATTATTAATAATATTTTTTTAAATTATTTGCTGTGATTATTCAACAGCAGCTTCTGTTCCTTGTCTCTCAGCTAGCGTTTCTGCTACGTGAATAAGATTTCTCAAAGGTGTATGTGTCAATTGTTGTGTAGTATTTACAAAGTTTGATATTGGAGAGCTTAAGCTTCCCACTAATTTACCGATGAGTACTTCTCTGGTAGGTATCTTCGCTAGTTTAGAGATTCCATCTACGTCTAAAACTTTATCTCCTAATAGACCAGCTTTAATTTCAAGTTTGGTATTTTCTTTAGCAAACTTAGTAGTTACTTTTGCCGATGCAGTTGCATCTGAGTTAGCAAAAGCTATTGCGTTAGGGCCTGTTAGATATTCTAGCATATCTTCATGTCCTAGATTTGTAAATGCTCTTCTCATTAAAGTATTTTTATATACCTTATAGTCTATGTCGTTGTCTCTAAATTGACTTCTAAGTTCAGTAACTTCTGAAACTGAAAGTCCTCTATAGTCAACTATAACAACTGAATGAGAATTACTAATTTTTTCTTCTATTTCACTAACGATAGCTTCTTTTCGTTTTAAAACAGTATCTTTCACTCTTTCACCTCCATAAAAAATAGTCTCACCGCAAACAAAAGGAGAGACTAGTTATCTATACTTAATCATCTGGCCTCGGTAGGAAATTAAGGCTACTGCCACCTACTGTCTACGGTTTGTTTTATTAAATTTCTAATTAATATTACTATTTTTTTCTTCTAATGTCAATAACTTTCGACTACATATCTGAAGCATTTACTTTTATTCCAGGACCCATGGTACTAGAAACAGTAACACTTCTCAGATATCTGCCTTTAGCTGCAGCAGGTTTAGCTTTTATTACAGCGTCCATTACAGTGTTGAAGTTTTCTTGAAGCTTTTCAGTTCCAAAAGAAACTTTACCGATAGCTACATTAATAATAGCAGCTTTGTCTACTCTGTATTCAACTTTACCAGCTTTAATTTCTCTTACAGCATCTCCAACATCGAAAGTAACAGTTCCACTTTTTGGGTTTGGCATTAAACCTTTTGGTCCTAATACCCTACCAATTTTACCAACAACACCCATCATGTCAGGTGTAGTGATAATAGTGTCGTAGTCAAACCAGTTTTCTGTTTGGATTTTGTCTACCATTTCTTCTGATCCTACAAAGTCAGCTCCAGCTTCTTCAGCTTCTTTAATTTTATCGCCTTTTGTAATAACCAGAACTTTTACTTCTTTACCAGTTCCATTAGGAAGTACTACTGTACCTCTAACTTGTTGGTCTGCATGTCTTGGGTCTACCCCTAGACGTATTGCCAATTCGACAGTTTCATCAAATTTCGCTGTAGCAGTTTCTTGAACTAAATCTAAAGCTTCTTTTGGTTGATAGTGTTTCTCTCTGTCAACTTTCTTGGCATTTTCTAAATATTTTTTTCCTCTTTTTGCCATTCAAATTACCTCCTGTGGTATTAGCGGATTTTTCCTCCCACTTATTGTATTATTGTTCGACTTCAACGCCCATGCTTCTCGCTGTTCCTGCTACCATTTCCATAGCAGCTTCGATTGAAGAAGCGTTTAAGTCAGGCATCTTAGTTTCTGCAATTTCTCTAACTTGATCTTTAGTAAGCTTACCAACTTTTTTCTTATTAGGTTCGCCTGAAGCAGCATTTAAGTTCAACGCTTTTTTTATCAATACTGACACTGGTGAAACTTTTGTAATGAAATCAAAAGTTCTGTCAGAGTAAATAGTCATCTCAACTGGAATAAGCATTCCTTGTTGATCTGCTGTTTTTGAGTTAAAAGCCTTAGTGAACTCCATGATGTTAACTCCATGAGGTCCTAATGCAGTTCCTACTGGAGGTGCTGGTGTAGCTTGTCCTGCAGGGATTTGTAATTTTACTAGAGCTATGACTTTCTTTGCCATATTATTCCTCCTTTGTGGTATTTATCGGGGTTTCCCTCCCACTATCTATATAATACGAAATAAAATTTCGGTATTATCACGCTTTTTCCGCTTGGTCAAAAGCTAATTCTAACTTAGTTTCTCTACCAAACATGGAAATGTATACTATTATTTCATTCTTTTCTTCGTCGATGCTGTCAATTTCACCTAAGAAATTCATAAATGGACCTTCGATAATTTTAACAGAATCTCCAACCTTGTAATCATAAACAACAGGTTTTACTTCTCTTACTCCTAGGGATTCCTCTTCTTCCTTGGTCAAAGGAATTGGATTTGATGCAGGTCCTAAAAAACCTGTAACACCCCTAGTGTTTCTGACTAAGTACCATGACTCGTCAGTCATTATCATACGAACGAGAACGTAACTTGGATAGAGCTTTCTTTCCTTTACTTTTTCTACGCCTTCTTTATCTTCTACAAATTCTTCAGTGGGTACAGCTACTTCTAATACTAAATCTTCCATACCTTGATTCTTAACCATGAGCTCCATAGTAGTTTTAACTTTGTTTTCATGGCCTGAATAAGTATGAACTACATACCATCTGGGTTTGGTGTCTCTGTCTTTTCTCTCTTTGGTTATCTCAGTCAATATTATCCCCTCATTAACCAATAATCAATTGTAGTAGATTATGAATTAAAAAGTCGAAAGCGTAGATAAATACTGCGGAGATAGCACTTAAAATCATAACAAGTATAGAGTATTTAACTAACTCATCTTTACTAGGCCAAACCACTTTTTTTAATTCAATTCTTACATTTTTTAAATATCTACCAATTCCGTCTTTTTTTTCTTTTTTCTCCATTGTTGCCAATTAGTTCACATCCTATTCTTATCTTGTTTCTTTATGAGGAGTGTGAGTTTTACAGAATTTACAATATTTCTTTAACTCAATTCTCTCAGTTGTGTTTTTCTTATTTTTGAATGTTACGTAATTTCTGTTTTTACATTCTTGACAAGCAAGAGTAACTTTATCTGCCATAGGGCACCTCCTGTATCTTGATTATATTAAAATTTCTGGTAACTAAAATAGCATATAAATAGCTTAATGTCAATAAAAAAAGAGCTTCGCTCCCTTTCGAAAAGTTAATATAAATTCATCTAATATAAGATAACATAAATCTTTAAAGATATCAAGTGCTATTATTGATTTTTACAGTAGATTTGACAATATTTTTTGAATATTATTGCACTTAATCGTTTCCAGTTTTCCAGTTACAATTTTTTTATTATTTGTGATAATCTTTTTCTTAAAGGGTATTAAATGAAATAGCACAGTAATTGTATAAAATTTACGGAGGTTATAAATGGATTATAATATTTTAATTGGAGGCGCCGCAGGCCAAGGTATGGATACTGTTGCTTCTATGTTAACAAAAGTGTTACAAAGAAGTGGATATCATGTATTTACTACCTCTGATTATAGATCAAGAGTAAGAGGCGGGCATAATTTTTTCCAGATTCGTTTTTCTGACAAAGTTATATATAGCCCAGCAAGATCTCTTGATGTTATATTTGCGCTAAACGAAGAAACCTTAGAGCTCCATATGCCAAGACTAAAACCAGATGGAGTTAGTTTTGCCGATTCTTCCATTGGAGGCCACGAAGATACAAAAAAATTAGACTTAATTAAGACAGCAAAGGAACTAGGTAATGAAAAAATGATTACAACCCTAGGCCTTGGTGTCATTATGGGTCGTTATGGTATTGACGTTGAATTTGGAAAAGCAATAATTGGAGAAACTTTTAAAGAAGCATTAAGAGAAATGAACTACGCAGCCTTAGAAAAAGGATATGCGCACTTGGAAGTCGATAGAGTTGAATTAGAATCTAAGGATACAATCTTGTTAGATGGAAATTCAGCAATAGGTTTAGGAGCAGTTGCTGCAGGTTGTAGATTTTATTGTGGCTACCCTATGACCCCATCATCAAGCCTACTGGGTTATATGGCATCTGCTGCAGAGGATTTAAACATAGTAGTGGATCAAGTAGAAGATGAAGTAGCTGCTTTGAATATGGCATTAGGTGCATCATACGCAGGTGTTCGTGCTATGACAGGTTCATCTGGTGGAGGTCTTGCACTTATGCAAGAAGCATTGTCTTTAGCTGGAATTATTGAAACTCCAATAGTTATTGCAAATGTACAAAGACCAGGACCGGCTACAGGACTTCCAACTGATACGGAACAAGCTGATTTAAGATTTTTAATCCACGGTGGACACGGAGAATTTCCTAGAAAAGTTATAGCGCCTAGAACAGTAGAAGACGCTTTTCATCAAACAGTCAGAGCGTTTAACACTGCTGAAAAGTATCAAATTCCTGTAATTTTAATGTCTGACAAGCATCTTGCAGATTCTGCTATGAATGTAGCACCTTTTGATTTAGAAAATATTGAAATCAACAGACATCTTGCAAATCCTGCAGATTATGAACCAGGAACTTATAAACGATATGCCATCACAAAAGACGGCGTAAGCCCAAGACTCATACCTGGAAGATCCAATGGAAATCTAGTAATGGTGGATTCAGATGAGCACAACGAATTCGGACGAATCGATGAAAGTGCTGAAAATAGAGTAAAAATGGCAGACAAAAGACACAGAAAATTTGACGGTATCATTGAAGATTCTGAAGATCCCTGGGAAATAGGTGTAGACGATTTTAATACTTTAATCGTATCTTGGGGTTCCACTTACGGCGTCATAAAAGAAGCTGTGGAAATTTTAAATGAAAGAGGACATAAAATCAAAGCACTTTCTTATGCGGATGTGTTCCCTCTTCCACTAGAAGTATTTAATAAGTATCACGAAAAGGCAGACAAGTATATTGTAATAGAAATGAATATGGATGGTCAATTTGAAGGACTCATTAGACAAGAGGCTCTTGTAAAAGCTGATCACATAATTAAAAAATATGATGGTAGAACTTTCTATCTGGAAGAACTTGTAGAAAGAATCGAGGAGGCACTATGAATAACTACGAATTTCAAATAACAAAAGAAACAGCTTGGTGTCCAGGATGTGGTAATTTTGGAATTAGGTCTGCACTAAAACAGGCTTTAGATGAACTAGATATAGATCAAAATGATGTGGTGATTTCTGCTGGAATTGGACAAGCTGGAAAAATGCCCCAATATATCGACGTAAATGCATTCGCAGGTCTTCACGGTAGAAGTATCCCCGTTGGCATAGGAATTAAACTTGCAAATCATGGGTTTAAAGTTATTACCGAAGGTGGAGATGGAGATGGCTATGGAGAAGGTGGCAATCACTTGATTCACGCTATAAGAAGAAATATCGACATCACTCAAATAGTCCATGACAATCAAGTCTACGGTTTAACAAAAGGACAGGCATCGCCCACTACAGAACCTAAACAGGTTCAAACATACGCTAGTGAGGGTGCAAAGAACAATAAAATATATCCATTAGCTATGGCTTTAACTTTGGGTGCTGGATTTGTAGCAAGGGGATTTTCTGGAGATCAAGAACAGCTAAAAGAAATCTTAAAAGCTGCAATTAATTTCAAAGGATATGCTCTAGTCGATATTTTACAACCTTGTGTAGTTTGGAATAAAGTAAATACTTTCGCATGGTACAAGGAAAGAGCAAAACCTGTAGGAGAAGATTACGACCCTACGGACTACGAAGCAGCATACAAAAAGGCTATGACATGGGGAGATGAAATTCCTACTGGCATTTTGTATAGCGTAGAGTACGAAACCTATGAAGAAAAATTTAAATTCCTATTAGATAATCCTCCATTAGTGGATCAAAAATTAGATCCAAGGGATGCGAAAGTTTTAATGGATAAACTTAGATAGAGTACACTTTATCTAACAAATTTAGTATATTTGATTATGATTTAAAAATTGGTGATTAATGTGAATGAATTTTTTATGAGGGAAGCTCTTATTGAGGCTGAAAAATCCTTTGAATTAAATGAAGTACCTGTTGGTTGTGTTATTGTTCATAATGGAATAGTAATTGGTCGTGGTTTTAACTTAAAGGAAACTATGAAAGATGCGACTTATCACGCTGAAATAATTGCCCTACAGAATGCTCAAGAAAGCTTAAATCATTGGTGGCTTGAAGATTGTGATGTATATGTGACTTTGGAGCCTTGTGCTATGTGTGCTGGAGCTATGCTGAATTCCAGAATAAGAAAACTGTATGTAGGTGCTCGCGACCTTCGTATGGGAGCTGTAGGTTCTGCCATTGACTTATCAAATGTAGAAGGATTTAATCATCAATTTAAAGTAGAGTTTGGAATATTAGAACTTGAATGTAGCCAATTGATATCTGAATTTTTTAAAAATCTAAGAAATAAAAAGAGAAGATAAAAGATAAATCTTCAAATTCAATCCCCCAAATCTATAAAAAGGATTTGGGGGATTTTTAGTTTTAAAAACATATATATTAAATTTTAAATTTTTTCAAAAGTATTATCATAATATATAGTTGTCGCAATCATAAAAAGTGAACTGGTTGCAATTATTGAGGTTAATCCTAATAAGAACAAAAGAAATATTAATACAAACCCTCCTCCATATATCAGACTTGGAACAAATATAAACACGATTATTATAGAAAGCACAATTGGTATAATCATCACCATCAGCCATAACAAGGCAAGATTTAATTTATGTCCTTTCGTAAGTTCATAGGACAATTTTAAATATTCAATTGGTTCCATATCTGGATAATCTTCTAATAAAAAATAAACAAATAATAGTGCAAAGTACAAAATTATTCCAATAATCCAACCGATTATAGGAATCAAGCCAAGGAGCTTTACGATTGCCGTATACAATGCAGCTACTGGAATTAATATAGGGTAATAATGAGTAATTTTATCTTTAATTTCTCCAACTCCATAAGTATAACCTCTGATTAAATCCAATATTGCCATGAAATTAGCGCCTATTAAAAGATTGATTATAGTATCTTTTAAAAAACTATATAAAAAACTTATCAGACTATCTCCTCGCGTTCTTGTAAAACTCATTAAGTTTCTACTGTTTAAACTCCTTAATGGATTTTCTAAGATTTCAAGACTATCTCCAGATCTTATTGATCCTAGAATTCCGGTTATTATAGCAAATACAATTATAACAATTATAAAATCTTTTAAGTGTCTAAAAAATGTTGTAATTGCTTTTTTGATTATTTCTGTGCTACTCATAGATGCCCCCTTTAAAAATAATTATAAATTATCTATTAACGAATATTACATAATGTATTTACCCTTTTACTTTGAGATTAAAAAGGCACTCCCTTTGGAATGCCTTATTAATCATTAGTTGTTTTTATTTGTTAGCATTTGCAAATGCTTTATTCATTACTTCTTGATAGCCTTCAACTGTAATAGTAACAGATGTAGCTAATTCTGGAAGATCAGGAACGTGTTGATGATTCTCATCTCTAACTTTTACAGGGATACCTTGAATTTCTTCATTAGTTTTTCCTACTGTAAATTCTTCCCAAACTGCCATTTGTTCAAACCATTCTTTACCAATTTCTGATGCTTTAGTCATACCATATTCTTCTTTTAATTCTTTTTTAGATTTGATATCTCCAAATCTTTCTACGATTTTACCTTCAGCGTCTACATCTACTTTAACTTGTACTACGTCTATGATGTTTACAACTACTTTGTCTTCATCGTCTAGTCCTAGAGCGTTCATATATGTGTCGATTTGAATTCTAGCTGGTGTGTCGTCTTTTGCTTCAGTGCCTTTTGCACCAGTTTTTAATCCAAGACCTAATTTAGTAGCGCCTTCTGCGTCAACTGCATTGTCCCAAGCTTCTTTAACTACTTGTACATAGTTTCCAATGTCCATAGTTGTAGATGTTAACATATCTGCAACGTCTGGTGTGTTTGGATGGAATTCATCTAGTGGTTTTGTAGGAATGTTTACAACTTCTTCTGCTGTCATGCCTACAATGTATTCTAAGAATGCGTACATTTGCTCGTCGTATTCTTTTCCGATTGGAGATGCTTTTAGCATTCCATATTCAGGTCCTAATTCAAGTTTTGACTTGTATTCTGTTCCTTCTGGAATATCTGCATTTTTGTTGTCTTCTGTGAAGTTAACTCTTGTTTGAGCAACGTCTATTTTAGCCTCTACGATTTTACCGTCAGCGTCAAATGCAATTGCAGCAACTGTCACGTCAGCTTGTGCTAATGCAGCTTTTTCTCCAGCGTCTTTTGAGCTGTTTGTTGAAGATAGATTTCCAAGACCGATTTTTGCAATTGGTCCTACTTCTACGTTTTCAGGTCTAACTGTTTCTACCGATGGAACGTATTCTTCTTCAACTTCTTCTTCTGGTTCTTCAGTTGTTTCTTCAGCTGTTTCCACTGGAGTTTCTTCCACTTTTTCCTCAGCTGGTTTTTTATCTTGGTTACAAGCTACAAATACTGTTAACATCATAACCACAACTAATAATAATGATAATTTTCTTCTCATTGTTACCCTCCATTTGTTTTTATCGTAATCATATTAACAAAAATTTACATTTGTGTCAATGCTTGTTAATAAACTTTCACTAATATTTCCTTGATA
>CANRJQ010000015.1:0-28988 GCA_947630985.1 uncultured Clostridia bacterium | reverse complement strand
CTTTTTCGAGCGTATATGGCCCGCCGGCCCGAGGGTACTCGAAAAAGAATGATATGGAGACCTTTGTCAACATTCTGTTATGGCTTAATAGGCCATTTTTATTTACAGAAAATTTACAAACCTATAGATAGAATCTTGGAAAAAGTTGAAAATTACAGCTACTTTTCATTTGAGAAATTATAATAATATTGTTTATATCTACAAACTACATAAAAAATCTGTTATAATGAGATAAATTTTACTATAGTCACATAAATTGAAAATATTATTGCAAAAATTAAATATTAAGAAAAGGGAGAGAAAATGAAAAATTATAAACTAGATACTATTTGCGTTCAAGGAGGCTATGAGCCTAAAAACGGTGAGCCTCGCGTACTACCGATTGTGCAATCTACCACTTACAAATACGATTCTTCTCAAGAGATGGGAGATCTATTCGACTTAAAGGCGTCGGGATATTTTTATACTAGACTTGCAAATCCTACCAACGATGCAGTGGCGAAAACTATCACTATGCTAGAAGGTGGAGCGGCAGGAATTCTTACATCTTCTGGCCAGGCAGCTACATTTTACGCACTTATGAATATTTTAAAAGCAGGAGATCATATCGTTGCGTCTTCTGCAATCTACGGCGGATCTTATAATCTAATCGCCCACACTATGAAGGACATGGGTATAGAGTCTACATTTGTAGAGCCGGAAATTTCGCCAGAAGAGTTGGCGACGAAGTTCCAAGACAATACTAAATGCGTATTCGGAGAAGTTTTGGCAAATCCAGCCTTGAAAGTTTTGGATATAGAAAAATTTGCTAAAGCAGCTCACGACCACGGTGTTCCACTTATCGTAGACAACACTTTCCCAACGCCGATTCATTGTAGACCTTTTGAATGGGGAGCAGACATCGTGACTCACTCCACTACGAAATACATGAACGGTTCAGCTAACTCAGTAGGTGGAGCTATTATTGACTCGGGTAATTTTGACTGGAGTAAATATCCAGAAAAATTCCCATCCCTTACACAGCCAGATGAGACTTATCACGGAATTGTATTCGCAGAAAGTTTTGGAAAAGACGCATACATCACTAAAATGACTACGACTTTGATGAGAGACTTGGGTTCCATTCCATCTCCACAAAACTCGTTTTACCTAAGTATTGGACTAGAAACTTTAAGCCTAAGAATGGAAAAACACTTCCAAAATGCTTTGGCAGTGGCGAAATTCTTAAAAGAAAATGAAAATATAACGTGGGTGAACTTCTCTGGACTAGAAGACGATTCCCAATACGAGCTTGCACAAAAATATTTGCCTAATGGATCTTGTGGAGTTATTTCCTTTGGAGTAAAGGGCGGAAGAGAAGCAGCGATGAAGTTTATGGATTCACTACAACTAGCATCAGTCGTAACCCACGTTGCAGACTCTAGAACTTGCGTCCTTCACCCAGCATCTACAACTCACAGACAGATGAACGACGAAGAACTAAAAGGCGCAGGAGTTTCTGCAGATTTAATTAGAATGTCAGTGGGAATAGAAAACGCTGAAGATATAATAGAAGATATTAAACAAGCATTGGAAAATATAGTTTAGTAGTTAAAAGTTGAAAGTTGAGAGTTAAAAGTTAGCTATGCTGGGCACCTACGGTGCTTCTTAACGTACAATGTACAACGGACAGTGGGGCTACGCCTTTGATTGGTAGATTGAATTTGCACCTACAACTGGCGGATTTAATTTGTTTGATATTTTAATTTGTTTGAATGAATTTAAAAAAAACGAGGAGAGATTTTGTGAACTCCTCGATTTTTTATTTTATTATCTATACAAATTTTCCAATTGGGCTTTTACTTCTAAGACTTGTATCGTGGCGCTGGAGATCTTTAATTTGGCTTCTCCTATTTTGCCTAAAACTATCCAATCGGCAATGGCTCCGCCGAAGAAGAAGTCTGCCAGTTTAAGTACCACTCCCATATTAAAATCGACGTTTATTATTCTCTCAACATCGCCGACTTCTTTGTTTAATTTTTCGATGGCTACTGACGCTCTTGCCAAATCCATTTCAGCTTTATGGATTTTTCTTTGTTTAAAAAAAGTTATTACCTTTTTCCCGCCCAGTAAATCCACTACGCCCCAGCCTTGGGCAGAATTTAAGGACTTCTTAGCTTTATCAAGATAATGCAGAGCTTCGTCAGCTGCTCTAATGGCTTCTAGTATTTCTAAATTATAATAAGTCATATTCATCACCTTTTAATATGATACCCAATAAATTTGATTTTGAAATTGCAATCTAGTATTATTTTCTTATGAAATTAAATTTAGAATTTTACAAAAGGGATTCTTTAACAGTGGCGAAAGATTTGTTGGGGAAGATTCTCGTTAGAAAAATTGATGGAGTAGAATTAAAGGCGAGAATTGTGGAAGTGGAAGCCTATACTGGAATTCACGATAAGGCCTGTCACACTTATGGCGGGAAGATAACGCCTCGCACGGAAATAATGTTTGGACAAGCTGGGAAGCTCTACATTTATTTAATCTACGGAATGTATGACTTGGTAAATATAGTTACTGGGGAAGAAGGAGATGGTGAAGCGGTTTTAATTCGCGGAGTAGAACCAATTGAGAATTTAAATATAATTTCTCAAAATCGTTTTTCAAAAAACTATGACGAACTTACTTCTTACCAAAGAAAAAACCTCACCAACGGTCCAGGAAAACTGACGAAGGCGTTGAAATTAAATAGAAACGACAATAGAAAGAGCTTATTCGAAGAAGAAATTTATTTAATAGACGATGGATATAAAGATTTTGAAATTATAAGTGCGCCTAGAATCGGTGTGGACTATGCAGAAGAAGATGCAAATTTGCCATATAGATTTTATATTAAGGGCAACGATTATGTATCAGTGCAATAAGGAGGAAATATGAAAGTTGGAGTATTTGCAGGTACAAAGGTAGACACCCAGATGGGAGTAGAGCTACTTCAGTCTCGAGGATTTGAAACCCTTTCTTATCCCATGGCAGCTACACCTCAAGAGCAGACGAATCTACAATATTTTTCTAAAACAGAGTTGGAAAATCTCTTTGAAGAAAATGCTAGAGATGCTATAAACAAAGGAGCTGAAAAGATTTTTATTTATTGTAATTCCTTGAGCGCGGCTATTGATTATGAAAAAATTGAAAAAAATATCGGTGTTCCTGTAATTACGCCTTTGGAAACTTACAAGAAACTTCCTAAAGACGTAAGAAATGTGGGGATTATAGCTGCAAATGGAATATCTGCTTACAGAATAGATTCGATTATCACCCAGCATAATTTAGATGTAAACACAATATCCATAGGAAATCTCTCCATTGTAGAATCCATTGAAGAAGGAACTGCACCGGAAGAAATCATAAGATTGTTAAATTTAGAAGGAATGATCAAGTACTTAGAAGGAATAAGTGACCCAAGGTACAAAGTCGATTCCATACTTTTAGGTTGCACCCATTTTCCTTACTTGAAAACAGAAATAGAAAAAATAACAAATCTGAATATAATAGATCCTACTGAGGAGATGGTTGGAAAGCTTTCTTAGTTTACAAAATCTTTATATTAATTCTCATTAAATTGGGTAAAGTAATGTAAAGAGGTGGGATATGGCTTTTGAAAATTACTTAAGAAAATTAAAAGGTACTACTATAAAAGTAGCCTTAGCCTTTATAATAATTTCAGCAATTATAACTGGAATTTTTGCCTTTGATTTGTGGGGTTCGACTACTTTCTTAAAGGACATTATTTTAGAAATACAAAATGTTTTTAGCGAATTTGCAGATGGATATGGCAACATACAATTGGTTCCTTTGTTGTTAAATAATATTAAGGTTTGTTTCGTTGCTTTTGGTGTTGGAGTGGTTCCTTTTTTGTACCTTCCTGCACTGATTTTAGTTGTAAATGCTTTGATAATAGGAGCTGTACTAGGACTATTCGCCTTAGAGAGTGTCGGCATGATGTTTATTACTATAGGGCTCGGGATACTTCCCCATGGGATATTTGAACTTCCTGCTATATTTATATCCATAGCTTGCGGATTTACTTTGTGTAGCACTATTACGAAGGCCGTTCTCAAAAAAGAACAGGACATGAACATATCAGAAGTGATTCTTTACTCACTCCAGACCATTATCTTCATCTGTGTTCCGTTGATGACAGTAGCTGGAATTATAGAAGTTTATGTCACGCCAAAATTACTAATGATGTTTATATAATATAGAAAACTTTCGCCGCCTAAATGGCGGTTTTATTTTGCAAATCGATTCTATACCCCGATAACGCCAAGACAAATTCAATCCACCACAATGTTAAACATGTCAAATCCGCCAATTGTAGGGGACGTGTTCCCACGCGTCTTGCTGGCACGAAGATAAATTTTGCCAATCCATATGTCAAACATATTCAATCTATTAATTACAATCTATATTCTAATTAAATTTCCCTTGTATTATCTTTTTATTACAAGTATAATACTTGAAACAAATTACATCATTGCTAAAATTTAAATTAAATGTGATGAAGTAAAATTAATTTAGGTGAGAAAAATGAAAAGGATTTACAATTTTGGAGCGGGACCTGCAACCCTTCCCGTGGAAGTATTGGAAGAAGCTGCCAATGAAATGATCGACTATCGAAATACCGGCATGTCCGTTATGGAAATTAGTCATCGTTCGAGTGTATATGAAGAGATACAAGACGAAACCAAAAAAACTCTAAAAGAACTTATGAAATTAGAAGACGACCGAGAAATTTTGTTTATACAAGGCGGAGCAACTTTGCAATTTTCCATGGTGCCTCTGAACTTGTTAATGCCTGAAGATACTGCAACATTTTTAAACACTGGAAGCTGGACAAAAAAGGCCTACTCTGAGGCGAAAAAGTTTGCGAAGGTAGAATACTTAGACTCCTCAGAAGAAGCGAACTTTACTTATGTGCCTAAGATTGATGAGAGCAAAATCTCTCCAGATTCCAAGTACTTACACCTATGCACTAATAACACGATTTACGGAACTAGAATAAAACCAGAAAATTTAATTGGAATAACTACGCCACTAGTGGCAGATATGTCCTCGAATTTTATGTCAGAGGTTTACGACTTTAACCAATTCGACCTAATATTTGCTGGAGCACAAAAAAACTTAGGACCTGCGGGAGTTACTATTGTAATAATGAAAAAGGATTTGATCCAAGAGACGAGAGAAATGCCGATTTATTTGGATTACAAAACCCACCTAGACAGCGACTCCTTATACAACACTCCGCCAGTTTACTCCATCTATATCTGTGGCAAGGTAGCCAAATGGCTAAAAGCTCAAGGTGGAATAGAAGCTATCGAAGTAGTGAACAAAGAAAAGGCTAAAATACTTTATGACTTCATCGATAACAGTAAAATTTTTAAAAACCCCATAGTACCTGAAGACAGATCCATCATGAACGCCGTTTTCGTAACAGGCGATGAAAATCTAGACGCAGAATTTGTAAAAGGGGCAAAGGCAAAAGGATTAGAAGGCTTAAAGGGACACCGCTCTGTAGGCGGTATGAGAGCCAGCATCTATAACGCGATGCCAATTGAAGGAGTAAAAGCTTTAGTAGAATATATGAAAGAATTTGAAAGCCAAAGGGCATAGGAGGAAATTATGGGCAATAAAAATTATACAGTAAAGACGATAAATAATATTTCCTCCAAAGGATTGGACTTATTAAAGCCCAACTTTGCAGTTTCAGAAGTAGATGACAATCCCGATGCCATATTAGTAAGAAGTGCGGACCTAAACGGAGATGAATTTTCTGAAAACCTTCTGTATATAGGAAGGGCAGGAGCAGGAGTGAATAATATTCCCATAGAAAGATGCTCTGAACGAGGAATCGTAGTTTGCAACGCGCCAGGAGCCAATGCCAATGCAGTAAAAGAATTGGTGGCGGCGGCATTATTGATTTCATCTAGAAATATTATAGAAGCAGTGGACTGGACTAGAAGTTTAAATGGAAATGGCAATATAGAAAAAGAAGTGGAAGCAGGAAAAAAGAATTTCATCGGACCAGAATTAGTAGGAAAAACTCTAGGCGTAATAGGACTAGGCGCTGTAGGAGGATTAGTTGCTGATATGGGAATTAAATTCGATATGGAAGTTTATGGATATGATCCTTATCTCTCCCTTGAAAGTGCTCTTCACCTAAACACCAGCATTAAAGTAGTTACAGATGTGAAAGAAATTTTTAAAAATTGTGACTACATTTCCCTTCATACCTCACTTACACCGGAGACGAAACATTTTGTAAATAAGGATTTATTCGATATTGCAAAACCTGGACTTCGATTGATGAATTTCGCTAGGGGAGAATTGGTAAATTTAGAGGATTTGAAAGCAGCCATTGATGAGAAAAAAGTGGACAAGTATATCTGTGATTTTCCTTGTCAAGAAAGTCTAGAACTTACTAATACCATCAATATACCTCACTTGGGTGCATCTACTCCAGAAAGTGAAGAAAACTCTGCGAAAATGGTAGTCCTCCAAATGATGGATTATTTAGAAAATGGAAACATAAAAAATTCTGTAAACTTTCCCAATATCGACATGGGACCTTGCAGAAATAATCACAGAGTTACAGTGAATCATAAAAATATCCCCAATATGTTAGGACAAATCACAGCAATTTTTGCAAGTGAAAATATAAATATCGCCGAATTAGCTAACAAACACAAAAACGGCTGGGCATATACCATGGTGGATATAGACGGAAACGTTACAGAAGAGTTGTTGGAAAAGCTAAAGGGAATTGAAGGCGTGGTAAAGGTACGTCTTATAAATTAGGAGAGTAATATGGCAAAAGTTATACCATTTAAAGGAGTAAGACCGAAACCTGAATTTGCAAGGAATGTGGCCGCTCTTCCCTATGACGTCTACAACGTGGAAGAAGCTAGAAAAGTAATAGAAAAAGAAAATGCCAGCTTTTTGGCAGTGGATCTTCCCCTGGCTACTATGCCAGAGGGAAGTGATCCTAAGTCAGAAAACGTATATAAAAAAGCTCAAGAGAATATGGAAAAATTGGAAAAAGAGTATTTGGTCCAAGATGAAAATCCTAGCTTTTATATTTACGAGTTGATTATGGACGGACGAAGCCAGAGGGGTTTTGTATGCTGCACATCAGTGGATGAATATCTAAATGAAACCATAAAGAAACACGAAAACACAATAGCTCACAAAGAAGCAGACAGAGTGAAACACATAGACGCACTAGATGCCCATACTGGACCAATCTTCATGGTTTATAAATCCAGAGAAGAAATCCAAAATATTATCGAAGAGGAAGTTTCAAAAACTCCAGAAGTAGAATTTACATCTGAAGACGGAATTACTCATAGAGTTTGGGCGATTGTTGATGAAAAAATCACCCACGAATTGGAAAAGGAATTTTTAGAAGTAGAAAATCTTTATATTGCAGACGGTCATCACAGAAGCGCATCAGCAGCGAAAGTAGCCAAGATGAGAAGATTAGACAACCCCAATTATACAGGAGATGAAGAGTATAATCATTTTTTAGCCGTTTTATTTCCCATGGAAGTTACAAAAATCTTCGACTATAATAGAGTGGTGAAGGATTTAAATGGACTTAGTAAAGATGAATTTCTTGAGAAGCTAGAAGAGAACTTTTTAGTAGAGAAATCTCCAACTAGTCCTTATTCCCCTGAAGGGAAGGGATACTTTGGACTTTTCTTAGAAGGACAGTGGTATAAACTAAAAATAAAAGATTCATTTATTGAAACGGACATTGTAAAATCCTTGGACGCATCTATATTACAAGATTTGGTTTTAAATCCCATTTTGGGAATCGACGACCCTAGAACTAATTCCAGAATAGACTTCGTCGGAGGAATTAGAGGATTGAAAGAATTGGAAAGGCGATGTGAAACGGATATGGAAGTGGCGTTTTCCATGTTCCCCACATCCATAGAAGAATTAGTGGCCGTGGCAGACTCAGGAGAGAATATGCCGCCCAAATCCACATGGTTTGAGCCGAAACTCAGATCTGGATTGTTTATACACAAATTGAAATAAAATAAAAAGACCTGAAAGAAATAAAATCTTTCGGGTCTTAAATTTTTACGATGCTCTTGCTACGATTCTACATGTATTATCTTCACCGATATCATGTTCCAAGTATATGCTTGCAACAAAGTGATCTGAAACTTCCAGAATTTTATCTAGATTATCTAAATTTTCTATAAAAAATATTTCTGAATTAGAGAAAAGATCTTTGATAGGGCTTTCAAAATAACCTTGAAGAATTGGAAAATCCATGCCGATTGCTTTGACTTTTCTGTCAATCAATTCGCATAATAAAGTCATAGATATTTCAGGTGAAAAATCTGTTTTTTCCTTGTTTCCAGTAAAAAATACTATAAATGAATTTTCTTCTAACTTACTAAGATCAATATCATTTTCAGTAATTTTTCCATCAATTAAGTTGGAAACGTCTATCACGATACCATTTAAATCTGAAATTATTTTAGGAATTACAGCATTCATAGGATCGCACTTGGTGCCGATAACTTCTAATCCATCTTCCCTGAACTTTAGACTCAAATCTACTATCTTCATCAAAACCCCTCCTTTTTTACACAAGTTAAAAAACTTGCCTTCTATTGATACTAAATTATACTATCACAATCAACAAATGTAAAGAAAATTTTACAAAATGGCAAGTTTCTTTACATAGATTTTACATTGCAACTTAGTCTCCAATAAATATTACAACGGGAAATACTACAGAATGTGAAAATTGTATCCATTCCTCCAAAGTCGCCATACTAATTTATGGTGAGAGAATATATTGTGTTCATTTCAAGGGCGGCCTCATGAAGTGCGAGTTCACAATGCGCTATTGCCGCACTGATGTTTAAACAATTTATTTATAATTATTATTTTTAAATTCATAAATTTTACCAACTAACCGCTCATGAGAACACTGTTGCGACTTTTCCGTCATGGACAATTTGCACATTCTTCCGTAAATTTTCCCTTATGCAATATTTATTTCCGACTACAGTGTCAATAATTTCGTAAAGTATCCGTAGGTGCCATGCTCCTGCATGCTTATCTGTATCATACTTTAGAATTACTGCGACATTTTCTATTTGTTTTATAAAGGCGCAGCCACTGTACATTGTCCGTTGTACGATGTACGTTAAAAAGATTGGCTTTAAGCGTCATACAATGACGCGGCTACAATTAATTTAAAATTATTAATTAAACTTGTAGTCATTTTATGTTTTCAAACGTTATATAAGTGAAGGGAAGAAAAATGGTTTTAAAAATAGAATTTATGATAACATATTAGATATATTTAAAACTAGGAGACAAAATGCTAGGAATATATCTTTCCATGGTGGACACGCCAGAAGAAAAACTAAAAGTAGAAGAATTTTATAACAAATATAAAAACTATCTACTCAATTACGCATTTAAATTTTTAAAAGAAAAAGCTTCATCAGAAGACGCAGTCCATGAGGCGATAATTTCCATGCTTAAAAACAAGGACAAGTATCTAGTGCTATCCGAAACAGAAATGAAAAAATCAGCCACAGTGATTTTAAGAAACAAATGCATAGACGAGTTAAGAAAGAATCAAAAGTATTCAGGAGTGCCCATGGAAGAAGTAGAAATATATATAGAAGACGGCGAAAAATCCCTAGAAGAAAATATTATCATAAACGATGAAGTAGAAGAGTTGCAAAAACTATTTAGAAATTTAGACGAAGTGACTAAACAGATTCTAATTATGAAATACATTGAAGATATGAGTCTTAAAGAAATCGGTGAGGAAATGAATCTACCCCCCAAACACGTATCCACAAAAATATACAGAGGAAAACAAAAACTCAGAAAACTAAAGGAGGAGGAGAAATGGCTGTAGAAATAATAGACTTAGAATTTGAAAAACTTCTAAAACAGGCAATCACAAGAGAACTTAAACGAGAAATCAACACCGCATCAACAGAAGAATTTTCTCCTTCATTAAATTTTCAAAAACAGATGAAAAAACTTTTTAAAAAAGATAAAAGGGATAATTTCTATAAAAATTTCATCCGATACAGCAAACGAGCAGCCATGTATATTTTAATAATTATGGGACTATTTACCGCGCTATTCATAGTTAGCGAAGACGTAAGGGCCAATGTTGAGATAATAATAGAATGGTTTGAAGATCACATAGGCTTCCAATTTGCACCGAAAGATTTGGATATGCAAAGAGAAGAATTCGATTTGAAAAGAATACCCGATGAGTATGAAGTCATATTAAAAGATGATTTAGGAGCAGTTAAACTATACGATCTATTTCACAAGAATGGACATAATTTACGTCTTGATATTACACCTACTAGTGCTAGTCATGGTATGTCAATATATAATATAGAAGTCGAGGTAGAAGTTATAAAATTATCTGGAAATTAGGTTATGGTCTTAATTGGACAAGGAGAAGTTGAGGGTGGTATGGTCATTTGGGAAATGGATGGTTATAGATTTCAGATTGATGGAGCCGTTCCGATGAAAACTCTTATAGATTTGGCAAGGAAAATAATAAAGAATAAATAATTTTAAAATTGTTGTAGTGATTTTTCATTCTCATACGTTATATAAGTGAAGGGGTAAAATTCTTTAAATATATAAAATGGAGGTGATATTATGGAAAGAAATAAATTAAGTTACATTGCTTGGTTATCCGATATAATGTTGTTAATATCTGCGTACTTTTTATTAATTGATAATAATTTTATCTATGGTGTGGTGATTCTTATGGGCTCACTATTGGTGACATTATTTTTAAAAATTAAATATGGGAATGTAATTTACAAATTTCCAACTTATATCAACCTTATTTATATCTTAATATTCTTATTTGTTCAGAATAAAATGAGAGGAGCTTATGCTTTTTTAACAATTTTAATATATATTATAGCTTTATTTATATACAATAGAAAAAAGCATGGGCAGTCACTTAGATAGAAACAGCAAAACAAATGTAAATTAATAGAGATAATTTCTATGGAGGTTAGAGCTTGAAAAAATATAGAGATAAAATATTTGGAATTACAGCTATAATATCAAGTGCAATTTTTTTAGATGGAAATAATATTATATTTAACTTATGGGTTAGAGATATATTATTGATTTTAACATCGGCATATTGGATATATTATTCCATATCTAGCCTATCTAAAATAAATAAAGATGATTCATTATCAAAAAGAATTGGAGCTAAGTTATTGTATTATTCTTTGATAATAACGGGTGTTACGCTAATTGTTTCTATAGTAAAACAAAACTTTATCTTATAAAATTTAAAGAAAGAAATAAATTTTATTTTATATAATTCATGAAAAAAATCCGCAGATGCTATATAGCATTTTGCGGATTTTAAAAATCTTATTTATTTTTTACATATTCCACCAATCCGCCAGATGCAATTATCTTTTGCATAAAATCTGGTATGGGATTAGCGTAATAAGTTTCTTGTTTCGTTATATTTTGAATTTCTCCCGTTGCGATATTTACTTCTATTTCGTCGCCGTCTTCTATTTTTTCTGCTGCTTCTTCTGATTCCAAAATTGGAAGGCCAATGTTAAAGCTGTTTCGATAAAATATTCTGGCGTAGTTTTTAGCGATTACGCATTTGATTCCACTTTCTTTTATGGCGATGGGTGCGTGTTCTCTGGATGAGCCGCAGCCGAAGTTTTCTCCTGCCACTATGAAATCCCCTGGATTTACTTTTTCAGCGAAGGCTTCGTCTATGTCTATCATGCAATATTTTGCAAGCTCCTTTGAGTCTGTGGTGTTTAGGTATCTTGCTGGAATTATTACGTCTGTGTCGATGTTGTCTTGGTATTTAAAAACTTTTCCCATTATTTTACCTCCTCTAGTGTGCTAGGATCAGTGATGATGCCAGTGATTGCTGATGCTGCTGCTACTGCTGGGCTAGCCAGGTAGACTTCTGAATCGATGTCTCCCATACGTCCGATGAAGTTTCTGTTAGTTGTGGAAACTGCTCGTTCGCCCTTTGCTAAAATTCCCATATAGCCACCTAAGCAAGGTCCGCACGTAGGTGTGGAGAAGGTCGCTCCTGCATCTATAAATATATCTGCTATTCCTTCTTGCATACATTGTTTAAAAATTTCTTGGGTAGCTGGAATTACGATTGCTCTCACTCCGTCTTTTACCTTATGTCCTTTTAGAATTTCCGCAGCTTCTCTCATGTCCTTTATATTTCCATTTGTGCAAGAGCCGATGACGACTTGGTCGATTTTAATTTCGCCGAATTGGTCGAAGGTTTTTGCATTACTTGGAAGATGAGGGAAGGAGACTGTTGGCTTAATTGTAGATAAATCTATTTCGTAAGTCTCTTCGTATTCTGCGTCTTCGTCAGCTGTAAACTCTTTCCACTCTCTGTCAGTTCTGCCTTTTACAAATTCTCTAGTCACTTCGTCTACTGGGAAGATTCCATTTTTGCCGCCGGCTTCGATGGCCATGTTGGAAACTGTAAGTCTGTCGTAAATTGTAAGATTCTTAACTCCTTCTCCTTGGAACTCCATGGATTTATATCTCGCTCCATCCACTCCAATCATGCCGATGATGTGAAGTATTAAGTCCTTTCCTGATACGTATGGCTGAAATTTACCTGTCAAGATAAATCTAAGTGCGCTGGGAACTCTAAACCAAGCTTTTCCCGTCGCCATTCCCGCTGCCATATCTGTAGAGCCAACACCTGTGGAAAATGCTCCCAAGGCTCCGTATGTGCAAGTGTGGGAGTCTGCTCCGATTACCACATCTCCTGGAATGACTAGTCCCTTCTCAGGTAGAAGTGCGTGTTCAACTCCTCCTCTTCCTGCGTCGTAGAAATTTTTGATTTCGTATTCAAAAGCGAAGTCTTTGGAGATTTTATTTTGGTTAGCGCTGTTGATGTCCTTTGCTGGAACGAAGTGGTCCATTACGATGGCGATTTTTTCCTTGTCGAATACATCTCCGTCAGTCATCTTGTGAAATTCTCTAACTGCTACAGGTGTAGTGATGTCGTTTCCTAAAACCAAGTCCAAGTTCGCCTCGATAAAATCTCCTGGTTTTACGAAGTCTACTCCTGCTGCATTGGCTAAGATTTTTTGGGTCATTGTCATTTTCATTTTGCTGGGTGTCCTTTCTCTTTGTAGTATGCTACGTTGTTCAGTCCGTTTATATATGCCAAAATACTAGATTTTATAATGTCTGTGCTAAGTCCTTTTCCGAAGAAAATTTTGTCTTTGTAATTAAGTCGTAGTGTCGTCTCTCCAAGGGCGTCTCGTCCTTCCGTTACTGAACGGATTTTGAAATCATCTAGCATAATATCTTCTCCGATAATATCTTGAAGTGCCCGGAAGGCTGCTGAAATTGGTCCGTCTTCTGTAGCTGTGGCCTCGATTCGTTCGCCCTTATACTCCAAGGCGATAAAGGTGGTGGACTTTTTGTTGCTGTAACTTTGGGAACTGTAGTCCAAAAGCTTGTAGTCCTCGATGAACCTGGCCATGTTTTCTGAGGCCAAGGCGATTATGTCGTCCTCGTAGATATTTTTCTTTTTATCCGCCAGTTCTTTGAACTTTCCGAAGAGATCTTCTAGCTTCACCTCGTCAAATTCGTATCCTAAATCCTCCAGCTTCGCCCGGAAGGCGTGTTTACCTGAATGTTTTCCAAGAACTAAATTCGTGGATTGCTTCACGCCGACGGATTGTGGCGACATAATTTCGTAGGTGGATTTTTCCATCAGCACTCCATGTTGGTGAATTCCAGATTCGTGGGCGAATACATTTGCTCCTACTATTGGTTTTGTTGGGCTGATTTCTTGTCCGATTATAGATGAAAGCAATTCAGAAGTTCTGAAAATTTCTGTCGTATTTATATTTGTAGCAACTCCGTAGTAATCACGTCTAGTATCTAGTGCCATTACGATTTCTTCTAGAGCTGCGTTTCCTGCTCGCTCGCCGATTCCATTTACAGAGCATTCCACTTGGGTTGCACCTGCACGAATGGCTGCTAGGGAATTCGCAACTGCAAGACCTAAATCGTTATGACAGTGAGTTGAGATGTCCACATTGTCGATTCCTGGTACGTTGTCTTTCACTCCCTTAATCATTTCGTAGTATTCGTGGGGCATCATATAACCCACTGTGTCAGGAAGATTTACGACAGTAGCACCGGCTTTAATAGCGCCTTCCAAAATTTTGTAGACGAACTCTGGCTCGCTTCTGGAATAGTCTTCACAAGAAAACTCTACATGGTCGACGAATTGTTTAGCGTAAGCTACGCTTTCAATGGCTTTTTCATAAACTTGTTCTTCGCTCATTCTCAACTTGTGTTTCATGTGTAGAGGAGAAGTAGCTATAAACACGTGGATTCCAGGACGTTTTGCATCCTTCACTGCTTCTATAGCTTTGTCGATGTCAGATTTTAGACAACGAGCCAGACTCAAAACGATAGGTTTTGTAACTGTATTTGCAATTTCTCTAACGGCCTCGAAATCTCCAGGCGAAGAAGCGGCGAATCCTGCTTCAATTACATCTACTCCCAAAGTTTCCAGCTGTCTAGCAAGTCTTCTCTTTTCAGTTAGGTTCATGCTACATCCTGGTGATTGTTCCCCATCTCTCAAAGTAGTGTCAAAAATCTTAATCATAATAATTTCCCCCTAATTAATATTTCAGTTAACAGTTTAAAGTTAATAGTTAACAGTTTTTCATTATGAATACAATAAATTAAAAATAAAAAAACGCCTCTGATATTAGAGACGTTGAATACGCGGTACCACCCTATTTATCCATCAAAAATTGACGGATCACTTAAGTGCAAAGTAACGCTTAGCTAACGTATAGTTTTTAGTCTATATGCTCCGGAACGAGAAATATCTTCAGTACATTATCGCCTTCCACCAAACGGCGACTCTCTATAAACTACATCGGATATGCTTTCCTTCAAAACAATATTAAGACATATTCTATAAAAAATTTAAACTAAAGTCAAGGGTAATTTTCAAAATATTTAATTTAATATAGATTTTACACTATTTCTAAATAAAATATCCTCGAAATTCTCGCTAAACTCGAAGTTTAAACTAAAGTGTAATTATAAAAGTTGGTGCTCGAAGTCTTCAATTTCTTCAGGCGTAAGTAATTTTTCTTTTTGTTCCCCTTCCCAATGAACAAGCAGTGCGATGGCAATTCTAATTATTACCAGTCCGCCAACTTGAATAAGTTTTGTAAAGGAATCGGCTGTCAAAGTCTTCAAAATCTCTGCTGCCAAAAATATTTCCAGTGCAGTAGAAAGACCGCCATTTAAAATTAAATCCTTTTGAGCCAATAGGAAGTCGAATTTTTCAACAAATATCAATTTCAAAAAGCTCTTGCCTACAGCATAAATTACTACAAATAACCCCATAAATTCTATAATGGTAGCGACATTTTCCACTACCTTAACGAATAGATCGTGCAATTTAATCCCCCTCTTAAGTGATAATAACTTGATTATAGCATAAATCCATTTGAATTCCAAAAAATTGTAACCTAATATTAACCTAAAGACCATAGCTTACATGATACAATAATAACGGTGATAAAATGAAAAAGAAAACAGTTACATTAATAATAGCATTCATCATGTTGATGACAAGTATCTCCATGGCAGCACCAAATGCTGAAGCCATAGGAAGTTTACAAAGACTTACACTAAATGGAAAAGATACGGGAATTATAGGATTTAATATAGCAGATTATAATTATTATCGCTTAAGGGACTTGGCAAAAACTTTAAAGACGGAAAATTTCAATTTCAGTCTTTGGGGAGACGACAAAGAAATTAAAGTGAATAAAAATGAAAGATACGACGAAGGCGAAACTTATCCTTTGGTAAATACTCCAGGCATGAAAAAGACAGCGGTTTCAAAAACCATGAAACTTCAAGTCACCAATGGAGGAGAAGTACAAACTCATCAAGTTAATGTGTACAACATCGACGGCTATAATTATTTTAAGTTAAGAGATGTGGGAAAATTATTGGAGTTTGAGGTGGAATATCACGAAGAAAAAAACGAAGCCCAAATTTTTGCGAAGGCAAATAATTTAGAAACCCCAGCGCCAGTTACTACACCAGGTACAACGGGCAGAGTAATTTTAGGAAATGAAAGAATCCTAACGGACTTTGAACATCTTATAAAAGGAAAAAAACTAGGATTAATTACTAACCAAACAGGAATCGATTCCAAAGGGCTCAGAACTGTAGATAAGCTAGTCAATTATCCTTACGGAGAGCTGTTAGCCATCTATTCACCAGAACACGGACTAGATGGAAAGAGGAAAGCTGGAGCCTATGTGGAAAGTTATACGGATACGGAATTAAAACTCCCCGTCTATAGCTTGTATGGAGCGACGAGAGAACCTAGCAAGGAAATGCTAAAGGGAATCGACGTCCTCATCTTCGATATCCAAGACATCGGATCACGAACATACACCTACGTATCCACTATGAATTACGCCATGAAAGCAGCGAAAAAAGAAGGCATCACTTTTGTGGTTTTAGATAGACCAAATCCTCTAGGAGGAGAAATCGTAGAAGGCTATATGCTAGAAGACAAATACAAAACCTTCGTCGGAGTGGACAATATGCCTATGGCCCACGGCATGACGGCAGGAGAGCTTGCGAAATATTACAATAGAAACATCGGAGCAAATCTCGAAGTAGTTCCTATGCAAAACTGGAACAGAAATATGATATGGCAAGACACAGGACTGCCCTTCGCCCAAACCAGCCCCAATATTCCAAACCTAGAATCCGCCTTTAACTATATGGCAGCAGGAATCGGAGACGGAACAGGAGTAGTCCAGGGAGATAAATTCACCTGGGTAGGGGGAAAAGGAATAGACTCAAATGAATTCGCAAGAAGATTAAACGCATACAATCTTCCAGGAATAAAATTCACTCCAGAGAACAAGGATGACAAAGGCGGAGTTAGACTTAGGATAACTAACTATCACCTTTTCAATCCACAAAAAACTGGAACTTACGTTTTAGCCACTGCTAACCAAATAGCAGAGATAAAAATTCCATCAGAAACAAACGGTGTCATTCCCATGTTTGAAAAAATTCACGGCAGTGCAAAAATGGGAAATGCCCTGAGACGAAAACTTAGTCCAGAAGAAATAGTAAGAGAATACCAAAACGAACTAGAACAATTTAAAAATTTGCGAAAACAATATTTAATATACAACTAAGACAAAATCCAAGAGAGAAATCTTTCTTGGATTTTTATTTGCTATAATGTCAGAAAAGAGATTTCATTACGAATAGATGGGTGACAGGAGGTGCTCAGTGGAAGATAGAGATATTTATGAAATTATGAAAATAGATAAGAACCAAGGGATGAAAATTATTCTAGATAAATACACAGGGCTAGTCTATCATATCGTAAAAAATCGAGTTTATAATTATTCTGAAGTAGAGGACGTGACCTCGGAAATTTTTATTGAATTATATGAAAAATGGGACAAGCTAGATTCAGACAAAGGCACGATAAAATGTTTTATAGGAACTTTGGCCACGAGAAGGGCTATTGATTGGATAAGAAAGCAAAAAGATGAAGTTCCATTGGAAGTAGAAATTTTATCAGATGAAATCGACATTCTAAATGACTTAATAGAAAAGGAAGAAAAGAAAACTATCTTGGAATTACTAAATAATTTAAAAGAACCAGATAAAACTTTTGTAATCAGCAGATACTTTCTTAAAATTCCATCGGCAGAACTGGCAGCGAACTACGATATGAATCCCAACACAATAGACAAACGAATATCCAGAGCCATAGAAACTTTAAGAGATATGTGGAAGGAGAGGGTTCTATGAAAAGAGATGAATTTTTAGAAAGTTTAACAGAAGAAGAAATGGATAAACTGATTGAAGATATAGACGAAAGCAAATTTGAAATAGATGAATTTACCAAAAAGAGAATTGAAAAAGATGTATTGGGAAAGATAAATAAGAAAAAGAAAAACAAACTTTGGAAATTTGTAGGAATTGCAGCAGGAATTATCTTGCTTGTAGGCTTATTTAATCCAACAGTTTTAGCTTATATGAAAGAATTGCTTTACTTCGTACCTGGAGTGGGAGTAGTGGAAAATAGTACTTCAGAAATATATATGGGGGATAATATTCAAGTGACCAAAGGTGAAGAACTCTTATTATCAAAGCCCATAATTACAGCAGACGAAAAGGGATTGCAACTTATAATATTTGTTAAATCCGACGTAGAAGCAAGAAGAACAGAATCTTATGACCCAATAACAAAATTTATTGTTAGAATAAATGGAATAGACAATAATATTAATTATGCAGGATATTCAGGCGGTGGTAGTGAAAGAGAGTATTATTATTCGATTTACTTCGATGAAAAAACAGACGTAGGAGATAAAATAGAATTTGTAAATGAGGATTTCGGCATAGAAATTGTTGCAACGTTGAACAAATTAGAAGCTGCAAATGTAGATGACATTCCAAAAACAAGTGTATATAAATCTACTATCTTTGCAAATCCTATTAAAACTGAAGACGGATACGACATCTATTTGTTTGGAACTAGCGAAGAATATACGACAGAAAGTTTTAACCATATGTATCAATCCAGAGATGATATGTATTTCTTAAAAGAAAATGGAGAGAAGGTAAAAGTAATTCCACCAGATGGATACGGCTCTGATATGATGCCGCCACTAAAAATAAACGGAAATCCTGGGAAAGGCGAATTGGTATTTGACGAATTAGTATTTTCAACAAATGATACAATAAGCTACAAATATAAATTGCCAAATAAATCCAAAACTATTGAACCAAATGAAACTATCCAATATGGGGAAACTGAAATCAACATAGACAGAATATATTGGGACAAAGAAAATAGCAGCTACGCAATAGATTTTTCTTGGACTCCAAACAACAACCCAAAATTATTCGATCCAATTGGGAAGCTATTTAACGGTGTAAGCTACGCCACTTGGAATCACGAAGAAGGCACAGCTACTATAGGAATAGACCAATCCAAGGCATTTGTGAACAGAGGAAAGTTCACATTAATAAATCCTGAATATATTTACGAAGGCGAATACAAAATTCCTCTTAATTTAGAATAAATTGTAACGGTCAAAAATTTGTAGTTGTGGCTTTGTAAGCTACCTAAACGAAATGTTTCTATTTAAAAATTAACCTACAAAATCCAATATTATGGAAATTGTAGGTTAATTTTTTCAAGGGATTTACTTAAAGTTATGATTTATCTTTTTTAAATCTTTCAATACTTTCCATTTTTCTAGATTATTATATCTTAAAATTGTATCTAAGAATTATTTCTTTTGAAGATATTTTAAAAAATCAGCACAAATGCTATACTTAGGTTATGAAATTTGCACTTTTTAATTTTGGGGGATGTAATGAGTATATTAACTGTTAAAAATTTAAGTCATAGTTATGGCGGTAGAGAAATTTTAAAAGATGTCAACTTTAGACTTTTAAAAGGAGAGCATGTAGGTCTTGTGGGTCCTAATGGCGAAGGCAAATCATCCTTTATGAATATAATTACGGGAAAATTAATACCTGAAGATGGATATATCGAATGGGCTAAGAGAGTAAAGGTTGGATATTTAGATCAACACGCTACTTATCCTGGAGATACCACTGTGGAAGATATTTTAAAGGACGCCTTTGTTCACCTTTTTGATATTGAGGAAGAAATAAATGAGATCTATGCTAAGATGGGCGACGACGATGCCAATATCGATGAGTTAATGGAGGAAGTGGGGCTTTTGCAAACTATGCTGGAGCAACACGATTTTTATATGATAGACTCCAAAGTGGACGAGGTTTCTCGCGCTTTTGGAATCGACGATATACTTCAAAAATCCTTCGACTCCCTTTCAGGAGGGCAAAGATCTAAGATTTTGCTTTGTAAATTGCTTTTGGAAAAGCCTGATATCTTGCTATTGGACGAGCCTACTAACTATCTAGATGAGGAGCATATAAATTGGCTGAGAAGATATTTACAAGAATACGAAAATGCATTTTTGTTAATCTCCCATGATATTGCATTTTTAAATTCAGTTATCAATTTGATCTATCATGTGGAGAACAAAGAACTGAATAGGTATGTAGGGGATTATTCTGAATTTGAAAGACTCAAAGAAATTAAAGACAGACAAATGGAATCGGCATATAAAAGGCAACAACAAGAAATCGCCGACTTAGAAGATTTTGTCCAAAGGAACAAGGCAAGAATAGCCACGAGAAATATGGCCATGTCTAGACAAAAAAAGCTAGACAAGATGGAAATAATTGAGCTGACCAAAGAAAAGCCAAAACCAGAATTTAGATTTTTAGAAACAGGTGGAGCCAGCAGAATAATTTTTGAAACTGAGAATTTAGTAATCGGATACGATAAAGACAGGCCGATTTCCAAACCACTTAATTTGAGAATGGAAAGGGGACAGCGAATTGCAATCACAGGAGCCAATGGACTGGGTAAATCTACTTTGGTAAAAACTCTATTAGGCCATATAAAACCCTTAAGTGGAAGGATAGAAAACGGACAGAATATAGAAGTGGGATATTTTGAACAAGAAGAGGATTACGCCGATAAGAAAACTGTAATCGAAGAAATGTGGGAAGTATTTCCCAGCTGGAATCAGGCACAAATACGAGGAGCTCTTGCGAAGTGTGGACTTATGACTGCGCAAATCGAATCTCTCATCAAGGTACTGAGCGGAGGGGAACAAGCAAAGGTAAGGCTTTGTAAAATTCTAAACGTCCCCACTAATATCTTGATGCTAGATGAGCCGACTAACCATTTGGATCCCGATGCGAAAGAGGAATTAAAACGCGCTTTGAAACAATACAAGGGGGGAATATTTTTAATTAGCCACGAAAGAGAATTTTATGAAGAAGTGGCGACTGATATTTGGAATATGGAAGATTTTTCCTTGTTAGGCTGATGAAAACTCTAACTGTAGACAAATATAATTATATCGACTATTGACAATTAATAGATTTGGATATAAAATATATTTGTCTTCAGGGCGAGGTGTAATTCCTCACCGGCGGTGATAGTCCGCGAATTCGTAAGCGAATCGATTCGGTGTAATTCCGAAACCGACAGTAAAGTCTGGATGGAAGGAGATTAAATATTTATAATCTTTTTTTGCCTGAGATATATTAGGGCAATTTTTTTAGCCCAATTATCGGAGGTTATTATGAATAATGTATCAGCTAGTAGTTTAAGAACTAGGTATTTGGTAAGAGTAGGTGTGCTGGGAGCGCTGGGATTTGCACTTATGTTTTTGGATATGCCCTTGGCATTTATAGCGCCGCCATTTATGAAACTGGATCTGTCAGATGTACCTGCGCTAATTTCAGGGTTCGCCATGGGACCTACTTACGGAATCTTAGTTCAATTAGTAAAAAACATTTTGAATCTTTCCAAGACGTCCACAGGTGGCGTAGGAGAGCTGTCTAATTTTATCGTAGGTTCTGGTTTTGTATTGGTATCTAGTTTGTTTTATAAAAGAGATAGATCTATGAAATCAGCATTAATAGGTGTTATTTTTGGAGTGATGACCATGTCTGCACTGGCTATGGCATCTAATTATTTTGTAGTATTTCCTCTTTATGCAAAATTGATGATTCCTATGGAAACTATAATCAATATGGGAAAAGCAGTAAATCCCAATATCGATTCTTTGGGCAAAATGATGTTACTATCAGTGCTTCCTTTTAATATTATTAAGGGAGCTATCAATGGTTTGGTGACATTTATGGTGTACAAAAAAGTGAGAAAATATCTATAAATTTTAAAGCAAGAATCAGATTCTTGCTTTTTTATTGGGCAGTAAAGTTAAAATATAAACTTGTAAAAAACTCTTGACAATATTGTTAATATTCGGTAAAATATTTGAATTTCTTTGACAATATGTTACTAAGATGGTATAATACTAATACTGTTATGGGAAAGGCGTGATTATTTGACTTCAATGCAATTAATAAGGAATGAATTGAAAGGTCAGATAGGAAAAAAAATCTATCTGAAGGCAGATAGAGGACGAAAGAGATACATCACTAGACGAGGAACTTTGAACGCTGTGTATCCCAGCATTTTTGTTGTGGAGCTAGAATTCGAAGATTCACCTAGTAGAATGATGACTTTCACATATTCTGATATTTTGACTAATACTGTCGAATTGATGATAGTAGATAACTAATTCCAAGAAAGAATCTAAGAAAATTCAGTATAAAATTGAAAATCCCCTAAAGTCGTAGATGACTTTGGGGGATTCTTAGATTTTATTTACAAAATCATAAAAATCAGTTATAATGTTTATACAAAGTATAATTAAAAAGGAGTGTGTTATTATGCTTACGACATTGAGAAAATGGGGCAATTCCAGCGGAATTATTATTCCCAAGAAGATTTTGGAATCCATGAACTTGTCACCAGGAGATGAAATGAGTTTATCCATCGACGATGAGAAATTAATTATAAAGAAAAACCAGAAAACCTCAGAAGATGATATGTCATATTATATTTTGAAGGACTTAATGGAACAAGGATACGAAGGGGAAGATCTGTTAAACAAATTTAAATATACAAAAAAACAATTTCCCAATGCAGTAGAGCGTATGGTGCAAGAAGCCGTAAAAGAATACGAAGAAGGCGAAACAATATCCCTCGAGGAATTTTTCAATGATTGAAGTTCATTTAACTCGAAACGTACAGAAATATCTCAAAAAAATTAAAGACAAAGAATTAATTGAGAAAATTAAAGAAAGTTTTCAAAAAATTTCAGAAGATTATACTGTTGGAGAATTGAAATCAGGAGACCTAAAGGGCATATATTGTTTGGACTTCTTTTACAACAAAACCAACTATGAAATTGCATATATTTATTTAGACGATGAAATAATAGTTTTGGTGTTGATGGTAGGGACTAGAGAGAATTTCTATAAGGAACTAAAAAAACATATAAAAAAATAAATTGAAAATCCCCTAAAGTCGAATATAGCTTTGGGGGATTCTTAGATTTTATAAACTGTTGTATTCTTGTAATGCATTTTCCAAAATACTCATGGATTTATCTAGCACTTCAATGCCTTTTATATAAGCGATTCGCACTTGGGATTTTCCTTTTTCTTCGTTTTGATAAAAGCTGGCTCCTGTTGCTAACATTAGGGTCTCATCGTCTAATGAATACTCCTTTAGCATCCATTTGCAAAACTTATCCGCATCATCTACTGGCAGCTCTGGCATTACATAAAACGCTCCTTCGGGCTCATAAACAGTAACTCCTGGGATATTTTTCAGTCTACTGATTATATAATCCCTTCGATTTCTATACTCTTCATTTATAGATTTTAAAATATTCAAATCCATATTATAAAGGGCAGCAGCTCCTATCATCTCAATCGTAGGAACGCAAAGTCTAGCATTGGCTAGGGACATTACACCGTCTATTACAGATTTATTTTTACTCATCAAAGATCCAATTCTAACGCCACAGGCAGAAAATCTTTTGGATATGCTATCTACTATGATTAGATTTTGTTCCAGTTCTTTAATATTCCCAAAACCAAAATACTCCTCATCAGAATAAATAAATTCTCTGTACACTTCATCAGATATAATAAATAAATTATGTTCAAGAGCGATTTCTGTAAGTAAGAATAATTCTTCCTTGGTCAAAACTACTCCAGTGGGATTGGAAGGATTGGAGATGAGAATGGCTTTTGTCTTTTCATCTATTGCATCTGTGATAGTTTTCTTATCTGGCAGATGAAATCCATCTTCCACTCTAGTGGGGAAAGTTTTTACTTCCACGCCAGTTTGTACAAACATGGGAGTGTAATTGGCATAATATGGTTCAGTGGTGAGAATGTTGTCACCGAAATCTGCCACAGTTAACAAGGCGTAAATTAAAGCTTCAGATCCGCCATTTGTAATAAGCAAATCTTCATTTTCTATAATTATCCCAAACTTTTCGTAGTATTTCCTTTGGGAATCTAAAAGTTCAGAAATTCCCCTAGCTGGAGCATAGCCTATGGTCTCCACGTCGTAATTTTTTATCGCATCAAAAAATTCCCTAGGAGTTTTTATATCTGGATCTCCTATATTTAAGTGATGGACAGTTATTCCCTCAGATTTTCTCTTGTCCGCTATGGGATAAAGCTCCATTATGGAAGATATAGGCATCTTATTTATTCTGTCAGATGTTTTCATAATTACCTCGATTCAATAATATTAATATTTACTCAAAAATTTAGCTATGGAATCCTTGTATAAATCTCTTTCTAGCACATGGATTTCCACATGGGGACTGGAAGTAGAAGTTACCAATTCCTTTTGATCATGGGGAATTGCATCGTATAGATTCTGTCCCATATATTCAGGAGTAACTGTGTCAGCCTTTGAATTAAAAATCAAAGTGGGTGTGCTAGTAGTCTCCAGCCATTTTGCAGCATCAAAATCTTCAAAGTCGAATTTCATTTTGTATTTTGTGTATAAATTTCCAACAAACATCATATAAGATGTGGGGATTCTTTGTTCAGCTTCAATTTCTTCTAATTGTTCTTCAAGAAATTCCCTTCCATCACTAATAGGACAATCTAAAATTAGATAATCTATATTGCTCTCATCTCTGCCCAAGACGATTGCAGCACTGGCACCACCGTATGATTCACCCCATAATAAGATCTTGTTGTCTTTTGCGATATTTCTAGCGTAGTTCACCGCATCTAAAATATCATAGCTTTCCAAAACTCCAAAAGTATTTAGAGGTGCCATATTGTCACCGGAATTTCTTTGGTCAATGGCGATGACATCATAACCCAGCTCTAAAAGCACAGAAGCTGGAGATATTAAAGTCTCCTTGGTTCCACCCATTCCATGAACCATCACAGCTATATTTTTATTGTCGTCGCCTTTAATATATATAGCAGGAATTTCATGACCCTCATGTGTAGAGGGGATAATGAATTCCTCAATGTCGTAAAAACTTTTGAAAATATTGTACTCCACTTCTATTTCCTTAAAATTCTTTTTCGTATCTTCTCTAGAATAAGCATTGGTGAAACCATTATAGACAGAAAGTCCTATGTATCCACTAAATGCCACCCCGACACCTATTACTATGCTTATAATTAATAAAAATAAAAATTTAAAAAATTTCTTTATAATAACCATCTCCTCTTTAGAATAATAGCATAAAGATTATTTTATGACTACAATAAAGATAATTTTACAAAGTCCCAGAGAAATGTTAATATAGTTATGTAAATCAGAAGATTTATTCTAGCCAGAAGGCGAAATTATATCACGAAGATAGAAAGCTGTTAGCAGCACTATTTTTGTGATTTTTATTTTAGGAGGAAAGATGAGAAATATCGAAATAGCAAAAGAGATATTACAAACAGAAAACCAAAGCGTAGTCATGGTAAAAAATGAAGAAGTTATCTACAAATCCACAGATTCAGGAATAAAACCACTGCTTTTTGCATATCAAAATAGTATAGAAGAATTAGAAGGTGCATCAGTAGCTGATAAAGTAATAGGAAAAGCAGCAGCTTTGTTACTAATAGATGGGAAAATAAAAGAACTATACGCAGAACTCATAAGTGATGGAGCGATGGAAGTTTTAAATAAAACTGAAATAAAAGTGACTTACGGCAAAAAGGTAGAGAAAATTTTAAACAGGGATCAGACAGATCTTTGTCCCATGGAAAAATTGGCACAAGATGAAAGTGAAGGCAGTGTAGTAGCAGAGAAAATTATTAATTTCTTCGGAGGTAAAAATTGAAAACTAAAAATATAGTATTGTCAGGATTGTTCGTAGCTTTTGGGTTGATTTTGCCCATGATATTTCACCAGTTTAGCATGGGAGGACCAGCATTTTTGCCTATGCATATACCAGTTTTAATAGGAACGATGTTATTAGGACCATCATCAGGATTTTTAATCGGCATGGTGACACCAGTTTTATCCAGTGTCCTTACAGGAATGCCACCTACATTTCCTATGCTACCAATTATGTTTTTTGAGTTAGCAGTATATGGACTTATAGCAGGATATTTATACAAAACTCTAAAACAAAATGTCGTAGTATCTTTAGTAGTAGCTATGATAGCAGGCAGGATCGCAGCAGGAATCGTAGTATTTTTCCTAGGCCAATTTTTTGGCTTCCAAGGCCCAGGCCCAATACCCTTTATCCAAGGTGCGATAGTAACAGGACTACCAGGAATAGTTATTCAATTGGTAGTGGTTCCATTGACGGTGAAATTGCTGGAGAAAAATGTAAATTTATAATAAGTATATGGCAGAGCGTAAGGGATTTATGTAATTTATCCCCTACGCTTTTTTATATCGTTAATTTACTTCGGATAAACTATAACCAAAGCTTTAAAAACATTCCCAGTATAATCAAATGTTATCTCACCATCGTATTTTTTCAATATACTTTCGATATTTCTAATTCCCATACCGTGATATTCCTTATTTTCCTTTCTTGTCAAAAATCTATTACCATTCTTTTTAATTACTCCATCAAAAGTATTTTCGATTTCAATTATAAGTACGCTCTTTACAATTCTAATATCTGCTTTAATCCATTTTTGGCTAAATTTTAAAGTAGCTTCAATTGCATTATCTAGTAGAATTCCAGCCATCACTGCTAGGTCCATATTGTTTACAAAAGCATTTTCTATAGGACTGATTTCGTATTCAAACTCTATATCCAAATCACCACATTTATTCATTTTAATATTTATTATGCTATCTAGTTCAGTAACACCAGAAGATTTTAAAATCCTTTTAGAAGAAAATTCCGCCATAATCTTTTGAATATATTCAGACACTTGGTCAATATTTTCATCCTTTACCATAAAAGCAATAGGAGTTAATTTATTTTTCAAATCGTGCTCAAGTCTTCTCAATTCATCAGCAGACTTTTCAATATTTTCACTTTGAGTTTTTATTAGTTCGTATTGCTTTTCAAGGGAGATATTATTATATTTTTCTTCAAAAAGGTTTAGAATGTCATTATACATTGAAAATGCCACGTAGTTGATTATGATTATTGTAGAAATTATTAAAAAAGTATTTACCGAAGAATCCCCATAATTAGCTATCAAAAACATGGATAGTATACTACTTAATATCATGATTAAAGGAAAAGTAAAGTAGTATTTAGAAGGTAGATTAATCTTAGATTGATTCGTAAAAACAGAATGAATAAAAATGCTAATAATAAATGATAATGACTTTACGATGATCAAAATTGCTATGGTATCGTATTTAACTCTTTCAAAAAAATCTATATTTTCATTAATAAATAACGTTGCAACAGCATTTTCTACCAAGATTAGAATAGCATATGTGATAGCAGCGGAAGACAATTTTTTTGCAAATGACGCATTGTGTAAAAAAGACATAGCGATGATTCCCGAAAGTAGGCTTGAAGTAATTACTAGAGGTAGTCCAACATACAACCATGCAAAAGTGATGAGAAAATAAAAAACTGCATAGCAAATAAAAATTATAGCCTTAGTCTTTTTAGATTTTCCTAAAAAAGCAGTAAGTAAAATATAAACTGATACAACTGTTAGTATATTTAATAAGGCTTTTAACATAATTTCTTGATTAAACATTTTGTTTCATTCCCATAATATATTTTTTTAATTCATCCTCATACATTCTACCAATGGGGAGTTGGACGCCATTAGTAAGAATAAGTACATCCTTCTTAACAGAAGTGACCTTATCGATATTTACGACATAGGATTTGTGTATTCTTATAAAAGAATTATAATTAATATCCATATCTAATTCTAAGATACTTCCATAAAAAGAATCAAAAACATTTTCAGAATAAATATTAATTCTCTTACCATTACTTTCAAAATATAAAATATCATTATATGGAATTAAATATGTGTAACCATTCTTTTTGTAACTAAATTTTAAATTCAAAAGATTAAGCCTTTTTAAAAAAATCTCAAAGCCTTCTATTATTTCTAAATCCATAAAAGGCTTCGAAATAAATGTAATAGGCTGAAACTCCAACAAATCTCTAAAATACTTATCAGAACCAGAAATAAAAATGATTTCAGTAGCATAATCTTCCCTAATATTTCTAATGAAATTTGCAAGATCAATCCCACTCTTGTCAGGAAATTCTATATCCAAAAAAATCAAGTCAATCGAATTGCCATTGAGTAAATATTCTTTAACAGATTCGGTATCAGTAAATTGTAAAATATCTAAATCTAATTTATTTAAATCACAATAATTTTCTAATATGTCTTCTATTTTGTCCGCAATAGCAGATACATCATCACAAATAGCTATCTTCAAAACTTCACCTCTTTATAACCCTTGCCTTACACAATTTCATAGATAAGCAAAAATAAATTTACATAGAATTTTATCATAGAAAAATAATATAGTAAAATCACAGAACTTAGAAGAAAGCGTAGAAGAATGAATTTATTTAAAAGCATTTCCATTTAACCTATTATAAGTCATAATAATGAAGTTTAATCTAAAATGGAATGAACAACACGAAAATGGGAATGAACGACATAGAATTTTTTTAAAATGTTGTTTGTTCCATTTTTTAGGTTGTTTGTGACAAGTGGGAAAATCAAACAAAAATCTGTGATATTATTATACTAATCAAGAAATATTTTCACCAGAATGGAAGCTATTTCTTGATTTGGCAGCGAATAATAGATATAGTTCTAGTACAATATAATCATCAAAATCATATTTGTATATGCATAGTAAGTACTATAAGTTAGGAGATAAAATGTTTAAGAAAATAGAAAATATTTTAATTATTATAGGCGTAGCTTTAGGCGTGTATATAATAGCT
>CANRJQ010000014.1:0-29411 GCA_947630985.1 uncultured Clostridia bacterium | reverse complement strand
AAATTGCTTTTAATTTTCTTGTCATTTTTCCCTCCACACTTCTCATTATAATTTTGTTAGTATAATATAAATTTTAGATTAATTCTATTTTTTTAGGTTGTATTTTAATGCTTCTCTCTTTGTAAAGTTGTCCAACAGCTTTTTTGAATGCAGATTTAGTCATTCCTGTAATCTCTTTTATTTCTTCTGGACTGGATTTATCTCCTATATTTAAGACTCCATCGTTGTCTTCTAACAAGTCTAGAATAATTTCAGAGTCTTCACCGATATTCAGATAAGCTCTTTCTTTAAGACTCAGTACCAATCTGCCGTCCTTGTTGACTTGGCTTACTCTTCCTTGGATGACTTCTCCAATTTCGTAGATACCTTGAGCTTCATCTTTAGGTACCAATGAATCGTATTTTTCATCTACTGCAACGAACAATCCATGATTGGGATGGATGGAGTAAATCGTCCCCATAACTGAATCATTTTCTTTGTAATTAGATTTAGTTTCTAGTACTTGTCTGATATTCATAGATACCGCAAGTCTTCCTGATTTATCCACATAAAGTCTAACTAAATAGGATTTTCCTTCTCCTACTTGTCCTACCATTTCAGAAAAAGGTAAAAGTACATCTCTTTCTAATCCCATATCCATAAATGCACCGATTTTGGTTTTGCTAGCTACTCTAAGTAAAGCTAGTTTTCCTATTTCTATATATGGTTTTTTCGTTGTGGAAATTATTCTATCACTACTGTCCTTGTAGACGAAAACAGAAATTTCATCGCCCACTTCTTTTCCACTTGGAACTTCTAGTTTTGGAAGTAGTACTGTATTTTCTATATCTCCATCTGCATATAAATAAGCACCATGATTTGCAAAATTTTTAATTTTTAGTATTTGATTTTTTCCTATTTCTATCATTTTATCCTCATTTCAATTCTAATATGGTAACTCCCATTCCGCCTTCTCTATACTCGCCCATTCTTGCGCTTTTCACATGTCTATGCTTTTTAAAATATGGCTGGAGTCCTTCTCTAAGAGCTCCTGTACCTTTTCCGTGAATTACTTCTACCTGCTTAAGTCCAGATAAATATGCATCATCTAAATATTTGTCCAGCTCAAAAATTGCATCTTCTACATTTTTGCCTCGTAGATCGATTTCTTTTTTAATAAATTTGGATTTCGCAGTGTGCATTTTCTTAGTTCGCTCTTTAATTCTAATTTCTGCAGCACTTTCTATAGGTACCAAAGAATTTAAAGGCAAGTTCATCTTCATTATACCCACTTGGACCATAACATTTCCACTGGCGTCTACTTCTGCAAGAACAGTTCCTTCTTGATTTAGAGAAGGGATTCTAACTGAATCACCCATTTTTATTTCCTCTACAGGTTTATCTACTCTTATGTTTAATAGATCTTCTCTTAAATGTGCGTCTAAGTTTTTTTCTGATTTTCTTAAAAAGTCAGTAGCTTCTTGTAATCTTCTAGAAGAGTCCTCGCCGATATTTTTTGAAATATCTTTTATTTCTTCGATTATCATTTTGGATTCGTCTCTGGCATTTCGAATAATATTTCTAGCCTCTATTCTTGCTTCTTCCAAAAGTTTTTCTCGCATTTCTTCAGTTTTTTCTTTGTATGATTTAGCTCTTTCTTCTAGTCGTTTTATTTCTGCTCTGGCTATTTCTGCTTGCTCTCTTTCGGCTTCGATGATCTCTCTATTTTTTTCAATTTCAGTAAGCATATCTTCAAATTTAATATTTTCTGTTTCTACAAGACTTCTGGCATTATTAATAATGCTTTCATCTAAACCTAGTCTTTTTGATATTTCAAAGGCATTAGATTTTCCAGGAATTCCTATTAATAATCTAAATGTCGGACTAAGAGTATCTATATCAAATTCCATAGAGGCATTCTCCACGCCTTCTGTCGTCATGGCATAAACTTTTAATTGGTTATAGTGAGTTGTTGCTATAGTCCTTACATCTTTTTCTCTTAATTTTTCTAAGATTGCAATAGCCAAAACTGCTCCTTCTGTAGGGTCAGTTCCAGCTCCTAATTCGTCAAACAAAACCAACGAATTGTCTTCCAACCTAGAAATAATATCCACAATATTGACCATATGAGATGAAAATGTGGATAAGCTTTGCTCTATGGATTGTTCATCGCCTATATCTGCGTATATATTATCGAATACAGCTATTTCTGAATTGCTCCTAGCGGGAATAAATAATCCCGACTGTGCCATGGCTGTAAGTAGTCCAACTGTTTTTAAACTTACCGTCTTTCCACCAGTATTCGGTCCAGTGACTACTAGTGTTTCAAATCCCTCTCCAATATAGATATCTATTGGAACTACTGTTTTTTTATCCAGTAGCGGGTGACGACCTTGTTTTATATTTATTATTCCCTTTGTATTTAAATTGGCTTTTGTGCCGTCTTGTTTTATAGCTAGTTTCCCTTTGGCGAAAATAAAGTCTAGCTCTCTTAGAAGATGTTCATTAGCTCCAATCTCATAAGAATTTTCTCCTACCATTTGGGATAGCTCGGCTAAAATTCTCTCTATTTCTTTGCGTTCTTCTATTTCCAATTCGCGAATCTCGTTATTCAGCTCCACTACTGCCATAGGCTCTACAAAAAGAGTAGCACCTGAGGAGCTCATGTCGTGAACCATTCCTGGTACATCTGCTCTGAAATCCCTTTTTACTGGAACCACATATCTTCCATCTCTCACTGTAAACAAAGAATCTTGCAAATACTTTTTATTTTCTTCTGAAGTAATCATCTTATTTAATTTGGATTTAATACTTTCCGATTTAGATTTTTTGCCTATCCTAATGCTTCTTAGCTTCGGAGATGCATCGTCTGATATTTCATTTTCAGAAATTATCGCTCTATAAATAGCATTTTCAATTCTATCGAAGGTACTTAAAGACTCTATCATATCTCCAATGTAGAGAAATTTGCTTTCTAAATCCTCTTGAAGGGTATCCTTTAAATATTTTTTTAAAGCATTTGCACATCTTAAAGTCTCGGCGATTTTTAATAACCCTTCTGGTGTTAAACTTCCGCCGATTTGTGTTCTTTTTATTTCTCTTTGTATTGGCTTTACGCCGTAGAGAGGAGGATTCCCTCTCTTTATTATCAATTGAAATGCTTCTTCAGTTTCTCGAAGCCATTTTCTTACTTCTTCAATATTTGTAGAAGGTTTTAGAGACTTGGCATACTCTTCTCCTAGCTGTGATTCTGCCTCCGCAGCCAAAAGTTCTACAATTTTATAGTATTCCAGTGTCTTTAACGATTTTTCATACATCTATTCTACACCTCTAAAATAGTGTCCATGGGTAATATTTTCCCATTTCTCTTTTAGTTTTTCGTTTAAATTACTCATTTTCCCATTTCTAGCTTTTACAAATTCATCAATAATCTCTTGTGGATTATCTTCAAATGTAAAATCCAGTAAAAGATAATCGATTCCTGATTCAGAAATCTTATCCAAATGCTCAATTATGGAAATTGGATATGAATTATAAATTATTGAAAGGTCATCCTCTCTTTTCGTTTTAAAGTCTACATTTTTTTCATCTCTTAATACATATCCTTCTTTAAAATTGCATACCTCACAATTCCTTTTGTATTCACATTTTTTAATTAGTGAAAATGGACAATGTTTCATAGTCATAACCCTAAGAAATCCGTATCCAATTGTTTCTATTGTAGCATCCGTTCTTCTTCTAATCTCGGCAATTTGATGAAATGTTAACTCTGGAGACAAAATAATATCTTCCATATTATTGTCACCTAAGAAATCTATTCCATGGGAGTTAAATACATTAAGTCCCATATCTCCAATTAGCTTTTTATCTTCAAAAGCAACTAGACCACCAAGATTGTCTACAACTACACCTGTCATGGGTACGTGTTTTATTTTTTCTCTTAGGCTTTCATAGTCTTTGTGAAATAGAATTTTAGGAGATCTATAATAAACTTCTTTTCCTTTTTCTAAAAGGCTTTTGTATATACCTATGTCCAAAAATCTCAAATAAAATCTGTCTATATTTCCTATTTTGATCCCTTCAAATTGCTCTCGTTCACTCAATGAAACAGAGAATTTAATCTTAGTTTTTTCTATAGACTTAGGATTTTTGTTTATATTTACTTTTTTTGACTCTCGAAGAGTCGATTTTCGAATTATAGATTCCAATTTTTCTATAGCTTCACGCCTCAAAGAATTTAAAATTCCCACTGGCATAAATATATTTTCGTCAATATCTATTTCTAAATTTTTTAAAACAAATTCTGTATTTCCTAGTTTGTCCAATTGTTTGTATATACTTTCAAAATTAGCTGGTGCTTTTATAGACTCCTCCACAATTTTCTCACCAAAAACTTCGACTTCATATTTATCAGACAAAAGTTTTAGCTTTGGATAATCTCCCAAATGCGCAGTAAATTTAAATTCAATTTGTAGTTTCTTATTGTCCGTTTCGTAAGTTTTTCTAGCATTTTCTAAAGTAGACATATTGTGAATTCTTCTGACTTCTCCACCCTTTGTCACTTTAAAAGGCAACTGAATATTTACTTTGCCTTTGGAATAATTTTTGTTGGCATTTAAAGTTTTACGTCCAGTTACAGTTTGAAATTCCAGTAGGTCTCCTTCGTTGATGTCTTCAAAAAATTCCACCATTAGGTTTTTATATTGAGTCTCTAGTACATCTCCTACTTTTAATCCCCTGTTGTCTGGTCTTGTGGAATCTACTAGATTTTTTCCAAATTCATTGAACATTATACCTTTTGTAAAGCCTCTGTTAAATGCTTGCTTTAATAATTTTTCTTCTCCTTTTATGCTAAGACCGTCTATTCCTTTTCTATAAGAATTTATTACTGTCGCCACATACTCAGGTCTTTTCATTCTGCCTTCGATTTTTATAGAGTCTACTCCGGCATCTATCAATTGTTCTAGATTTTCCAAGGTGTATAAATCCTTTGGACTGATTAGATATCCTCTGGAATCTTTTAAAGGTTCTCCATCCCTTTTTATTATTTCGTAAGATTTTCTACAAGGCTGGGCGCATCTTCCTCTATTTCCACTTCTGCCACCTATCATAGAGCTCATTAAGCATTGGCCTGAATAGCTGATGCAAAGTGCTCCATGGGCGAATGCTTCAATTTGTAAATTCAAATTGTCTCTCATTAATTTTATTTCTGAAAGGGGCGTTTCTCTGGCTAATACGATTCTTTTGAATCCATTTTTCTCCAAAAATTTTCCACCTTCTAGAGAATTAATAGTCATTTGAGTTGAAGCATGAAGTTCCAAATTAGGAAAATTCTCTCTTATAACCTTTGCTAAACCTAGATCTTGAACAATTATTCCGTCTACGCCTATTGTGTCCAAGTAATATATATAATCAACGGCTCTTTCTAGTTCCCTTTCGTCTAGTAGAGTGTTTACAGTGACATAAATTCTAACATCTCTAAAATGGGCATAAAGAACAGCTTCAGCCAATTCTTCGTCAGAAAAATTGTTAGCCGAAGCTCTTGCACTAAAGCTTTGACCTCCTAGATAAACCGCATTTGCTCCATTTTGGATAGCAGCGATTAAGGATTCTTTGCCTCCTGCTGGTGCCAGTAGTTCAATTTCGTTTCTCAAGCTTTGCTATTTCCTCCTTAAGGTTTCTGATAGAGCTCTTCAAGTTTATTATCTCTTTGTTTCTATCAAAATTAAGTCTTTCTTGATTGGATAACTTGTTTTTTAGCATGTCTATTTCTTTTTTTGCTTCATCCAATTCTTTATTCTTTTCGGCTACTTCGTTAAATGCTTTTTTGTATTTCTCAGCTTCTTCCTTTAGCTTATTAGTACTAAAACTTTCTGCCTTTTTGTATTTTTCAATAAGGGTTTCATTTTCTATCTTCAGTTGCTTCAATGTCTCCAGTTCTTTTTGAGTTGCTTCAAAACGTTGTAGCTTTTTGACATTTTCGTCATTTTTTATGCTTATTTTAAAGTCCTCTAACTTTTTCTTTTCTTTTTCCAACTGGTCCTTGAGATTTACAGCTACTAAAATAATGCCCTCCGTTTTTGTAAGTTTAGGATTGGCTTTAATAGTTTCTTTAATTGCCCTATCTACTTGAGACGTTACGTAAGTTATATGCTTTTCATCCTCTAAGCTCACCACATTAAAGGTAATACCGTCGATCTCCACTTGAACTCTGTTCTTACTCATCTAATCCCGCCCTTTCCAAAAAAGGTAGACAAAAGTCTACCTATTAATCTCTTAAAACTGCACTTAATTCTGCTTTAAGATTCTCAACTATTTTTTCCATTATTCCATTTACTTCTTCATCAGTTAAGGTTTTTTCATGAGATCTAAATCTTAAATTAAATGCCACACTCTTCTTACCCTTTTCTATTTGCTCCCCAGTATAGATGTCGAATACTTTAAATTCTTCTAGCATATCTCCAGCTATTTCATTTGCTATTACTTTTACTTGAGACATCATAATATTTTCATCTATAATAATCGCCAAGTCTCTATCAGAACTTGGATATTTGGGAAGTGGTTTGTATAATCTTTCTTCTGTAGAATTTTCTACAATTAAATCAAAGTCAAATTCTCCTGCTACCACTCGATTTTTTAATTCATAATTTTCCATAACCAGTGGATGAATCTCTCCAAAGGTTCCTAAAAAGCTTTCACCTAAATAAATATTAGCGCATCTTCCCGGGTGATATATTTCATTTTCTGATTCTCTTTCAAAGGAATAGTTATTAATTCCCAGCTGATCAAATGATTTCTCCAAAGATTCTTTCACAAAAAAGAAATCAGCATCTCCATATGCAGAAATAATAAACTTTAATTCTTCTGTAGGAATTCCATCTGCATCCACTTCAGGAGAAAATGTATTTCCTATTTCATAGGCTAACATATTTTCAATATTTCTATTTTGGTTTCTACTCATGACGTCCAAGACATTTCCTAGAAGTGTTGTCCTCATAACAGAATACTCTTCTCCTAGAGGATTCATTATGGTGACGTATTCTCTTCTCTTATCGCCTTCAGGAATCATTAACTTGTCATAGGTACTCGGGCTGATGAATGAATATGTCAATAATTCACTATATCCCATTCCCTTGAGAGCATTTTTTAATGTCTTTTGTACTTGTCTAAAATATGGCTTTCCTCCACGAGTCATGGCACTTTTAATTGGAGTAGGTTTTATATTGTTAAGTCCATAAAGTCTACCTACCTCTTCGATTAAGTCCGCCTCTATTGTAATATCTCCTCTAAAAGTAGGAACTGTACACTCTAGTACTCCATCTTTTTCTTCTACAGAGATATCCAATCTTTCTAGGTACTCCATCATTTCAGAAGTTTCTATATCTGTACCTAAAAGCATATTGCATCTTTTTGGTCTCATAGTGACCACAATTGGAGTCTTTTTCTTTTCGTAAATATCTATTGGATTTGCAACTACTGTAGCTGCTCCAATTTCTTCCGCCAATTCACAAGCTCTGTCCACAGCTAATCTTGCAATTTCAGGATCCAATCCTTTTTCAAAACGGCTACTAGCTTCTGTTCTTAAATTAAGTCTCTTGGAAGTCCTTCTTATTACAGAAGGTTCAAAATTTGCACCTTCCAATACTATTGTAGTTGTAGTGTCCTTTATTCCAGAATCCATACCACCCATAATTCCAGCAATACCTATAGGTCCTTCTCCATCTGCAATTACCATATCTGAAGAATTTAATTTTCTTATTTGGGAATCCAGAGTCTGGAACTCATAATTATCTTCTGCTTGATACACTTTAATTTCTTGTCCACGCAAATCTTCTAAATCAAAAGCATGTAAAGGTAATCCATACTCTAGCATGACGAAGTTAGTAATATCTACGATATTATTTATAGGCCTTACACCTGCCGCCATGAGATTGTTTTGCATCCATTGGGGTGATGGCTTAATTTTAACGTCTTTTAAAACTCTTGCATAATATCTATGACAATTTGGTGTTTCTATCGTCACGTTTTTTAAATAATCTCTGATGTCGTCTTCTTCGTTTTGGATTTTAAATTCCAAGTTTTTCAATTCTTTTTTAAGTGTAGCTTTGGCCTCTCTTGCCATTCCCACTATACTCAAACAATCAGGACGATTCGGTGTGATTTCACAATCCAAAATATCCCAATCTAAATCCAAAAGCTTTACTACATCTTCTCCAACTTTTGTGTCTTCATTAAAAATATAAATTCCATCGCGAAATTCTCTAGGTATTACACTGACATCATAGCCCAATTCATCTAATGCGCACATCATTCCAAAGGATTCTTCCCCCCTGAATTCTGTGGGCTCTATAGTAACGCCACCAGGTAATTTTGCACCAACTGTCGCTACGGGAATAACTGCTCCTTCCACGACATTGGGAGCTCCTGTCACTATTTTTACAACTTCGTCTCCCATATCCACTTGGCAAATAATTAGCTTATCTGCATTGGGATGAGGTTCTATTTTCAAAACTTTTCCAGTCTTTATGCCACTGATTTCTGCATCTCTATCTATTATTTGATCTACATGAGAACCTGAGTCTGTAATTTTATCTGCCAAGACTCTAGTATCTACATCTATTTCACAATAATCATTTAGCCATTTAATTGGTAATAACATATTTTCCCCCTAAAATTGATCCAAGAATCTATTGTCGTTTTCAAAAAGCAATCTGATATTAGGTATTCCATATTTAACCATGGTAACCCTATCTACGCCAAGTCCAAAGGCAAAGCCAGTGTATTTCTCTGAATCTATTCCACAATTTTCCAAAACCTGAGGATGAACCATTCCTCCACCTAAAAGTTCCATGCTCCATCCCGTTCCGCCACAAGCACTGCATCCAGCGCCGTGACAGCTAAAACAAGTCACGTCTACTTCTACACTAGGTTCTGTAAATGGAAAATAATGAGGTCTATATCTAGTTTCTATATCTTCACCGAAGAATTCCTTAATAAATATATCTAATGTTCCGATTAAATCTCCCATGGAAATATTTTCACCTACTACGAGGCCTTCCATTTGGTGAAACATCGGTGAGTGAGTGTCATCCACATCGTCAAAACGAAATGTTCTACCAGCAGATACCATCTTAATGGGAGCTCCATATTTTTTCATTGAACGAATCTGTACCGGCGAAGTGTGAGTTCTCAAAAGATTATTTTCATCTATATAAAATGTATCTGACAAATCTCTAGAAGGATGGTCATCAGGAGAGTTTAAGTAATCGAAGTTGTTCGCTACGGATTCGATTTCTGGTCCAGGAATTATTCTAAAACCTAAAGACACAAACAAATCTTCCAACTCTTCCATGGTCTTCATAAGAGGATGGTCGTTTCCAACTTTAATATTATCCTTCTCCAAGGAGATATCGATAATTTCTCTAGCCAGTTTTTGTTTTAGAATCCCCGTGCTTAAAGCTTCCTTTTTATTATTAATCTCATCTTTTAAAAGATTGCCTACTTCGTTTGCAAGCTTTCCTATTACAGGTCTTTCTTCATTACTTAATTTTCCCATTCCTTTAAGAGCAAGGGTCATAAGTCCTTTTTTACCTAAGTATTTAACTCTTAATTTTTCAAGAGAGTCCACTTCATTTATTGTGGAAATCTCTTCTAAGAATTCATTTTTTATATTCTCAATTTGTTCTCTCATGTATTTTTTCTCCCGTTTGTATAGAAATAATTATATCAAATTTATCGTAAATTGACAATTTCAGCAGTTTAGCTACCCTTTATAGTGACCAATTTATCCCCTGGCAAAACTTCAGTATTACCTATGGGAACTATAACACCTTGGTCAGTTCTTTGTAGCATAATTATCAGTTCATCTGTCTGTAAGTCCAAATCTTTTACCAGCCTATTCGCCCACTCATGTCCTTCTGAAATAGTAAATTCTACTAGGTCGTGACCAGAAGCATCGAAGTGAGTTTCCCCACCCAATACTATTATGTCACCTTCTTCGATAACAGTATCTCCTCTAGGCACGATGGTCTTACCATCTCTGTCAATTTTTGCTACTATTACATTAAATGCCAAATTCAATTCCTTTACTTGTTTGCCTACCCATCTGCTATGAGATGATATTGGAGTTTGAATAAAACCCAATTCGGATTTATCTTGATAGTCATTAAATGTTTTTAAAACCGTATCATTGGGGTCTAGCATATCTGTTTTTGTAGAAAATGGAGCCATAAGTGAACCTTGTACCAATGAAGAGAGCACACATATCCCAAATACTACATGATATATATCTGTTACCCTTCCAGCACCTGCATTTACAGCCATTATGGCAAAAGCTATTGCCGCAGCTCCACGAAGTCCCGCCATGGAAATTACTAAGAGTTGATTGGTTTTTAGCTTAAATGGCAACATCAATCCAAACACCGAAAGTGGTCTGGCTATTATAGTCATAAATATCATAATTGCAGCCGCCATAGGAAGGGTTGCAATAAATCTACTAGGTTGAGATAGAAGTCCTAATATGAAGAATAGTCCAATCTGCATAAGATTTGAAAATCCATCGAAGAAAAATACTGAATCTCTTTTACCTTTAAACTGTTTATTTCCTATTACTATACCAAATATATAAACTGCCAAATAGCCATTTCCACCTATTGCTGCAGTTGCAGAAAATGTAAGTAATGAAGCAGCCACCATAAATATAATAAACAGTCCGTCTGAGTCAAAACTCATCTTTCTAATTAGCTTCATCATAATGTGGGACATAAAAAATCCTAGCCCAATTCCAAATACCAATTGTTTTACAATCATCAAAGGAATTGAAATATTATCTCCCAAAAGTATGGATAAAAATACCATCGTCATCGTATAAGCACTAGGGTCGTTGGAACCACTTTCTAGTTCAAGTAAAGGCGCTGTATTATATCTAAGATTTAAGTTTCTAGATCTTAGAATATTGGATACGCTGGCATAATCCGTAGACCCTACTATGGAGCCTATTAACATACCTTCTATCCAACCAAATCCCAAGAAATAACGACAAAACACTCCTGTAAGAAGAGCTGTCGCAACTACCCCTAGAAAACTCAAAACTATTGCCTCTTTTGCTACCGGCTTGGCCATGCTCCAATTAGTGGAGAATCCTCCTTGAAACAAGATTACCATAAGTGCGATGGTGGCGAAGTTGTCAGCAAATTGATAGTCTTCAAATTCAAAACCCGCCGCGCTAAATGCCATTCCTAAAACGATAAATAATAATAGTGCTGGAACACCTGACTTACTGGAAATTTTAATGGCAAATATAGCTAAAAATAAAACTATAGCTACTAGTAATAATTCCATGCTTTTCCCCCTCTCGATCAATAAAAATATTCATAAATAGTAATTCCCTACAGTTAAATGTTGGGAATAATATTTTTTACATGAATTTATACTTCATATTATTATAGCATATATCCCAAATAAATTAATAAATAAAGGTATTTAAAAAATATTTCTAATTGTTTAAAACTGATGACAAACACTTCATTAAGGTCGAAATATCATTCTAAGTATTTCATAAGCTTTTTTATTTTTAAATATATCTGTGATTTTATAGGGTATAATTAGAATATGAAAAAAATAAAACAATACTTACCAATGATATTAAATATAGTAATACTCCTAGTTCCTTTTGCATTAATTTGCACCTGGGGTTATAAAAGTCTATCTTCCACTGGAGATATTAACGGACTATTTATTTCCTTGTCTGCAATAATTGCTTTTGTTTTTCTTGTCATCTCCTTGGGAATTCATATTATTATACATGAATTCGGTCACTTGGTGACAGGGCTCATCTCCGGATATAAATTTGGATTTTTTAGAATTTGGAAGTACGCCATTTCCTTCGATGAAGGCAAAATGAAAATTAAAAACTTTCACATTCCAGGATCTTTGGGGCAGTGCGTTATGGCTCCTCCTGAAAAAGTAAATGGAGACTTTCCTTATCTACTATACAATTTGGGAGGAATTATTTTCAATGGACTATTTTCCATATTGAGTCTTGTACTAGTTTTTGTAATACCTATAAATCTATTGAGCACATTTCTTTTGGCTTTGGGATTCGTGGGTTTGTATTTGACATTTGTAAACGGTTATCCCTTCGAACACATTCCCAATGATGGCACAAATATTAAATCATTGAAAAGATCCGATGACTCCAAGGAAGCATTTTACAACGCCCTTTTACTTACAAAAATGTATATGGATGAAAATCCCAATAAAAAAGCTATAAAAGAAATCGTAAAAAAAGAAAATTACCAAGATTTCAATGAGCCACTAGTGCAAAACGTAATTAGCGAAAATATTTCCCTCTACATAGACGATGGAGAACTACTTAAAGCTTTAGAATTTTCGGAGTTTATGCTAAAGCAAAAAAATATGACCTCCATATTGAGGAATTTGATTTTAATCGACAAAGCTTCTTTGCATCTATTGTTAGGACATACAAATGAAATCGAAAAATTGAAAAATGATACGGGATTCATTAAGTATGTTAAATCCTCTGGCCAAGGTGAAATCGAAAGATATAAGTATATGTACTATACGCTACATGAAAAAAACGAAGAAAAAGCTAAGATAGCTTTAAAAAACTATAAGACTTTATCGGCAGATCATTTATTTGGAAATCATGTAGACTATGATGAAAAATTAATTAGCTGGACATTGGAAAAGATTAAATGGTTGGATAAACTAGAAGTATTGGATACTGTCTCTTCGACTAATGATTATTTAAAGGAAAATCTAGATTCAGGAAATCATCCCTACGATTACGTCCTCGCTTATATCCAAACATCTGGCAAAGGACAAGGAAACCACTCCTTTTACTCTCCCGAAGGCGGAATGTATTTAAGTGTCTCCCTTAGACCAAAGTACAAAACTAGCGAGCTAAAATATTTAACTGGAAGAGCAGGAGTCGCTACGGTAAGCGCCATAAAAAAATCCTTGGGGAAAAAAGCCTATATAAAATGGATTAATGACATCATATATGAAGATAAAAAAGTTGGGGGCATACTTACAGAATCCAAACTAAATGCAAATGGAGAAATAGAATATATAGTGATAGGAATCGGGTTGAACCTGAAAAAAACTGGCGACATACCCGAAGATATTTCTGCAAGCTATGGACATCTAGGAGAAAATGCAGTTGAAAAAGCCACGAATTCTATTCTCTACTACCTAATACCAGAACTACAAAAACTCGAGTATGAGGTGGACTTGGATATATTCATTAGAAATTACAATGTGTCATTATATAGAAAAAATCAATTTGTACACGTCAAAAGAAATAAAGACATTTATGAAGTTATTTTAACTGGAATAGATGATAATATGGATATAATAACAGAAATGGACGGAGACATTATAAAGTTCTCCTACAATGATTCTAGGATTATAGATTCTATATAACATTAGGATTTCAATCCGATTTTATTAAAACTCGTCATCCTTCTTTTTTAAATGATGAGTTAATTAACATTTCTCTATTTTCATGCTATAATTTTACTATACAATTGACAAGGAGCTGCCATTTGATGAGTAACAACACGAAAGATGTCTTTTACAATAAATCCATAGAGAAACTTTCTACTGAGGAAATAGCTTTGCTTTATAAAGAATATAATAAGTTCAACCAAGACGTCTATGACTTCGTGCTTACATACTATGATTATATATACAAAGAGAAAGATTATGGTACTGGAGACAAACTGAAAATGGTCGAAGTTCATATTGTTTCTGATATTGCAGATACGCCAGGCATAACTGCCCAAGACCTTGCAAAAAAATGGGATAGAACCCCTGCTTTTATTTCTAAAACCCTTCGCCATTTAGGTTATGTGGAACAAAAAATCAATGAAGACAACAGAAGATTTAATATTATTTCTTTGTCTGAAAAAGGTGAGAAGTTAGATCTTGCTCATAAAAAATACGATATACAGTCTATAACTATGACCAACAATGCACTACTTGAGCATTTTACAATGGATGAAATAATAAAATTTAGACAATTTTTAATTAAGTACGGCAAATTAATAAGTGAAGAGTAAATGGGTAGACAAATTCTGTCTACCCATTTATTTATACATGTTTTTCTTTAAATACTTTTTCAAACCTATCGAGTGCGTTTATTAAATCCTTTGTTGGCAATCCCACATTGAGTCTAATAAAATATTTAGCAGCTTCTCCAAAGGTTTCACCTTTATTAATGAAGATATTTGCTTCATCTAGCCAAGAATAAAATTCTTCTGTAGATACATTCAAATCTTCAAAATTAATCCAAGCCAAGAAACTTGCATCGATTTCCATTACGCGAAATTTATCCGATAAACTGGAAAAGAATTTATCTACTATCTCAAGATTTTGTTTGATTACTTCACTTGCTTCTTTTAGCCAATCATAACCATTGTCATAACATGCCTTCGCAGCAACTAACCCTAGAACATTCGCCCTCTCAATTCCCATAACTTCATTGGCTCTTAAAAATTCATTCCTTATTCCTTTGTCTGGAATTAGTATATTTGAACACTGAAGCCCTGCAATATTAAAAGTTTTTGAAGGAGCTGTACAGCATATTGAAATGTCTCTGTACTCGCTCAAATCTGTTAAAACTACATGCTCTCCATTAAAAACATAATCTGAGTGAATTTCATCTGAAACTAAAATGATGTCATTTTCTTTTGCTATTTGGCAAATTCTTTCAATCTCATCTCGAGTCCAGACTATTCCACTGGGATTATGAGGATTGCAAAATAATATTAGCTTAACGTCATCTTTTTTTGCGATTTTTTCCAGATTTTCAAAATCAATTTCATATCTGTTGTTACTATAGATTAAAGGACTTTCTTCTATTCTCCTACCTTGTCCCCTCACTACTTCATAAAACGGAGGATATACAGGTGTAAATATGATAACTCCATCACCTACATCAGAAAAAGCTCTGACAGCAGTTGCTAATGCAGGTACTATTCCTGGTGTCGTAACTATCCATTCATTTTCAATTTTGGTTTTATGAAACTTATCGAAAAAATTTGTTACAGAATCTAAATATGCTTTGGTTGGTTTAGAATATCCCAAGACTTCAGTATCTATATAAGTTTTCAAAGCTTCCTTTATTACTTCCGCAGTTTGAAACTCCATATCTGCAACTGATAGGGGTATTATACCTTCAGGAACATCTTCTTTTTCGCTGGTCATCTTTAACCATTTGCTAGAGCCATTTCTTAGTCTGTTATACGTCGTTTGAAAGTCATTCATTTAATTTCACCTGAAGCTTTTACATTTCTTTGTTCAATAGCTTTTTCTAGCCAATCCTTACCTTCTACTAATCTTGCTATCATCATAGAAGCGATAGTATCACCTGATGAATTTAGCATTGTAGCAGGTGGATCTACTAAAAATCCAATGGTTGCAATAACCGGAAATGCTTCTTGAGGAAATCCGAATAATGACACTATTAACATTTCTCCTACTAGCCCACCACCAGGAGCTCCTGATAGAACGAATGCACTTAGAATTGATACAACAATAGCCATTAAATAAGTGTCTATACCAGTAAATGGCATATCAAATAATCCATATAAAAAACTTATTTTTACAATTGAAGAAATTACAGAGCCATCCATGTGCATAGTTGCTCCCATCGGCAAAACTATATCGCTAATATCATGAGGCACACCTATACTGTCACACGCTTGCTTGTTTACTGGAATAGTAGCAACAGAACTTTGCGTTGCAAACGCAGTAATTGCAGGAGCCATGATATGTTTACGCATTTCTTTAACCCCTTGTTTCCCTGCAGCAAAGTAAGAGTAAATAGGGAAGAATACAACCATATAAAACACAACCAACGGATAATAAACAATTAAAGTTCGTCCATAGTCACCTATTAATTGCGGTCCAAATTCTCCCACTAAATTGGCAAAATAAGCTCCCAATCCGATAGGTGCAAGTTTCATAATCATATTAACCATCTTCATCACTACATCGTTTAAATTATTTAAAAATTGCCCAACTGGACTTTCGTTTCCGCCGTTTAAGCTAACTGCAAGTCCAAACATTATCGAAAATACTATTAATGGTAGCATATTTCTTCTACTTAATATCTCTGGAAAGTCAGAAACAGTCAAGGAACTTACAAGAAGTTCTGCACCACTCTTTAGCTCTCCCATTTCAGAAGCTTCTAAGACCATTTTTGTTCCTGTATTTGGCGGAAAAATATTTACTACAAATAATACCAAAACAGCAGCAATAAGTCCGGTTACAATGAAAACTAAAATTGTATTACCGAGAATCTTACCCAATCTCTTCATGTCCGCCATATTTCCAACTGCCGTTGAAATTGAAACAAATACCATCGGAACTACAATAGTGAACATTAAATTTAAAAATATATCTCCTATTGGTTTTAATACTTGAGCCTTTTCACCTGCAAATACTCCAACTAAAATACCGATTGCGATTCCACCAAGAAGAATAAAAGGGAATAGATCGACTTTTTTCTTTTTTGTATTCATAATTCTCTCCTTTACTATTTCTTTTATTTACTGTTAACATTGTTAACTATGTTTGGGTTATACATTTATTGATTAATAATGTCAAGGTTTTCCCAAAACAAGTTTTATGCGCACCTCTACAAGTCAGTTCGCCATCATAATAATTTTATATTGCAAAAATTATAAATTTAAAACGAGCTCCAATAATGATTTGGGCTCATTTTAAAATTTGATATTTAATTGTTTTCTAGTTGATTTCTACTTTAATGTTAGACAAAAATTCATCTTCGTCCAACTGGATCAATAATTTTCTTAGCTTTTCTTTTAGATGCTCATTATCTGAATTTATTTCGATTTTGGGATATGCTCTGATGCAATCCGTGTATGTTTTTTCACCTTTTAAAATTTTCTCGTTCATCTCAGAGCATGTCATGCCACAGAGTTTACAACCTACTTCATCTTTGTATCCTATAGCTGGTTGAACTTTTTCTATTATATGATTTACAAGTCTTTCGATGTCATCGTGAGTTTTAAATGTTTTTATGCCATTCACTTCTTCCACTTCATCAGCTATCTTCCCTGAGATGGCAAATGTGGTATTTCCTATTATCATTTCCGTATTTTCTTCGGTGAATCCTGTTACGACTCTAGGTAGTGGTTCCATTTTTCCGCCTTCGATAATTAAAAAATCAAAATCATAATTATCGATTAATTCATACAATTTCATTCTATAAGGGCGAATAATTGCAGTTTCTGCTTTCGACCACGTGGCTACTTGTTTTGCTCCTGCCATCTTGTGACGATAGGTGTTTTTTCCTTTTGTGTCTATGGTAAAGCAATTATTCTCATCGTGTTGATGGGTGGAACAATTTTCCTTATGGCGAATTTCACAGCCTCTTCCGCAGCCGATGGATTTTACTGTTCCAACCGTATATCCTCTGTTAGTTAATTCTCGTACCAATTCTTCCACCACAGTAGTCTTTCCTGAGGTGCTGACACCTGTCACAGAAAATACTCTCATGGGTAAATTAGTTTTTTTCTTCAACAGTTTTTTCCTCCCTATCTCCAGGTTTTTCTACATAAACTTTTTTAGAAATAAAAATGCTAAGTTGCAATAGAGCCACCATTGGAATCGCCATCATCATTTGAGATACAACATCTGGAGGTGTCACTACAGCTGCTATAATAAATATAAGAACTATTAGGTACTTAGAATATTCTTTTAATGTATCTGGAGTGATTACTCCCAACTTTGTCGCTACATATACGAAAGATGGAATATTAAATACTATTCCCATGGCTAGTAACATTGATAAAATGAAGCTGATATATGATTTTACCGAGATCATGGCAGAGATTTCGTCTATGGCAATTCTAGTAAAAAATTTAAGAGACATAGGCACCACAATTTTATACGCAAAAACAACGCCTAACACAAAAAACACAAATCCCAGTGCCAAAGCCACTTTTATTAATCGCTTTTCATTTGGGAAAAGTCCTGCAGCTACGAAAGCCCATATGTGATAAATTGTCAGCGGTGAACATAGGGTCACTGCCATTACTAATGCAATCTCCACATACACTATCATAATTTCTGATGGCTCAATAAAAATTAAATGCATTTGTGGATTTAGCTCCATGAGGAGTTTTAAAATTGCCCCTGATTGAGAAAATGCCAGAAGCGTCACAATTACGTGAGCTACTAGCACTATAATCAATCGCTTTCTAAATTCTTCTAAATGATCTACAAAGGGCATATCGCTATTTGAATTCAATTTTATCCCCTTTATCTAATAAATTTTAATTTTCAGTTTTGTCATTTGTTGATTCTGTGTTATTTACTGTCGGAGCATTTTCTATAGTAGTTTGCTCTTGTGGTGTCACAGTTTGGTTTATAGTTTTGTCTAATTCTTCTTGACCTTTTTTAAATTCTCTTACCGCTTCGCCCATACCTCTGGCTAATTCAGGTAGTTTTTTAGGTCCAAATAAAACTAATACTATTACTAGAATTACTAATAATTCCATAATTCCAATTCTTCCCATTAAATCCCTCTTTCTATTTTTGTTCTATTGTTGTTTTTTCCACTCTACTTCTAATTCTTCGCAAAGTGCTTTTGCATATCGTTCACTCATGTGATCAGACGAATAAATACAAACCCCACCATTTGATGCAGTTACAGTATCTATATCTGAGTATCTTTCATCGAATTTCATTCTAGCAAGAGCTCCTAAAATTTCATCTTCTGAGTAATTATAAGGAATTTCCTTCAGTGCTGAAATTTGTAGTGGTCTAGGATAGATTTTGCAATCTCTTCTAGCTCTTTGAGCAATTGCTTCCAGAGTGTCTTTCTCTTTTAATAATACAGCAGTAGCTGCGTATTGTCCAGTCCAGAGAGTAGAATCATAAAGATAAAAATCCTTTTGAGTCTCGATTATTACTAGGTTTTCTAGCTCAACAAAATCTTCTACACTTTGAAGTAATTCATTAATATCATCGCCTGTTAAATCCTCAGGTGGGTTCAACTTTAATTCTTTTAACGAAACTATTTCTTCTAAATTGTTTTCTGAGCGAATATAATTTATAAGAATTTCACCTTTTGTTTTTTCTCTGTCGTATTCTATTGCTACTTTTTCCATGGCTTCCTCAAAAGCTTTTATTGTCTTGACGTCTAGATTTTCAATTAATTCTTCGCTTTCCACATCGTCCATATCTGAATATGCGTCGATGTATTCCTTTATTACTATTTCTTCTTCGTCTCTAGAGTTAAATTCTTTATCGAGTATATCATTTTTTTTCATTTTGTCACCTAATTATGGCGAGGATTTCCACCCTCGCCTTATTTTTATGCTGGCAATAAATTTTTACTTGCTAGATCAGCTGCTACGTCTCCCAGTCCAAATCTTTCTAAAGTTGCTCTGGTTGGAGCTCCAGTAACTTCGTCCCAGCCCATCTCTTTGTATATCAAGGTAAGAGCATTTGCCATATCTTCTCTGTCCATTTTAACAGTTCCTTCGCTAAACGCAGGAATGTCTGGATCTATATCGTAAATCCAATCGTTGAATCTGTCGTGTTCGTTTCTCATGTCTACTGTATTAAGCCCTAGAACTTGAGTCGCTCTTAGAAGTTGCAGTCCTCTTTCCGCCGCAAAGTCTAGCTCTTCCATAGTCCACTCTTCTCCAGTTATCGCTGACATGTATTGAGCTTCTACTGTTAAGTCTCCTACATATCCTCGTTCCTTCACAGGTGATAGTGTCATTGGCCATACCCAGTTACAAAGTGTAAAGGAGTCGTGTAACCATTGACGAACTACTCCGAATTTTGCAAATTTAGCTTTTGATGCATTTACAGGCGTATATGCTTTTGGTTTATCCAATGCACCTTTTCCGAAGTAATCTTCGATTATCGGATTTAGTACATCATATGGAAGTCCACTGCCCCAAATATTTACAATCGTGTGGGTCATACAGTCTCTGTTATAGAAAATATTTGTCAAAGCTCCTACTTGAGCTGCACATTCATTACCATGATGTCTGGACCAACCTAGTGGTGACACTACTGACATCTCTTGAGCGTTAAGATAATCGTCTCCTAAAAGATCTTTGTATCTTTCGCTTATGAAGTACGCCCCTTCTCCTAGGTTAGAAATTTCTCCGCGTTTTTCAGCAATTCTATATTGAATGTCTCTAATAAATCCTGGATCTCCCGCTTCATACAAATCCCAAGGTAGGTCATCGTATTCTTCTTTGGATAGAATTTGTTCCATGATTCCGTGCTTAATAAAATATTTTATTGTATTTGGAAGTTCTCCATAGTTTTCCCATAGTCCTAAGTCATCTGCCGTACTAAATGCAGCGTAATTTGCTAGAAATGTTCCGTCTCCCTCTTCCTTGTAGTCCTTTGGTTTAGGGAGAATCGAAGCGTATTCAAAGTTAGGCATACATGTATTTGCAGCTACCGGCGCGTATCCTTCTTCTTCCATAAATGGAATTTCTAAAACGCCGAAACATCTAACTGGACATGAAGTACATCCGCTCATTTTCACCGTATATTTTTCTGAAAGTGGTCCGTAATCTTTGTATGCTTTTTGGCATCTGTAACCGAACTTATCCAGTTCTCCTGGAGGTGAATCTCCTGTATCTATAGGTCCACCGTCAGCTGCACCCCAAGTTAGTCCTGGTCGTCCTGTCCATCTGCTACCTGGATCGTGATATTCTGCCCAAGGTCTTTCAGTAGATGGTACTACGTGGTTGTTGTTGGAGCCCATTAGCTCATTCATAACGTAATTGTTTAATTCAAATATTTTTTTAGGTTCAGCCACTTTAACTGAGCCTGTTCCGTAAATCGTAATGGCTTTTAAATTTTTGGAACCCATTACTGCTCCAGTTCCTGCCCCACCACTATGGGATGTGGCATTTAGCATACAAGACTGGTTCACAAGATTTTCTCCAGCTTGTCCGATACAAGTGGTGTTAAATTCTTTTCCTTCAATGTCTGCAATCATCTTGGTAGCTTCTCTCGTAGTTTTCCCCCACATAGCAGATGCGTCTTGTATGGAAACTTCGTCATTTTTAATTTTAATATAAACTGGTGAAGCTGCTTTTCCTTCTACAATTATCGTATCGTATCCAGCCATCTTCATCATATACGCCATCTCGCCACCCATATGAGCGTGGATAATCATATTGCCTTTAGTAAAAGTAGACAAAGATGTAATAGTAGTTCTTCCTGAACAAGGTGCACTCGTTCCTGTATTTGGTCCTACTGAATAAACTAATTTATTTGCTTCATCATAAGGCTTGGTGCCTGTTGGTACTTCTTCATACATAATTCTAGTACCGACGCCAGCTCCTCCTATGTAGTCGTTATATTTAGAAGAATCTTCGACGTTAAAATCACCTGTCGTCAAATTGATTCTCAATATTTTTCCTGTAAATCCTAGTGACATATTGTTTTCCCCCTAATTATGAATTGTGTAATGCGGTAGCTACATCTTCCCATTTGGTCATGGCGATAGCTCCTGTTACGCAACCTCGCACGCACGCTCCACAGTTAATACATTTCGTTGCAAAATTTTCTTCGTGATCGATTCTAGGTAAATTCCAAGGACAAGCCTTTGTACACGCTCCACAAGCAATACATTTTTCTTTATCCACTACTCTAGCGCCTGTTTTTTCATCTGCATATATTGCATTTTCTGGACAAGCATCACCACACCATGGCTGAACACATTGTTTACATGTTATAGGCTCCCATCTGTAGTTGCCGTTAATTCCAGGATTGTGTGTGTAGTCATCGGTCAGTTCTGTTCCGTAATAGTAATTGTCTCTCAGATTCAATCTGGAAACAAATGGCATTATTTTGCCGTCGTTAAATAAATTACAGTTCATTTCGCACCTGTGACATCCTACGCATTTATCTGCATTGACAACTAATAGTCCAGTAGGAGTAGCCCATGTAAACACCTTGCCGTTCTTGATTTGTTTTTCTTCACATCCCAATAGATTAAGTAAGGATGCAGAAATTGCCAATCCAGCTATACCCTTGCCGGATATTTTAAGAAATTGTCTTCGAGTATACTCTTTGTCGAATAGTTCATTATTGATTTTATCTAATATATTTTTGTCAGACATAAAACCCACCTCAATTTTACTTTATTACAAATCAATAATAAGATATTGGCAAGATTTTGTCAATTGTTAAGTTTAAATAAATTAATTAAACTTGATATGATTGCTTCAAATGATAACCATTATCTTAATTTTATTAACTCGAAGATAAACTCAAGTTTACTCAAAAGTTTAAATTTCAGCCATTATAAAAGCCTGGGATGAGACTTCGTAAAGTCCAACCCCAGGCACTGTTATTCGCAAACACGAGACGTTTTCTATTCGCCTAATCTAGCCGAAAGCAAACTTTTCACTTTTAACTTTAAACTTTTAACTGCACCGAAGGTGCTTTAGCACAATCTGCCGTCCCACCTCTTAGCATTTCCAAGCCGTGTTCCAAAAATGGTAAAACTGCTTCCAAATTTTCTTTTATCGCCTTTGGGCTACCGGGGAAATTTATTATCAATGATTTCTTCCTTATTCCTGCTTGGGCTCTGGACAAATATGCTCTATTAGTAATTTTCGCACTGTAAGCTCGCATGGCTTCGGGAATTCCCGGTATAAGTCTCTCGCAAACTTCTATGGTAGCTTCCGGTGTTATATCCCTTGGGGAAAATCCCGTTCCGCCTGTGGTTAATATCAGGGCAATTGACTCGTCATCTGACATGGATTTCAGTTCATTTATTATTTCGTCTTTTTCGTCTGGAACGATTGAAGCTTTTACCACTTCGAATCCTACTTCTTCTATCAATTCTTTTAAAAGCGGACCACCTAAGTCCTCCCTTTCTCCTCTAGAAGATCTATCAGAGATAGTAAGAATTCCTACTAAATATTTATTTTTCATATTACGCTCCGAAATAACATATTGGATAATGACAAACTTTGCAATTAATACAAAGTCCACCTTCTCCCACTTCTACAAAATCAGCTTTTTCTAGTTCCAAACCTGCAAATACTCTAGGCAGAAAAACATCAAAACTGGTAACTGGTGCATGAATCGACGCGCCTGGAACTCCCATTAAATAAGTTTTGTCAAGTTTTCCAACTGTCAACATATTTCCAGGTTGCATGGGTACACCTTGGGTAATCATTTCTGCACCTGAATTTCTTATAGCAGTGGGCGTTAAGTCATCTGGATCTACACTCATACCCCCAGTAAATATTACTAAATCTGCTCCCTTGTCCAAAAATTCATCCAAAGCTTCACTAATTTTTTCTAAATCGTCTGGGCATTTTGTAAATCCTAAAATTTCCGGATTATATTTTTCAAATTTATCCCTTAAAACTCCTTCAAACAAATCCTTTATTCTGCCGTAATAGACTTCATCTCCTGTTATAATCGTGCCTACTTTTAATTTTTTAAATTCTTTTACTTCAAAGACTGGAAAAAAATCCTTTCCAACTGCTTTTGCAACTTCTACTTCTTCCCTTTTAGTGTATAAAGGAATTATTCTTGCTCCAACTAGTTTGTCACCAGAATTCACCTCGGTGTATGAAGGTATCGTAGCCAAAGTATAAGACCCGATGGAGTTTATTTCTTTAAGTCCTTCTCGGTTGATTACAAATAATCCGTCTATTTTACTCGTTAAGGTTATCTTTCCTTCTGATGGTGAGCTGAAGTTTATATTATCTCCTACAATTTCTGGAATGAGTTCCATAATGGCATCTTCTTCATGGACTTCATCTGCTTCTAATTCTCCAACGTAAATGTGATCTTTCCCGATATTTTTTAAAACTTCAATATCTTCTTCTTGGATAATTTGATTTCTTTTAAACATTACGCCTTTGAATCCATTTTCTAAAATTCCAGTGATATCATGGAGTAGAGGCTCACCAACAGCATCTTCTACTTTTATTTTTTTAATCATTTGAATTACCTTTTAAAATTTTGATTTCGTCATTTGGAAATACTTTTCCTTCTGTTTTTACTATGGCAAAAATTCCTTCTCTAGGCATAACGCAATCTCCTGTGATTCTTCTGATTTCGCAACCGCCGTGGCATTCTTTGCCAATTTGGGTAACTTCCAGTTTAGTTTCTCCAACTTGTAACATGGTTCCTATGGGAAGTTCATAAAGTGTTAAGCCTTCTGTCATAATATTTTCTGCAAAATCTCCAGAACTTAAATCAGGCATGGCGTCTTTCATTTTTTCTAAACTTTCTACACCAAGTAAACTCACTTGTCTATGCCAATCTCCTGCGTGGGCATCCCCCACAATTCCATGGTCCACTTTTAACTCCACAAAATCTACAGGCTTTTTCTTCGTGCCCTTTTCTTCGCTAATGCTTACAGATACTACTCTCATTTTTCCTCCCATTTATAGTCACCGCTGACTCCGCCAGTTTTTTCTAGCAATTTAATTTCTTCAATAATTATATCTCTTTGAACCGCTTTGCACATATCGTAAATAGTTAGTGCTGCCATAGATACCGCCGTTAAGGCTTCCATCTCCACACCTGTCTCACCTTTAACTTTTACTTTCGCAATTATTTCTATCGTAAATTCTTCATCATTTAAAATAAAGTCTATATCTGCTCCCGTTATAGAAATGGGATGGCACATAGGAATCAAATCCCATGTCTTTTTCGCTCCCATAATTCCTGCAACTTGTGCTACGGATAGGACGTCACCCTTTTTTATACCTTGGTTTACGACTAGATTAAAAGTTTCTTCGTTTAAAATAACTTTTCCCGATGCTACAGCCACTCTTGTGGTTTTGTCTTTTTCGCTGACATCTACCATCTTGGCTCTGCCCTTTTCATTTAGATGTGTCAATATTTTTTCTTTCATTCTAGCCTCCTATCCTATTCATACTTCTATCTGTTTCAGTATAACCTTCATCGAGATGATGGCTCTTAGGTTTTTCATAAATTGCCTGTTGCATTTTTTCATCTAGTTCCAAATCTGACAAATTGTTCAAATCAATTTCCCCTTTAGAGTGAAGGCAGGATTTTAATTTCCCATCTGATGTCAATCGAATCCTATTACACGCTTCACAAAAACAAGAACTCACTGGACTTATTAATCCTACAGTGCCTTTGTGCCCAGGAATCTTGTAAGTTTTAGCCACACCTTGTACGCCGTATTCTTCCAACTCTGGCACAAGTTCCAAAACTTTTGTGTTGGAAATAAATGAACTTTCGTCCCAATTCCTTGTCTCGCCAATTTTCATAAGCTCTATAAAGCGAACTTGTATGTCATTGTCCTTTGTCAAATCTATAAGTTTTACTACGTCTTCTTCGTTAAATCCACCGATTAAGACAGAGTTTATTTTTATTTTAAATCCCAAATCGATAGCAGCTTTTATTCCTTCTAAAGTCTTTTCTAAATTGCCCCATCTAGTAATTTGTTTGTATTTTTCTGGATCTAAAGTGTCCAAACTAAAATTTATTCGATTAACTCCAGCAGCTTTTAAATCCTTTGCTATGTCTTTTAATAAAGAGCCATTGGTAGTTATACAGATTTCTTCTATTCCAGAAATTTTTCCTATCTCTTCACAAAGATGGACAATGCCCTTTCGCACCAAAGGTTCTCCGCCAGTTATGCGAATTTTTTTTATTCCAAATTTCGCAGCAGATTTTACAATTCTCACTATTTCTTCTAAGGAAATTATTTCGTCATGTTCACACTTATCTACACCTCCTTCAGGCATGCAGTATTCACATCTATAATTGCATCTATCTGTGACAGAAATTCTCATATATGAAATTTCTCGATTGTATTGATCTTTCATTATTCTCCAATGCTCCCAAATATACTTCCGACTCTATAAGCTTTTAAAATTGTGCCCGCCTTTACCTCACCGCTACCTCCTGGAATTTCAGCAAAAGAGTCACAATCAATAAACGAAGACAAAATTCCATTTCCTTGGAAAGTTTTTTCAGCGAAATATACTTTACCATCAATAAATTCCAATTGTCCTCTTAAAATTCTAACTCTTGGGGATTTTTTATTTACGTCTTCTTTTAAAATCACGTCAATTTGTTTAGAATATAATTCCCGTCTGCCTAAGATTTTTTTTAGATATGGAAGGCATACTCTATACATTCCTAGTATTGCAGCCCCAGGATTTCCTGACAATCCTAAAATAGTTTTATCTTTATATCTAGATGCCACTATGGATCCACCTGGTTTCATGGCTGTCTTCCAAAATAGTATCTCTCCACCTAAATCTTCTACAGTAGAAACCGCATAATCGTAATCACCCACAGACGCTCCGCCAGTAGTGACTAAAACATCTACTTCGTCTATAGCTTTTTCTATAAATTCTCTAATTTTTTCTTCTTCGTCGGGAATTATGTCATAAATTTTTACATCAAATCCTAGATTTTCAAAAATACCTTTGAATGTAATTGAATTAGTTTCAAAAATCTTTCCCGGAGCCAATTCTTCTCTAGAATTTAACAATTCACTTCCCGTAACTCCAATTCCAATTAAGGGTTTTTTATATACATTTACAAATTCAATCCCTTGAGATGATAGCTGTCCCAAAATCCCTGGAGTTAAAACGTCACCCTTCTCTACAAGTACACTGCCTTTTTGAGTGTCTTCTCCAGCTTTAATTATGTCTTTGTTAGCTTTCACTGGGGAAAATATTTTTACGTATTCGCCAGTGAACTCCGTGTCTTCAAATTTTAAATTTACATTTGCACCTTTGGGAACTGCGCCACCAGTTAGAATTTTTGCAGCCTCACCTTTGTGAATGACTTTTTGTGGATAGTGCCCTGCAGGAATTTCTTCTACAATTTTTAATATAACTGGATTTTCCCTTGTTGCATTTTGTGTATCTTCTCCTCTAAAGGAATAGCCATCGTAAGGAGATTTGTCAAAATTCGGTACATCAAATTTAGCAGTTATATTTTCTGCAACTACTCTATTCAGCCCATCTCTTATGGATACACTTTCAATTTTTAATTCGGTTTTTAAATTTAATAGGATTTCTATTCCTTCATCAGGATGAATTTGATCATATTTATTCATAATTTATTTTTCTAATAACATTATATTTTCAGGCTTTATTCTAAAATATAAGTTTTCTTTTCCTTCCAATTCTTTCCATCTATTTTTGTCAATATCGATTCTTATTTTATCATATCCTAATTTATTTTCACTACTTACCATTAATGCTACTGAAAATAATTCTTCAATGACTTTGTCAATTAACAATGGATATGTATTTTTTTCCTTAGGATTTTCTGTTATCTCTATATAATGACTTCTAACGCCGATTAATTCGCAATTAGAAAGATCGTCAATAGACAATTCTATCCCCCAGTTTTTTGCCAGTATTTTATTTTTATCTATAATTTCTATCTCAGAATAGTTTTTGCAACCAGAAATCTGTGCCGAAGCGTAAGTCTTGGGGTTTTTGAATAAATCCTTAGTAATTTGTTTTTCTTCAGAAATTCCGTCTGTCATAACTACAATAGAGTCGCAAATTCTAAAAACTTCGTCCCTGCTGTGGGATACAAATACAGATGGTATTTTATATCTGTCGATAATTTCTTTTACTTCAATTTCTATCTTCCACTTCAGATACTCGTCTAGAGCTGAAAATGGTTCGTCTAGTAATAGAATTTCTGGCTCGTTAACCAAAATTCTAGCTAGTGCCGTTCTTTGTTTTTCTCCACCAGATAAGTGAATTGGCTTTTTTTCTTCCAAACCATTTAGCTTCATCTCTTGGATAATTTTTTTAATAATTTCACTTTTATTTCCAGATTTTATTCCTGTCTTGATATTTTCTACTACACTCATATTGGGAAAAAGTGCATAGTCCTGAAACAAGTAACCCACTCTTCTCTCTTGGGGTTTTAAATTAATCTTCTTTTGCGAATCAAATAAAATTCTATCGTTTAAGAGAATTTGTCCTCGATCAGGCGTTTCTATTCCGGCGATACACTTTAACGTCAGACTCTTACCACTACCAGATGCTCCTAAAAGTCCTGTAACATCACCACCAGATTCGAATTTTACATTTAGTTTAAAATCTCCAAAATCTTTATAAATATCTACGTATAACATATTATGACTCACTTGTTTTTTGTTTAGTTTTTTTGTTTTGGTTTTCTAAAATATTAATAATTACTAGGACTGTAAAGGAAATGGCGATATTTATAAAAACCCATTTGTATGCCAGCATATCTTCACCAGTTCTCCAAAGTTGGTATACTGTTGTAGAAATCGTAGCAGTTCGTCCCGGAGTGTAGCCAGAAACCATATTAGTTGCTCCATACTCGCCCAAAGCTCTTGCAAAACTTAAAACCAATCCAGCCAGAACACCTTGTCTACAATTTGGCATAATTATTCTCCAAAATATCCACGTATTTCCCTTGCCCAAAGTTTGCGCCGCGTATTTTAAATTTTCGTCAAAGGATTCAAAAGCTCCTCTAACAGTTCGGTACATTAGCGGAAAAGTCACGATAATAGTTGCAAATATTGCAGAGTACCACTTCATCACCAGAGATGTATTGAAATTTTTTATCCAAAATGCTCCGAAGTTGCTATTAGGTCCTAGCATTTTTAAAATAAAAAAACCTATAACAGTAGGAGGCAAAACAAGGGGTAATGTCAAAACCACATCCAATACCCCTTTAATTGTTCCTGGCATTCTCTTTATATAGTATGCAAAAAATATCCCTAGAAAAAATGTAACTACAGAAGATATCAATGCTATTCGTATTGAATTATAAAGAGGATAAAAGTCCATATGCCACTCCTATTTTACAGATGCAAATCCAACTGATTCAAATATTTTACTAGCTTCTTCACCTTGTAAGAAGTCTAAGAATTTTTGTGCTTCGTCTTTGTTTTTACTATTTTCTAAAATTGCTGCTGGGTAAATTACTTTGTTTTCTAGCATAGAATCGTCAGCTTCTGCAACTACTTCCAGGCCAGCTGAATACGCATCAGTTGCGTAAATAATTCCACAATCCACAACTGCTTCCGATACCCAAGTAGTTACTTCTTTTACATTTGAGCCAAAAGTAATTTTAGGTTGAATCTCATCCCAAATACCTAAATTCTTAAGAAGTTCTTCAGAATATTGTCCAACAGGCACGTCTGCATTTCCAAGGGCGATAGTTTCTATCTTGTCAGTTCCAATCTCTTCAAAAGCAGAAATTCCCTTTGGATTTCCTTCTGTGACAGCTAGAGTAACTTTATTTTCAAGTAAGTCTATTCTAGTTGCGCTGTCGATTGGAGATGAACCTTCTACAGTTCCCTTTTCTGGATCCAATGCGTTCATTTGCTTTTGAGCTGCAGAAATAAATATGTCGCAATCTGCACCTTCGTCAATTTG
>CANRJQ010000013.1:0-31083 GCA_947630985.1 uncultured Clostridia bacterium | reverse complement strand
GCAGGTTGAGATTTTTGGAAAACATCAAAGGAGAAAAGAAAGCTTTAGGTTATTATGCTTTTGTATTATTAATTTTGGCAATATTTGTTTGGGAGAAGATACTATGAGAGAGTTAAATTTGAAATTAAAAAATTTGTATTTTAAATATCCAGCAACAGATAAATTTGCCATAGATGGTATCGATTTGGAAATAAAAAAGGGAGAGAGACTGGCAGTATTGGGAGAAAATGGAATGGGTAAATCCACTTTATTTTTTTTATCCAATGGCGTATATGAACCTACTGAAGGGGATATATTTTTAAATGATAGGAAACTTACTCGAAGCAAAAAGGATTTAATGGAGCTTAGAAAATCAGTAGGTCTTGTATTTCAAGACCCAGAAACCCAATTCATTGCACCAACAGTAGAAGAAGAAATTTCCTTTGGTCCTATAAACTTAGGCTTAACTACTTCAGAAGTACAAGAGGTCGTGGACGAAGTGATAAAAACATTAGACATTGAAAGACTACGAAGGAAATCTCTTTATGCTCTTTCGGGCGGCGAGAAAAAATTGGTAAGTATTGCAAGTGTTTTGGCATTAAGTCCTGATATAATTATTTTTGACGAGCCAACATCTGGATTAGATTATTCAAATACTCAAATATATAAAAGTGTTTTAAAGAAACTTTATGATAAAGGGCTAGGGCTAGTGATGTCCATCCATGATATTAATTTTGCTTGGGAATGGGCGGACAGAGTAGTCATCTTAAATCATGGGAAGATTATTGCCGATGGAAGTGCTGTAGAGATTTTGTCCAATGAAGAAATTTTGAAAAAAGCTAACTTGGAAAAACCGGATTTGGTTAAATTCTTCGAATTATTGCAAATAGAAGGTGAAAACTACCCAAGAAGTTTTGAAGAATTGAAAAATAAGATTGATGGAAACAAAAGAGACCTAGTCAAATGACTAGGTCTCTTGCTTTACTTCATTTGATAGCCAGTTTGCAATATAGATTCTCTAACGAGAACATCCATGGCATCTAGCACTTTGTTGTTTGTAAATTTACCTAAGGGAATTAGTGAAAGTTCTGTACACGCCACTATAATGCCATCAGGTTGGTAGACTTCAAACAACTCCTCCAAAAATTCAATAAACTCTGGTCTATCTACCATATTAGTGCTTTTAATTTCATAAATTAAATCATTGATTTGAGTTACGTATTTTTCGTCTAAATCCAAGATTTCTATGCCGTTAGTTTCAGCATACTTTTCATATACGCCGGCTTGTTTGGTTCCAACGGTAGACAATACTAGAGTTTTTTTTCCATATAAAGTAGAAAATTCTTTCATGGCTTCGTCTATCATATTTATTATTGGAATATCCGTAAGACTTTGCACTTCATCATAAAAGTAATGGAATGTATTACACGGTATAGAAATTCTTTCTACATTAGCAGCTTCCATAATTTTTATATCTTCAGATACAGCTTGGATTATTACGTCGTGATTTAATTTCTCTACAATAACGCTAGTTCTATCTGGCATGGTAGAGTGACTAGATATTACTGTCCAAATGTGTTCTTGATCTTTTGTGGCCATTGTACTATCGATTATTCTAGAAAAGAATATACTCGTAGCAAGAGGACCCATGCCTCCAATTATTCCTAATTTATTTTTCATAGTAAGAATATTGTATTACAATTATAGAAATCTTTCTACTAGAATTTCTATTTAGTATCAGTTTTTAAAGAATCTATATTAGATTCAGTTCTAGAAATATATAATGCACATGATAAATCTCCCAATACGTTTAGAGAAGTTCTAATCATGTCTAGAATTCTATCTACACCAGCTACAAGTGCTATACCTTCAACTGGAAGTCCAACTCCTTGTAATACCATAGCAAGCATTATCATACCAGCTCCAGGTACGCCAGCTGTACCGACAGAAGCTAAAGTTGCTGTAAGTACGATAGTCATTTGTTGTCCTAAGTCTAAATTAAGTCCATAAACTTGTGCAATAAACAAAGCACAAACTCCTTGATATATTGCAGTTCCGTCCATGTTAATCGTTGCGCCAAGTGGCAAAACGAAACTAGCTATTGGTTGTGGAATATCTAGAGTTTCAGCACTTTGCATCGTTACAGGAAGTGTTCCTGATGAAGATGAAGTCGTAAAAGCTGTAGCCCAAGCTGTGAATGCTTTTTTTCCAAATTCGATCGGACTTACCTTGCTCAAGAATTTTACTGATGCTCCATAGATGACCACTATGTGAACGATAGATGCTAAGTAAATTACACCAATAAGTTTCATAAGTGGTAATAATACAGCAGGTCCATTTTGTGCAATTACCGGAGTCATTAACCCAAAGATACCAATTGGAGCAAGCTTCATTATTCCAGCAGTGATAGCATACATAGCTTCTGCAATGGAATCAAAGATTTGGAAAACAATTTGTCCTTTTTCCCCAATAATTAAAAGTCCTATTCCAAATATTAACGCAAAGACAATAATTTGAAGCATATCGCCACTAACAATAGCGTTTAATGGATTCGAAGGAATGATATTAATCATTGTTTGAATAAATGGTGGCGCTTCTTTAGCTTCATAAGCTAATCCAGCAGTATCTAGTGTAAATCCTCCACCAACATTTAAAATATTACCTAATAGTAAACCAATTACGATTGCAATTGCTGTAGTAAAGAAGAAATAGATAAACGTTTTCGCTCCAATTCTACCTAATTTAGTTACGTCTTCCATTCCTGCTACACCTACGACTAGTGATGAGAATACCATAGGAACTATAATCATTTTAATTAGATTAAGAAAAATTGTTCCCAATGGTGCTATGTACGTAGTAGCAATCTCCGGAGTTCCTTGTAAAAAATAACCAACTATAATACCGATTACCATACCTATTAGAATTCTAATAGCAAGCGTCATACTACCTCTTTCCTTTGTTTCTGACATTTTGATACCCCCTTTTATAATATTATTCCAATTATAATAAATAAATAGAGGATAGTCAAACTAACTAATTTTATTTAGAACTTGTGATAAATTTAATAAACAAAATAGAGTTTTTTAATTAAAACATTTAAGAAATAGTTCAAAGATTTTATACAATCAATATCATATATTATCCAGGTGATGAAAAGAGAGACCAATCAGCCTCACTTTAAAAAATCTAGATTTCTAGATCATCTATGTTTTATTAACACCATAGATAATAATAAATTCTTAGCAATATATATATTTAGCAATTTAAATTAACCAAAGTATAAATACTTTGATATAATAGGAATATAATGTGAAATGGTGGGATAAAATGAACAATACATATGAGATTAAAATAGGTAGGCTAACGAGACACTTGCCAATTATTAGACTTTCTCCAAATAGATCAATTGCCAGCTTCGTAACTTTAGGAGATGCGGAATTGGTAAATGTATGTGCCAAAATGTTAAAAGATAAGATTCCTGAAGTGGATTTTTTAGTTACAGCTGAAGCAAAAGGAATACCTTTGGCTCACGAACTATGTAAAGAATTAGGCATGAAAAGATATGTGGTGGCAAGAAAAAGCGTAAAAGCATATATGAACGAACCCATATCATGCACGGTCATATCTATTACTTCAATAAAGCCTCAAAGTTTATTTTTAAATGATATGGATGCAGAATTAATCAATGGCAAAAAAGTTGCTTTGATTGACGATGTGGTTTCCACAGGTCAATCCATGAAAGCTTTAGAGGAATTAGTTACACAGGCAGGTGCTATTGTAATGGGAAGAATTTGTATTTTAGCAGAAGGAGAAGCCAAGGACAGAAAGGATATTATTTACCTAGAGAAGCTTCCCTTGTTCGATTAAATAAAATTGAAAGTAAAAGGGTATAATAAAATAAGTAATTATTGAGGAGGTCTTTATGAAATTCGTTAGAGGAAATTATTGTATATACGTAGGGTATCACGAGTCCGACAATCAGGCTGCCATACGATATCGAGATTATAAAGATGGAGTTAAGGAAGTTTATGACACTGTAGTTAAGTCACAACTATCTGGCCAGGGAATAGGTAAAAAATTAGTTGCGGAAATGGCGGATTTAGCTAGGGACGAAGGATTTAAAATCTACCCGACTTGTCCTTATGCGGGAAAAGTGATGCTAGGAAATCCAGAATATGAAGATGTATTATATTTAGGATAATTAATTAGAGATGATGCAGATCATCTCTTTTTTAAATATAATCTAACATTGATAAACAGATAATTGTCGGAATTAAATTTTATAAAATGAAAATAAAATAAAATAATTTTCAAAAATAAATTAAAGAAAAAGGTTTTCCTTAAAAAAATTCCTTTTTTAAATTGCCTCTTAAGGGTATAATGGTTTTAACTTATCAAATTCAATAATCAACTTATTTTATTAGTTACGCGATTCTGTTATGAAAAAATAGAAAAAATTTATATATATTTTTTCTTTTCGTGCAGAAAACTAGAAAATACGTTAGGAGATGAACAATCATGAGAATAGCACTAATCCATTCGGAATTAGACAATTTACCTGAAAAAGTATCAAGGGTAAATCCATATGGACCGACCCAAATGGGAAAAACCATAAAAACTTTAACCAGAGCATTAGTAAATGGAGGTCACGAAGTATTTCCAGTGGCAGCAAATTTACAAATGTTAGAAAATGTTATGAAGATAGGTGATGTAGATGTAATATTTTGTCACTATATGCCTATGCTAGATTTAAATAACCAGGGAAATGTATTTGCAGCTCTAGAACTACTAGGCATACCTATGGTAGGATCTGGAATGTATCCCCAAGCAGTTTCACTGTCCAAAGAAACTACAAAATTAGTATTAAAAGATTTGGGAATTCCTACAGCGCCATCTCAAATATTTTTCACAGGAGATGAAGAATTAAAACCAGAACTTAAAGACCGATTCCCACTTTTTGTAAAACCTGAATCAGAAGCTCAATCCGTAGGAGTGGAAAAAGACTCCTTAGTAAATAATGAAGAAGAATTAAGAGCATCTATTGCTAGAATTTTAAAAATTGTAAAACCACCTATCATAGTAGAAGAATATTTGCCAGGAAGAGAATTTACGATAGGAGTATTGGATTTAGATCCACCTATTGCACTACCGGTATTTGAATTTTTATTTGAAGATGAAGATGATGTTAAGTTTCAATCGGTAGAAAGAAAAGCCAAAGGAGATATAAAAACCCAGTGCCCTGCTGATATACCTGACGAATTAAGAGACGAAATGCAAAGAATTGCCATAGACGCTTTTAGAGCAATTCGTGCAAAGGGATATTTTAGAGTGGACTTTAGAATAGATAGAGATGGAAAAGCACAGGTTATTGAAGTGAATATAATGCCTGGACTAGAAGAAGATAAATCTTTTTTCAATAAAGCTGCATTAGTTGCAGGAATAGAGTATGACGATTTGATAAATATGCTTGTAGATATAGCATATAAAAAGGATCAAAGAAATAGAGATTTTGAAACAGGCCATTTTTAATTAGAATTGCTAATATGAATTGATTATTATAAAATAAGTTAGTTACATTCCCAAAGAACGAATTGGAGAATGTGCAGATAAAAATTACATATTTAACTTTACTCAAAATGATATAATTAAATATGAAAAGATTTTGCCTAGTGATAAATACTGCCAGGCTCAGTGTTTTTCGAGTTTAATTATTAGTTAAAGGGAAATATACATGGAGGAGATATATGAAGATAGCATTAGTTTATGCAGAATATGCTGACATGCCAGAAGAACTAAAGGCGATAAACCCCAAAGCAGACGAACATATGAAAAATATCGTAAGCTCTATCACTTTGGCATTAGAAAAGGGAGGACATGAAGTTGTTCCAATCCCTGCAAATGTAGATATGCTTAGAAACATCATGGACATCGGCGATATAGATTTAATATTTTGCCACTATGCGCCTATGGAGAATTTGCAACTACAAGGAAATGTATTTGCAGCTCTTGAGCTACTAGGCATTCCAATGGTAGGTTCTGGAATGTTTACCCAAGCACTAGGTTTATCAAAAGAAACTACAAAAGTTATTTTACGTTCTATAGGCATTCCTACAACAAAATCTCAAGTATTTATGTCAGAAGATGAAGAATTGAGTGACGAATTAAAAGATGCCTTTCCACTTTTTGTAAAGCCAGAATCAGAAGCGGCTTCTGTAGGTGTGCATAAAGATTCATACGTAGAGAACGAAGAACAATTGAGAAAGACACTTAAGAGAATATTTGCAGAAATAAATCCACCGATTTTGGTAGAAGAATATTTACCAGGTCGAGAATTTACCGTGGGAGTATTGGAAGAAAATCCACTTTTGGCTCTTCCGGTATTGGAATTGAAGTTTACAGAAGATTCTCCAACGAATTATCAATCCATAGAAACTAAACTACAAAAAACTTTAATCAAAGAAGTTCCAGCAAATATTCCAGAAGAATTAGCCAAAGAAATGCAAGAAATGGCAGTAAAATCTTTCAAAGCATTAAGAGCAGAAATCTACGCAAGAGTAGATATGAGACTTGATAAATATGGAAAACCACAGATTATCGAATTCAATACGATGCCAGGACTTGAAAGAGGAAAATCTTTCTTTGAAGACTCAGCTAACGAAGTAGGAATAGACTACGACACATTGATTAATAGAATGGTAGAAATAGCTTGGGCAAGAGAGAGAGACGAGAAACGATTAGAAATTGGAAAATTTTAAAAATAAATATTTCTAATTAATAATTTTAAATTAATAATTAGTAGATACCTGCAGCTTTTAAATAAAAAATTGGCTGCAGGTTTTTTATTAAGTCTAACTATATATTTTATGTTATTATAGTCTTATAAATTATTAAATACGGAGGAATTAAATTGAGAATTCTTATAACGGGCTTCGATCCATTTGATGGAGAATCTACAAATCCTTCTTGGGAAGCGGTAAAACTGCTGCCAGATACTATCAATGGAGCAGAAATAATAAAAATGGAGATTCCAACGGTATTTTCCAAAGCTGGAAATTTTATTATAGAAAAAATTGAAGAAATAAATCCCCATGCTGTAATTTCCATAGGGCAAGCTGGAGGCAGAGCTACGATAACTCCAGAATTTATAGGAATAAATTTTGTGAATGCAAGGATCCCAGATAACGAAGGAGAACAACCAATCGGTAACGTCTCAGAATATGGTCCAGATGGAATATTTTCTACACTGCCAGTTGAGACAATGGTGGAAAGAATGAAGGAAGAAAAAATACCAGCAAGCATTTCATACACGGCGGGTACCTATGTATGCAATCATGTATTATATACTGTATTAGAATATATAAAAGCCAACAAATTAAAAACAAAAGCTGGATTTATTCATGTGCCTTATATACCATCTCAAGTTTTGGATAAACCTGTCGGTACTCCATCTATGGATTTAAGTTTAATTGTAAAAGGATTGGAATTGTCCATAGGAGTAGTGGTAGAAATTTTAAATATGAATATTCAAACATTAGAAAGCTTTGAACTTAATATGTTAGTAGAAGAATTGGAAATGCAATTTGGATCAGATTTTTAAATAGAAAAACAAAGGGCGAAGCAAATGATAGCTTCGCCTTTAAAATGTAAATAGTATTCCTATTCCAATAATAGACATTATAGTTCCTAGAATTTCTGCAACGCTTATTTTTTCCTTATAATAAAATATAGAAAATGGCAAAATCATAATCGGCATGGTGGATGTAAGCGTAGCAGCTACACCTGCTGATGTATATTTTAATGCCAAAAGTGAAAGTCCTACTCCCAACGCAGGTCCTAAAAATCCTGCTATGGACATCTTACTGACAATTGATTTGTCTTTTATTGCGACAAGCAATTTATCTCTGTCTTTTGTAAAAAAATGTATGACTATCATTGCCAAGAGACCGCCTGCTATACGAAGCTGGGTTGCTTGAAAGGCTCCTATGGAACTCATTCCCAATTTGCTAAATATTGTTCCGACACTTTGGCCTGTGGCTGCTAAAATTCCAAAGATTAATCCACTAATAAGCATCTTTTTATCTATAATTTTATTACTATCCCTTTGTGAGAGGACAACTATTCCAATGCCAATTATGGTTAATACTATTCCTAAATATCCTAGGAGTGATAGCTTAACGCCAAATAATATGTAATCCAGAATTGCTGTGAGTATAGGGCTTGTGGATAGCATAAGCATTCCAAACCTCGGCCCTATTGTCTGTATAGATGAGATAAAGAAAAAATCTCCAATAGCAAATCCTATTATCCCAGAAATTCCTAGATACAAAAATGATGCAGAGGGGGCTTCAAAAGGGAAAACTTCTCCAGCTGTAAATAAAGTGAAGATGCTTAAAAAAATTAATCCAAAGGATAATCTTATCAAGTTTATCGTATTTGCCTTTAAATTTCTCCCGATATTTCCTATAATCATTCCATTTATAGTCCAACTTAAGGCTGCACCTAGTGCTGCAATTTCGCCAATTTTCATTATTTAAATTTCAATTATCTTTAGAACTTCCACTACATACATATAATGAAAATCTTTATTGGGATAGTGTTTGTCCACTAAGCTTTTTTCGATAAATGATTCTTCTGAAAATTGCTGACAGAGTAGTTTTTTAACCATAATATTTAGCCTAGCTTCTTTTAAAATAGGAGCTCCATTTTCGTCCTTTTCAATTGTAAGTCCAGCTTTTTCTAATTTGTCTTCATCTCTACCTGAGGCACTTCCCAAATAGTTTAATTCTTTCCTAAATTCTTCGCCTAAAACGCTTATAGAAAAATATTCGTTGTTAGGAAGTAGTTCTTGGGTATATCTTTGTGGTCTGACGAAGATATAGGCTACATTTTTATTCCATAAAAATCCTAATCCTCCCCAAGATGCGGTCATTGAGTTTACTTTTTCTTCGTTGTAGCTGTTAATGAGCAACCAATCGTCTCCAATTAGTTTAAATACATTTTCGTTAAAGTCTTGAATTTTAATTTCTTTCATAATCATCACCCGTGATAATTATATCATATTGGTAAAAAATTTTAATGAAAATATTAGTACTTTGGTGTATCCTATATAGGTAAAGCATTAATTTTTTTAAAAAATTTGGAGGTATTATGGCAGAGTTTAAATTTGAAATAATAGAAAAAGCAGGAGTGATTTCAGAAAAAGCATCTGGCTGGACTAAGGAATTGAATTTCGTTAGCTGGAATGGCGCAGAACCTAAATTTGATATAAGAGAGTGGGATCCCAATCATGAAAAGATGGGAAAAGGAATAACTTTTACGATAGATGAACTAAAGGCATTAAAAGAGTTAATAGATTCAGCATTGGAGTAGATAAATGATAGTGATAGAGGGTACTCTAGAGAGTATTGTCTACAGAAACAATGAAAACTCATATACAGTAGCTAGAATTTCCACCGAGGATGGTATGCTTACCATCGTCGGTTATTTTTCATATCAACCTATAGGTGTGGAATTAAAATTAAGTGGGGATATGGTATACCATAAAAAATTTGGGGAACAATTCCAAGTAAAGCGCATCCTCAATGCAGATACTTCATATTCTAACAGTATGGAAGCCTATTTAAAAAGTGGAGCAGTATCCCACATAGGTCCAGTACTGGCTGATAATATAATAAAAAAATTTGGTGAAGATACATACGATATTTTCAAAAACTCTCCTGAGAGACTTATGGAAGTTTCTGGAATAGGGAAGAAAACTTACGAGAAAATCATGGCATCTTTCAATCAACAAACGGATTTAAGAGATGTTATGATTGAACTTGCGAATTATGGAATTGGAACTGCCCTAGGTCACAAATTATTTGCTCGTTACGGCGAAGGGGTTTTGGAGATTATCAAAAAAAATCCATATAGACTAATAGATGAAAATAGCGGAATAGGATTTAGAACTGCAGATGCCATAGCTAAAGAATCGGGAGTCTTAGAAAACGACGTAAATCGAATAGAAGCAGCAATGGTATATCTTTTAGGAAATTCAGGTAACGAAGGGCATTGTTATCTTCCTCTCAATAATTTAAAAAACAGAACTTCAGATTTCTTGCGTTTAAATAGAACAGATATAGATAATGCTGTCAATGAATTTGCCATCAACAGAAGTGTGCAAGTGGTAATATCCAATGGTGAAGAACGAGCATATATAAGCGCTCTTAATAGTGCGGAAAATCTAATTGGCATGAAAATAAATATTATAAACAAAAAATCCACCTATTTACCAAGTATTGACATAGACTCTAGAATCAGAATGATTGAGTCTTTAGATAATATAGAATTTGGAGAACAACAAAAAAAGGCCATTAAACATGCTTTTGAGAGAAGAGTTTTGATTATTACAGGTGGACCTGGAACAGGAAAGACTACAACCTTGAAGTCAATTTTGAGAATTGCAGAAGAGATGGGACTTAACTACGCCCTTACTGCACCCACTGGGAGGGCAGCAAAAAGAATGGAAGAAGCAACTGGAAAAACTTCCCAGACTATCCATAGACTATTGGAATATCAATTTAACGGAAATTTTATGGAATTTGGAAGAAATGAAGAAAATCCATTAGACCAGGATATGATAATTGTAGACGAGATGAGTATGGTGGATACAATCTTACTTTCAGAACTTTTAAAAGCAGTAAAGCCCAAGGTGAGAATAGTAATGCTAGGAGACGTAAATCAAATTCCTTCAGTAGGACCGGGAAATGTTTTAAAAGATTTAATATCTTCTATGCAAATAGACATAGTAAGATTAGATACCATATTTAGACAGACAGAAGGCAGTACCATAGTCGAAAATGCCCATAGAATAAATGAGGGCTCATTTCCCGTTATGAACACTAAAGATAGCGATTTTTTTATGATCTCATCGGAAAATGAAAGCAAAACGGTAGAGATAATTAAGGAATTAGTTAGCGAGAGGCTGCCTAAGTTTTATGGTTTGGATGTACTTCAAGACATTCAAGTTTTAGCGCCTATGAAAAAAGGAACATCAGGTGTACAAAATTTAAATTATGAATTGCAACAATCTATTAATCCTCCTGATTATTCTAAAAATGAAATGATCATTGGAGAATCCCTATTCAGAGTGGGAGATAAGGTGATGCAAACTAAAAACAATTACCAAACTGAATGGAAAGCATATACCTCAGATAGAATAGTATATGACAGTGGTATGGGAATATACAATGGAGACATAGGATATATTACCGAAATTGATCCCTTCAATAATACTCTAGTTGTAAATTTTGACGATAAGGAAGTGGAATACGGAGAAGAAAATGTTAAAGAATTGAATTTAGCTTATGCAATTACTATTCATAAATCCCAAGGAAGTGAATTTCCAGCAGTTGTAATACCTATTCATTATGCTCCAGAAATATTGGCCAATAGAAATTTAATCTATACGGCAATTACGAGAGCGAAAAAGCTCTTAGTACTCGTGGGAAAAGAAGAAAGACTTCAATCCATGATAGCCAATACTTTTATGAGTCAAAGATACACAGGACTGGAAGGGAAAATTAAAGAATATAGTAGGATTATCCAAGATGAAACTGAAGAAGAAAAATTGTTTAATATGCGATAGAAAGACGAATACACATCTTACTATTTGTGATGATTGCTATAATATTTTAATACCTAAAAAAGAAAAGGTGGTAAAAGGATTCGAATATGTAGACGAAGCGCATTCTTGTTTTTATTATTCTCCACTAGTAAGCGAAGTGTTGCGACGCTATAAATTTGGAAATCAAAGATATTTTTATTTACTATTTTCAGAATTGCTATTAGAGAAAATTTTAAACTTAAAACTTTATAGTAAGTTTGATGCAATCATTCCAATTCCCCTTCACAAAAAAACATTGTTAAAAAGAGGTTTCAATCAAATAGATTTATTGACTGAGTACTTATCAATTAATCTTAAAAGAGAAAACTATACTGATGTATTGCTAAAACCTAAATTTACTGAGGAGCAGGCGAGACTGGACAGTGGGGAGCGAAAAACAAATTTATCAGGAGCATTTGCAATTGAGAACCAAGAAAAAATAGAAGGCAAGAGCATATTATTAGTTGACGATATGATAACGACAGGTGCTACCGTGGAGGAATGTTCTAAAATCCTAAAAAATCATGGAGCAAAAACTGTAATAGTATTGTCAATAGCTACTACGACTTAAAATAGATGACTTTACAAAAACCTTCGAATGTTGACAAAGGTCTCCATATCATTCTTTTTCGAGTACCCTCGGGCCGGCGGGCCATATACGCTCGAAAAAGAATGATATTCCGACCTTAATAAAGTGTTCGTCATCAGTCTATGACTTTACAAAAACCTTTTAATATTATATAATTTTACTTATATTTAAAGATATAGATGGAAAGAGTAAATAACCATTCGAAACTAGAGAGTTGACGGTTGGTGCAAGTCAATGTAGATGTTTATTGAAGATGGCTCCATTTTCGCTTTTGCCGTTAAACTCGCGTTAAGAGTAAGAGCTGATCTATGTAAATAGATAATTAGAGTGGAACCGCGGATTACTTCGTCTCTTTTGACGGAGTTTTTTTATTGAAAATTAATTTAGGAGGAATTATGACAGACAAAACCCTTTATATTACGACACCGATATATTATCCCAATGACAATCTACACATTGGACATACTTACTGCACAATGGCAGTGGATTCGATTAAAAAGTTTAGACAGTTTCAAGGATATGACGTCTTGTTTACTACTGGGACAGATGAACACGGACAAAAATTGCAAACGAAGGCTCATGAAATGGGATATGAAAACCCTAAAGATTATATTGACCCAATTGTAGAATCGACAAAAAAACTATGGAAAACATTAGGTATCCACAATGATTTCTTTATAAGATCTACTGATGAGCAGCATGCAAAAAATGTGCAACAAATATTTCAACAATTATACGACCAAGGCGACATCTACAAAGGCGAGTACGAAGGATTTTATTGTACACCTTGTGAATCTTTTTGGACCGAAAAGCAATTAGACGAAGATCACAACTGCCCAGACTGTCACAGACCAGTTCAAATGCAAAAAGAAGAAAGTTACTTTTTCAGACTTTCAAAATATAGAGATGCACTTTTAAAATACTACCAAGACAATGAAAAGTTTATTATGCCTAAAACTAGGGAACATGAAATGGTTAACAACTTTCTAAAGGATGGGCTTGACGATTTAAGCGTAAGCAGAAGCAGTTTTGATTGGGGAATTAAAGTTCCCTTTGATGACAAGCACGTCATTTACGTATGGATAGATGCACTTTCTTGTTATTTGACAGCACTAGGTTATGGAACTGATGAGGAGAAATTTAACAAGTATTGGCCAAATACTACACATTTTGTAGGTAAGGAAATAGTAAGATTTCATGCTGTAATTTGGCCTGCCATATTGATGGCACTTGGAATAGAGTTGCCCCAACAAATATTCGGGCACGGCTGGATTTTATTTGACAATGAAAAGATGAGTAAGTCCAAGAGAAATATTTATTATCCAGAACCAATAGTAGAAACTTATGGCGTGGATGCACTGAAATACTTTTTACTTCGTGAATTCACTTTTGGATATGATGGGTCCTTTACTAGAGAAAAGTTCTTAAATAGATTGAATTCTGATTTGGCAAATGATTTAGGAAATTTAGTTTCTAGAACAGTATCTATGATTGAAAAATACAATGATGGAATCATAAATGCGCCAGCAGAATACAATGAAATAGACAATGAATTAAAAGATTTAGCATTATCTATAATGGGAAAAGTAGAAGAATCTATGGTAGATTATAATTTCTCTGAAAGCTTGGAAACATTGTGGACGTTAATTCGTAGAACTAATAAATACGTAGACGAAACAGAGCCTTGGATAATTGCAAAAGATGAAAACAAAGACAGAATAAATACTGTTTTATATAATTTAGCTGAATCCTTAAGAGTTATTAGCGTAATTCTTTATCCGATTTTAACTGAAACAAGTTTAAAAATTAGAGAACAACTAGGACTAACAGAGATTCCTACTATTGAAGAAGCATCTAAATGGGGACTTACAAAGTCTGGTACAAAAGTGGAAAAGAAAGAAATAATTTTCCCAAGATTAGATGTTGAAGTGGAAATGGAAGAGATGGTTAGGAGAAATGAAGAGCTAATAGAATCTAGAGATGCAGAAAAGAGAAAAGATTCATCTGGTTCAGCAGTGATTGAAGAAGCTGAAGAGTCAGAAGAAGATCAAATTAAGCCTGAAATCACTTTAGATGATTTTGCAAAATTGGATATCAAAGTAGCGTTAATAGAAAAATGTGAAAATCATCCAAATGCTGATAGACTTTATGTTTTAAAATTAAAAATTGGAAACAGAAGAAAGACTTTAGTATCTAGCATAAAAGAGTACTATACTCCAGAAGAGCTGGAAGGCAGAAAAATTTTAATTATAGATAATCTTAAACCTCATAATTTCCGAGGAATAGAATCGGCTGGAATGCTTTTAGCTGCCCAAGACGAAGATGGAAATCTCACATTAGCTACTGTGTCAGAAGATATTGTAGATGGAGCGAGGGTGGATTAATGATAGATGCACATGGACATCTGGAAGATAGGCAATTTGACGAAGATAGACATGAGATACTTTCTAATTTAAAAGCAGATGGAATTGATTATTTTTTCAACTGTGGAAGTAGTGTTGAAACTAGCAAGCAGTCTGTAGAATTTGCAACAGAATATGAAAATGTTTATGCTATAGTAGGAATCCATCCACTTTATGCAGATGAATTTAATGAAGAAACTTTTGAAGAAATTAAAAAAATGGCTCAGATGAAAAAAGTTGTAGCCATAGGCGAGACAGGACTGGACAATTATTACAAAGATAGTCCTTCTCCTGAAATTCAAGAGAACTGCTTCCATGCCCATCTAGATTTAGCAGAAGAATTGGGGCTGCCGGTGGTTATACACTCGAGAGATGCCCACCACAAAACTTTTGACATTTTAAAAGCTAGGAAGGAAAAAAATAAAGACTTTTCTGCATTGATGCATTTATATTCTGGAAGTGTTGAACTTATGAGAGAATATATGAAGTTGGGTTTTTATATCACTTTGGGTGGGGCTACTACATTTAAAAATGCTAGGGTTCCCCAAGAAGTAGCTAAAGCTGTTCCATTGGATAGATTGATGTTAGAAACTGACTGTCCATATATGACTCCTGTGCCACTTCGAGGAAAACGAAATGAACCTAGATATGTAAGACATACTGCAGAGCATATTGCAAACTTGAGGGGAATTACACTCGAAGAACTAGAAAGGGCTACAGATGAAAATGTAGCTAGATTTTACAGACTAGATTTATGAAAATAAAAGAAATTATAGTAGTCGAGGGTAGGGATGATGAGGCAGCTGTTAGACGAGCAGTAAATGCTGATATTATCCAAACCCACGGCTATTCTTACGGTATTAAGCTAAAAGAACAACTAAAAAAAATGTCAAAAGAAAGGGGAATTATTATCTTAACTGATCCAGATTATGTAGGTAAGAGAATTAGAAAAGATATATCTGAATTTATTCCCCAAGCTAAGCACGCTTTTTTGCCACAAAAAAAGGCATTAAAGGGTGATGACATTGGAGTAGAAAATGCTACACCTGAAGATATTAGAGTGGCGATACTATCTGCAAAACCAGAATATACAGACTTTGTAGAAGAATTTACGCAAAGAGATATGATTAGATATGGCTTAAGTGGACTAAGTAACTCTAAAGAGCTTAGAGAAAAGCTATCTGAAAAAATAAGTATAGGATATGGTAACGCAAAAACATTTTTAAATAAGTTAAATTCTTTTGGAATAAAACGAGAAGAACTAGAAAAAGCTATAGAGGAGATCAAAGATGAACTTAACCTCTCCTAAAGTATTGAAATCTTTATTGGAAAGACACAATTTTTCCTTTACGAAATCTCTTGGGCAAAATTTTTTGATAGATCAAAATATAATCGATAAAATTTTACGAGAAGGTAATGTTCAAGGGGAAAATATATTGGAAATAGGTTCTGGAATAGGAACTTTAACTGCTTCTATGGCTAAATTAGCTAAGAAAGTAGTAGTCGTGGAAATAGATGAAAAACTAAAACCTATTTTATCAGAAACTCTTTTTGGATTTGATAACGTAGAAGTGATTTTTTCAGATATTTTAAAAACTGACCTAGATAAAATTTCAAAAGAATCCTTTAATGGCGAAAGTTTTAAAGTAGTCGCAAATTTGCCCTACTATATTACATCGCCCATTTTAGAATATTTATTAAAATCTAAATCCAATATTTCCGAAATTATTGTAATGATGCAAAAAGAAGTCGCTACTAGAATTGTGGCTGATGTTGGAACTAAAGAATATGGAAGTATATCTGTATTTCTAAAATATTTTGGCGATTCAGAAATTCTCATGAATGTACCTAAGACAGTTTTTATGCCAAAGCCAAAAGTGGATTCTGCAGTCGTAAAATTAAAAATTAGAGACCATATAGATGTAGAAGAAGTGGAAAAACTGGAGAAAATATTAAGGGCAGGATTCGGAAAAAGAAGAAAGACTATCCTAAACTCTTTGTCATCTGGACTAAATAGAGAAAAAACAGAAGTATTAGAAATTTTAGAAAAATTGGGTATCAATGAAAATAGTAGAGCAGAAAATTTATCCCTAAAGGAATTCTTGGAATTGACAGAAATGCTTTTAAGAAAAGGAGAAAGTGATGATTGACGATAAAACATTGGAAAAACTATCTGAAATTTTTAAAAGTATAGGTGATCCCACAAGACTTAAAATAATTTTTTCTCTTGTGGACGGAGAAAAGAGCGTCACCAATATTTCTGAAGATATCCAGATGGGTCAATCAGCTACATCTCACCAGCTTAGAAAATTAAAAGATTTAAAATTAATTAAATCAAGAAAAGATGGACGGCAAGTACTCTACAGCTTGGATGATGATCACGTTTTGGAGTTATTAACCCAAGGATTAGATCACGTATCCCATACTTGATAAAATTTATGTAAAAGTAATTTATATTTGTTTAATAAGAACAAGTAGGGGTAAATTTAAGACAGAATGATAATCATGAGGAGGTTTTCAAATATGAAAAATGTAGTAGTATATACAAGTTCAACATGTCCATATTGCACACTTGCAAAAGACTATTTAACTGAAAAAGGCGTAGAATATGAAGAGAAAAACATCTCTACATCAAGAGAAGCAAGAGAAGAACTTATGGCAAAAGGTCACACTGGAGTTCCAGTAGTGGTAATTGACGAAGAAGAAATAGTAGGATTCGACAAATCAAAAATAGACACATTACTAGATAAATAAAAATAAAGTAACCAAAAGAGCTATCGAGTGATATGCTCTTTTTTGGTATTATAATAATTTTGTGAAAAGTTTTACTATTTCCCCTTTGTTGTGGTATTATAAACGAAGAAATAACTAAAGGTGGTAAAGCATTATATGAAATTTATCAAAACATTTTTGATTTCATTAGTGGTATTTCTTAGTATCGGTACTTATATGTTTTTTATTTCATCAGAAGGAGTTCCATCTATATTAGCTGATAGTACTCCAGTTGAAGATTCGGATGTGTCGGAAGTAGATGAAAATGCAGATAAAGAAGATGAGGGAATAGTTAAAACAGAACCAAATAAATTAATAGAAAAGACAGATATAGTCGCCTTCGACAATAACGAAGTCACATTTTTGATGTTAGGGGTGGATGCCCTAGAAGAACATAAGAAAAATAGCATCAGAACAGATACTATAATGGTAATGCATTGCAATTTTGACACTGGAGAGATGAAAATACTTTCAATTCCTCGAGACACCAGACTGTTGGTAAAAGGATCCCTAGACAAGGTTAATCACGCATATAACTACGGTGGAGTAAATTTAACAATGAAAACTGTAAATGACTTTCTAGGAACAGATATAAAATATTATGTCATGATCGACTACAGAGCAGTTAAGGAAATTGTAGATGCCATTGGGGGAGTAGCCCTAAACGTTCCTAGGAGGATGGAGTATTATGATCCAACAGATGGATTCAGAGTCGATTTAAAAAAGGGACAACAAATTTTAGATGGCGAAAAATCCATGCAATACTTACGCTGGCGAAAAAACAATGCTATGACCGCAGGATACAGAGAAGGAGACGTAGGAAGAATAGAAGCTCAACAATATTTTCTAAAAGAATTTATTAAGCAAACTCTAACTCCTAAAAATATCACAAAACTTCCTAAAATAGTACAGACATATTTTAGAAGAGTAGATACAAATATTCCAATAAAGCATATACTTAATGGAATTTCTTTGGCAAATAATCTGGATTCAGAAAAGATAGAAATGGAAATAATTCCAGGCTATGGACAATATATTGAGGACATCTCTTATTTCATCGTTAAAAAGAATGAAATGTATAAACTAGTTGAAGAAATGGGTTTAAAATAAATAATTATAAATTGCAAATACCTGCACCTAGAATCAAAATTGGATTTTGGCGGCAGGTTTTTTGTAAACTTAATCAATAAAGAGAATGTCAAATTTGTTTCAAAAAAATCAGATGTTAAAATACATCTAAATTATTTACAATATATCAAATTTTATGCGAAAAGATGGATTTTTAAAGGGTTTTAAACTATAATATTGATTGGAGGAATTTATGGATGAATTAATTAGACTCGATGGAATTAAAGCTCCATTACAACTAGTTTCTTGGCTAGCAATATTGACATTTGCATTAGTTGCGATTTATTATCTTGTCAATATCGGCAATCGATATTTGGAAAGATCTAAACGGCTCGTTGTCGATACTAAACTTGTAAAAAAAGTTCTGATTGGACTTCTATCTCTAATAATAGTAGTAGTTTTATTGAGAAAATATCCTATCTTGGGAAGAGTACTTGCGGCCGCCTTTATCGCCGCAATTTTGGCGTATATAATCAATCCTTTAGTAGATAAATTGGAAAGACGGGGAATTCAAAGAGCTTTGGGTGTGGGTATTGTCTACTTGAGTATAATATTAATTATTTCAGTATTGATGGTAGCTGTAATACCTAGAACAGCTCAAGAACTTAAAAAATTAGCAAGTTCGTTGCCGTCGATTATAGAAAGTTTTTCAGTTCTATTTACTGATTTCATGGAAGGAACGTCTGACTTTAATTTTCCTGGAGCTGAACAAGTTCGTACTGCAATAAATGATTCCTATAAAGCCACTACAGAAGGCCTTACTACATGGGTGACAACATCAGCTTCGAAAATTACTTTGCTTTTAACTCATTTTGTACAAAACATGGCAAGTGTGATGCTTACTTTAGTTTTGATAATGATTATGACATTTTACTTCCTTGTAGACAGAAAGACTTATGTCAATAAAATAAAATCCATTATACCAGATTCTATAAATGAAGATATTTCTATTTTAGCTGGTAGAGTTAATATTGTATTGACAGAATTTATTCGTGGGAGATTTATTTTAGCAGTTTTTGTAGGGGTTTTTACAGCTATCCTACTATTAATACTAAGAATTGATTTTGCACTAGTTATTGGTATAATAACTCTTATTGCTGATATCATTCCATATATAGGACCGCTTTTGGGATTTGTGCCTGCATTTTTATTTGCCCTAATAGAATCACCAATTAAAGCACTAATCGTAGCGATATTTTATGTTTTAATTCAATGGGCGGAAAATAATGTTTTAGCACCGAAGATTATCGGTGACAGCATGGGACTAAATCCACTATTTATTTTCTTAGCAATTATAATAGGTGGAGGAATATTCGGAGTATGGGGAATGGTAGTATCGGTACCACTTGCGGCGGTTGGATTAATTTTAATAGATTTTGCAAGAGAAAAATATAAAAAGCATCAAGAACAAAACAAAAAGGACGGAACCAAAGTATAATGAAAAGAATGGGATTACACGAAGTTAGAAAAGAATTTTTGGATTTTTTTGAAGAAAAAAATCATCTTATACATGACAGTTATTCGCTTGTACCTATAAACGACCCTTCAATTTTATTGGTGGGCGCAGGAATGGCTCCATTAAAAAAATATTTTACAGGAGAATTAGTACCGCCTAGAACTAGAATGGCGACTTGTCAAAAATGTATGAGAACGGGAGACTTAGAAAATGTAGGAAGAACTGCACGTCATGCTACATTTTTTGAAATGCTTGGTAACTTCTCATTTGGTGATTATTTCAAAAAGGAAGCTATAGAATGGGCATGGGAATTTTTGACAGTTAATTGCGAAATGAACCCTGAAGATCTATGGGTATCTGTTTTCTTAGATGACGATGAAGCTCATGATCTTTGGAGAGACATGATAGGAGTTCCTGAAGAAAAGATTGTAAGATTAGGAAAAGAAGATAATTTCTGGGAATTAGAAGTTGGGCCATCAGGTCCTTGTTCTGAAATCCACGTAGATAGAGGAATAGAATTTGGATGTGGAGATCCTGATTGTAAACCAGGATGTGATTGCGACAGATTCTTGGAAGTGTGGAATTTGGTATTCACTCAATTTGATAAAGATGAACAAGGAGTTTATCATCCACTGTCCAATCCAAACATCGATACGGGTATGGGTCTTGAAAGACTTACTGCAGTATTAGAAAATGCAGATAATATTTTTGAAATAGAAGCTGTACAAGATATAGTTCATAAAATTGAAGAAGTGTCTGGATACAAATACCACTCTGATGACGAGAAAGATATGTCTGTAAGAGTAATAACAGACCACGTAAGGGCTATGACCTTTATGGCATCTGATATGATTATACCTAGCAACGAGGGAAGAGGCTATGTTATGAGAAGAATTATAAGAAGAGCCGCTCGTCATGGAAGATTATTAGGAATAGAAGAAAGTTTTTTAGCTAAAATTGCCCAAGTTGTAATAGATTCTTGGTCAGTGAGTTACGGAGAGCTAAAAAAGAATGAAGAGAGAATTATCTCTGTAATTGAAACTGAAGAAAATCGATTTGCAGAAACTATAGATAAGGGAATCGAGATTCTAAATGAATATATTGAAAAATTAGAATCAGATGTCAAAACTGTTTTATCTGGAAAAGATGCTTTCAAACTGTATGACACATATGGATTTCCATTGGATTTAACTAGAGAAATACTGGAAGAAAGAAATTATTCAGTAGATGAAGAAGAGTTCAAAGAAGAAATGGAAGCTCAAAGAATCAGAGCAAGAAATGCATCTAATTCCATGGATGACTCAGGATGGCATACACAAGATAATGCTTTAGAAATTGAAGGATCAGAGACTGAATTTACTGGATATACTGAATTTTCCACGATAGGAAATATTGTAAAAATTTTAAAAGATGAACTGGAAGTACAATCCCTTGATAAGGACGAAAAAGGTGCAGTAATTTTAGACAAAACAGCTTTCTACGGAGAAGGCGGAGGTCAGATTGGTGATACTGGTCTAATAAAGGGAAATGATTTTGAATTTAAAGTAGAAGATACTAAAAAGACTCCTAATGGAATTATTATTCATATTGGAAAAGTGATTTCAGGAAAACTAAACTTGTCTGAAACTGTCGAATCAAAAGTAGACTCTGATAGAAGAAGAGCTATTATGAGAAATCATAGCGCAACTCATCTATTACACGCCGCTCTTAGAAAAGTTTTAGGAGATCATGTTCACCAAGGCGGTTCTGAAGTAAATGACAAAGATTTTAGATTTGACTTTTCACATTTTGAAGCCATATCTAAACCACAATTAAAAGAGATTGAAGAACTAGTAAATGATTATATTTACTCAGAGACAGTTACAGTTATATCAGAATTGCCAATAGATAAGGCATATGAAGAGGGCGCAATTGGACTATTTGAGGATAAGTACAAAGATTCTGTTAGAATAGTAAGCTTTCCAGAAATTTCTAAAGAACTTTGTGGAGGAACTCACGTAGAAAAAACTTCGGATATTGGAATATTTAAAATTTTATCAGAATTTGGAATAGCGTCAGGCGTAAGAAGAATTGAAGCTACTACAGGTAGAAATGTCTATGAATATTTACTAGACGTGGAGGATAGAGAATCTAAAATCTTGGGTACTTTAAAATCTACAAAAGAAAATATAGTAGACAGAGCTAAGAGTCTCCTAGATGAAAATAAAAAATTAGAAAAAGAAATTGAAAAATTAAAAAAATCTACTTTAAGAGATGATATGGACTCTATCCTTGATAGTATGGAAGAAGTTGAAGGAATAAAAGTAATAAAAGCTAGAATAGATGACCAAGATGTAAATGCATTAAGAGATTTGGCTGATGCTTTAAGGGACAAAGCAGGAGAAGCAGTAGTGGTGTTGGGTACAGCTAGTGGAGACAAGGTGAACTTTGTAGCCACAGTATCAAAATCCTTAATACCCCAAGGACTTCACGCGGGTAATATTGTAAAAGCAGTTTCAGCAATAACCCACGGAGGTGGAGGCGGCAGGCCTGATATGGCAACTGCTGGAGGCAAGGATGTCAAAAAACTTGACGAAGCCCTTGATTCAGTGTACGATATAATTAAGAATTTATTGTAATAAAGAGAGATGAGAATATGTCAGAAAGAAATTTTGAAACCCAAAAATTTTCAAAAGTAAAGGATTTAACTTCTGTAAAAGTGATTTTAAAAGAAGTGTTTAACTCATTGGAAGAAAAAGGCTATGAACCTTACGACCAGATTATTGGTTACATTCTTTCAGGAGATCCCACTTATATAACAAGTTACAACAATGCTCGAGCTATGATTAAAGAGCTAGAACGCGAAGACTTGTTGGAAGAACTTTTGAAGAACTTCTTAGAAGATAACTAAAATTGAATGATAAGGTCATCTAAATCTTAATTCTTTGCTCTTTCAAGATTCTGTTTGAATTACAAAAAGCATGGTATATATGAATTTTGGATAATAGGTGACCTTTTATTTTTAATATGGAATATAGAAAATTAGGTAATACCGGTATCAAAGTTAGTCGACTTTGCTTCGGTAGTTTAACTATGACTAAATCTCAAGGCAATCTCTCAGAAAATGAAGCCAGAGAACTTTTAAATTTTGCATATGAACATGGAGTAAACTTTATCGATACGGCAGAACTCTATGACAATTATCCCTTGATAAAAGGGGTTTTTAATGATGTAAAAAGGGAAAAATTGATAATAGCATCTAAGACCTATGCGTATTCCAAAGAAGGAGCTAGGGAATCTTTAGATAAATACTTGAAAGCATTTAACACAGACTATGCTGACATTTTTTTGCTTCATGAGCAAGAAGGTGAGCTAACCTTAAGGGGACATTATGAAGCCTTAGAGGAACTGTGGAAATTAAAGGAAAAAGGGTATATAAAAGCTATAGGAATATCCACACATAAAATTAAGGGTGTGACAGATGCATTGAAATTTGGTGAAATCGAAATTATTCATCCCATGGCAAATATGAAAGGTGTAGGCATATTAGATGGAACGATAGATGAAATGATGGATGCAATAACAGAGGCTAAAAACAACGGAATTGGAATTTATGCTATGAAAGTTCTAGGTGGAGGTCACCTGATATCCAAGAGCGAGGAAGCCATTAAATGGGCTGTAGATAATGAGAAATTTGATTCAATAGCTTTAGGTATGCAATCAGAATCGGAAGTCTTGGCAAATGTATCATTGATAAATAAAGATGATATTCCTGAATATGTAAAAAACAACTTGAGAAATACTAATAGACAAATTGACGTAGAAGAATATTGCATTGGATGCGGTAAATGTGCAGCAAAATGCCAGGCAAAAGCCATAGAAATAATAGGAGGCAAAGCTGTAATTAAGAAAAATTGCATTTTATGTGGATACTGCGCCAATGTTTGTCCAGACTTTTATATAAAGGTATATTAAATTGGAAAGATTTTTAGGATTAGACGTAGGAGAAAAGACGATTGGTGTTGCAGTGAGTGATCCTTTAGGGTTTACTGCCCAAGGCTTAACTACGATTCGAAGAACTAGTAACAAAGATGACTTCGGAAAAATAAAAGAATATATAGACGAATATGACATCCAAACAGTAGTAGTAGGTTTGCCGTATAATATGAATGGTACTCTTGGTCCTTCTGGCGAAATGGCTAAAAAATTTGGAACAAAGTTGCAAAACAAATTCGGTGTTAAATTGATTTTGCAAGATGAAAGAATGACTTCTCTATCAGCTGAAAGAGTATTGATAGAAGGAGGAGTAAGGCGAGAAAACAGAAAGCAGTACATTGACAAAATCGCCGCTGTCTTTATATTGCAGGCATTTCTCAACACAAAATAGAAGGGATGATGAAATGCAAAAAATAGCATTTACAGATGAATATGGTAACCAAATGGATTTTATCGTTAAGGCTAAATTCAATTTGGGCTATTCTAAATATATAGCATTATTACCTGCAGAAGAAATTCAGTCCCCTACTTACATTCTTAGAGTCGAAACTGATAATTTGGGCAACGAAATTCTAGTAGGTATAGACGAAGATGAACTTGAAGAAGTGTCAGATGCCTTTGAAGAAGTGCTTAACGACACTATCCAATAAAGTGGAAAGGAGAATAACCAACTCCCCTCTACTAATGAGGTGATTGGATTAAATAAAATTATGACAAAAGTGGAATTGGCATACTCTATTTTGGCTGAAAATGGCTATAAGACAACAGAACCTCGTAAGGTTTTGTTAAACTTTTTGGACGAAGACGAAAATAAACATTTATCTTGTGATGAAATTTATGATAGAATTTCTGACACTAATCCAAACATTGGAATTGCTACCGTATATAGAAATATGCAATTGTTCGAAGAATTAAATATAGCTACTAAGCTAACTTTAGATGATGGGATAGCTAGATACGAGTTGTCCGACTTTGGTGATGGCACACATATGCATCATCATTTGGTTTGTCTAAATTGCAATAAATTAATAGAAGTAAAAGAAGATTTGTTAGGCGTATTGGAAAAAGAAATAGAAAAGGAACACAATTTTAAAATTGTAGATCACGATTTAAAATTCTTCGGTATATGCGAAGATTGTGAATAAAATAAAATGAACGGAGAAAAAATGAAGAACACGAACAAACTAAGACTCATACCTCTTGGAGGAATGAACGAGATTGGAAAGAACTTATTCGTAGTCGAATACAGAGATGATATTGTAATTATTGACTGCGGATTAACCTTTCCAGAAGAGTCTATGTTGGGAATTGATATAGTAATTCCTGACTTTACGTACTTGATAGAAAATAAGGATAAAATTAGAGGTATGGTGTTGACCCATGGGCACGAAGATCACATAGGGGCAATACCTTATTTCTTGAAACAAGTTGGAAATATAGATATCTATGGAACGGATTTAACCCTGGGACTATTAAAAAACAAGCTAGTAGAACACAGATTAGCGGATGCAAGATTGCATGTTGTAAACTATAAAGACATAATTAGACTAGGAAGATTGGAAGTAGAATTTATCCAAACTACTCACTCTATACCTCATAGTGCTGCAATTGCAGTTAGAACACCCCAAGGAAATATCATCCACACGGGAGACTTTAAGGTAGATTTCACGCCTATAGATGGTGGTGCAATAGACCTTAGTAGAATGGCGCAATATGGAGAAGAAGGAGTACTACTTCTAATAAGCGACTCCACTAATGCCAACAGACCAGGATTCACAATGAGTGAAAAAGTGGTAGGACAAACTTTTGATAATTTATTTAATAAATATCAAGACAAAAGAATTATTGTAGCTACCTTTGCATCAAATGTTCACCGAGTGCAGCAAATTATTTATGCTGCAGAAAAATTTAATAGGAAAATTGTTTTATCTGGAAGATCTATGATAAATGTAGTTGGAACAGCTAGAGAGCTGGGAATACTCAAAGTAGAAAAAGATTCCATAATAGATATTAATGACATAAGAAAATATGAACCTCACGAATTGACTTTCATAACTACTGGATCCCAAGGAGAGCCATTTAGTGCATTGACAAGAATCTCCAATGGAGAACATAGAAAGATACAAGTCACAAAAGAAGACGTAGTAATTCTTTCTGCAAGCTCTATTCCAGGAAATGAATTGGCAATAGGTGGAGTTATAAATAATCTAATGTCTAGGGGAACTGAAGTGGTTTATGAAGCATTATCAGAAATCCACGTATCAGGCCATGCCAGAGAAGAAGAATTAAAGTTAATGATGAATATTACAAAACCCAAGTATTTAATTCCATTCCACGGTGAAATGATGCAAATGAAAGCTCATGAAAAGATTGCCATGAAAATGGGAATGCCAGAAGAAAATATATTGATGATTGAAAACGGAGATGTATTGGAATTTGATCACAAGGGAATGAAAATTGGAAAATCTGTCCAAGCTGGAAATGTTTTAATAGATGGCTTAGGCATAGGCGACGTTGGAAATATAGTATTACGAGATAGAAAATGGCTATCAGAAGACGGTCTTATTATAGTAGTAGTGACCCTTTCAAAAGATTCAGGGAAATTATTGGCAGGACCAGATATAGTATCAAGAGGATTTGTTTACGTAAGAGAATCAGGAGACTTGATGGACGATGCTAAACAAGTAATCAACAAGACATTAAAGAAACTTGAAGATAGTGGCAACTCAGATTGGAATACGATGAAAAACGATATAAAAGAAGATTTAAAAAATTTCATCTACAATGAAATTCAAAGAAAACCTATGATATTGCCAATAATTATGGAAGTATAATGAGTGTAATTAATCAAGATTATATAGAAAAATATTTATTTGAAAATTTAAAACCAAAGGATGAACTTCTAGAAAGGCTCGAAAGAGAAGCCCATGAAAATCACGTTCCCATTGTAACACTAGAAGTGGCTCAATTTTTAAGGTTTTTTGTTGCATTAAAAAAGCCAAAAAATCTTTTGGAAATTGGAACAGCTATAGGTTATAGTGGCATAACTATGTTAAAGGCATCCTCCCAAACTGAAAAACTTACCACCATTGAAATTAGAGAGAACACAGCAACCAAAGCTATGGAAAATTTCAAAATGGCTGGTTTGGAAGATAAAGTGGAAATAATTGTAGGAGATGGGAGAGAGGTCCTTGAGAGTTTAGAAGGATCCTTTGATTTTGTATTTATAGACGCAGCAAAAGGACATTATCATGAATACTTCGAAGAAGCTATGAGACTTTTAGCTCCTCATGGAGTAATAATTTGTGATAACGTCTTATACAAAGGAATGGTCGCAAAAAAAGAACTGGTAGAGAGAAGAAAAAAGACCATAGTAAAGCGACTTAGAGAATTCACCAAATATGTGATGAATTTAGAAAATTATGAATCCACCCTAATACCTATGGGAGATGGATTATTAGTATCGGTGAGGTTAAATTGAAAAAAGTAGAATTATTAGCGCCAGCAGGCGATTTACAAAAATTAAAAATAGCAGTTTTATATGGAGCAGATGCAGTATATCTAGGAGGAGAAGCTTTTGGTCTTAGGAAGAGATCGAAGAACTTCACCATAGACCAAATTGCTGAAGGGGTAAGATTTTCACATGATAGGGGAGTTAAAGTATACGTAACTTTAAATATAATTCCCCACAATGAAGACTTCCAAGGGCTAGAAGAATATGTAAAAGAGCTAGCAGATATAAATGTAGATGCGGTACTAGTTGCAGACCCTGGGATGTTTATGAGAATTAGAGAAGCTGTACCTAATATGGAAATTCATATGTCCACTCAAGCAAGCATAACCAACAAAGACACAGTGATGTTTTGGTATAAATTGGGTGCAAAACGAATTGTATTAGCTCGAGAATTGTCTTTTGATGAAATAAAAGAAATTACAAAAGACTTACCAGAAGATTTGACAATAGAGACTTTTGCTCACGGGGCTATGTGCATGTCCTATTCGGGCAGATGCTTAATTAGTAATTATATGATTGGAAGAGATGCTAATAGAGGAGACTGTGCCCATTCCTGCAGATTTAAATACAATCTCGTTGAGGAAACGAGACCAGGAGAATATTATCCAGTTTATGAAGATGATGGCGGCACATTTATAATGAATTCCAAAGACTTATGCATGATACAGAATCTTCCAGAGATGATAGATGCAGGGATTGACAGTTTGAAAATTGAGGGAAGAGTAAAGGGAATCTATTACGTTGCTACAGTTATAAGATCTTATAGAATGGCTCTTGATGAATATTACAAAGATCCAGAGAATTATAAATTTGATGAAAGTTATCTTGATGAAATAAAAAAAGCTAGCTACAGAGACTTTACCACAGGATTTTTCTATGGAAAACCCCAAGACGATGCCCAAGTTTATGAGACTAATAGCTACATCAGAGGTTATGACTTTTTAGGAATGGTTCTTGATTACAATGAAGAGACCAAACTAGCAACTATTGAGCAAAGAAATAGAATGTTTGTGGGAGATGAAATAGAGATATTTGGGCCAGGAGAAAAACATTTTACACAAAAAATAGAATTGATGCTAGATGAAAAAGATAATCCTATCGAAGTAGCTCCTCACGCTCAACAAATTATTAAAATTAAAATGGAAAAACCAGTATCAGAGTATTTCATGTTGAGAAAACCAGCAGACGAAGAAAATTAAAATAAATATTAAAAAGATTTGACAAAGCCATAGAATTATGGTTTAATTAATAAGGTAGAAAAAGTAGAAGTACCGCTTCTCACCTCGTGGCTAACGCCTATAGGTTACAACTAATTATTTTGATGGTAATTATTTTGGTGCGGGCTTTGTGCTCGCACTTTATTTATTTCCGGGGGTGTAAACATAAAGGAATTAAAAATTAACGAAGAAATCAGGGAAAAGGAAGTTAGACTAATTGACCAACATGGAGAGCAATTAGGAGTTCTTCCCCTTACAAGAGCAAAAGAAATGGCTCAGCAAGCTGAGCTGGATTTGGTAATGATATCACCAAATGCTCAACCGCCAGTATGTAGAATTATGGACTATGGCAAATACAGATACGACCAAATCAAAAAAGAAAAAGAAGCAAGAAAAGCTCAAAAAATTATCAATATCAAGGAAGTCAGAATGACTCCAAACATTGATACCCATGATTTGAATGTGAAAGCTAAACAGGCTGAAAGATTTTTAGAAAATGGAGACAAGGTAAAAGTTTCTGTAAGATTCAGAGGTAGAGAATTGGGTCATACAAATCTAGGAAGAGTGGTTCTAGAAGACTTTTTGAAAATCCTCGGAGATAAAGCTATAGTAGATAAACAGCCAAAGATGGAAGGCAGGAATATGGTAATGCACCTAAATCCTGGTACGAATAAATAGGAGGAATGATTTAAAATGGGTAAAATGAAAACTCATAGGGGTGCGGCTAAGAGATTCAAAAGAACCGGATCCGGAAAATTAAGAAGAATGCAACAGGGAGTTACTCATATGACTGGTAAGATGTCTCCTAAAAGAATAAGAAAATTAAGAAAAGGCAAACTTGTGAGCAGTGGCGATATGAAGAGAATCGACCAAATGTTACCAAGATAGTAGGAGGCGAAATAAATGGCAAGAATTAAAAGAGGCGTAAACACAAAAAAACGTCACAAAAAAATATTAAAATTAGCAAAAGGATACTTTGGAGCAAAATCCAAACTGTTTAAAACTGCTAATCAAGCAGTTATGAAATCTCTAAACTATGCATACATTGGTAGAAAGCACAAGAAAAGAGACTTCAGAAAAATGTGGATACAAAGAATCAATGCAGCAGCACGTCTACATGGCATGAGCTATTCTAAGTTCATCAACGGACTTAAAAAAGCAGATGTTCAAATTAACAGAAAAATGCTTTCTGAATTAGCTATTCATGACGAAGCAGCTTTCAAACAATTAGTAGATATTGCAAAAGAAAAAGTAGCAAACTAAAAAAATACCGCGAAAATAAACGCGGTTTTTTTATTCCGAAAAACTTTGAAAAGAACAAAATATTTTCCCTCTTGTCATCCTTAGGGTGCTATCATTTTGAGATTACTCAAAGGTAACTTATTAATTTTAATTAATTTTCTAAAAGAACTCTCATTTCATTTAAAAGTTCTTCTTTAGAAATCATATCGACATGACTTAGAATACAAATGTCACAGTCTATAGCATCGATGGCGTCATATAAAGATTTCAATAAATCCTTATTCATTAAACCGTCCATAAAAAATTTACCAAAACCGAAATTAAAACTATCTTCACCTGTGGAATCACCTAGGATTAATAATTTATAATTGGGAATATGAATTAATAAATGGTCATCAGTATGGGGATTGACTATTTTTTCTGCGTAAACAGAAATCCCACCTAAATTTATTGTCACTCTGTCATCAAAAGAAATATCCGATTCCACAATATCAAAAATCATTTCATCGTCATACTCCATGCGAAAATATTCATTTTCCCTGCGCACTCTTTCTATAAATTCAGGATTTTCAAAATTATTCCTAGCTTTCTTAAGATATTTGTTAGTCTCGTCTAGTGCAAAAGTCACTCCATTTACATACTTCATACCAAAAGTATGGTCCCAATGCCAATGAGTCATGAGAGTAAAATCTGGAAGCTTTAAATCATTATCTATAATCTCCTTATAAAATTCATCCACATGTTTTTTAGAGTTTCCCGAATCGACAACTAGAGAAAACTTATCACCTAATATATAAATCAAAGCTGGCCTATCGGTCACTGATTCATATGGATAATAAAAAATTCGATCAAATATTTTTTGTAACTTCATAACTAAATACCTCACATTTAAACTTTATTAAACTACCTACAAATATAATACCATAAAAATAATATCAAATTAAGAACTGAACTCAATATGTCTTAATAATATTGGAAAAATTCCTATATCTTCTACAAATACTTACGTCGATGTAGATTTTATTGTAGGAATTAACGGATAATTAACGGTTAATATTTAAACTACATACAAGGTAGAAAATTATACATAAAAGTAATATAAATTTTAGTGAATATATTGTGAAATTTTGATTTACAATTTGTATCAGATACTTTATAATTCACT
>CANRJQ010000012.1:0-42224 GCA_947630985.1 uncultured Clostridia bacterium | reverse complement strand
TATAGATTTTAACCAAAACTTTATATACATATTGGATAAAAAAATGCACCCCTTAAAGAGTGCATTTCAATTTAATCTTAAATTTTACCTACTAGGTCTATTCCTGGTGTTAATGTGTCTCCGCCGTCGTCCCAATTAGCTGGACATACTTGATCTCCGTGTTTGTAAACGTATTGAGAAGCTTTAACTTTTCTTAAAAGTTCTTTTGCTGCTCTTCCTATTCCCAATTGATGGATTTCGTATGCTACGACTTCCTTGTCTGGATTTATTACGAAGGATCCTCTAAGAGCTTGTCCTTCTTCTTCAATCAATACTCCAAACATTTCAGAAAGTGTAAAGTTTCTATCTGATACTAGTGGATATTCCACTTTTTTTATAGCTTCTGATGTGTCTTTCCAAGCTTTGTGAACGAATTCTGAGTCTGTAGAAATTCCATAAATTTCAGCTCCAATACTTTGGAACTCTCCGTAGTGATTAGCAAGATCTTCTAGTTCTGTTGGACATACGAATGTGAAGTCGCCTGGATAAAAGAAAAATACTGACCACTGGCCTTCTAAATCTTTGTCTGTTAATTCTACAAAATCATTTTTGTGGAACATTGGTGCTTTAAATTCTTCTACTTTTTTACCTATTAAATTTCCCATTTTTCACCTCATAAATATTTTCACACTATAATGTGTACTGTTTCTGTAGTAATAGTATAGCACAACTTGATAATTAAAACCATTATAATTTTGTATTTTTTCTATTTTCTTTTAAAAATCCCTTTGATATCTTCCTTATCTATTATATCTGACTTAATTCCTAGATACATATAGGCTGTCACAGCACTTAATATACATACTATAAGCATTGGATTACTAGGATTTAGGGAATATAGAATTCTTACAGTTAAAATTACTATAACTGAATTGGCAATAGTTTTAACTAAGCTCTTTGCTAAAATCTCTTTCGACAATCCTATACCCTTTATCCCTAACCAAATAACGCAAATTATTCCTGTAATAGTCATGGCTAAACTGGTAGCCATAGCTAATCCTGTGATTCCAAATAATTTTGAAAACCAAAGATTTAGCACTATATTTAACAAAACACTAGAAACAGAAAGTATCACCGGTTCTTTTATTTGCCTTAGGGAATAAAATACCCTTTGTCCTATGGTATTTAAAGCTATTCCCGTAATTCCTAGAGAGTAGAATAAAAGCCCTTTGGACGTAATTTCCAATGAGGTCAAATCGAAGGCGCCTCTAAAGAAAAGTAGTGCGATTATTTCTTTTGAAAAAACCATAAGTCCTATCGTAGCGGGAATAACTAAAAATAAATTGTTCTTTAAAGTATAGTTGTAATTTTCCTTAAGCTTATCTAACTCTCCGCTAGAAGCTAATCTACTCATATCTGTGTATTTTACAGTGACTATACTGATTATAACTACGCCTACTACAAATTCTTGGACTCCACTAGAATAATTTAAAGATGAAATGGCTCCCACTTCCAAGGTGCTGGCTATGGCTTTGTCCACTATAATATTCACTTCATTTACCAAAACTCCCATTAAGACGGGAATGGATAATTTATTAATTATTGTTAAATTCTTATCTTTCATATTTAAAACTTTATCATATCTATAGCCTGTGGATAACAATCTGGGAATGAAGATTAAATATTGCAAACTCATGCCGATTCCAGTACCTATTCCTAGTACTTTATAGCCCATTTTTCCTGATGCAATTATGGATATTATGATGATTATATTCATAATAATACTGCTAGCTACCGTCACATTAAAAAGCTTATAAGCCTGTAAATAACCTCGATATACGCCTGCAACTGACGCGATTATTATGCTAGTCATAACCATTCTAGCAAAAAATATCCCTTGATTAAAAGTATCTCCATCTAATCCTATAGCAGCTAAGCTCATAATCTCCCTTGCAAATACCAATCCCACAACTGTGAATAATGTGGATAAGATTAAGGTTAAGTTTACGACATTGTTTGTAAATTTATCTGCTATCAGGCGTCCTTGTTCTCTTTTTATTCTAGAATAGACAGGCACAAATCCCGTAGCCATTCCCAAATTTATTCCATTGATTAGAATCGAAGGAATAAAAAAGGATACTAAGAAAGCATCCGCTGTATTTCCAGTTCCGTAGACGTAGGAAAGAGCGATCTCTCTTAGTAGCCCAAAAATCTTTGATACAATTGTTACAAGCATTAAAATTAACGATTGTTGCATATTACGCTTCTAGTCTATTATACACATTTCTCATTATTAAACTTCTAGTGTCTTTTGCTATATTTAATATCTCGTCAATTTTTCCTTCTACATCTGCAGTGTAGTCGCCTTTTTTCATGCTATTCAAATTGATTTTAACATTCAATAAAGCTCCTTCTACTCCTACATAAGATAGAAGAGTTCCCACGCCCACGTCTGTGATGGCATTTACATTTCCGTGTATGGAAAGTACTTCCATTAAGAATAGGGCTTCTAAGCTGAGATTTGCAATTTTTAGAGGAACTTCAATGGCTTTTTTATAGCCTTCTTGAATGGCATCTCCTCTAATAATTTTTTCTTCTTCAGTCTCTTTTGGCATTTTAAAAGCTTCCATTACGCTGTCAAAAGCAGTAGTGTCGTTTTCCATTTCTATCAATAATTGTCTAGAAATGTCTTGTAGTTTTTCTGCAGAATCATCTAATTTCATTCGAAGCTCTGGTTCAAATTCGTTATAAACCTTTTTCCCTTGGGTAAGTTCATAAACCATTACATTAAGTGCAGCTCCTAAGCTTCCTGCTAAAGCGGAAACACTACCGCCACCTGGCGTAGGTGCTCCTGAGCCTGTTTTTTCAATAAATTCTGATATAGATATGTTTTTTAACATATATTTCCTCCTATATATTTAATATTCCTTCTACCAAAGTTCTTGCATTCATTTTAATGAATATTTTATCTTCCTCTATGTCGATATCCAATATGGCATATTGGCCAGTGTTTAGGACATGACAGATTTTAGAAATTTTTTCTTTTTTCACTCCCATATTTAAAAGGTATCTGGTGATGTAGGAGATTTGTGTTCGTGAATCCAGCTTGTGCCCAGAGTCCATGGGGGCTCTTTCTACATGAAAGAAAACCATATCGAACTCTCTATCATAATAGACTATGAGATACTCTTGATCCATTTCTCCTAAGTCCACTCTTTTTTTTCTCAGTGCAGAAAACGTCATGGAATCTTCAGTGTAATAAAATTTTGTCCCTTCTAGGGGATCTTCAATATTTTCTAGCTTTTCCACTGAATAGTTTTCAAAATCTTCTTTATCTATGGATTTTAGACTTTCTAGAGTAATTTCATGAGTTATTCCAATGGGCGTCATGTCTCCATAAGTTATGGATATCTTATTTTTACAATTTTCCGTATCCAAAGTAATATATCGCTCTCCAGATTCTATTTCCCTTATATAATTGGATTCAGTTAAGGTATAAATAGCCGCTACACTTGCATAGAGACAATCAGATGTTTCTCCTTTTGTGGAGTAGACTTTCGTCTTTAGAATATCTGATACATTAGATCTGACAAATACTGTTCTATAAGTATTCAGTATTTTGCCAATATCTGCCATATTTTCATTTGTAAGAGTTCTTCTGTTGTCGACAACTACGGGAATGGTGACCCCTTTAAGATTCTCTTCACCTAGTAATTCTATAAAGTAAACATTATATTGCATTATTCACCTACAATGATTTCTATAATTCTTTGGAGATCTTCGTTATCATAATAATTGATGGATATAACTTTTTGCGATTCGTTTATCCTAACCTTTGTGCCCAAACGATCCATAAAGCTTTCTTCCACTTCCATTAAGTGAATATTTGGGCTTTTTATTCTTTTCTTTCTTTTTTTAGCTTTGGCTACAGCCTTTACGCTTATTTTATTTTCCATTATTTCCAATGCTCGCTTATACTGCTCGTCATTGTCTGTAATGGATAGTAATTCTCGTCCTATAGAATAACTGATTTGGCCTGATTTCAAGAATTCTAATACTCTCTCGTCTAGTCGCAATAGTCTAATGGTATTTGAAATATAAGGTCTACTTTTTCCTATTGCCTTGGACAAGTCTTCTTGGGTCAATTCGTATTTGTCTATAATGGACTTATAAGCCACTGCTTCATCATAAGGATTCAAATCTTCCCTTTGGATATTTTCTATAATAGAAAGATTTTCTCCTTCAAAATCATCTAATTCCCTTATTATCGCAGGTATCGTGTCTTTGTTAGCTAATTTTGAAGCTCTGTATCTTCTTTCTCCTGCAACAATCTCATATTTTTTCCCAACTTTCCTAACTATGATAGGCTGGATTACGCCGTATTCAGAAATAGAATTAGCAAGTTCTTTTAAGGATTCCTCGTCGAAGGCCTGTCTTGGCTGATCTTCTCGAGGTTCTACATCGTCTAGCTTTAATTCTTGTATTTCAAGTTCATTGCTTGGTTTTAGTATTTCTTCGACTTTGTTTTTGTCACTGATAAAGGCACCTAGACCTCTATTTAAGCCACCTTTTTTCCTAGTCATCTTCACCCATCCTGTCTAATATTTCCTTAGAAAGAGCTCTGTAATTCCAAGCACCTTTGCTAATTCTATCGTAATCAAATATACTCATGCCATATGAAGGAGCCTCTGCCAATCTTACATTTCTATTGATAAGAGTTTTAAACACAGCATCCCCAAATACATTTCTAACTTCTTCCACTACATCTGAAGAAAGCCTAGTTCTAGAGTCATGCATAACCATAACCACGCCTAGAATTTCCAACTCCGGATTGTAGTTTCCTTGAACCATTTTTATGGTCTCTAAAAGTTGTCCAGTACCTTCCAAAGCGTAAAATTCTGATTGGATAGGAACTAATACATAATCAGATGCGATTAATGACATAATGCTGAGTATTCCCAAAGAAGGAGGACAATCGATTATAATTATATCGTAATCATCTTTGATTTCTACTATGGATTCCTTTATCAAATGATGCCAATCATCAGTTTGGGCAAGTTCTATCTCTAGACCTGCTAAATCGATATCCGAGGGTACTAACCACAAATTCTTTGCATTGGTCCCAATTACAGTATCTACCATGGGGACTCCATTATGAATTGCGTCATATACATTTAATTCCAATGAATCTTTATCAATCCCAAGTCCGCTAGTAGCATTCCCTTGGGGATCTAAATCTATTAGTAATACCTTTTTATTTCTTCGCCCTAAACCTGCAGCTAAATTAATAGCGGTTGTAGTCTTGCCTACACCACCTTTTTGATTAAAAATTCCAATAGTTTTACCCATATGACACCTCATACTTTTCATATCATATTAATAGTATAAATCAAATTCAGATAAATATAAAGGGAAATTGAAGGATATTTAAAGATGTCAGTAAATTTCATCTAGGATACGCGTTTTGCTGACGCAAAAATATTTTTAAATCCAATACAAAACCAACATATTCCACCTGCAAACAAAACGTATCCAATTGCAAATTGTAAGCTATTAACTCCAAAAAATGCACAAGTGCACCTATTCGCTAACACAGAAAAACTCTGCTCTCTATAATCTATAATCTGCTTTAATGTTTCACGTGAAACAAAATGACCTGGAACTACATTTGACATTTCTTATTTGCCAAATATAACCAGGTCATATTCCTTTTTTATTTACTTGTCTTCAAACATTCCTATTTGATTTTCTAAAATTTGTGCCTTCGGAGTTTCAACTTTCCAGCTTTCATCTTCAAAAGGGTTTTCTTCAAATGATTTATCTTCTATTCCTAAAAAGTCAATTTGACTAGCTGATTGAGATGAAGTTCTAGGAAGATCCATCGTAATTTCATAAGAAGATGACTTCTCTCTAATGTCTTGGTTTTTAACGTCTAGAATCTCTTTTAAGAGCAATGTATCTCTCTCTATACGTTCTCTATCACGAATGTCTCGGATTCGCCTTTTTTCTCTAAATCTTTCTTTTTTATAGTCATTATAATAGGCAAGGGAATATCTAATCGTGAACAAAGCAAGTATAACTACTGTTATCAATTTAATTCGATCATCTAAACCCACATAAAAATCAGTACTAGCCAAGAAGCTAATTCCAATAATGGGAAATACCAATCTCTTGAATCTCTTAGAGTCCAAGGTATAATCCCAAACAAAATACCCAATTATTCCTAAAAATATAAAAATTCTAAGTATCATTTTTCTTCCTTATCTATTTTCAAAATGTTTCACGTGAAACATATAAGTATTATTAACAACAAATTTAAAGTAAACACATTCTATCTGTCATACAAAGGCGCAGTCAACTGTAAATTGTTAACTCTAAACTTTTAACTAATAGAAGGTGTCATTTGGGAAATTAGAGATGAAACTCAAATTTCCCCGGGTCGCACAGAGTACGACCCCTACATCAAGACGCATTCAATTTGCCAATCGTAGGGGACGCGTTCCCACGCGTACCGCTGGTACGAAGATAAAATTCAAGGCAATCACAATGCCAACATATTCTATCTGTCATACAAAGGCGTAGCCAACTGTCAACTTCTAATTGTAAACTGTTAACTGCATAAAGGCGCAGCCACTGTTCGTTGTCCGTTGTACGCTGTACGTTAAAACACCGCAGGTGTCTGCGCAGCCAATTGTCAACTGTTAATTGTAAACTATTAACTGCATAATCTGCCTTTATAACGGTTTGTTTTTTATTTGCCCAAACTGTCTTGGATATTTTTCTGGTGTCTTTTTTACTTTTTCTATTACCACTAGAGTTCTGGAATTTTCATCTTCTGTTAAGTTGAATTCAATAACGTCTCTAAGCTTACCGCCTAATTCCTCTATAGCGTTTTTTCCTTCTTCCAATTCTTCTTTGACATTTACGCCTTTCATAGCTACGAAGATTCCGCCCACTTTAACGAGGGGTAAGGAGATCTCTACTAATTTATTTAGTCTAGAGACAGCTCTGGATACTGCTATATCATATTTTTCTCTATGCTTTTTATCTCGCCCTGCATCCTCGCCTCGACTATGGAATGTTTTGATATTTTCTAAATTCATTTTTTTAATCACTTCTTCTAAAAATATCAATCTTTTATTAAGTCCGTCAAGTAGGGTGATGTCCAAGCTGGGATTTACAAGTTTCAACGGTATAGCAGGAAATCCGGCACCCGTTCCAATATCAATCAACTTCTTCTTATCATGAAATTCTGGTATTTTAAAGGCTGTCATGGAATCTAAGAAATGTTTTATATCCACTTCTTCTCTTTCCACTATTGTGGTTAAGTCGGTTTTTTTATTTCCTTCAATTAATATATTATAAAATTCTTCAAATCTATCATAGTCGAATTCTATATCTATATTCAAATTTTGTAATCCTCTCTCTATGGAGTCTTTACTCATTTTTTCTCCTCTGTTGTTCCAAATAAATTAAAAGTACATTAATATCAGCTGGGCTTATTCCCGTTATCCTAGAAGCTTGTCCTATAGATCTGGGTCTAAAATCTTTTAGCTTTTGTCTGGATTCGTTGGAAATGCCTTTTACATCGTCGAAGTCCACATGGTCTATGACTTTGGATTCTAGCTTTTTAAATTGATTAATTTGTATGCTTTGCTTTTTAATATAGCCTTCGTACTTAATTTCAGTTTCCACTTCTAGTTTAATAGATCTAGGTAACTCCGGTCTGTCACTGTCCAGTGGTTCTACCAATTCATAGCTAAGCTCAGGTCTTCTGATTAATTCTGATAAAGTGAGGGAGTTTCTAAGCTCAGCTGAGCCTAGGCTGACTAAAAATTCATTTACTTCCTTTGTCGGATTGATTTGAATGCCTTTTAGTCGCTCCAATTCTCCTTCGAATAGAGATTTTTTATTTAAAAATCTTTCGTATCTTTCATCTGTTACAAGACCGATGTCTCTTCCTATTTGGGTTAGGCGCATATCTGCATTATCCTGACGAAGGGTGAGTCTGTATTCTGCTCTCGACGTCATCATTCTATAAGGTTCATCTGTGCCTTTGGTCACCAAATCGTCTATTAAAACGCCTATATAAGCTTGGGACCTGTCCAGAATAAGAGGTTCCTTTCCTTCGATTTTGTGAACAGCATTAATCCCGCAAATCAGTCCTTGGGCTGCTGCTTCTTCGTATCCAGAGGATCCGTTAATTTGTCCTGCAAAAAATAGTCCCTCGACTTCTTTACTCTCTAGGGATAATTTTAAATCCCTTGCATCTATGGCATCATATTCTATGGCGTAAGCAGTTCTCATAATTTTACAATTTTCCAAACCTATGATGTGCTTATAAAATTCATTTTGCACTTCTTCAGGTAGGGAAGAGCTGGCACCTTGGATATACATTTCCTTGGTATTTCTGCCTTCCGGTTCTATAAATACCTGGTGGGAAGTCCTATCTGCAAACCTAGTCACCTTGTCCTCAAGAGAAGGGCAGTATCTAGGTCCAACACCTTCGATATCTCCTATATACATGGCTGCTCGATTTATATTTTCCCTGATAATTTCGTGGCACTTTTCCGTAGTATATGTCAAGTAGCAATCCAGCTGCTCCATTCCCAGATCCTTTTCAAAATTCATAAAAGAAAAGGGAATTACTTCATCATCTCCCCTTTGGGGCTCCATAGTGGAGTAGTCGATGGAGTCTCTGTGGACTCTAGCCGGTGTTCCCGTCTTCATTCTACGCATTTTAAAGTCTTTTCTCATGGATTCTGCTAGTTTTGTAGCTGCTTTTAATCCATCTGGGCCAGATTCATAGTTCAACTCTCCCATAAAGACCCTTCCACCAAGATACGTTCCAGTTGCTACTATGACAGTCTTAGCTTTGTAGATTCCTCCTGTTAAAGTCTTTATGCCTATGATTTTTCCGTCTTCTATTAAAAGATCTGTAACTTCTGCGGATTTTAAATCCAAATTTTCTTGATCTTCCAAAACCTTTTTTATTTCTTCGTGATAGCCTCGTTTGTCTGCTTGAACTCTAAGGGAGTGAACTGCAGGGCCTTTGGAGGTATTAAGCATTCTACTTTGGATAAAAGTTTTGTCTATATTAAGAGCCATCTCTCCGCCCAAAGCATCTATTTCTCTAACCAAATGCCCTTTTCCAGTCCCCCCAATATTGGGATTGCAAGACAATAGGGCGATTCCATCTAAATTTATAGTAAGTAGTGCTGTATTCTTGCCTAAACGTGCTGAAGCTAGAGCCGCTTCCACTCCTGCGTGACCAGCTCCCACCACCACTACATCGTATTCTCCATATAAATAATCTAAATTTCTATTCAAACTTTTACACCTATTTTCCAATACAAAATTCTGAAAATATTCTATCCAGTACATCTTCTGTCGTGGTTTTTCCAGTAATATTTCCCAGTTCGTCAATACAAATATTTAAATCTACTTCTACTAAGTCTAGTGGAATACCTACTTCTAAATCACTGATAGCAGATTCAAGAGCAGCAATTGCTCTTCTTAATGCCTCAATATGACGGATATTGGATACCATTATGTCGTCGCTAGAAGTTATTTTGTCTTCAAAGAATAGTCTTTTAATTTCGTCTTGAAGCACGTCAATACCAGTTCCATCCACTATGGACATCATTATATATTTGTAATCTTTTAGCTTTTCTAAATCCAATTTTGGATCTAGATCTGTTTTGTTTATAATGACAATCTTTTCTTTATCCTTGGCAAATTCCAAGATATCCACATCTTCTGTGGATAACTCTTCAGAAGAGTCTAATAACACCAAAACCAAATCCGCATCTTCAACATGACTCTTGGCTTTTTCTACGCCAATAAGTTCTACAGTATCCTCAGTTTCTCGTATTCCGGCGGTATCTATAAGATTTAATGGAATCCCATCTAGGTCCAAAACTTCCTCGATAGTGTCTCTTGTAGTACCTGGAATATCCGTAACTATGGCGCGATTTTCCTTGAGAAGTGCATTGAGAAGGGAAGACTTACCCACATTTGGTCTACCTAGTATCAAAGTTTTAATTCCTTCTCTTAATACCTTTCCTCGTTTTGAAGATTTTAATAAATTTTCTATATCTTCCAATATAGGTTTTAATTTGTTAATTTTTTCATAATCATTGAGGGTGTCTATTTCGTCCTCAGGAAAGTCTATCTCTGCCACAGTGGAGGCCATAACCTCTATTAAAGCTTCTTCAATTTTCTCTACAGACCTAGAAAGACTTCCTTCTAGTTGATTCAAACTGTTTTCATAACTCATAGAAGTATTGGCATCGATTAAATCCAAAACTGCCTCTGCCTGAGCTAGGTCTAGTCTTCCATTTAAAAATGCCCGCTTAGTAAATTCACCGGGTTCTGCTAAATTTGCTCCATTTTTTAGTAGGGTATTTAACACTTCTCGAACTGCGACAACGCCGCCGTGAGTGTAAATTTCCACCACATCTTCACGAGTGTAAGTGTGTGGAGCTTTCATATAAACAGCCAATACCTCATCTGCGATTTTTTTATCATCTATAATATGGCCATAGCTTAATTTTCTATTTTCAAAATCTATTGATCCTTTAAATACTTTTTCCAAAACTTCCAATGACGAATCGCCGGTCATTCGAACAATTCCTAGACCAGCTCGTCCAACAGAAGTGGAAATAGCACAAATTGTATTACTCATTTAATCCTTCTTTCTAATATACATCATCACCTTATTATAGAATAATTTTAATGTATTTACAAATAACATAATCAAGGATTTTGGCAAAAAATGACCTGGTATATTAAACCAGGCCACAATAATTTGTTTCATGTAATTTATATAGCTTAAGATTAGCTATTTTATTTTGTTATTCCTAATTCTTTAGCTTTGTCTGCTACTTTTTTAGCTACTACTTCCGCCACTCTTTCATCAAATACTGATGGGATTACGTATTCCGTATTTAGTTCTTCGTCTGTGACTAGTTCTGCAATTCCTTCTGCAGCTGCCATCTTCATTTCTTCTGCAATTTTTTTCGATTTGGATTCCAAGGCACCTTTGAATAATCCTGGAAATGCTAAAACGTTATTGATTTGATTAGGGAAGTCGGAACGTCCTGTTCCCATTACAAAAGCTCCTGCTTCAATTGCATCTTCGTACATAATTTCTGGAATGGGATTTGCCATTGCAAATATAATGGATTTTTCTTTCATGGATGAGACCATGTCCTTTGTCAATAAGTTGGGCATAGATACTCCTATAAATATATCAGATTTAGCCATAGCTTCTGCTAGTGTCAAATCTTCCATATCATTATTAGTAATCTCTGCTACTTCTTTGGTGAGAAAATTATAGTCTTCGCTATTTTTCTTGTTCACGATTCCTTTACTATTAAATCCGTAAATGTTTTTGATGCCCAAATCCTTCATCATTCTTATTATAGATGAGCCTGCTGCACCCACTCCTGATACTACAGCCGTACAATCCTGAGCTTTTTTGCCTGCAAGTTTCAAAGCATTTATTAACCCCGCCGTTACTACAATGGCTGTGCCGTGTTGGTCGTCGTGAAATACTGGGATATCCAATTCTTCTATCAATGTACGTTCTATTTCTACACATCTTGGTGCAGAGATATCTTCTAAGTTTATGCCTCCAAATGTAGGGGACAGCGCCTTTACGATTTCAATGATTTCCTTTGGATCTTTACTATCCAATACTATGGGGACTGCATTGACTCCTGCAAATTTTTTAAATAGACAACATTTTCCTTCCATTACAGGGAGTGCTGCTTCTGGACCAATATCTCCTAAACCTAAGACCGCAGTTCCATCAGAAATGACTGCTACGACATTTCCTTTCCAAGTGTACTTGTAAGCATCGTCTGGATTTTCGTGTATCCTTTTGCAAGGTTCTGCAACTCCAGGTGTATAGGCAATGGATAGATCGTCCTTGTCATTTATTTCTGCTTTTAAATCTACCATGATTTTTCCCTTCCACTCTTCATGCTTTTCCAATGCGTATTCAAAAACTGTTTTCATCTCTTTCCTCCAATTTTTCTAAAGTAACTTCTCTCGAAATATAGTATAGGATATCTATTAATTATTTAACAATGCCGAGAATTTATAATACGATAGATGAAACCTATCATAGAATTGTTAACGATAAATTTTATTAATAATGCAATAAATCACATGAATTGTACTTAAAAAACGATTTCTCGTATACTTACTTTGTAAGCAAGTAGAATATGGTCGGCCACCATCATAATTAATTGGATGTAAAAGGAGGTTAATATGGATCAAGCAATAATTGCATTAATCATTCTTCTAGTGACAACAGTTATTCTTGTGAAGGAATATATTCCCCTTGGGGGAGTGGGATTGTTATTGGCAGTATCTATGGTACTTTTTGGAATTTTAGATGCTACTTCGTCCTTGGTGTACTTTTCTAATAAAACTGTAATTCAAGTGGCAGTTGCCTATATTATAAGTGAGGCAGTTTTGGTTGTTGGTGTTGCTGACAAAATAGGAGACTTGGCACAAAGTATAAGCTCAAAACAAAAAGACAGTGAAAGAACAGTTTTAATATTGGTAATGGTGACGACGGCATTGTCTGGTTTAATACTACCTAGATTTGCAGTAACAGCTGCATTAATGCCTATAGTAATCGCCATAGCTAGGTCTACAGGAGTAAGTCGAACAAAACTTTTATTCCTTTTGGCATTGACAGCCAACTTCGCTGGACAAAATACATTGATGTCTACACCACCAAATATGCTAGCCAATGGAATTTTGGCAGATGCAGGATATAACACTTTTGGATATTTTGAATTTGCATGGATAGGTATGCCTATGACAATTGCAGGTGTAATAGTAGTAGCACTACTTCAAAAGAAAATACTTCCTGAATATGTGGATGAAAAATTGATTGCATCAAGTGAACAACTTGGAATGGGAGCAGACCCTAGAGCAGTAGTAATGGCAATAACTTGTGGTTGTGGTAGCTCTTTTATGACACCTATAGCAACTCCATCAAATACCATGGTTATGGAAGAAGCAAAATTAAAGTTCAAAGACTTTGCAATAGCAGGAACTCCGTTGATGATAGTTACATTCATATTAGTAATGATAATTCTACCAATGGTTTGGCCTTTCTTCCCATAAAATTTGTAAGAATAAAATAAAAATAATACTTAACTCTTGAAAGGAGAAAAAATGGCATCTTTTGTTATCGATTCGAAAATGTTTAAAGATCAATATGGAACTGAGGAAATGAGAAATGTATTTTCCGATGAAAATTTAGTACAAAAATGGTTGGATTCTTGGGCTGCACTTGCAGAAGCAGAGGCAGAAATAGGAATGATTCCTGAAGCAGCTGCCAAGGAAATTAGAGAAAAAGCAAAACATGAAAATATAGATTTAGATGCAATTAGGGAAGGATTTCTTAAGACATCCCATCCACTTATGCCGCAAATTAGACTGTTTGAAAAAGCTTGTTCCAAAGAGGCAGGAGGATGGATTCACTGGGGAGCGACTACCCAAGATATTATGGACACAGCAGTAGTTCTACAAATGAAAGAAGCCCAAGTGATAATCGAAAGGCAAGTTCGAGAATTGCTAGACACTGCCTTAGAAAGAGCAAAGCAATATAGAACCCTCGTAATGGCAGGTAGAACCCACGGTCAACATGCACTTCCTATTACTTTAGGCTACAAAATCGCTATCTGGGCAGATGAACTAGGTCGTCATTTAGAAAGACTAGAAGCAGGAAAGAAAAGATACTTAGTGGGACAACTCGCAGGAGCTGCAGGTACTATGGCTTCACTTCATGGAGATGGATTTGAAGTTCAAGAGAGAATGTTCAGAATTTTAGATTTAGAAGTTCCTACTACTACATGGCATGTTGCAAGGGATGGATTCGCTGAATTTGCATCGATTATCGCAATGATTTCAGGAACAGTAGGCAAAATTGCCAACGAAATTATCAATTTGATGCGTACAGAAATTTGTGAAATAGAAGAAAGTTTCGACATGGGCAAGGTAGGATCCAGCACAATGCCCCATAAGAGAAATCCTATGGTATGTGAAAATATCACAGCTACTGTGAGAGTAGTTCAAGCAAATGCAATGCTAGCATTCCCAGCGATGATTCAAGAGCACGAAAGAGATATGACATTTTGGCAAACTGAGTGGAGCTATATACCACAAATTTGTATAATGCTAAGTGGAGCAATGGCACAAATGCAAGTTATCCTAGAGCATATGATAGTACACGAAGACAATATCAAACGTAATCTGATGTTCACAAAAGGACTAATCGTATCTGAAAATATTATGCTTGTGTTGGGTAAGTTCTTAGGCAGACAAGACTCCCACGACGTAATCTATGAAGCATCTATGAAAGCATTCGACGAAGATAGACCTCTTGAAGAAATCCTTCTAGAAGATGAAAGAGTAACTTCAAAAATCGACCCACAAATCATCCACGACACTCTAGATCCTATGAATTACATTGGAGATTGTCCAGAATTTGTGGATAGAGCAGTAAAAAAATGGTCCAAATAATTTCATAAGGACACTCTATAAATAATAAGACCAAAATCCCGTAGGCAGATAAGTCACGGGATTTTGGCATTTTTAAATACATTCAGTTATTATGTAATCTATAAAGGATCTGGCGCTTACAGATAAATATCGATTTTTATTCCACATCAATCCCGTTTTAAATCTTATGGGCTTTTCAAAGGATTTTGCAATTATAGAAGAAGTATCTTTTATTATAGAAATGCTGTCATCCAAGGTTACAGAAATTGCCAAGCCCTGGGACACGACATCGAAAACCGTGGACTGTTCCATTACATATATGTAATTAGGCGATATTCCCAACTTCAAGAGCTCTTCCGTTATGCGCTCTTCCGTAAAGGTAGTCCCCTTTTTGTACATAATAATATCTTCTCCATACAAATCTCCAATACTAACTGCTTCTTTTTTGGCAAAGGGATGTTCAGGACCGACAATGACTTTAATTTCCATTTCTTTTACTTCTTGAATCTCTATATTTTCATTATCTCCCCATTCCACCACCCCATATCCCAATTCAATATCGTCATTTAAAAGAGCGTCGATAATTTCCAAAGTTCCAATATCTTTAAACTCTATTTCAATATCTGGATAAAGAAAAGGGAATCTCTCTATAACTACAGGCCATAGCCAAGACCCCACAGTAGATGGAAATGCCATTTTTAAAATTCTTTTCTTGTTCATGGCCATGTCCTTAATTAGCTCTTGCAAGTTTTTAGCATCTCCTAACAATTTTTCAGTGTGAGCTAAAAATATCTCCCCCTCATGGGTAAGTATGACTTTTTTATTATCTCTAATTATGAGTTTAGTACCCAATTCTTCCTCTAGTTTTTGGATGCTTACAGATATAGTAGGTTGAGAAACGTACATTTCATCGGCAGCCCTAGTATAATTTTTTAGTCTAGCCACAGCCGCAAAATATTCCAACTGTCTAAGTTCCATTTTTGACATCTCCTTCATTTCCAGTTATCAAAGGTGATTTTATAACCTTTAAAATACATTATCTACTTTTAATATATGTAATATTATATTAAGTTAAATTCTAATATTATTCAACAATTATAAATAAATATCCAATTAGTATTATTACTTAGAATAATAGTTCATATTAATTTAATTCTTTATTTTGATTTTTTAATGGTTTATATTGATTTTTTCGGGTATTTATATTAATATTATAAATAACAAAATTAATATTTTAAAATCGTTTTAAATTAAAGGAGGAAATTATGAATATTGCAATTGGAATTGTGGCTTTGATAATCGTGTTTAACCTATTGGGCTTTTTAATTGGACTTGCTTTTAGATTGGCTATATTAGCTGGTATAATTTATTTGGGGTACCAAGTATATTTAAAATATCTGTCTTAGTCCATATAAGATTTTAAGAAGATTTCTATTTGAAAACAAAAACCTCGGAACACCGAGGTTTAATTTTTATTTGCCTTTTAACATACTTCCCAACAAATCGTCTACGATACTTCCGTCTTTGTCTTTATCTAGGAAGGATTTCATCATTCCCATGACTCCAGATTTTCCGCCTAGGAGAGTTTCTAAACTAGAATCTATTCCTTCGTTGCTTGTCATCTTTTTAGTTTTGGATTGGTTTCCTAGAGATCCCATTAATAAAGGTGCTAATATGCTTAGTATTTTCATTATATCCACGCTAGATAATCCAGATTTTTTGGCGATGTTTAGAGCTATATCTTCTTGTTGATTTCCAAAAACATGTCCCAAAATCTTAGCCCCGTCTACTGTGTCAATTTTATTGACATCCTTTACCATTCCTTCTACGTCAGCATCTTTGTGACTTTGGATGGCTTTCATAAAATCTGCAAGGCCTTTGTCTGTAGAGGTGTTTTTGCTGATTGCACCTGCAATTTGAGGAAGTCCCATCTCTATGGCTTGGGTAATTGCTTCTTCGCTAATTCCATATTCTTTGCTAATTTGCGATAAGCTTCCTGATTGTGCTAACATTTTTAAAATATCCATTTTATGCTCCTTTTGGATTCAATCCTATTTGTTATTCATTATTACCCAAGTTATTAAGATTTAATATTCTTATGCTTTTATAAATAATCTAAATCATTACTAAATTAGCCAATAAAAAACCTGCGATGGAAATTTATAATTCCTAATCGCAGGTATTCATTATCTAGTACTTCTAGCTTTTGATATTACTACTCTTCTGAAGGGGTCTTTTCCTTCTGAATGTGTACTTACGTCTTCGTAGTTTTGTAATATCATATGAACTATTCTTCTGTCCGCTGCGTTCATAGGTTCTAGTTTAATTGGTCTTCCAAATCTTTGAACTTTTTCTACGCTGCGTTTTGCTATTCTTTCTAGATTTTTCTTTCTCTTGTCTCTATACTCGTTAGCATCTACAGTTACTCTTATAAAATCTTCTTTGTGTTTATTAATGACTTGGCTAAGTAGGTATTGTAGAGAATCCAATGTGGATCCGTGTTTTCCTATTACTATTCCCAAATCCGATGGGTTTTGGCTTTTAATTTCTACAAACAGCTCGCCTGCTTTTAATTCCACAATTAAGTGATAATCGATTCCGAATTCGTTTATAATTTTAGTTAAAAACTCTTCTGCATTGTTTTTGATTTCAATGTCAGTCCAAATCTCTTCGATATTTCTTCCGTTACCAGTTAATTCTTCGTCGTCGAAGTCTTCTTCGTCGGTATCTTCTTCAATTATTACTTCTTTTACTTCTGGTTTTTGAGTCTCGAATTTTTCGACTCTTTCTTCTACTTCTTTTTCGGCCTTTACTGGCTCTTCTTTTACTTTTGTGATTATTTCTTCTTTAGGTAATTCTTCTTTTGTTTCTGCTTTTTCTACTTTTTTGTCATCGTAGAGGATATCTCGTACGAAAGAAGAGATGTCTTCTTTTTTCTTAATTTTTACCATGGCATCTTTTTGCCCTAGTAATCCTAAAAATCCTGACTTTGGCTCTTCTAATACTTCCACATCTACTTCGCTTCGCTCTACGCCTAGTTCTATTAGTCCAGCTTGAATAGCTTCTTCTACTGTCTTGGCAGTTTTAATTATAAAGCTCATTTGGTTTTTTCACCTTCTTGTTCTAACTCTTTTGCAATTTGCTTATTCACTAGTAATTGTACTACTGAAGTCAATCCCATACTGATTATCATATAGAAGGGCAGTACTGCAGGAAGAGATCTGTAAATGAAAAACATCATTACAGGCATCATTATTCCCATCATGTTGTTGGACTGTTGCATCGCTGCGTCTTGTTCTTTGTTTCCTGTACTAGCTGGTTGATTTTGGCTCATCATCATCTTTTGGTTTATGAATGAAATTCCTGCTGCTGCAATAGGCATTATAAGCGTCGCGTCAACGTCATTTAAGTTAGAAAGCCAAAAAAATGATTTGTTAATAGCTTCATACATTCCTGGCTCTGTAAATGCATATAGTTCAGGCTGTCTTACTACATTCCACATAGCCATTAGTATAGGCAATTGGATTAAAAGTGGCAGACATCCTCCCATGGGATTTACGCCTTCTTCTTTGTAGAGTTCTTGTTGCTTTCTAGCTATGGTTTGAGCATCATTGCCGTATTTTTCTTGAAGCTCTTTTATTTTAGGCTGTAATGCTCTAGATTTTGCCATGGACTTACTTTGTTTCATAGTAAGTGGTATCGTAACAATTTTGATAATCAACGCAAGTAGCAATATAGCAATTGCATAGTTGGAGACTAGTTTAGAATCTCCTGGGATTATGGCACTAACTAAGTCGTAGGACATCCTTAGAATCATCCCCATAAATTGGTTAATAAATCTCATTTATCCTCCTCATTCTAACGGGTCATATCCACCTTCGTGAAAGGGGTGGCATTTTAGTATTCTCTTTATTGCTAAGTATGATCCCTTGAAAAATCCGTACTTTTCGTAGGCTTCCAGGGCATACTGGGAACAGGTGGGATGAAATCTACACCTTCTTCCAGGCAATAAATATTTTGAGATTATCTTTTGATAAAATCTTATGATTAAAATCATTACGCTTTTCATATCATTTTTCCATTTTAGATAGTTTTATCAAATGGTAAAAAGCGCTCCTTAACTCTTGAAAAGAGATATCAGGAACATTTCTTCTAATTATAAAAATAAGGTCATAACCTTCTTTTAAATTAGGTGCCACTTCTCTGTATATCTCTTTGATTCTTCGTCGTATCTTGTTTCGAACGACGGCATTTCCAGTTTTTTTTGAAACAGTAATTCCGATTCTAGTGTATTCTAAGTCGTTTTTTCTAATATACAATATGAGATTTCTGTTTCCGAAGGATTTACCTTTTTCATAAGCTTTTTTAAAATCAAAATAACTCTTAACGGTTTTAATCATAAATTAGACAGTCAGTCTTTTTCTCCCTTTTCTCCTACGAGCTGCAAGGATGTTACGTCCAGCTTTAGTTCTCATTCTTTTTCTGAATCCGTGTAGTCTTGCTCTTTTTTTTCTTTTTGGTTGATAAGTTCTTTTCAAGTAAAAGCACCTCCTCAATAATATCTATTATAATCACGGTATATAGTATATAAATATTTAAAAATTTTGTCAACAATAACCTCGGATTATTCCCCCATTTTAACAGATACAAAGGATTTTTTCCAATAATAAATTCAATATAATAAATTTCTTTTATAAATGATCTTTAATAGAGTATTTATTTCCCGTAATAATGTCATACACATTCAATCTGTAAAAAAAGGCGCAAGCCTCTATCATCTATTATCTTTCATCTATGATCTGTACTTTATAGTCTGTGGATAACTATTGTAAATCTGCATTTTTTCTGATAAAATAGATACAGTTATTAATAGTGGAAAACACTTAAAATGTAGTGTAGCACAAATTAATTTTAGTTTAAGAAGAGAAGAAATGTCTTTCTTCTAATTTTTTGTTTATTAACAATTTATTAATTTGAAATTTTGAAGGCTTTTGGAATTTTTGTGGATAAAGAAGTTTCCACAGTTTGTGGATAACTTGTGGATATTAATTCCAATTAAGAGTATAAAACTCTGTAATTTTCTAAGAAAAGTTTTCAACATATTGCAAATTTAATACTGTTTATAACTAAAATTATTGACTTATCTACATTATCCACAGTGGAATATATAAGTTTTTATGTTAATAATGTTTTCCACAGTGGAAAGTGTTGACAAGGAGAAATATATGACGAAAATAAATCAAGATATTTGGGCAAAAATCCTTGATGAAATTGAAAGAGATGTAGGCAGCAACTTTAAGTTTTGGTTCAAAAATGTAGGCTACGAAATTATGGGAGATACCTTTGTAATTAAGCTTCCCAATAAGTTTTACGTTGATCATTTCGGTAAGCGATATGATTCCATAATAAAAGAAGCCATTGAAAAAATTGCACTACATACATTTGATGTATCCTATATTATAGATGTCGATGGTACTAGTAAGATTGGAATAGATGATGACGAAGAAGATAAACTCAACAATCTTATTAATAGATATACCTTTGACAATTTTGTCGTGGGAAAAAGTAATGAATTTCCCCATGCAGCTGCCATTTCAGTGGCAGAATCCCCTGGAAATTTATACAATCCTCTATTCATTTATGGATCTTCTGGATTGGGTAAAACCCATTTAATGCATGCAATAGGAAATTATTTAATGGATGAAAATCCAGATCTAAATCCCATGTACGTATCTAGCGAACAGTTTACTAATGAGCTAGTAGAGGCCATTCGGCGAGACACTACACCAGAATTTAGAAATAAATACAGAAATGTAGATCTTTTGCTAGTAGACGATATTCAGTTTTTGATAGGGAAGGAAGGAATTCAAGAGGAATTTTTCCACACCTTTAACGTTTTATACCAAAATGAAAAACAAATAGTAGTAACTTCAGACAAGCCTCCCAAGGATTTAAAGGGACTGGAAAATCGTATAATCACTAGGTTAGGCGGAGGACTTATAGCAGATATTATGAGTCCTGATATAGAAACTAGGATAGCTATACTTAGAAACAAAAACGAGCAAGAAGCCTTTGGAGTTTCTGAAAAAATAATAGACTACATTGCAGAAAATGTAGACTCTAACATCAGGGAGCTAGAAGGTGCGCTACTTAGAATAGTTGCCTATTCCAATCTCACTTCCAAAGAAATAGATTTGAATATGGCTCAACTGGTATTACGGGATGTCTTGGAACAAAAAAAGAAAATAGTTATAGACTCCCTAAGGATAAAAACTATCGTATCCAAAGAATACGGCATATCAGTAGAAGATATGGAGTCTAAAAAACGACCTAAGGATATCGCCTATCCTAGACAAATAGCCATGTTCTTATGTAGAGAACTAACTGAATTATCCCTACCTAAGATAGGATTGGACTTTGGGGGAAGAGATCACACCACAGTTATCCATGCAATAGACAAGATAACCAATGAGATAAAAGAAAACTCTGAAACCAAAAAGACAATAAGTGACTTAAAGAAAAAAATAAAAGACGAGTAGTTATTAACATATTATAAAATGGAATTTCATTGAAATATAAATCCCAAATGGGGTTATCCACATATCAACAAGACCTACTACTACTAGAATAATATAATAATATCTAAAGAGGAGCAAACATGAAATTTACAATCAATCAACATTCTTTAACTGAGAGCATATCCATTGTTCAAAAGGCTATCTCATCTAGGGCAATTTCAAAGGAACTAGAAGGTGTTTTAATTTCTCTGGAAAATAATAGACTTAAACTTACAGGTACTGATGCTGAAATAATCAGTATCGAAACATACAAGGACTGTAACGGATATGAAGAAGGATCTACGCTGGTAAATGCTAGATTATTTGGAGATATAATTAGAAAACTTCCCAATGATTTAATCCATATAGAAGTCAAAGGCGATAGAATGTACATCAAAGTACAAAATTCTAACTTTGAACTTCTCACTCATAATTACAAAGATTATCCAAATCTTCCCATGCTAGAAGAAAGCAATTCCATAACCTTAAGTAGCGACACTTTAAGAAAAGCTATTAAACAAACTACCTTCGCAGTAAGTTTGGATTATAATAGAAGAGCTCTTACAGGTGTATTATTTGAAGTTAAAAAAGATGAAATTTCCTTTGTAGCATTGGATGGGTATAGACTATCTATCTATAAGGAGAAAATAAATTCCGATTCAGAATATACAGCCATAGTACCAGGTAGGGCTTTAAATGAACTTTCAAAAATTTTGGGGGATGACGAAGAAGAAGTAAAAATAATCTTTTCCAGAAACAATATCTCCTTTAATTTAAAGAATACAGTTTTTTATTCCCAATTAATAGATGGCCAATTCTTCAACTACGAAGATATTATAAGAAGAGAACACGCATCTAATGTAATAGTAAATCGTCACGCCTTTCAACAAAGTTTGGAAAGAGCAGAACTACTTGCCAAGGAAGAAAAAGCTAATTTGGTAAAATTGGAATTTAAAGACAATTTAGTAAAAATTCTATCCAATACAGAACTTGGTAGTGTAGAAGAAAGTGTAGTGGTGGAAAATGACGGTATAGATCAACTTATCGCATTTAACTCCAGATATCTACTAGAAGGAATTAAAAACATGGACGATGCTGAAATAAAATGTCAGCTTATGGATGATGTAAATCCTATGATAATTGAAGGTGTAGAAAACGAAAATTATCTCTACCTCGTATTGCCTGTGAGGCTAGCTTGATGGAAATTAAAATTGATACAGAATTTATAAAACTAGATTCACTATTAAAATTTGTCAATGTCGTGGAAAGTGGCGGTATGGCTAAATCACTTATCCAAGATGGTTATGTACTTTTAAATGGAGAAGTGGAAACCAGAAGAGGTAAAAAGATTTACCCTGGTGATGTAGTGGAGCTAGAAGGAGAAATTATTAAAATAATATAGATGAAGATAAAAGAAATCCAAATAAAAAACTTTAGAAATTATCGTCATTTAAATTTAAAATTAAATGAAAATTTTAATGTGTTTTTTGGTAGAAATGGCTCTGGAAAAACTAATATTCTAGAAGCAATTTCCATGTTGATTTCTGGAAAGAGTTTTCGAACTAGCAAAGACAAAGACGTATTAAATTTCGATGCCAATGCCTATGAAATAGACGCTTTAATAGAAAGACAGGGACTGGAAAAAGACTATAATTTACTTTATGAAAGGGATAAGAAAAAGAAGATTCAAGTTAATTTATCCAACGTATCCACTTTAAGGGAACTGAGAAGAGAAAGTCCCTTGGTAGTATTTATTCCAGAGGATATGAAAATCGTAAAGGAAGGACCCAGTCTTAGAAGAAAATATTTAGACGAGGCCATATCGAATTTAGATTTAATTTATAGATACAATTTAAATAAATACAATAAAATCCTAAAAGAAAAAAATGAATTATTAAAAGTCAGAAATAGAAATTTAAATGAAAGACTTTTGTTTGAAGCATATAATATTCAACTGGCTTCCCTGGGAAGCTATATCGTCATGGGAAGAAAAAAATATATAGATACGCTTAACGAAGAAATAAAAGACGTTCATTTGAATATTTCTGATGGAGATGAAATTATTTATATTAAATACGAATCCCCTTTAGAACAATATAATGACCTAAAAGAAATAGAAAATTATATGCTAGAGGGATTGAGAAAAGCATTAGATAGAGATTTGTTTGTAAAATATAGTACTTATGGTCCCCACAGGGATGATTTGGAAATATTTGTTAATGATAGAGAATTAAAAGTCTTTGGATCCCAAGGACAACAAAGAAGTGCCATAATCAGTATGAAAATAGTAGAAATAAATCTTATAGAGAAGTATAGAAATATTAGACCTATATTATTATTAGATGACGTCTTTTCAGAGTTAGATTCCTATAGGAGAAAAAAGCTAATTGATAGCATATCAGGAATCCAATCCTTCATAACCATGGCTGAGAAGATGTACTTGGAAGATTTTAAAAACGCTAACTCCAATATCTATTTAGTAGAAAATAACGGAGTTAAACAATTGAACGGAGGTAATAATGACAGAGAACAATAGGCACTATGGTGCCGAAAATATAGAGGTGTTAGAGGGCTTAGCCCCAGTTAGATTAAGACCTCACATGTATATAGGTTCCACAGGTCCCAAGGGACTTCATCATTTAGTCTATGAAGTAGTAGACAATAGTATCGACGAAGTTTTGGCAGGAGCTGCCAGCGAAATCGACGTAGTAATTTACAAAGACCAATCCATTTCCATACAAGATAACGGATCTGGTATTCCAGTAGAAACTCACAGAACCACAGGATTATCCACAGTGGAAACAGTTCTTACCATACTTCACGCAGGAGGAAAGTTCGACAACGGAGCTTACAAAGTTTCTGGAGGACTTCACGGTGTAGGGGTTTCTGTAGTAAACGCCCTTTCTGAATGGCTGGAAGTTACGGTAAGCAGAAATAATAAAAAATATAGACAAAGATTTGAAAGAGGAATAAGACAGACTGAACTGGAAGTTGTGGGAGAAAGTACCCACACAGGAACTATGATTCACTTTTTGCCAGATTCCGAGATTTTCAAAGAAGGCACGGACTTTGATTACGATATTCTAGCTAGAAGATTTAGAGAGATGGCATTTTTAACCAAAGAAGTTAAAATAAATCTCCTAGACGAAAGAACAGACAAAAAAGAGACGTTCCACTACGAAGGAGGAATTAAATCCTTTGTAGAACATTTAAATAAAAATAAAAATCCTATCCAAAAAGACGTAGCTTATATTGAACAAGATAGAGAAGGACATAATGTTCAAATTGCTGTCCAATTTACAGACGGATATTCAGAACAAGTACTGTCCTTTGGAAATAATATTCACACAGATGAAGGTGGAACTCACGTTTCAGGATTTAGAGGAGGACTTACTAGAACTCTAAACGATTATGCTAGAGAGTATAATTATTTGAAAGAAAAAGATGAGAACTTCATCGGAGAAGACACGAGACAAGGTCTTACAGCTGTAATTTCTATAAAACTACCAAATCCTCAATACGAAGGACAGACGAAGGGGAAATTGGTAAACTCTGAAACTAGAGGAATTGTAGAAAATATAGTAAACGAATATTTCAAAATGTATTTGGAAGAAAATCCTGCATCTGCCAAGGCTATTCTTAAAAAAGTAGTTTCATCTAAAGAAGAAAGAGAAGCCATAAGAAAACTTAAAACGGCTCAAAGAAAAACTTCTCTCTTGGAAAAAACTACACTTCCAGGAAAATTAGCAGATTGCCAGTCAGATGATATTAACGAAACAGAAATATTCCTAGTGGAAGGGGACTCTGCTGGTGGCTCTGCCAAAATGGGTAGAGACAACAGACATCAGGCAATTTTGCCACTAAAAGGTAAGATCATGAACGTAGAAAAAGCCAATCTAGTAAAAGTTTTGGGATATGAAGAAATTTTATCCATGATATCTGCTTTTGGAACGGGAATTGGAGACGAATTTGACATTTCAAAACTTAGATACGGAAAGATAATTATCATGACGGATGCTGACGTCGACGGTGCTCACATTATGACCCTTCTTCTAACTTTTTTCTACAGATATATGCCGGATTTAATAGACCAAGGGCATATATACGTGGCGAAACCACCACTTTACGGATTGGTAAGAGGATCTAAAGTTATAAGATACTGTTACGACGATGCAGAATTGGAACAAGCATCCAAAGAAATGAATATGCAAAATATAAAAATTTCCAGATACAAAGGTCTTGGAGAGATGAACGCGGAACAACTTTGGGAAACTACCATGAATCCAGATCATAGAATTTTAAATAGAGTAGTAATAGACGAAGAAGATAAAGTAGAACTTGACGATACATTCTCCATGTTAATGGGAGACAAAGTAGAACCTAGAAGAGAATTTATCGAAGAAAATGCAAAATACGTTCAAAATCTGGATGCATAGGAGGAATAAATGTCAGAAATAAAAGAAACAACCACCATTGTGGACATAGACTTAAAAACTGAAATGAAGGAATCTTATCTGGATTACGCCATGAGCGTTATAGTATCCAGAGCACTTCCAGACGTTAGAGACGGTCTAAAACCTGTTCACAGAAGAATAATATACGGAATGAACGAGTTGGGACTTTATCCCGACAGACCATATAGAAAATCGGCTAGACTAGTAGGGGACGTAATGGGTAAGTATCATCCCCACGGAGACTCGGCGATTTATGAAGCAGTAGTTAGACTAGCACAAGATTTCTCCACTAGATATCCACTGGCAGACGGCCAAGGAAACTACGGATCCATAGACGGAGACAGAGCAGCGGCTATGCGTTATACAGAAGTTCGTATGACAAAACTAGCCCAAGAGATGCTACGAGATATCAACAAAAACACAGTAAATTTTGTACCCAACTTTGACGAAAGTGAAATGGAGCCATCAGTATTACCAGCGAAATTTCCAAACCTAATCGTAAACGGATCTAGCGGTATTGCTGTAGGTATGGCTACTAATATGGCACCACACAATCTAAACGAAACTATAGACGGAGTAATCGCATATATAGATGATCCTGAAATAACTGTAGACGGATTGATGGAACATATAAAAGGACCAGACTTCCCCACAGGCGGAATGATTATGGGCAAAAGAGCCATAAGAGAAGCCTACGAAACAGGAAGGGGTAAACTTCAACTTAGAGCAGTAGTAGATATAGAAGAAAACAAAAAGAAAACTGCCCTAGTAGTAAAAGAACTTCCATACCAAGTCAATAAGTCTAGATTGATATTAAAAATAGCGGAGTACGTTCAAGAGAAAAAAATTGAAGGCATTTCAGATTTAAGAGACGAATCCAATAGAAATGGTATGCGTATAGTTATCGAACTTAAAAGAGATGCTATACCAGAAGTAGTTTTAAACAATCTATTCAAATATACACAACTACAAACCACTTTTGGGATTATAAATATCGCTTTGGTAGACGGAGAGCCCAAAGAACTAGGTCTTAAAGATTTAATTAAATATTATGTAAATCACCAAATTGAAATCATCGAAAGAAGAACTAAATTCGATTTGGATAGAGCCGAAAGAAGAGCTCATATCCTAGAAGGTTTGCAAATTGCTTTGGACAATATCGACGAGATAATTAAAATTATCAGAGCGAGCTATTCAGATGACGAAATCAAAGCTGAATTCTTAACTAGATTTGGATTAACTGATATGCAGTCCCAAGCTATTTTGGACATGCAACTTCGAAGACTTTCTGGATTACAAAGGGAAAAACTTCAAGAAGAATACGCAGAACTTATTAAGGAAATTGCAAGACTTAAAGAAATTTTAGCTAACTCAGATATTAGAAATAATATTATCAAAGAAGAGCTAAGAGAAATTGCAGAAAAATACGGAGATTTACGTAGAACTGCTTTGATGCCAGCTGCAGAAGAAATAAATCTTGCAGATATGATTAGAGAAGAAGATGTAGTTATCACTCTTACTAACAACGGATATATTAAGAGAATGCCAGAAGGAGCATACAAACCTCAAAACAGAGGTGGAGTAGGCATCCGAGGACTTTCCACAAAAGACGGAGATTTCGTATGTGAGATGTTCATAGTAAACACCCACGACAATATCTTGTTCTTTACAAATCACGGAAACATGTTCAGCCTAAATGGATATGACATACCAGAAGCAGGACGACAAGCTAGGGGTTCTGCAATAGTAAATCTATTGGCATTAAAAGATGGAGAAGAAGTATCTACAGTTTTAGCAGTGAAGGAATTCGACGACAATAAGTACTTCACAATGGTTACTAAAAAAGGTACAATAAAAAAGACTATCTGTAGTGAATTCACAAACATGAGAAAATCAGGTTTGATAGCTATAAAACTTCGTGACGATGACGAACTTATAGAAGTTGTAATCACCGAAGGAAATGAAGAGCTTATACTATCTACGAAAAACGGAAACTCCATCAGATTCTTTGAAAAAGACGTAACCCCAACTTCTAGAAATACCCAAGGAGTTTTAGGAATACGCTTAAAAGGCGACGATGAAGTGGTGAACTTTAGCATAGTTGACGATAATAAATTCCTAGCATCAGTGGGAGTAAATGGATACGGAAAGCTCACTCCTCTTACAGAATTTAACAACCAAAACAGAGGTGGTATGGGAGTTATCAGTTATAAGATTACAGAAAAAACTGGAAATGTAATATCTTCACTAGTAGTTTCCAAAGAAGATCAATTGATGTTGATTACTGAAGAAGGTGTAATTATAAGAATTTCTGTAGACCAAATTAGCATCTTCGGTAGAAATACCCAAGGAGTTAAACTTATGAATTTGAAAGATTCGAAAGTAGTAGCAGTAGCAAAATTTATAGGAGAATAATATGGGTTTTAGAAAAGAAATAATCGAAAGAGAAGGAAAACCTCCGATAATTAATCTTTACGGAGAATTGGATATTTATGCTACCCAAGATTTTAAAAATGACAGCATAGAATTATTAAAAAGTAGCCAAGATGATCTGTATCTAGATTTTACCAATTTAGATTATATCGACTCCACAGGTTTGGGGGCTTTGATTTCTATACTAAAAGAGTCCCAAGAGATTGGAAAAAATATATATCTAATCGAAGTTAATGAAAGAATTAGAAAATTATTCAAAATTACCCAATTGGAAGATATGTTTAAATTTATAGGTGAGATAGATGAATAGAGAAAAATTCAATTTTATAGTACCGGCAAAAGCCGAAAATCTTTCAATGGTCAGGCTTACAACCTCAGCAATAGCTAGTAAGTCTAATTTTAGTATTGAAAAAATAGAAGATTTAAAATTGTGTATATCAGAAATATGCAATATCATAATCAAAGGTGAATCCAGCGAAGTATTCAATATTGAATACTTTCTGGAACCTGAAGAAATTCAAGTAAGTATAGTGGGATTGTCAAAACCTAAAAAAGAACTAGAAGATATAGAAATGAGTAAAATGATTTTAAAAGCTTTGATAGAAGATGTTACTTTTACTGAAGATTATATTAAAATCAAACTCATAGTATAGCTAGGAGTTGGATATGAGCAATACTAGTGTGGATGAGAAACAATTGGATAGAGAAGAACAAACCCGGCTGTTTCAAGAATACAAAAAAACGAGAGATAGAAAAATAAGAGATAAACTCATTGAAGACAATCTCTATATAGCTGAAATTTTGGCAAAAAAATACACCAACAAGGGAATAGACTACGATGACATATTCCAAGTAGCCTCGATTGGTTTAATTTACGCTGTGGATAGATTTGATGTAGACAGAGGATATCAATTTTCCTCATTTGCAACGCCTACAATAATTGGAGAAATAAAAAGACACTTTAGGGACAAGGGCTGGACCATAAGAGTGCCTAGAAGAATACAAGAGCTATCTAAAAGAATTAACAATGCGAAAGTGGAACTGGCACAAACCTTGCAAAAATCTCCAACGGTAAAGGACATTGCAGATTATTTAGGAACATCCCAAGAAGATGTATTGGAAGCCATGGAAGCTAGCAAAGTATATTCTCCTCAATCCTTGGATCTTACCTACGATGGAGGCGAAGATTCTGACACAAGCTTGGCGGATTTAATTGGGAAAGAAGAAGAATACTATGAAAAGATAGATAATAACGACTTTTTAGAAAAAGCCATGTCTATATTGACGGAGACGGAAAAGAAAATCTTAATAGACAGATATTTCAATAAACGAACCCAATCCAGTATAGCCAAAGAGTTAGATATATCTCAAATGACAGTTTCTAGGCTGGAGAAAAAGATATTAGAAAAGATGAAAAACGAGATAAAAAAAAATCACCTTTAACTAAAAAACATTTAATATTAAACATATTAAAATTGATTAATTATTGTATATTTGATAAAATAAGCCTAATAATTTAGGAAATGGAGAAAGTATGGGAAAAAACCTGTTTAGTATGGATATTGACGAAATTTTGATATCAGAAGATCAATCAGAAGAGGAAACAGTAGAGTATTTCGAATTATTTAATAACGAAATGGAAAAGATTTACCAATTTACATTGACTTATTATGAATACCTTTACATCAAAAGAGACTATGGTAATGGAATACCCATGACCATGTTAGAGATACACGTCCTCACAGATATCAATGACAAGCCAGGTATAACCGTCACAGAAATAGCACAAAAATGGAAAAGAACCACTAGTGCGATTTCTCAAATAGTAAAATACTTATATGATATGGATTTATTATATAGAGTTAGAAATGAATCTGACGGAAAAGTAAACAACCTATTTATCACTGATTTGGGCAAAGAATTGGTTTTGATGCACAAACATTACGACAATATCGACACTATTAAAACTTTAAAAAGATTATCAAAAGCAGTAGGCTATGAATCAGTCGAGACATTTTTCAAAGTAATTGAAGAATATAGACATGTAGTCGAAGACTCGAAAAAATATATCGGAGAAGATTAATATTGAAAATTGGAATTTTAGGAGCTATGGAACCTGAAATAAATCTGATTGTATCTCATCTAGAAGAACCAAGGGAACTGACCCTTGGTAAATTTAGATTTATTACAGGATTTTATAAAGAAAAAGAAGTTATAGTTTCAGAATGCAGTATAGGAAAAGTAAATAGTGCAATATCCACACAAACTATGATAAATAATTTTAATCCAGATTTTATCATTAATACTGGAATTGCAGGAGGATTGGATTCCAGATTGGAAGTGCTATCCATAGTAATAGGGGACAGCCTTACATATCACGACTTTAATCATGAAATTATGAAAAAGTATTTTCCCTTCAGAACCCATTTTGAAGCAGACAAAAAAGCAATTAAGATAGCAGAAGAAATAGCAAAAAATGCAGGCATACATACCCTGACAGGAACTATTATTACAGGAGATTTATTTGTAGAAGATTCTATAAAAAAAGCTCAGCTGAAATCTGATTACGATGCTCTTTGTGTAGAGATGGAAGGTGCTGCCATAGCTAACACCGCCTATACTAACGACGTACCATTTATAATAATACGCGCAATATCAGATATGGCAGATGACGGAGGACATATGACCTATGAAGAATTTAAAGAAAAGGCATCTGACGAGTCGGCTAAAATAGTTTTAGGATTAGTAGAAAAATTATAATTATTTATAGGAGGAAGCAAAGTGGAACTTGAAATTTTAGTAAAAGATTATCGAAATGGGATTGAAGACCTAATTCACCCAGGAATTATTTCCATCGTGGATTACCAAGGAAATGTATTGCATGCAATTGGCGATACGAAGAGATTGGTATTTTCCAGATCCAGTGCAAAACCCATCCAAGCCATTTCAGTAGTGGAAAGTGGAGCAGTAGACGAATACGAAATTACACAAAAAGAACTAGCCCTTATTGCATCTTCTCATAGCGGAGAAGAATTTCACGAAGAAGCAGTTAGAAGTATTTTGAAAAAAGCAGGAGTAGATGAAAAGTACTTACAATGTGGAACTCATTTACCCTTAGCGAAATATAGAGCAGACCAATTCATAAGAGACGGCATAACCCCAACAGAAGTCCAAGCCAACTGCTCAGGAAAACATTCGGGAATGCTAATAACCTGTAAAAAAATGGGTTACTCCCTAGATGACTATTGGTTAGAAGATCATCCAGTGCAACAAAAAATTATAGAAAACTTCGGATATATTTGTGGAGTAGATCCAGCTGAAATAAAAATTGGAATCGACGGCTGCGGAGTTCCAGTTCATGCACTACCTATGGAAAAATTAGCCTACGGATACGCAAGACTAGCTAAACCAGTAGACCTATCAGAAGAAAGACAAGCCACTATCAAAAGAATTACAGACGCTATGGTGGCATATCCAGAAATGGTAGGAGGAACAGACAGAATATGTACAGACCTTATGGCGAAATTCGGAGACAGACTATTTGCAAAATCCGGAGCCAATGCCTTTTACAATATAGGAATAAAAGAATCAGGAATTGGAATCGCAATTAAAATGCTAGACGGATCTTCAGACAATATTCCAATGATTATAATAGACCTACTTTTGAAACTAAATGTAATAAAAGAAGAAGAGCTAAAAGACTTCAATAAAATCCACCTAGATCATAATGTGTATAACCACAGAAAAGAAATAGTTGGAGAGAAGAAAATAGCATATAAAATCAGTTAAAAGTGAAAAGTTAAGAGTGAAAAGTTTTGCCTGCGGCTAAGTTTGCAAATTGGAAACGCCTACGTAGGGGACGTGTTCCAAAAGTTTTTGACCTTCAGAATTTTACTCTATGGGGTAGAAATTTAAATTACGATGTTGTAAAACGACAAAGACGCGTCCCGTGCTTACATAAGAAAATGTTAATTTCTATTGTAGTCGTCGCATTGTATGCGACTTAAAGCTAAGGACATTCAGTGCAGTTAAAAGTTGAGAGTTAAGAGTGAAAAGTTTTGCCTGCGGCTAAGTTAGACGAATACAAAACGACAATGTAGGGGACGAATTCCAAAAGTTATGGACTTTCTAAGAGTTATAAAATGGAAATGAAGTTGAATCTTTGTTAAAGCAAAACAATAGAGATACGTCCCGTGTTTGCAGACAAGAAATGTTTTTCATTAAAAATAATAAAATCTCTTGTTATACATTTTCAAATGTCTAACAAGGGATTTATTATTTTGATTACTATTATTTTTATCTATTACATACTATAATATATAAGAAAGTTTAATTATATGTTAGGAGGATTAGATGAAAAATATTTATGATTATGAACATATAAAGGCTAGTTCCGATTACATAAAATCACGTGTTCCTTATGATTTAGATGTTGCAATAATTTTAGGGTCATGCCTTGGCTCATTGGCTGATGAGATTGAAGATAGGATAGTCATCGACTACAAAGACATTCCTAATTTTTTGATATCCACTGTGGAGTCCCACGCTGGCAAGTTGATAATCGGGAAGCTTCACGGGAAGAATGTGGTTTGTATGTCTGGAAGATTTCACTATTACGAAGGATATGACTTTGAGCAGTTGGTAATACCCATTAGAGTTTTCAAACTTTTGGGGATTGAAAAGGTTATCCTAACAAATGCCGCAGGAGCTGTAAATGAAGAGTTCAAACCTGGTGACATTATGATTATCAAAGACCACATAAAACTCATGGGTGCCAGTCCTCTTCGTGGAAAAAACGTGGAAGAGTTTGGGCCTAGATTTATTAATATGACTGATGTGTATTGTAAAGATTTGATTTCCATAGCTAGGGAAAGTGGAGAAGCTATTGGGGAGGAATTAAAAGAGGGTGTGTATTTTTACTTTCCTGGTCCTCAATTCGAGACTCCTGCAGAAATAAGAGCAGCTAGAATTTTAGGTGGCGATGCAGTGGGGATGTCCACGGTTACAGAAATAATTACGGCAGCTCACGCTGGAATGAAAGTCCTGGGCCTATCCTTGATGACTAATATGGCGGCTGGAGTTTTGGATCAGCCTATCACTGTGGAAGAAGTAGACGAGACAGCAAGTTTTTCTGCTGAAAAATTTAAAAAGTTAATAAGAGAAATTTTACATAGAATTTAATAAATGGGGTGATTGTTTGTTATTTAAAAATATTAGTATTGTAGATGAAAACTTTGATATCATTGAAGATGGTTTTTTACAAATTGAGGGAGATAAAATAATTTACATGGGAAAGGCAGAGCCTGAAAATTATTCTGGTGAGATTTACAATGGAAAAAATAAATTAATGCTTCCTGGATTTTACAACACCCACTGTCACGTACCTATGACATTACTTCGGGGATACGGAGAAGGACTTCCCCTCCACAGATGGCTTTTTGAAAAAGTATTTCCCTTTGAGGCGAAATTGACAGGAGAGGATTGCTATTGGGCTACACTTTTAGGATCTATAGAGATGATAAAAAGTGGCGTCGTCTCCTTTACAGATATGTATTTTTATATTGAAAATATGATACAGGCAGTTGAAGAATCTGGACTAAAGGTGAACATTTCCCACGGCTCATCCCCAAAGGAAGGATTTTCTTTTAAAGAAATTGCGGACTATCTAGATACGGACAAAATGGCGAAGCGTTACAACAATAAAAATGGCAAAATAAAGGTGGATATGGGACTTCATGCAGAATACACTTCCACCGAAGAATTTGTAAAAGAAGTGGCTCAGTACGCCAAAGAAAACAATTTGATAGTTCACACCCACGTATCCGAGACGAAGAAGGAACATCTAGAATGTAAAATTAAACATGGAATGACTCCGATTCAGTACTTTGAAAAATGCGGACTGCTAGACAATAAAGTAATAGCCGCTCACTGCGTCTATATAGAAGACGAAGATTTGGAAATAATAAAGGCAAGAGATGTCAGTCCAGTTCACTGTATCTCCAGTAATATGAAACTAGGAAGTGGATTTGCACCGACGAAAAAAATGCTGGATATGGAAATCAATTTGTGTCTAGGAACAGACGGCGCATCTTCCAACAACAATTTAAATTACATGGAAGAAATCCATCTTGCTACTATGGTAAATAAGGGATTTTATGGCGACCCAGAGTTTATGTCATCTAGAGAAATTTTAAAAATGGCAACCATAAACGGCGCGAAATCCCAAGGAAGAGAAAACTCAGGAGCATTAAAAGTTGGAAATCAAGCAGACTTTATCGTGATAGATATGAACAAAGCTCATCTTCAACCAGTATTCGATTACTTAGCCAATGTAATTTACTCGGCACAAGCATCGGATATTTGTTTAAGTGTAGTCGATGGAGAAATCATATACAAGGACGGAGAACTTACGAAGATAGACGAAGAAAAAGTAATCTACGAGTCTAACAAGAGTAAGGATAGAATACTTTCAGAAATTTAAGGAGGAGGAAATTAATTGGAAAGACACGATCAAGACTTGGCTTTTATGCTTCAATACGAAAATGTAGCTTGGTATGAAGATGGAAAGGTGAGAATACTAGATAGAAGAATTTATCCCACAGAAGTAAAATTCGTAGAATGCAACACCCACGAAGAAGTTGCCCAGGCCATAGCAGATATGGTGACCCAAAGTGCAGGACCTTACACCGCAGCAGGAATGGGAATGGCACTAGCGGGATATGAATGTAGAAATATGAATGAAGCTGACCAAAGAAAATATTTAGAAAAAGCTGCCCACACTCTTTCCAATGCCAGACCTACTACAGCAAAACGCATGGAACTAGTTACAAGTGGTGCCCTTCGCTATGCTCATAAAGCCATGGACGAGGGAAAGGATATCGCAAAGGCTATGTTTCAAAGTACCATAGATTCACTTAATAGAAGATATTCCACCATGGAAATAGTAGGAGAAAATCTTGCGTCATTGTTTCCCAAAAAGGGAACTATTATGACCCAGTGCTTTGGAGAGACCATCGTAGGCATGATGCTTAGAGCAGCTAAAAGACAGGAAAAAGATATCAAATTATTCGTTCCAGAAACTAGACCATACTTCCAAGGAGCGAGACTCACTGCCAGCGTAGCCCAAGGACAAGGATTTGACACCACGGTCATCACCGACAATATGCCAGCCTTTGTAATGAGCACAAACAAAATCGACTTGTTTACATCTGCTGCCGATGCCATTTGTATGGACGGATATGTGGTGAACAAGGTGGGCACTTATCAAATCGCCATCGCTTCGAAATATCACGGTATTCCTTATTTTGTGACGGGAGTTCCAGACAGAGTACACGATACCATCGACACAGTCACCATAGAATACAGAGACCCAGAATTGGTCTTGGAAGCTAGGGGAATTAAAAACACTTTGGAAGGCGTGAAAGGTTATTATCCATCCTTCGATATAACTCCACCCCATCTAGTAAGTGGTGTCGTAACTGACAAGGGAATTTTTACGCCCTACGATTTAGAAAAATATTTTGAAAGTGAAACCGAAGGATTTTATTCCTTGACGATATAGGTGAAGGCATGCTTTTACTAAAAGAACGAGAACTGATACAAGAATACGGAAAGATGCTAATCACAAGGGGACTAACTACAGGCTCAGGAGGAAATTTAAGTCTTTTCAATAGAGAAAAAGGTTTAATAGCAATAACTCCCAGCGGAATGGATTATTTTGAAATTGAACTAGAAGATATTTTGGTGATGGATATAAATGGAGAAATTGTAGATGGATTTAGAAAAGCTTCCAGCGAAACGGGAATGCATTTGGAATTTTACAAACACAGAGAAGATATAAACTCCGTAGTCCACACTCACTCCATTTACGCCACTGCCATAGCATGCATGGGATGGGATTTAGAACCAGTTCACTATATGATAGGATTGGCAGGTGTAGATGTAAAATGCGCCGATTACGCCATATACGGCAGTATGGAACTTGCCCATAACGCAATAAAAGCTACTGGAGATAGAAATGCAGTTCTATTAGGAAATCACGGACTGATAGCACTTGGACCTTCCTTGGAAGATGCCTTCTCCACGGCAGAACACTTGGAATACGTAGCTCATCTACAATATTTGACGAAATCCATGGGTGAGCCCAAGCTCTTATCCCAGGAGCAAATGATAGAAGTTATGAAAAAATTTAAAACTTATAAATACAAGTAAAATCAGTTAATAGTTTGCAATTTACAGTTAACAGTTGCTGCGCCTTTGTATGAAAAATAGAAAACACTCACGTAGGGTACGAATTCCAAAGGTTATGGACTTTCTAATAATTACAAGATGGAAATGAAATTGATACTTTGTTTGTGTTAAACAACAAAGATACGTCCCTCGGCGTAAGCCGATATAGCCTATCAAGTATGAACTATTGTATAAAAATGAAATAAAATAAATATTTTAAGATTATAAATCTAAAATATTGAAAAAAGTTTTAATTTCTAAAATACATTAAAATCAAATATTAAAAACCAAGCACAAAACGTAAAAAATTTTGTGCTTATTTATTTGTCCTTATCTTGAAAAAATAGCCGAAATATGTTAGCATTATAATTGAATAATTAAACAAATTAATAATTAATTCAAAATAAATTTTTAGGAGGAAAATATGGATTTAATTAAATTAGGTATAGTTTTTGCTGCTATTATTTTAGTAGTTAGAATGAATAAGCCATTGTATATGTCAATGGGTGCAGGTATTTTAGCTTCCCTTATACTTTATCAAATACCTTTTTCTGCTTACCCAGGTATTTTAAAAATTTCTCTATTTGGTAAGCAAAGCATCGTAGTAATTATGGCATTCTATACTATTACTTTTCTTCAAAGGATGTTAGAAAAAAGAGGGAGATTGCTATTAGCCGAACGTTCTATAAGTAGAATTTTTAACTCTAGAAGAATAAATGCAACTGTTGTACCTTTTATAATCGGAATGCTTCCTTCAGCTGGTGCTGTCTTGATCGCAGCTCCCATAGTAGCTACGGCTGCTGGAGAATATCTAGATAAGGATGAAGTTACTTTTGTAACTAGTTATTACCGTCATATTTCGGAAGCCTTTGTGCCCACTTACAGTTCTATCATTTTAGCTTTGACATTAACAGGAGTATCTATGACAGGATTTGTAGTGGCGATGTTACCATTGGTATTGGCTTTATTTCTTATAGGATATTTCTTCTATGTTCGTAAAATCCCACAAGGAGGAGAAGATATGGAAGAAGCTGTAAACTATAAAGAAGAATGGAAAAATGTTTTTAAAAGCATGTGGCAAATCGTAGGAGCAGTTTTGATAATTCTAATTTTCAAAATTCCCGTACACTTAACAGTTATAGGTATAATAGTTCTCAATTTCTTCATAGATAAATTTACTCCTCAAGAAGTTGCGCCATTTTTTGTCACTGCATTTGAACCCAAGTTGATTTTTACGACTTTAGCTGTTATGACTTTCAAAGAAATTTTAGTTCATACAGGATTGATTGAACAACTTCCAAATTATTTTATAGGACTTCCAATAGGACCTGAGGCTATTTATGCAATATTATTTTTCTTTGGAACCATAGTAATAGGATCTCAAGCCATAATAGTTACCATAATACCTTTAGCTTATGCAACTATACCTGATGCTGGATTGGCATATTTTACTCTCCTTATGAGTTTGACTTATATTGCAATGCAGGTGTCTCCTACACATGTTTGCTTAGGGATTATTACAGAAGATCAAGGAACTACTTTCAATGGACTTGTAAGAAAAACGATGCCAGTTTTAATTTCTTTTACTATATTGGCAGTAGTGTACACAATAGGCCTTAGCTTTATTATAGGCTAGATATGAAAAAGATAATTTTAGTTTCGGGATTTTTAGGCGTTGGAAAAACCACATTAATACAAAAGTTACTGGCGGAATTGATTCCCGAGCATTATGTTATGATAATTGAAAATGACTTTGGAGATATTAATATCGACAGGGATCTTTTAGGTGGATATGAATTGGTGGTTAAGGAAATAAACGCAGGGTGCATATGTTGTTCTCTTGTGGGAGATTTTGAAAAAGCCATCGTTGAAATAGAAAGGGATTACGCTCCAGATGCAATAATTATTGAGCCATCTGGAGTAGCAGATACATCCCATATAGTAAATGTATCTATGGCATTGGATTATGGATATACATTAAACTCCATAAATCTAATAGACGGAAACAATCACTTTTTGTATTTGGAGAATTTTCATGAATTCTATAAAAATCAAATACTGTCTGCTAATACTATAATTATCAACAGAACATTTGAGTTATCCACAGACGAGATCCAGACAGCGGTAGATTCCATTGGAGAAATCAACTCTTTTGGAAAAATTTTGACAGATAAAGATGATGGAACCTTAGACGTAAGGGCTTTATTAGACGATGACAACCTTTACAATAGAGTTTTCGATTTGGATATGGATATTGAAAATATTTTCGAGAACTATTCCTCTCTATCCCTTGTATTGCCTAATTCTTACGAGGAAGAAATATTTTTAAAAAAGATAAATTCTGTTATTGAAGATGGTAATATCAAAAGAATAAAGGGAATAATAAATTTAGATAAAGTGGTTAGAGTAGACTACACGAGAGACTTCGACAGGGAGCCCAAGTTAGAAGATTTTCCATCTTATGCAGGTGTGGGTAAGTTGGTAATAATTGGGGATAACTTTGACGAAATGAGAGCAAGAGATATCTTCAGGAGGTAGCTTATCAAAGATATAGTTTTGGTTTCGGGTTTTTTATCTTCGGGAAAAACCACCTTGATTAAAAGATATATACAAAATACAAAGAAAAGCTACAAGGTAATACAATGTGAGATGGGAATTGAGAAGCTGGAAAATTTCACTAGAGTTCACAGCGTAGAAGAACTAATAAAGGAAATAGAAAACTCCAAAGAGAATCACATTTATGTAGAATTTAATGGAACATGGAGTGTTTCGAAATTTATTAGTTTAATCCAAACTCGCATGGACAGCAGAATATTAAATGTCTACGTCATGGATTTGGAGAAGATACACAAGTACATGGTAAATTTTCCTGCTATGATTATGGAGCAGCTAAATTATGTGGATGAAATCGTTACGATAAAAAAAGGAAATCCCCAGGAGTTTAAATATGTAAAGCAAACAATTGCGCAAATTAGACCTTGGATTTCATATAGAGAATTGGATAAGGCAAAGCTAAGATAAAAGGATGTAGATTGAAATGAAATTGGAAGTGGGACAAAAGATTGAAGATTTTGGATTTTGCACGCAAAATGGATGCAAAGACAGCTTTTTAAATGAATTAAAAGCAGATAAAAATGTATTATTGTTTTTAAGGTACATAGGCTGTACAGTATGTAGTTTAGCTATTTTAGAAATCAAAGACAAGTACGAAGAGATCAAAGCTAACGGAGTAGATGTATACGTCGTTCTTCAATCAGATCCAGAAGTATTGGCAGAAGAAATAAAAGATTTTGGAATTCCTTTTGAAATCATAGTGGATCCAGAAATGAAACTTTATAAAAAATTCAGCTTGGAAAGAGTTGAAGATATAAAGGATGCATTAGGTGGAGCTACAATGGATAGAATCGCTAAAGCAACAGAGCTAGGATTAGAACACGGTAAATACGAAGGAGACGAGAACCAACTTCCAGCTACATTCGTATTGGACAAAGATGGAATTGTAACATATGCAAAATACGGAGAGCATGTAACTGACACACTGTACGCTGACGATATGATTAAACTTTAATTAGGAGGAGAATATAATGACAAAATATGATTTTATTACTGCACCAAACAGAAAAGGACAAGGAGCTTCTAAATGGTTACAAATGTACGGATGGAATCCAGATGTAGATGAGGATGTAATACCTCTATCTGTTGCTGATATGGAACTTAAAAATCCACCAGAAGTTGTGGAAGGATTAAAAAAATACTTAGACGAAGTAGTTTTAGGATATTCCAAAGCATATCCAGAATATAACGAAGCAGTTAAAAGCTGGATGAAAAGAAGACATAACTATGAAATTAAAGATGAGTGGTTAGTTCAAACACCGGGAATCGTAAATGCGTTTACAGCAGGAGTCAGAGCTTTTACAGAAGAAGGAGACGGAATTATCATCTCCAGACCAATCTATTATCCTATGGGAATTGCTATTGAAAATTCTAATCTTACAGAAGTAAATGTACCATTATTAAATAACAATGGTGTTTACACAATGGACTTTGAAGGTTTGGAAAAAGCTTGTGCTGATCCAAAAAATAAGGTAATGCTATTCTGCTCACCTCATAATCCAACAGGAAGAGTATGGACCAAGGAAGAGTTGAAAAGGATGGGAGATATTTGCGTTAAACACGGCGTAGTAATCATTTCTGACGAAATCTGGAATGACCTTATAATGCCAGGTTATGAGCATACTGTACTATCCACGATTTCTCCAGAAATTGCAGACATAACAATTACATGTGTAGCTCCATCCAAAACATTTAACCTAGCAGGAATGGCAACTTCTAATATGATAATTGAAAATGAAGAAATTAGAAAAAAATTCGTAAGAGAATTGGAACTTATGAGAAGTTTATCCATTAATACACTAGGCTTCAAAGCTTGTGAAATAGCTTATAATGAATGTGAAGAATGGTTAGAAGAACTAATAGTATTGCTAGATGAAAATAGACAAATGTGTGTAGATTTCTTCGAAGCTAGAGGACTTACAGTTACTAGAACTGAAGGAACTTATCTAGTTTGGGTAAATTGTGAACCACTTGGAATGAGTGTAGAAGAATTAGAAGAATTCTTACACAAAGATGCACAATTCTTCACTGACGAAGGATATGTATTCGGCGAAGAAGGAAATTATTATGAAAGAATCAATATAGCTGCTCCAAAAGAAGTTCTTAAGACACAATTAGATAAATTAGATGCTGCACTTAAAAAAATAGGTAAATAAAACAGAAAACAGGTAGGAAATAGGTTATTAACTTATTTCCTATCTATTATATTTAAAAAGGATGATATAAATGATTAATAACGATTTAATAATCGAAAAGGTGAATAATCTAGAAGAATATCTCTATACCACAAGGGGATATCTCCATGAGAATCCTGAAGTGACTGGCCACGAATATGAAACCAGCAAATTTTTAAAAGCAGAAGTAGAAAAACTGGGATTGCCCATCGAGGAAGTACCAGGAACTGGATTTATCGCTACACTAGATACGGGAAGACCTGGAAAGACTGTGGCTATAAGATCAGACATCGACGCATTAGCTATGCCAGAAAGTGAAGAAAATCTAAAGGGTAAAAAGAAATACATTTCCAAAAACGAAGGTGTATGTCATTCTTGTGGCCATGACGCTCATATGTCCATGGCTTTGACGACTGCAAAAATTTTAACTGAACTGAAAGACGAACTTACTGGAAAAGTGCTATTTCTCTTTGAAGAAGGCGAAGAAGCTGGAACGGGTATCGCAGCTATGATAGAAGGAATTAAGGACAAGGGTATTGACGCAGTTTGGGGAATGCACGTAACCTCCTTTATGCCATCGGGAACTATTAACGTAGAGCCAGGACCTAGAATGGCAGGAGCAACAGGAATTAACTTCGATATTATTGGAAGAGGCGGACATGGCTCTAGACCAGATCTTTCCATAAATCCAGTATTTGCAGCGGCGAATGTATTAACAGCCTTGGGTTCAGCTTGGCCAAATAGACTTGATGTGGAAGAGACTGTTACTTTGGGTATAACTATGGTCAATGGTGGTACTGCTAGAAATATTATTCCTGATAGAATAAATATAGGCGGATCTTTGAGATTTTTCAATGTAGAGGAAGGAAAGAAGGCTATAGAAGTTTTGATGCATACAGTAGAGAATACGGCGAAGGCTCATTATTGTGATGTGGAATTTTTATACGACATGCCAGTAAACTTTAAAGTTGGAGCTCCAGTTATTAACGACGAAGGTCTTTCAGAAATTGCTGAGGAAGCATTAAAAGACATTTTACCTGAAGGCGCTGTAACTAAGGGCACAAACTGGTATGCATCAGAATCCTTCAGAAGATACGCAGAAGTAGCACCGTCACTACTTGCATTTTTGGGGATGCAAAACGAAGAAGTGGGCTCTGGGGCAGAGCATCACAATGTGCATTTCGACGTAGATGAAGAAGCTATGAAGATGGGAGTTATCTCTACAGTAAAATTTGTAAATGATTTTTTAAATAAAT
>CANRJQ010000011.1:0-45187 GCA_947630985.1 uncultured Clostridia bacterium | reverse complement strand
GCGGCATAAATAAAATCATATCTTAAGTTATTATTGTTATGCGATATACTACCCTTTCTTTGCATGTAATGATATAAGTATTCATTAAAATAAACTATTTTATTTGCTTTATCAAATAATTTAAACATAATATAAAAATCTTCACAGTATTTTCCTTTTGGAAATTTTATATTATTAAAAAGTTCTTTTTTAAAAAGTTTAAAGCAAGCAGACATATCAAAATATCTAAAATTATTTAACTGAAGTATAGCATCTTCTGAATTCATAATATAATTACTTTTATTATTAGTTATAGGATCGACGCTATTTATATTTAGAAATTCTACTGCAGGAATGGCCGAATGGCTGCAAAATTTCTGGATATGGGGATTAGATCCAATTGACATTGGTGGAGAAGCCCTGGTGAGATCTTGGACTTTGTTTGACTGGGCGGTTTGGATTGCATACGCTCCTGTAACTGGTATTTTCTTGGGACAGATATCGTATGGAAGAACAATCAAAGAAGTATTGATGATAAATGTAATTCTACCTGCAATATTTGGCATTATCTGGTTCAGTATTTGGGGTAATTATGGATTATTTTTACAAATGCAAGGACAAGTGGATTTGGTAGCAACAATCCAAAACTCTAATGCTACTATGGCACTATTTGAATTTATGAAACATTTACCATTGTCAGCTATACTGATACCATTTAATTTACTTATTATTCTAGTATCATTTGTTACTGCTGCAGATGCCACATCAAATAACGTAGCATCTATGTGTATTAGAGATATACCTATAGGATCAGAAGCACCAGGATATTTAAAAGTAATTTGGGGCGCTACTATTGGAGTAGTTGCAATAATAATGGCTGCATTCGGTGGTGGAGAACAAGGGGTGCAAGGGGTAAAATCCTTGGCAGCTGCAGGAGGATTTGTAGTATTGTTTATATTTATACTTCAAATAATTTCAGCAGTTAAAATGTTTTTCTTTGACGAACTTGTCGAGTAAAATCATATAGGAGGTTACTTTCAAAAGTAACCTCCTATTAATAAAAAAAGAGGTAATTATGAAAAATATTAGCAATACATATATTATTAATCAAGATATCAATCTAGCAGAATTTATTTCCGTAGTCAGAAACAAAGTACAAATAGAATTTTCTCAAGAATTTATTGATAGGGTTAATAAAAGCAGAGAACTAGTCGAGCAGTGGGTAGATGAAGAAAGAATTATATACGGCGTGACAATAGGATTTGGTGCAAATGTTACTAAAACTATTTCCAAAGAAGATGCAAAAACTCTACAACTTAATATAGTAAGATCTCATGCAACATCTGTCGGCGATAGAATGACCGAAGAAGAAGTACGAGGCACTATGCTGATGTGCATATTGAATTTAGGGAGAGGATATAGTGGAGTTAGGATAGAAACCTTAGAGAGATACAAAGAATTTTTAAATAAAAATATTATTTCCTTTGCACCAAAACACGGATCAGTAGGATATCTATCTCCCGAAGCTCACATAGCCCTTGGAGTAATTGGAGAGGGAAAAATCGTTGATGACAAAGAGATTGTAGAATCCAAAGATATTTTCCAAAGACATGGTTTATCTAGTTATGAACTATCTTATAAAGAAGGTCTAGCGTTAGTGTCTGGCACTACAAGTGTAACAGCAATGGCGGCAATATCATTATATGATATTTTAAATGCAACTAAAACAGCAGATATTATTTCAGCCATGACATTAGAAGTATCTAAAGGTACGCTACGTGCTTTTGATGAAAGAGTTATGGATGTCAAAAACCATAAGTACCAAAAAGATACTGCTACAAATATCAGAAATATTTTAAAAGATTCTGAGATTGCAAAAGAATTTTACGACTTTAGGCTACAAGATGCACTTTCAGTCCGATGCGTTCCACAACTTCATGGAGCAGCTAAAAAAACTATTTATGACGCAAAAAATACAGTGGAAAATGAAATGAATAGCTGTGCAGACAATCCAATAATTTGGTCCGACTGCGAGACATCTATGGCCATTTCCTCAGGAAATCCAGATTCTTCATTTATAGGCTTGGAGATGGATTCAGTATGTATGGCTGCGGCTATGATTGCAAAAATGTCAGAACGTAGGAATAATCGATTGATAGATGGAAATCTGTCAGGAAATCCTTGGTTTTTAATAAATAATCCTGGTCTAAATTCAGGATTGATGATACCGCAATATACTCAAGCTGGTCTTTTAAACGAAATAAAAGTTTTGGCAACACCGTCAGTAATTGACAACATACCAACATGTGGAAATCAAGAAGACTATGTTGCAATGGGATATAATTCTTCTTTGAAAGCTATAGAAATTTCAAAAAAATTAGAATATATATTGGCGATAGAGCTATTGTCTGCATATCAATCTTATCAATACCTAGACCCAAAACTGCAAAAGAGCTCTGTAACAGAAAAAATATTTTTAGAAATTCAAAAAAAAGTTCCCATATTAGAAGAAGATGAATATTTGTATCCTTATATCGAGTATATAAGAGAACTTATTCACACGAATAGGATTTTAGAAATTGCAGAAAATTTGGTAGGCGAACTTATTTAGATTAACATATGTTTTATAAGAGGTGAATATGATTAAGTTATTCAGTATTGGACAACAATTACAAAAAGACAAATCTCCCTTTGTTATCAATCTAATAATTAAAAAGGAAGGCTCATCACCTAGGGAAACGGGAGCTTGGATGATTGTAGATGGAGAAGGACTTAAAGCAGGGACTATTGGTGGTGGAATGTTAGAGTTTCAAGCTATTGAAAAGTCTAAAGAGCTAATAAAGCTGAAAAAATCTACTACAGAAAAATATATTTTAAACGACGACGTTGCCAAAAATATGGGCATGGTTTGTGGTGGGAACAATACAGTTTTGTTCTTGTACGTAGATCCTAGCAATCTAGAATTAGAAAATATATTTGAAATAGTATTATCAAACTTTAAAGACAAATTTGTAGAACTAGTTATTGGAACTAGTAATTTAGGGCTTAATCTAAATATAAATGGAGAATTGATGGCATCTTATGGAGAGATTACTCCAGAAGAAGATACAGTGAAATTTAGTATTCTAGATAAGAAAAAGATGTTCGTATTTGGCGGAGGCCATATAGCTCAGTGTCTAGTTCCCATTTTAAATGATTTAGAATTTGAAACTATTGTAATTGAAGATAGAGAAGAATTTTTACTTGAAGAACAATTTCCGCAGTCACTGAGAATACTCTCACAAGATTATAGCACTGCCAATTTAGATATAAGCATACACGACTATGTTTGCATTCTTACTCGTGGACACAAGCACGACAGATCCGTTTTGTTTGAAGTTTTAGAAAAAAATCCAAAATACATCGGGGTAATAGGCTCGAAGAAAAAGGCTGCTATTTTATTTTCTGAACTTGAAAATTCTAAATATGCTCACCTAAAAGATAAAATCTTTTCGCCAATAGGTATGAAGATTAACGCAGAAACTCCATTCGAAATTGCAATATCTATTGCATCTGAGATAATACAAGACTATAGGAGTAGTGATGAGTCTAGCAAAAGAATTTGACATAAAAAAAAATGACATAATATCTTTTATAGGAAGTGGTGGCAAAACTACCACAATATACAAATTGGCTAGAGAGCTCATATTCAGTGGCAGTGTCCTCATTACCACAACTACAAAAATGAAAGTTCCAGAAAATTTACTGGAAAATGAAATATTTATTGAAAGCTATGACGAATTGAAAGATATAAATGTCAACAACAAAATAGTAATCGCCGGAAGAAAAACCGTTGAAAACAAATTCAATGCATTAACAGACGAAGATTTTATACATTGTTTAAAAATTTTCGACTATATTTTGATTGAAGCAGATGGCTCTAAAAGACTTCCATACAAAGCATGGAGGGAATTCGAACCAGTAATAAGACCTGAAACTACTAAAACAATTGGAGTAATACCTATGAAATATTTTGGAGAAATATTACGGGCGGAATTAATTTTCAATGAGGAAAAATTCAAAGAAAATTTCGGATTCAAAGAGGAATTGGATTTTGAAACAATAAAAAATATTATATTCCACGAAGAAGTAATATTCAAAAATGCTGTTGGAGAAAAAGTGATCTACTTCAACCAATATAGTTTTGAGAAAAATGAAATAACACAAGACTATGTAAAAAAATTAATCGATTACGATGATAAGATAAATTATATAATTGAAAAAATCTAGTAGGTGAAATATGATATCTGCAATAATAATGGCTAGTGGAAGCTCTAGACGCATGGGCAAAAACAAATTAAAATTAAAATACAAAGAAAAATTTATCTTTGAGTACGTTATAGATTTGGTATCGAGTTATCCCTTTGACGAAAAAATAATAGTCACAAATGATTTGGATATAATCAAATACGCAGAAGATAACAAAATAACATCCTATACTAACGAAGAAGCCATTATAGGAAAGAGTGAATCTATAAAAATTGGAATAAGAAATTCTAAACAGAAAAATGCCTGTATGTTTTTTGTATGCGATCAACCTCTCTTGACTAAAGAAACAGTAGATAAGATAATCGAAAAATTTAATGCGGACAAGAGCTTGATAACATTTCCGATTTATTTAGAAAATAGAGGCTCACCTATGATTTTTCCACCAGAATATAGAGAAAAACTTTTGAAACTAGAAAAGGATCAAGGAGGCGTCATCTTAATCGACCAATCCAATTCCCAAAGTCTAATTATAAATAGCTCCATTGAAAATTTGGACATAGACATAGAAGAAGATTACAAAAGGATATTAGAATTATGAAAGAAAAGATAATCTTAGTTCGAGGAGCAGGAGATATTGCGACAGGAGTTATCCAAAAACTTCATCGATGTGGATTTAAAGTAGTAGCAACAGAGATAGAAAGGCCTATGGCAGTCAGAAGAACTGTTTCGCTGTCTGAAGCAATATACGAAGGAAATTATAAAGTTGAAGATGTAGAAGCTATTTTGGTAAGTGATATAGAAGAAATTAATATAGCCTGGAATTTGAAAAAAGTACCTATATTCATAGATCCAAACCTTGAGATATTAAATTTCCTCAAACCCGATGTAATTGTGGATGCTATAATAGCTAAAAAAAATCTAGGAATCAATAAAAATTTATGCAAGAATACTATCGCATTGGGTCCAGGATTCATAGCAGGCGAAGATGTAGATATTGTCATAGAAACCAATAGAGGTCACGATTTAGCTAGACTAATATTTGAAGGAAGCGCATCGCCTAATACAGGAATACCAGGAGAAACATGTGGTTTTTCAACAGAAAGGGTATTATACGCACCCTGTGACGGAGTTATAGAGAATTATTTTGATATATGCGATTTTGTAAAAAAGAACGAAGTAATCTCAGAAGTAAATGGTATCGAGGTTAAAGCAGAAATCGAAGGAGTTTTGAGAGGCCTAATACGAAATAAAAGCAAAGTAAAAAAGGGAATGAAAATAGGAGATATAGAACCTAGAACAGAAATAAATTGCTATACCATATCAGATAAAGCCAGAGCAATAGGTGGCTCTGTGTTAGAAGCAGTTATTATATTATTAAATTAAGGGTCTTTGTCAAAATTATTTGACAAAGACCCTTAATTTTTAAAAACGATTTTATTTTGCTTGAAGACTAATAATAGTTTAATATCTTGTCATCACATAAGATAGATTTCCATCTTTTATATTGATGTCTAATACTGCATTACCGTAGCCAGTTAGCGATACTTTCCTATATCCACTTAGCCATTCTACAGAATTAGTATTTCCTGGAGAAACTATAAATACATTTTTTCCGGATTTTACTGCTTTGTCGATAATATCAAAGAAGAAGGATTTTTCTTTGGCTCCTGTTAGATTCTCAGGGTCATGTTGCATCATTATTACAATATTTTTATAGTCTGCATTTTCCATGGCTGCCATAAATGGTTTCCATTGGGCTGCATTAGCTGATCTAATTCCGTTTTGATTAGACTGGAGAGTAATAAATGCTGTACCGTTTGAGGTTTTAATGTTGTGCACGTCATTTCCATTGAATTTTAAACCTGCATTGATTCCTGCCATAGTCTCTGGAGATGCGCCATTAAATATAACTGCTACGTTCTTATTTTGCAGGTGATTTAATTTTTGGGTGTTATCCCCACCATTTTTGCTCAGGCTGGTTATAGATATTCTGGAAGCTCCTTCAGTTTCTCCTTGGAAATTTCTAGGGTCGCCAGATACACTTGAACCTTTAGCCAATTCCCAATCAAGGGGCAATTTAATTCCGGCAATTAGTCCATCAAATTTAATAGAAGAAACCAGTTCTACCTCGTCGGAGATAGTGATGGATAATTTATCTAGAAAAATATTTCCATTTAGACTAGCAGGAACGAGAGCTTCTACATATTTCCATTCGTTAAAATCTACTGAGGCAATTAAAACTGCACTTCCTGTTTTTCCGTTTGCATCTCTGAAGCTTGCAATAACTTTTCCGCCTGAGCTATCACCTTTGATCCAAAGACCCACGTATTGTGCTGTTCCTAGGGATATTCCACCTTTATAATTTATAGAAGCACTTTGGGCTTCTTTTTGTGGCGTTATGCTATAAACTAAAGCTGTAGATGGATTTTCATCTTGAGTTTCAGAATCTAATATTACACTTGCAGTTATTTTAGTATCGTCATTTGGATTTACTGAAACTGTAGCATTTTCAATGGAATCAAATCCGAATATATTTTCTTTTTGTGTACCTACAGATATTGGGATATTTCTAATTACGCCATTATAATTAGCCGTTATTACGCCTGTTACACCATCACCTTGGGCAGTGAATTTATTTCCTTCAAATATTCCAATTCCTTCCGTAGCACTGAATTGTACTTGGGATGCGTTTATTTTTTTCTTGTATCCCAAATCGTCTTTACCATATATCGTTTCAAAAATGTGTATTTTGCCATTTGTCATTTGAAGGGATCCTACATCAAGAATTAATTCTTTCATTTCGGAATGTACAAACACATCTGTTGCTCCAGTTATACCTGCGTAGCTTGCAGTTATCTTGCCTGGTCCTTTTACGCTTGGATTAAAGTTAAGACCACTTATATTTCCTGATTCCGATGATATGGATATGGATTCTGGATTTACTTGCAATTTATTGTGATATTGGTCGAAAACTTCTACAGTTATGGGATATGAAAATCCTATAAATGTAGATTTTTCACTTGGTGTAATTTTTAAATAATTTGGCTCTGAAACAGGTGCTGAGGATTTTATTCCTACACCAGAAACTATTGGTCTTTCAGATCCATCTGATGGATAATTTACTATAGTAGCTTTTTCGTCACCTGAATACTTAATTCCCATTGTAGTTGAACCACCACCATCTAGATTCAATGCGTGATGTGAACCTATACTTTTCATAAACTCAGCTAATTCTTGTTCGCTCATACCTATAGATGTATTATTTCTACCGTCTACCGTAACTAACAAGACTTCAGTGTTAGTACTGTTAATACCTATTGCAGTTCTAGGTGCTCTAGTTTTTGAAAATTTGGGGTTATTAAGAACTGAACCTTGGGACACCAAAATGTTACCGCCTCCTACAGAAAAAGCTAGGTTTTCGTATCCTCCATAGTTGATTGAAATGGTATCACCTATGGACAAGGAATCTAAGCCAGTTCCAACTTGTGTCAAAACGTAAGTTCCAGGTAGAATTTGAAAAGAAACTCCTCCAGTTCTTTTATCTACTACTCTGTTATTTACAATCAATACTTCCGTATTTCTGGTTCCGATAGAATTACCTGGGGATTTAGCGCCCCAATTGCTATCTAATATTGAAATTGCAGAATATGGTTTGGATATTTTATTTAGGGCATTAATGCTGTAATTAATTCCCTTACCAATATTAGTTACAATAATATTATTGTTTAGATTGCCAACTCCGCCTTTTCCGTCTTTGGTTATATAAAATGAATTTCTACTAAATGCTACTTCTGGAGTGGATAAAATTAATTTATTATCTCCATATAGTGAACCCAAAGCCATTGGATAACTTGTCGTCTCGAAAAAATCTCCATTAATACCTGCTACTGCTCCATTTGAGTTAATCATATCTGACAAGACTGCTCTTTTGGAAACTCCTTGTCCACTTATTAAAGGAGTAAGATTACTAAAACTATTTTTAGTATCCAGTTTTAGAACCTCAATGTCGATCCATCCATTATTGGTAAACCTGTCTATTTGGACATGTTGCACACCGGTAGCTATGTCATGTCTTTCCTTTACATCATGAATTACACTTGAAGCATTAACTTTTAAGGAACTAAGTAAAACTGCTGAAAAAGCCAATGCTGTTATTAATTTTTTAAATTTATTTCTCATAAAAACCTCCATGCCTTATATTATAACTGAATATATTTTTCCAATTTTACAATGATATGACAAAAGCATTTACCATTCTTTAAAAATGTGTGATTATCATATATAATATCCCTAGGTGAAATATGGAAAAAATATTAATTAATTCAATTGACGAGATGAAACGATTGGGAAATGTTATAGGAAAATCCTTAGTGGGTGGTGAAACTATATGCTTACGAGGAGACTTAGGAGCTGGAAAAACTCACTTAACCCAATTCATAGGCGAGGGAATGGGAATAGATGATTATATTACCAGTCCTACTTTTGCGTTATTAAATATATATGACGGAAAGATTAATTTAAATCATTTTGATACTTATAGATTAGAAGGGGAAGAAGATTTCCAAAGATTGGGCTTTGAAGATTATTTATTTTCAAATGATGTAAATATTATAGAATGGCCTGATACTATATACGAACTTTTGCCTGAAGAACCGTTGAATATAGATATCAAAAAAGGCGAAGGAGAAATTAGAATCATCAATATAAATACAAATAACGAAAAAAAATATAAATACATTTTGGAGAGTATAGCAAATGAAAGTTTTAGGGATTGATACATCTACAAAGACAATGTCTATAGCGGTGATAGAAGATTCTAAAATATTATGTGAAATTAATTTTTTCTCTAATATGGATCATTCTGAAAAATTAATAGACAATATCAAATATCTACTTGAATCCAATAATCTTAAAATGGACGACATAGATTTAGTTGGCGTTGCAGTAGGACCAGGTTCTTTTACTGGAATACGCATTGGTATCGCGACGGCAAAAGGCCTTTTGGAATTTTTGGATATTCCAGTGGTTCCAGTATCATCTTTAGAAATTTTGGCTAGGAATTTTTCTAGTTCTAAGACGGTTGCTGTAGCAGTGGATGCCAAAAGAGATAGGGTATATGGAGCGATTTATTATTATTCAATAAAGGAAGTTTTTCTAGAAGAAGGTCTATACGATATTACAGATTTTTCCAATAATATGAAAGACAAAGAAGATTTAATATTAGTTGGCGACATGTGCGATTTCTTCAGAGAATCCTTTCAAAATACTATCTCGTATGGAATGGAAGGAAATTTATTAAATCGAGCTTCCAACTTATGCTTTATTGCCCTTGAGGAATATAAAAAGGGTAAATCCATAAGCCATTTGAACTTAGAAGCCAATTACATGTCCAAGTCCCAAGCCCAAATAGACTTCGAGAAGAAAAATGGATAGTTTATTAATACGAATGGCAAAAGAAGAGGATTTGGATGAGATATTTGCCATAGAAGATTCAGTAGAAGATGCGTGGTCCTATGAATTGGTGAAGCAAGATTTACTTGAAAATAAATATAGCGTATATATTGTAGGAGTTCTGGACGAAAAAGTTGTTGGATTTATTTCTATAATGAATATTGCTAGCGAGGTTCATATAAACAATGTTGCAGTAGATGAAAGTCACAGAGGCAAAGGAATTGGAGAAAAACTTTTAAGTTATGGTATAAACTTTTATCCGGAAAAAGAAATAATTGGAATTACTTTAGAAGTGAGAGTGGACAATTATCCTGCAATAGCTTTGTATGAAAAAATGGGTTTTGTCACAGTCGGTATTAGAACAGGATATTATAAAAATAATAAAGACGCGTATGTGATGTGGAAAATGACAGAGGAGAATTAAATGTACGTATTAGGAATAGAATCTTCTTGCGATGAAACTGCAGCAGCAGTGGTAAAAGATGGAAGAATTATATGTTCAAATATTATTGCTTCACAAATAGACACACATAAAATATACGGAGGAGTAGTTCCCGAGGTGGCATCTAGAATGCATTTGGAAACTATTAGTTATGTAGTCAGAGAAGCTTTAAGTGAAGCAAATTTAAAAATAAATGAAATAGATTTAATTGGAGCGACTAGAGGCCCAGGACTTATTGGCGCTTTATTAGTAGGATTGTCATATGGTAAAGCTTTGGCATTTTCAAATGACATTCCCTTTGTGGGAGTAAATCATATGGAAGGCCATATTTCTGCAAATTATTTGGATACGGATTTGGAACCACCATTTATTTCCTTGGTAGTTTCAGGAGGACACACTTATTTAATTGTAGTAAAAAACGAACTGGAATTTGAAGTAGTGGGAAGAACCAAAGATGATGCAGCAGGTGAAGCTTTTGATAAGATTGCTAGAACTTTGGGACTAGGTTATCCTGGAGGACCTTATATAGATAAATATGCAAAAATTGGGAAATCCAATATAGATTTTCCAAGGGTAATGCTAAAAGAAGATAATTACGATTTTAGTTTTAGCGGATTAAAAACCGCAGTTTTAAACTATATCAATTCTCAAAAGATGAAAGATGAAGACATAGTAATAGAAGATGTGGCTCGAAGCTTTCAAGATGCAGTATTAGATGTGCTAGTGGGAAAGACGATGAGATTATCTAAAGAGACTGGTATCAATAAAATAGCAGTGTCAGGTGGCGTTTCTGCCAATGACGGACTTCGAAAAAGGTTTCAAGAATTGGAATCTGAAGGACTAATAAAGTCATACTTTCCGAGTAAAGTTCTCTCCACTGATAATGCAGCTATGATAGCGGGAGCTGCTTATTTTCAGTACAAAAGAGAGGGAGCAAGTCCTTTCTCCATTAAAGCAGTTGCCAATTTGGGATTGTAGATTAAAAACATCCTAGTGTAAAATGCGATTTTAGCATTTCTACACTAGGATATTTTTAATTTTAGCTTAATAGCATCCAATCGTCATATAAATTTTCCAATTCTTGGGATACCGAATCTCTTTTCATACTTAACTCCAGTATCTTTTCATAATCAACAGCGATTTCTGGATTTGCCATAGTCATATCCAGTTCTTCTATTTCCATTTCCAAATCTGAAATTTTAGCTTCTAATTTTTCCAGCTCCTGGCGTTTTTTTCTTTCTTCACGGATTTTCTCTCGTTCTTCCTTTTGAATAGCACGCCTTTCGGTCATCGTCATTTCTTTTATTTCTTCTGGAGAAGCTTCTAGTTCTTCTTTTTTTTGGACGTAATAATTGTAATCACCTAAAAATTCATTTATAGAATCCTTTTCCATTTCCCAAATTTTATTTGCATAGTTGTTTAGAAAATACCTATCGTGAGAGATGGAGATTACTGTGCCTTCATAATCTTTCAGGGCTTTTTCTAAAATTTCTTTGGAGTCTATATCTAAATGGTTCGTAGGTTCGTCCATCAACAGTACGTTGGAGTCTGAAAGCATTAGCTTTAATATGGACACTCTAGCCTTTTCTCCACCGCTTAAAAACTTAATTTCTTTTAATATGTCATCACCTATGAACATCATTTTTGCTAAATAGGATCTGATTTCGAAATGAGTGAGTTTAGGGTAGGAATCCCATATCTCCTCAATTATCGTATTTTCATTATTTAAATGAGACATTTCTTGGTCAAAGTAGCCGATTTGGACATTAGTACCAATCTTCAACTCTCCTTTAAAAGATGGGATTCTGCCAGATAATATTTTGAACAATGTGGATTTTCCAACGCCATTTTCTCCAATAATTCCTATTCTATCTCCTTTAAAACATTTAAAATTTATGTTAGTAAATACCAAATGATCTCCAAAGGATTTGGATAAATTTTCTCCTATAAAGATGTCATTACCAGGTTTTATATTAGTTTTAAATCTAATCGAAGCTGTCTTGTTGATTTTTATCGGATCAATGGTTTCTAGTTTTTCCAATTGCTTCAATCTACTTTGGCCTTGGCGAATTGCTTTTTCTCTGCCAACACTTAAAAAACGATCTATAATTTTCTTTTCTCGTTCTATTTCTTTTTGCTGATTTTCATATTGCCTTTTTCTAACTTCCAGATCTTTTGCTCTTAATTTCGAGAACTGTGTATAGTTTCCATAGTAAGTAAACAGTTCTTGGTTTTCCAATAAAAATATCCTATTGACTACATTGTCTAAGAAAAATCTATCGTGACTTACTACCATAAATGTTCCTTTATAGTCTCTCAAATATCCTTCCAGCCAAGAAATAGACTTAATGTCCAAGTGGTTAGTAGGTTCATCTAGAAACATGAAATCAGGATTAGATAAAAGTAATTTTGCTAGATTAACTCTAGACTTTTGACCACCACTTAAGTCGTTTACAGTTTTATGGAATTCATTTTCAGAAAATCCTAATCCTTTTATAACTCCTCTAACTCTGGAGTTAATAGAATGCCCGTCTAGTTCGATATATTTTTCTGATAATTTGCTGTATTGTTCAAGTAATTTTTCGCTTTGTGGAGATTCTTCCGTGATTTTACTTATTTCAATTTCCAGGTTTCTAATATCTTTTTCCATATCAAATACATCTTGAAAAATAGTAAGACATTCTTCAATAATGGTTTTGTCGCTGGAAATTTTAGTATATTGTTTTAGATAACTGGGTTTAGCATCCTTTTGGTAGAAAATTTCTCCGCTGTCGTAGTCGGTTTCACCGGACAATACGTTTAACAAAGTCGTCTTTCCGCTACCATTGTGACCTATAAGTCCAATCTTCTCTCCCTCTTCTATATGAAAATTTACATCTTTAAAAATTGAATCATAAATGAAAAATTTACTCAGATTTCTCACACTTAATATAGCCATATCTATCCTCCAATTCTATTCTAACAAAAATTTCCTGAATGTAAAATCAAATAAGTAAATATATAATAAACAAATCTTTGAACATTTAATTAAATCTATGATATAATTACCTTAATTAAGGATCTAATGGAGTGATAATATGTCAGAGAAGAAAGTATCGATAGCAGTTATTAGACGCTTGCCGAAGTATCTAAGATTTTTAGAAGACCTTGAAGAGTCTGGGGTAAAAGGTATTTCATCCCAAGAACTTAGCGAATTGACAGGATTTACAGCTTCACAAATTAGACAGGACTTCAATAACTTCGGGGGTTTTGGGCAACAAGGATTTGGATATAATGTAAAAAGTTTAAAAGAAAATATTGGAAAAATTGTTGGTTACGATTTGACTAAGAATGCGGTTATTGTGGGCGCCGGAAATCTTGGTAAAACAATTGCAAAATATTCAGGCTTTAGAGATGCAGGGTTAAATATTATAGGAATATTTGACCGAAATCCTAATAATATCGGCCAAGATATTGATGGAACAGAGATTCAAGATATCTCTAAGATAGAAAATTTCCTTAAAAATAAGAAAGTGCACGTAGGCATCATAACAGTAGACAAGGAAAGCGCTCAAGATGTAGCTGATCTTTTTGTAAAATACGGAGTAAACGGAATTTGGAATTTTGCTCCTCTCGATTTAAATTTACCTGAAGAAACAATGGTAGAAAACATGCGATTTACAGAAAGTTTGCTGGTGTTGTCATATTTTTTAAAAAACAAGTAATATATTAAGGCGAAGTTATTGTAACTTTGCCTTTTTTGGAGAAAAAATTGGAAATAAATATAAATGAAAATAAAATAATACTTCAAGGACAAGATTCTTTTGAACCTGAACATATTTTTGAATGCGGCCAAGCCTTTAGATGGGACAGAGAAGCAGACGGAAGTTATACAGTGGTTGCTCATGAGAGAGTGATTAACGTATCTAGTTTTGGCAAGGATGTCATAATAAAAAACACTAATATTGAAGATTTTGAAAAGATTTGGAAAAATTATTTTGATCTTGAAACTGATTATATTAAAATACAAAACACCTTTAATAAAGACGAAATTATGCAAGAGGCTATAGAATATGGTAAGGGCATAAGGGTTTTGAATCAAGAGCCTTTCGAAACCATGATTTCTTTTATGGTTTCAGCTAATAATAGGATACCTCAAATTAAAAAATCTATAGGTTTAATTTCTCAATATTATGGGGAGAAAATTGAAACGATTAATGGAATTGACTATTTTTCTTTTCCAACTCCTGAAGCCTTAGCTAGTGCTAGGCCTGAAGACTTAAGGGAATATTGTAGAGTAGGATTTAGAGATGAGAGAATAGTAAAAACTTCTAAGCTAATTTATGATGGAACTTATAATATAGAGGCATTTATGAATATGGAAAGAGAACAAATTAGAAAAAGTTTAGTTGAACTACCAGGTATTGGACCTAAAATAGCTGATTGTATTTTATTATTTGCCTTTAAGAAAAAAGATTCATTCCCTGTAGATGTATGGATTAAAAGGGTTATGGAAACTTTGTATTTTGGAAAAGAAGTAAATAAAAATTTGGTGAGTGAGTTGGGAAGGGAAAAATTCGGAGAATATGCCGGTGTCGCTCAACAGTATTTATTTTATTATGGCAGAGAAAATGCTATTGGGAAGCAATAAATTATTGTAAGACTGTATTTTCAAATTTAAATGTGAAATTGATATAAAAAAATGATTTTCGTTGATTAAATTAGTTTTAAAAGGTAATATATATATTATGGATTAGCACTCATAAAGGTTGAGTGCTAACATTATGAAAAAAATAAAAAAGATTGAAAGGAAGGTCATTATGAATTTAAAACCAATCGGTGACAAAATAATTGTTAAAAAGGTTAAACCTGAAGAGAGAACAGTTGGAGGAATCGTTCTTCCTGACTCAGCTAAAGAAGCACCACAATATGCTATAGTTGTATCTATCGGACCAGATATACTTGCAGATGATGAGAAAAAAGACCAAGTTAAAGTCGGAGACAAAGTAGTATATACTAAATATGCTGGAACAGAAATTAAAGTTGACGACGAAGAAATGATTATTTGTAAATTGACTGACTTACTTGCAATAGTAGAATAAAAAATTATAGGAGGATAAAATGGCAAAAGAAATTAAATTCAATGAAGATGCTAGAAAGTCTATGGAAAAAGGTATTAACCTTCTAGCTGATACAGTAAAGATTACCCTTGGACCAAAGGGAAGAAATGTAGTTTTAGATAAACAATATGGCGCCCCAGTTATTACTAACGACGGCGTGACAATCGCAAGAGAAATCGAACTTGAAGATAGATTTGAAAACATGGGCGCACAGCTTGTAAAAGAAGTAGCTACTAAGACTAACGACGTAGCAGGAGATGGAACCACAACTGCAACAGTTTTAGCGCAAGCTATTATCCGTGAAGGATTAAAAAATATTGCAGCAGGCGCAAACCCAATCCAATTAAAAAATGGTATCGAAAGTGCAGTGGGTGTTGTAGTTGAGGAAATTAAAAAATTCTCTGTACCAGTGGAATCAAAAGAATCCATTGCTCAAGTAGCAGCTGTTTCTGCAGGAGAACGACAAATTGGAGAATTAATCTCTGAGGCTATGGAAAAAGTAGGAAAAGATGGAGTTATTACTGTTGAAGAATCCAGATCTACAGGAACTACACTTAAGACTGTAGAAGGAATGCAATTCGATAGAGGATATGTTTCTCCTTATATGGTAACTGACACTGAAAAAATGGTAGCAGAATTAGACAAACCATATATTCTAATTACTGATAAAAAAATTAACAATATTCAAGATATTCTAGAATTGTTAGAAGGAATAGTACAAGTTGGAAGACCACTATTAGTTATTGCAGAAGATATTGAAGGAGAAGCTATGGCTACACTAGTAGTTAATAAGCTTCGTGGAACATTCAACGTAGTAGCAGTTAAAGCTCCAGGTTTTGGTGATAGAAGAAAAGAAATGCTACAAGATATTGCAATTCTTACTGGTGGTACGGTAATTTCTGAAGAATTAGGATATGATTTAAAAGATGCAAAATTAGAAATGCTAGGTAGTGCTGAATCAGTTAAAATAGACAAAGATACTACTGTAATTGTAGATGGTGGTGGAGCTCAAGAAGATTTGGATTCTAGAGTTGCACAAATTAAAGCACAAATCGAAAACACTGACTCTGAATTTGACAAAGAGAAACTTCAAGAAAGACTTGCAAAACTTTCAGGTGGAGTTGCAGTAATAGAAGTTGGAGCAGCTACAGAAGTAGAACTTAAAGAAAGAAAACTTAGAATTGAAGATGCTTTAGCAGCGACAAGAGCAGCAGTAGAAGAAGGAATTATTCCAGGTGGCGGTACAGTTTTAGTAGATTCAATAAAAGCTGTAGAAGATTATATCCAAGGTCTATCAGGAGATGCAAAAACAGGTGCTATGATAATTGCAAAAGCTTTAGAAGAACCAGTAAAGCAAATCGCTATCAATGCAGGACTTGAAGGATCAGTAATTGTAGAACATACTAGAAATGAAAAAATCGGAATTGGCTTCGATGCACTTCTAGGTGAGTACAAAGACATGGTTAAAGCAGGAATTGTAGACCCAGCAAAAGTAACTAGATCTGCTATAGAAAATGCAGCAAGTGTTGCAGCTATGGTATTGACTACAGAAGCAGCAATTGTAGACATTCCATCAGAAGATCCAATGGCAGGAATGAATCCAGGAGCTGGAATGTATTAATATTTAAAATAAACTTCTTTGGAATATATTTCTAAAGAAGTTTTTTTATTGGAATCTATTTATAATTATAATAATCTTGACATTACATCTCCTTATAGACTATTATTTGAACATTAGAAAGAGGTGCGATATTGGCAACATTTGGAAGAAAATTATTTAGTATTTCGGAAATTTATCAAAACATTTATAAAGCGATAGTATCTAGAAAAGATTATAATAAAGCAATAAAAAACAATCTAATATCCAATCAATTCAAAGAAAGAATTATGCTTGCTGTTACAGAAGTAAATAAATGCGATATGTGTACTTATGCGCACACGAAGGCCGCATTAGAATCTGGAATGTCCAATGAAGAGATCCAAAAGATTTTAATTGGAGATTTGGAATATGCACCTGAAGATGAAGTAAAGGGGATTTTATTTGCACAACATTATGCTGATTTTAGGGGTGAGCCAGACAAAGACATCTGGGTTTCTTTGGTCAAAGAATATGGAATGGAAAAGTCATTAGGAATCTTAGGCGTCATAAGAAAAATAATGTTAGGCAACTCGATAGGAATTCCTCTAGGCTCACTTAAAGGTAGATTTAAAGGACAATCTGACCCTAGATCAAGTTTAGGTTATGAACTATTGGTTTTACTTTTAACTGGACCTTTGTTTATCGTAGCGATGATATCAAGCATGATGCCTATGATTAAGAAATTTGTTTTGGAATAGTTTTTTCATAAATCATTATTCAAGGAGGCAATATGATTATTACAACTACAAATTCTGTTGAAGGAAGAGAGATTGATGAATACCTTGGATTAGTTTTCGGTGAAGTTGTATCTAGTCTAGGTTTTATTGGAAGCTTAGGAGCTGGTCTGATGAGTTATGCCCAAGGCAGAGTTTCTGGCTATGAAGATGAAATACTTTCTGCTAGAAATGGTGCTATAGAAGAAATGAAACTTAGAGCTGAAAAAATGGGCGCAAATGCTGTAGTAGGTTGTAAAATGGACTATGAAGTTTTAGGATCAGGTGGCGCTGTAATGATGGTTTCTATTTCAGGAACAGCAGTAAAACTTAAATAAAAATTTAATAGTAAAATAAATAATCTAAATTCTTGATTAATATAGTATTTTAATGTATAATTTTACAGTATTAACAATTATACGTACTCTTTTCTACGAAGGGAGGGATTTAGATGTCAGAAATAAAAGTAGGGGAAAATGAATCCTTAGATAATGCGTTAAAGAGATTTAAAAGACAATGTGCTACTAGCGGAATACTTCGTGAAATTAGACAGAGAAAACACTACGAAAAACCAAGTATAAAGAAAAAGAAAAAAGCAGAAGAAGCTCGTAGGAAAAATCGAAGACGATAAACAGAAGGTGAAAATATGTCTTTAAAAGCTAAATTGATGGAAGATTTAAAAACCTCCATGAAAAACAAGGACATTCTTAGAAAAAATACCATTACAATGGTAAGAGCTGGCATTAAACAGGTTGAAGTTGACGAAAGAATTGAACTCGACGATGAAGCAATTATTCAATTAATTTCTAAACAGCTCAAAGAAAAGAGAAATGCAATAGTAGAATTTAAAAAAGGTAATCGCGATGACTTGGTACAACAAGCAGAAGACGAAATCGATGTACTTTTGGAGTACCTACCTAAGCAGTTGACTGAAGACGAGTTAACTGAAATAGTTAGAGAAGTTATAGAAGCGGGCGACTATACCATGAAAGACATGGGTAAAATTATGAAGGACGTAATGCCAAAAATCCAAGGTAAAGCTGATGGAAAAATGGTAAACGAAGTCGTTCGTAAAATTTTAGCGTAATCTTAGATAGCACAGGATAATATGCCTGTGCTTTTTTTGTAGAAATTTGGGTAATCAAACCATATGAAAATAATACCTAGGAGGTACTTATGGAAAAAATGCTGGAAAGATTTTTAAAATATATTAGCATAGATACTAAAAGTGATTTCAAAAACGATAATTGTCCTTCTTCTAAAGGGCAATTGGAATTGGGCAAGATATTAGTAGAAGATTTAAAAGAAATTGGAATAGAAGATGCGTATCAAGATGAACACGGATATGTATATGGTTCATTAAAAGGCAACTCAACTGATGCACCTACAATAGGACTGATAGCTCATATGGATACATCCCCTGACATGGACGGAAGATGTATTAATCCACAAATAATTGAATATAACGGTGGAGATATTAAATTAAATGAAGAATATAAATTGACCGTAGGAGAATTTCCATTTTTAAAGGATTTAATTGGCCATACAGTTATTACAACTGACGGAACTACGTTACTTGGTGCAGATGACAAAGCAGGAATTGCAATTATTATGGAAGTAATCCAATATTTAATTGATAATTCAGAAATAAAACATGGGGATATTAAAATTGGCTTTACACCTGATGAAGAAATAGGACGAGGAGCAGATTTATTCAATGTAGAAAAATTTGACGCAGATTTTGCTTACACCCTAGACGGAGGACCCCTTGGAGAACTGGAATATGAAAATTTCAATGCTGCTTCTGTGTTTATTAAAATTCAAGGAAAAAACGTGCACCCAGGTACTGCAAAGAATGTGATGGTTAATTCTCAAAGAGTAGCTATGGAAATCGAACAAATGCTGCCAGTAAATCAAAAACCAGAATATACAGAAGGCTATGAAGGATTCTTTTTGCTAACTGATATAAGTGGAACAGTAGACTTTACGACGATGTCATATATTATTAGAGATCATGACATGGAAAAATTTCTTGAAAAGAAAAAACTTATGGAAGATATCGTGAAGTTCTTAAATAAAAAATATGGAAATATAATCAACCTGGAAATAAAAGACAGTTATTATAATATGAAAGAAAAAATTCTACCTCATATGGAAATTATAGATTTGGCAAAAAAATCCATGGAAGAAGTAGGAATAGAGCCGGTAATAAAACCGATTCGCGGAGGCACTGATGGTGCAAGATTATCATATATGGGCTTGCCGACACCTAATATATTTACAGGTGGATACAATTATCATGGAAGATTTGAGATAATTTCACATGACAATATGAAAAAAGCAGTAGAAGTGTTATTAAGAATAATTAAAAATAATGTAGAATAAATTTAGGGGGAAAATTTTTGAAAAATATTGAGTCAAATAGAGTTTTATTTTATTTTAAAGAAATTAGTAAAATACCAAGATGCTCTAGAAATGAAAAGGAAGTGTCTGATTATCTAAGGGATTTTGCAAAGGCTAATAACCTAGAAGTCATTCAGGATGAAAAACTAAATATTATTATCAAGAAAAATGGAACAAAGGGATATGAAAATTCACCAACAGTAGTGCTGCAAGGGCATATGGATATGGTGTGTGAAAAGTCTTCAGATTCAAATCATGATTTTTCAAAAGATCCCATTGAGCTAACGATAGAAGATGGATTTCTAAAAGCCAATAATACAACTTTGGGAGCTGACAATGGAATTGCAATAGCAATGGCGCTAGCAATTTTAGAAAGTGATACAATATCACATCCACCTCTAGAGGTTTTAATTACCGTTACAGAAGAAACTGACATGAGTGGTGCAAAAAACTTATCGGAAGATGTATTAGATGGAGAGCTGTTTATCAATCTAGACTCTGAAGGAGAAGGTGTATTGACTGCTGGTTCAGCAGGAGGCGTCACTATTTATGCCACTTATCCAATTGAAGAAATTGAATTAGACGGAACAGGATATCTAATTAAATTTGATGGATTGCAAGGTGGACATTCTGGCATGGAGATAGACAAAAACCGTGGGAATATGCTAAAAGTAATAAATGAATTCTTGATTGCATTAAAAGAGAAAACTAATTACCATGTAAACAGCTTTGTTTCGGGAACTTTATCCAATGCTATTCCAAGATATGGGGAATTGGTACTGTCCTTGGAAGATGATTCAGAAGATATTTTAAAATTAGTTAAGGAACAAATTATAAAAAATACTGTGGGCTTAGATGGAATTCTAACGATAGAAATTGACAAGACAGAAATTAGTAAGGCTTGGTCTCCAAAGACATTAGATGATATAAGTAAAATGATACAAGAGCTTCCAACGGGAGTAAATTCATTTGTAAATGGTAGCAATCTAGTGGAGAGTTCAAATAATTTAGCTTTAATTAAAGAAAAAGGCGGAGAAATCTATTTAGAGATATCAATTAGAAGCTCAAATATAGAAAAACAAGATGAATTGGTAAATGAGTGTATAGAGATATTAAAACGCAATAACTTCCAATACAAATTGGACGGCGCATATCCTACTTGGGAATATAAGCAAGAATCGAAATTACGAGATTTAGCAAAATCAGTTTACAATAAAATGTACAATAAAGATTTAGAAATAGTAGTTCTTCATGCTGGACTAGAATGCGGCGTAATATCATCGAAATACCCTAATATGGATATAATTTCCATCGGGCCAAATATTTCAGGTGCTCATACGCCGAAAGAAGCTTTGGATATAGCTTCTTCTGAGAGAGTATATGAATATTTAATAGAACTCTTATCAGAAATAAAATAAAATCAAATATTATTTTAAAATGTTGACAAAGATCTCCATATCATTTGGAAATTTAAACAAATGGCAACAGTCATTAATTGAATTAGAAAACTTAGGTGCAAGATTCTAAGTTTTCTTTTTTAATTTTAATAAAAAATTGACATATAAAAAGCATCTGTATATAATATACATATACGGAATAACAACAGTATATACAAGGTGGTGTAAAAGTGGACATTATTATTAGTAATGCCTCAGGCAAGGCGATTTATGAACAAATTTATAATCAGATTAAAGAAAAAATAGTGAGCAATGAACTAGTTGAAAATGATGTTCTGCCATCGATAAGAGGTCTTGCAAGGGATTTAAAAATTAGTGTTATTACCACAAAAAGAGCATATGATGAACTGGAAAAAGATGGATTTATATATACAATTCCCTCCAAAGGATCTTATGTAAAGGGAACTAACTTGGAATTATTGAAAGAAGAATATTTGAAGGAAGTGGAGATGTCCTTAAGAAAAGCTAAAGAATCAGGGTACTTAGCTGGAATTGATAACAAAGAATTACTAGAAATTTTCGCGTATATTTTGGAGGATAACTAGATGAAAGCAATTGAAATAAAAAATCTTAATAAAAGTTACAAGGATTTTTCTCTAAAGAATATAAATCTTAGCATACCAAAAGGCATGATAGTAGGAATAATTGGAGAAAATGGAGCAGGAAAAACCAAATTGATATACAGCATATTGAATATTATAAAAGTGGATAGTGGGGATATAGAAATATTTAATGTGAATAATAAATCTGAGGAATTTACAAAAATCAAAGAGCGAATAGGGGTTGTTTTGGATTCATTAGGCCTGTATGAGGGATATGACATATTTTATATAAATAAATTATTTAAATTGGCGTATAAGAATTGGGATAGTGAAAATTTTTATGAATTGTTGAAAAAATTTGATGTTTATAGTGATAAAAAAATTAAAAATTATTCCGCTGGAATGAAGAAAAGACTTAATATAGTACTGTCTTTGGTTCACAATCCTGATTTACTTATACTAGATGAGCCAACAGTTAATCTAGATCCAGTGGCTAGAGATGAGATTCTTAAATTTATATTAGACTATACTAGAGACGAGGAAAAAACCATTCTAATATCATCTCATATTTTAAGTGATTTAGAAAAGATATGCGATTATATTTGCTATATTCATGATGGAGAAATTGTACTATTTGAAGAAAAAGACTTGCTAATGGAAAAATATTCACTATTAAAGATCAAAAAAACTGATTTAGTAAAAATTCAACAAAAAGCAATATTGAGTTTAGAAGAGAGTCCCTATGGTTATGAAGTTCTAATTGAAACAAAATATTTACCTCCTGATTTGGATAGACAATTTACAACTCTAGAAGAAGTTATAGTAAAGTTGATTAGGAGCAAGAAAAATGAAAGCATTAATATATAATGATTTAAAGACAAATTACAAACAATTTATCGCTTGTATAATAATCTCATTTGCACCTAGCATTTTAAAGATTGAAGGATTCTTTATGTTGTTCTATTTAATAGTTATGATACTTTTTGGTTATTTAAATTTTTTTAAAGAAGATTATAAAACTAAATGGGAGATGAGAATACAATATTTACCAGTGAGCTCAGAGAAAGTTGTTTTGTCAAAATACATAATTTCATTAATGTATATATCAATTTCATTTCTATCACTTTTTTTATCGAATAATTTTTTTGGTAAAACTGAAGTGACAGAGAACTTATTATCAAGTTGGATATATGTATTAATTTTAATATTGAATTTAGCTTTTTTTATACCAAATTATTATAAATATAGTCTTGGTGATAGTAATAGAGGTGATATGATTTTTGAATATTTTATGACTGCTTTTCTCGTTGTTTTCGTATTATCAATAATATATGGCAGTTATGGGCGAGAACTTTTGGAAAGATATCAATTTATTTTGCTAATTATATCCACGATAATTGCCACTTTGATATATTTAAATTCTTTTCATAGATCAGTAAGAAATTTGAAGAATAAAGATTTTAGTTAGGAGATTAAAAATATGAAAGCAATTTTATATAACTATTTCGGATCACAAAGTTCAGTAATAATTATGCCACTTCTAAGTGCTTTATTTATTTCTATAAAAACAATTGATATGGTTATCGTCATGCCCTTAATGTTACTTTCATTCGGTCAGGGAATAATTGAAAAAGATAAAAGTATAGGATGGGACAAGAGGGTAAAAACATTGCCAATCAATCGACGGGATATATATTTAAGTCGTACAATTACTTTTATTATATTTGGATTGATTCTTATTGGATTCACGATATTTCTCAATATATTATTATTTGGAATTAATTTAACATCTAGAATAGGCTATACTGGTTTAAGCTATCATGAAATGATTATTAAATTTATTGGTATCTTTTCCTTTTCTTTTGTAATCTATTCGCTTGATTTTCTTTTTAACTTTACAATTTTTAAAGAAAAGGAAAAGATGTTTAAATTCAGTTTAGTGTTGTATTATATGATTTTTGTATTATATATAATTTTAGAAATTACAAATATTTTAAGTTTTAATATATTTTTACATTTATCTACAATAAAAATAAATGATACTGCAAGTGTAATTGCTTTAATAGGAGCGATAACATTCAATCTAATAGTAAATAAAATAATAATAGACTATGAAACTACAAAGTTTTGAACATTATGTAAAACACTTAATATGACTTTCTGATTCGGGACTGCATTTTCGCAGTCTTTTTTGTGCTAAAAAATCTGTTATCGTTTATAATATAGAAAGTCCTTTATTATTTTATGATAAAGATATATAATGGAATAGAACATTAGTTTCATATGAGGTGAATGATGAAAATTAAATTTATAAATGAAAGCAGTAACGAGTTACCTAGCTATAGCACTCCAGGTGCTTCTGGTATGGACTTGAGAGCGAATCTGGAAGAGCCGGTGATAGTAGCTCCGATGGAGATAAAACTAATACCTACGGGAATCAAAGCTGAAGTTCCGTTGGGATACGAGATTCAAGTTAGAGCTAGAAGTGGTTTGGCTCTTAAGCATGGAATTTCTCTAGTTAATGGAGTGGGGACAATAGATTCTGATTACCGAGGAGAAATAGGAGTTATCTTAATTAACTTGGGGAAAGAAGATTTTACTATCAATAATGGAGACAGAATTGCCCAATTGGTAGTGGCAAAATACGAATACGCAGAAATTGAAGAGGTAAAGGAGCTAACTGAAACGGGGCGCGATCCTAGGGGATTTGGCTCCAGTGGTATCAAATAATATGGCTAATTCTAATAGAAGAATAAAAAAAACTACAAAGAAAAAATCACCAAATTTTGAAATCAACAATTTGACAAGGGCTATTTTAATTATCACAGCAATTATTTTGTCCCTTTGTTTTTTGACTACTAAAATGGGTCAAGTCGGACTTTTTATAAACAATATATTTTATTTAATTTTGGGTAATGCAGTAGTAGTTCTCCCAATACTTATGGTATTTATTACTATTAATTCTTATTTAAATTCCATTGAGACGTCAGATATTTTACTTATTATTTCAGCAATTGCAATTTTAATTTTGTCGTCTATTTTTCTAGACTCTATTTCAGCATTACCAGGAATTTACAAAAACAGATTTGCTTTTGGAATAGATCCTTGGATTGTCGGAATAAATGGCGGAATGTTGGGAGCATATATTAATTCTATTTTATTAAATCTTTTTGGAAGTTTGGGACTTACAATTATTGTAATAATTCTAACTTCAATCTCTCTGGTGGTATTTTTCAACTTGGATTATCAAGAAATGGGAACAAATATCGCAATAGGTTTTGAGAACCTTAGTGCAAAATCCAAAGAACTGGCAGATAGTGCAAAGGAAAAATCCATTGAGAGAAAAAACAACAAAGAAACCAAAGCTATTGATGAACAGCGTTCCAAAAGAGAAAAGATTAAGATAAATCATCCAAGTCTCATGGACAGTGACCAAGCTTTTGCAGAAGATAATCGTAAAAAAAGTGTCAACTTCCAGATAGAAAATGATGATAAAAAAGAAGAAGATCCATATATTTTTGACCAATCTGAATTTGATTCAAATGTAGAACCAGAAAAGATTTCAGCAGTAACTGAGACGGATAAACTAGATATACAAAAAGAAATTGAAGGAAAAGAAGATTCAACACCTGTCTATGAATATCCTCCAATATCTTTATTGAATAGAAAAAGAAAAACTGACAAAATCGACAAAGATGAGATTTATGAAAATAGTAGAATTATAGAGGAAACTATGGAAAACTTTGGAATAGATGCCAAAGTTGAAAGAGTAAACTCTGGCCCTACTGTGACGTGTTATGAATTAGTACCTGCATCAAATGTAAGATTAAGTAGAATAGTAGGTCTTGCAGATAATTTATCTTTTAGCTTAGCGTCGCCAGATATAAGAATTGAAGCTCCTATTCCCGGGAAAACTGCTGTAGGAATAGAAGTTCCAAATAGAGAGAAATCCATGGTTACTCTGGAAGAAGTTATAAATTCTAAGGCCTTCGAAGAAAATAAGTCCGACCTTCCTCTAGTACTGGGCAAGGATACAGATGGGGGAATTGTAATTTCAGCAATTGATGAAATGCCTCACTTACTCATAGCAGGAGCTACTGGATCGGGGAAATCCGTATGCGTAAACTCAATAATAATTTCTTTGCTATACAAGACATCGCCAAAGGATTTAAGACTTATTTTAATAGATCCCAAAATTGTAGAGCTGGGAATATATAACGATATACCTCATTTACTGATTCCTGTCGTCACTGAGCCTAAAAAAGCTGCATCCACTTTGGCTTGGGCAGTTGAAGAAATGGAAAGAAGATATAAGACTTTTGCAGAAAACTTTGTAAAAGACATTCGAGGCTATAATGAAAAATTTGCAGGAACGGATCAAAAACTGGCTAAAATTGTAATAATAATAGACGAGTTAGCTGACTTGATGATGGTGGCATCCAACGAGGTGGAAGATTATATCCAACGCCTGACTCAAATGGCTAGGGCAGCAGGAATGCATTTGATTATAGCGACCCAAAGACCTTCAGTAGATGTTATCACTGGAATTATTAAGGCAAATGTTCCGTCGAGAATATCCTTTGCTGTTTCATCTCAAGTGGATTCTAGAACAATTTTGGGTTTTGCTGGAGCAGAAAAGTTATTGGGTAAGGGAGATATGCTTTTTCATCCGTCATTTTATTCAAAACCCAAGAGAATTCAAGGCGCTTTTGTTTCTGCTAAGGAAGTGGATCGAGTCGTGGAATTCTTTAAAAATAGAGAATACGACGTGGATATCAGCGAAGAAATCATAGAAGAGATACAAAATGTAAGTGATACAAAAAAATTAGATGCAGATCCATTATTTATGGACGCACTAAAATTAGTGTTGTATGACGAACAAGCATCAATTTCCTATTTGCAAAGAAAATTAAGTATAGGTTATTCTAGAGCTGCTAGAATTGTAGATACTATGGAAGAACAAGGATTTGTAGGACCTTCCAAGGGATCAAAACCTAGGGATATATATATAACTGAAGAAGAATATTTAAAGATGTTAGGTGAAGATATTGACTGATAAAAAAGTATATTTTACAACTTTAGGTTGTTCAAAAAATGATGTAGACACAGACTCCATGAGAACTATACTAGAAGGCAAAAATTACGCAAGTGTTTATGACCCTGAGTCTGCTGATGTAATTGTAATCAACACTTGTGGATTTATAGAATCTGCCAAGGAAGAGTCCATTGAAGAGATTTTTAATATGGTTTCTATAAAAGGAAAGCGAAAAATATTAGTAAGTGGATGCCTCTCTCAAAGATATGGAGAAGAACTTTTAGAAGAAATTCCTGAGATTGATGGGATTTTAGGAACTGGACAGATTGAAAATATTGAAGAATTTATCCATAGAATGGAAATGGGCGAAAGAGTTAGCGAAGTAGGAAATCTCAACGCAAAATACACAGAGGGAATTTATAAGTCCAATGTGTCTGCTTCAGAATATGTAAAAATAGGAGAAGGCTGTAACAATTTTTGTAGTTATTGCATCATTCCCAAACTTCGAGGAAAAAATCGCTCCAGAAGTATAGAAGAAATATACGATGAGGTTAGCTATCTTGTAGAAAATGGCACGAGAGAAATTATACTCATAGCCCAAAACACGACGGACTATGGAATAGATAACTACAAAGAGTATGCCTTATCTAAACTTTTAAATAAACTTGAAGAAATAGAAGAATTAAAATGGATAAGGGTATTATATTTATATCCTGATAATTTTACTGAGGAATTAATTCATGAATTTTCCAACAATAAAAAATTACTTCCCTATGTAGATATTCCCCTGCAACATATTAATGATGATGTTTTAAAAAATATGAATAGAAGAACAAATAAAAAGGACATCGTGGATTTGATTCAAAAATTGCGAGGAGAAATTCCTGAAATAGTTATTAGATCTACATTTATTGTGGGTTTTCCAGGGGAGACTGCAGAACAATTTGAAGAACTATTAGAATTTCTAAAAGAAGTTAAGCTAGATAGAGTTGGCGCTTTTGGTTATTCTAAAGAAGAGGGAACCAAGGCTTATGAAATGGATGGACATTTAACCGATGATATTAAAAAAGAAAGGGTAAATAAGCTTATGGAACTTCAAGAAGAAATTTCCCTTGAAAATTTAGAAAAGCGCATCGGATCTGTCGTTGAAGTTTTAATAGAAGAAGAACTAGAAGATACATTGATAGGCAGATCCTATATGGACGCTCCTGAAATAGATGGAGTGGTATATATAAATAAGAATGACCATATGGACATTGGAGTTGGGGACTTTATAGACGTAAGGGTTATAGATGTTATGGAACACGACTTGATAGGTGAGATAAATGAACTTAGCAAATAAAATAACCATGTTTAGATTTTTTATGGTACCTGTCTTTATGGTAGCCATGTATATATTGCCTAGCACAAGTGTAATCCCACTTATAATATTTGCCTTAGCTGCTGCTAGTGATGCAGTAGATGGATATGTAGCTAGAAAATACAATATGATTACTACCTTTGGAAAATTTGTGGACCCACTAGTGGACAAAATTTTAGTTTTATCTGCTTTTGTGTTAATGGCAGAAAAAAACGGAATACCTGGTTGGATTGTAGTGATTGTAATTTCTAGGGAACTTATCATTACCGGATTTAGAACCATTGCAGCTGATAAAGGCGTTACTATTGCAGCTAGCAATTTAGGAAAGATTAAAACCATTAGTCAAATGGCAGCCATCATAGTATATTTCCTTTATTCAATTACTGGAGATTTTTATATGATTTATCAAATTTTGGTATATTTTATGGCTGGGGCAACTTTGATTTCTGGATATGACTATATAATAAAAAATAAGGATGTACTAAAAGGGTGATTTATGAGAGCAGCAGTTTTAAATATAGGCGATGAAGTACTATTAGGCCATACAATTAATACAAATCTATCCTTGATAGCCAAAACTATTTGGGACTATGGAATATTAATAGATGAACAAGTGACAGTAAGAGATGAAAAAAAAGATATCATAGAAGCTTTTTGTAGACTATTTGACAAATACGATATGATATTTACATCTGGAGGATTAGGACCTACTGTCGATGATATGACTACTGAGTGTATTGCAGATGCTTTGGGAAGGGATTTGGTCTTAAACGAAGATGTCTTAAAGGACTTGGAATATTATTTCATTTCGTCAGGGAGAAAAATGACAGAAAACAATAAAAAGCAAGCAGTGTTTCCAAGTGACTCTGAAGTTATTAACAACGACTTTGGAACTGCTTCGGGATATTTTCTCAGAGAACAAGGAAAGTGGATTATAGTCTTACCGGGTCCTCCTATCGAAGTGAAAAACATTTTGACTAAATTTTTAAATAGATATAAAACCAAAGAAAAAATTTCAATTAAAATTATTAATACCCAGGGAATTGGGGAGTCGACTTTGGAAGAGAGACTCAGAAAGTTGGATTTAAATTCTAATTATTCTGTGAACACCTATTTTGGAAGTGGTGGAGTAGACATTAAAATTGTATCCGAAGATAGAAATGGCAATGAGCTACAAAAATTGGTAGATAAACTTACTAAAGAGTTCAAGGAAAATATCTACGATTACGACTCTGATTCCATATCAAAATCCTTGTTAAAAAAATTAATTGAGAAGGATAAGACTGTGGCCTTTGCCGAATCGTGTACTGGTGGCAATGTATCTATTAGATTTATTGAAAACCCAGATGCATCTAGGGCTTTAATTTGCTCTTTGGTAACATATTCTGATGAATCGAAGATGAAAGAATTAGATGTAAAAGCAGAAACTTTAAAAGAGCACACTGCAGTAAGCGAAGAAGTGGCAAGGGAAATGCTTGAGGGTTTAAAAAACAAATACCATGCAGATTATTATGCAATAACTACTGGATACGCAAGCCCCACTGAAGATAAAAGAACCAATGGATTGGTTTATATAGGAATTTACGACAGAGAAAATGACAAGACTATTCTTTTGGAAGATAATTTCTTCGGAACTAGGATGCAAATAATAGATAGAGTAACAAATTATTTATTCTTTAATATAATAAAATTGATGGGCTAGGAGGATCTAATGACTGAACAAAAAGAAAAAGAAAAAGCTTTAGATGCCGCAATTTCTAGAATAGAAAAGGAATTCGGCAAAGGATCGATTATGAAAATGGGAGAAGACACCAGAAGGGTAATGGAAGTAATTCCAACTGGTTCAATTGAACTAGATATTGCTTTAGGTGTAGGTGGTATCCCAAGGGGAAGAGTAGTGGAAATTTATGGTCCAGAATCTTCTGGTAAGACGACAGTAGCCCTTCACATTGTAGCTGAGGCACAAAAACTAGGAGGAAATGCGGCATTTATAGATGCGGAGCACGCATTGGACCCTGAATATTCTGCAAAATTAGGCGTAGATATGGACTCCTTGTTGGTTTCACAACCAGATACCGGTGAAGAAGCTTTAGAAATTGCAGAAATGCTAGTTAGATCAAATGCCGTGGACGTTGTGGTTATTGACTCTGTTGCAGCTTTGGTACCTAGAGCAGAGATTGAAGGTGCTATGGGAGATTCTTTCATAGGACTTCAAGCCAGACTTATGAGCCAAGCTTTGAGAAAAATTACTGGTGCTATAAGTAAATCTAACACTACCTTAATCTTTATTAATCAATTAAGGGAAAAAGTGGGAATTATGTTTGGAAATCCTGAGACTACTTCAGGTGGAAGAGCACTTAAATTTTACTCATCCGTGAGACTAGACATAAGAAAATTTGATAATATTAAAAAGGGTGATGAATTTTTAGGTAATAGAACGAGAGCTAGAGTTGTCAAAAATAAAGTAGCTCCACCTTTTAAAACAGCTGAATTCGACATAATATATGGAGAAGGAATTTCAAGACTAGGCGGAATTGTGGATGCAGCAGCAAATGCTGGTATTATAGACAAAGCAGGCTCTTGGTATTCTTACGAGGGAGATAGGATGGGTCAAGGTAGAGATGCTGCCAGAGCGTATTTAGAGAACAATCCTAGCATACTACTTGAAGTTGAGCTGAAAGTTCGAGAACATTACAATTTAAACATTCCCAAAGAACTAACCCAAGGAATTGAAAGAAATAAATTAGAAGAAATTAAAATGTCACTTGATGAGGATGAAGAGTAGTTATGAAACTGCTCTTCTTTACAGATACTCACATCAGAGCTACAAATCCCAGAAATCGACTGGACAATTTTTATGAGAGTATATTGAAAAAACTAGAAGAGATTAGAGATTATGCCAATAGAGAAAAGGTCGATTATGTCATCCACGGAGGAGACTTATTTGATAGACCAGATTCTGCTATAAAGCCCACTGGAGAGGTGGGTAAAATATTGGCTAGTTTTAATATGCCCATATATATAGTAGCAGGCAATCACGATATATTTGGATATAATAAAGGCACTCTTAACAGATCAATGTTAGGACTATTGGATAGTTTAAGTATATTAAGATTGATTCCTGACGAAGGGATAGAACTATCCGATGGCAATGTAAAAGTACTGCTACTGGGAAAAGACTATACATCTGATCTAGATTTAGATAAAAATAATTACATAGTAAAAAGAGATGAATTAAAAACAGATGCTGATTATATAATCAATATCGTACATGGATTCTTAACTGATAGGCCTTTTTTAAAACACGTACCTCATATTTTAGTGGGAGAAGTCCTAGATACAGATGCTGATATAACACTTTCAGGTCATTATCACACAGGATTTCCTACCCAAATTCATAATGGAAAATATTTTTCTAATCCAGGAAGTATGGTTAGAATAACTAATAGTCTAGCAGAAATAAATCGTAAACCAAAGTATATAGCAATAAATATTGACGAAAATGGAATTTCTTTGGAAGATAGGTATTTTAAAAGTGCAAAATCAGGAGAAGATGTCTTAGATAGAAAGACTTTGGTTGAAAGCCAATTTAAAGAAGAACGTCTTACAATATTTTCTGATTCAATACACCAAAATGTAGATTTGGAAGCAATGGACTTAGAATCCATGTTAAATTCAATTGCAATGAATGAAGGATTTGATATTAAAGTTCGAAACGAAGCAAAGGATAGACTGGACCGAGCTAAGGAGATAGTAAATGATCGCGATAGATAAAATAATATTAGAAAATTTTCAATCTCATAAATATTCTAAAATGGAATTTGTAGAAGGATTAAATGCAATCATTGGCTCTACGGATTCTGGCAAGACAGCTATTTTTCGTGCTATAAAATGGGCTCTTTATAATGAACCACAAGGAGATTACTTTGTAAGAGAAGGAGAAGAATATGTATCTGTTAAGATATTTTTCAACTCCGGAGCTATAGTAAATCGGTATCGAAGAAAAGGAAAAAATGGATATGAACTTACGAGTCCAGATGGAACTGTTTCAGTATTTGAAGGGTTTGGCACAAAGATACCTGAAGAAGTTTTAGAGGCGACGAAAATTAGAAAAGTTAATTTCACTCCATCTGAAAATCGTTCTTTGAATATGGCAGAGCAATTGGACCAACCATTTCTTATCTCAGAAACTCCAGGACTTAAAGCTGCAGCTATAGGTAAATTAGTAGAAGCAGATGTAGTGGATTACGCTTTATCCGAAACCAATCGAGACCTGCAAAATAAGAGGAAAGATTTAAAGTCTTCAAAAGAAAAGTTGGAATCCATAAAAGAAAATTTGAAAGACTATGAATATTTAGATAAATTAAAATCCATTATAGAAAAATTAGAAGATATAGAAAAAAGCAAAAAACAAAAAGAAATAGCATTACAAAATTTTGAAAAGCACAGAGAAAATTACAGTAAAATCATAGATAATAAGAGTTATTATGAAAAACAACTATCCGAATTAAATCCCTTTGAAAAAATTGAAAAAAATTACCTTAAATTAGGAATCCAGTATTCAGGATTAAGAAATTTAAATCGAATTCACACAGAATTATTAAACAATAAGATTAAATATCAAAATTTTTCAAATATAAATAAAAAACTTAGTGTAGTAGACAGGGCTATTGAATTGATGCCAATAATAGAAAATAAAAATAGCTTAACAAGTAAACTGATAAATTTATCAAAACGTTTAGAAAAAATAAACAATACCATGAATTTTTATAAAATAACTACTAATAAACTAAAAAACTTAGAAACTGTAATTAGTAAAGAATCAAAATTATCAAATTCAATAAATGTTTTTCATAAACTTTATAATCTTTCCGGTACTTACAAAGAAAATAGAATTAAGATTGAAAGAAATAGAATTTATATTAGCAAATTCAGGGAAGTTGAACGCGCTATAAATATTTCTAATACAATAACCATAAAAAAAGAAAGGCTAGAATTATTAAAGCTAAAACTCAAACAATTGGATAGCATAAAGATGGGAATTGTCCAAGATAAAAAAAACTTAGATTTATTAGACAAATCTATTGAAAAAAATCTTAAATCATATAATAACTATCTTAAAGAGCTGGATATATGTCCCGTATGTTTTAGGCCAATAGATATTGAGGACGAAGAAGGAATTATGAGCCATTTAAAAGAATAGGAGACGAATTATGAACTACGAAGAAGAACTAAAAAAATTAAAATCTGACATAGACAAAGCCAACTCTCTTAAAAATGTTGCTGCGGCTAATTTGAAAGTATTAGAAGAACAAGAGGCTCAGCTTCTAGAAGACCTAAAACAATTGGGGGTTGAACCAGAAAATTTAGACTCTACAATTGAAAAACTTAAAAATGAAATTGAAGAAATGTTAAAAGAAGCTAATTCTCTTATGCCAAGAGACATTTTGGATAGGGTAAATAAGTGATGGACAATCTGGCGGAAAATATTGATTTTCTAAAAAAACATTATTATTCAGAAAATGCAAAAAAAGAAATATTGCAAGAGCAAGAAAAGACTTTTTTTGATGAAGTAGAAAATCTCTTGGATGAAGTAGATGTTTTAGAAAAAGTATTAATCCTATTCCAACACACGTCCCAATATGCCAGGGAACAAGGTAAAATTCAAATTGAGAATTTAACTACTAGAAGTCTAAGATATATATTCGACAAGGACTATAAATTTGAAATTGATATTACTGAAAAAAGAAATGCGTCCAGTGCAGAGTTTTATATAGTTGAAGAAAATGAAAATGGCACAGTAAAAATAAAACCTGAAATCTCCAAGGGTGGAGGTATTGTGGATATTGTAAGCCTAGCTTTAAGATTGTCATTTTTAGAAAATTCTAAACCCAAAATAGAAGGACCTCTAATATTAGACGAACCTGCAAAACATGTTAGTGAGGAATTTACTTTTGATATTGGGGAATTTTTGTTGCAATTTTCTGATCAAATGAATCGCCAAATAATAATGATAACCCACAATCCACATCTAGCATCACTTTCAAAAAGTATATATACAGTTACTCAAGAAAATGGAATATCTAAAGTAGAAAAAAGTATAGATTAAATTTCTATCTTGTAGATGTTTTATGCTAAACATAAACTTTTTTATTTTTCAACTTTAACAAATAATCATTTCAAAATTAATTATAAATGTCTTACAGTAAAAAAAACTAGCTATTGAATATATTTCACAAATGTTATAAAATTAAATAGTATAGTTATTTAAATTCATACTGAAAATATAGCAATTTTGAAATTTGAAACTTGAAAACTAAATATTGAGGAGGAGGTGTTCTTCATCGAATACGTAATCTATGTGATAATAGGAATAGTGGGAATTGCTTTTGGATATATGATGAGAAAGCAAACTGCAGAAAGAGAAATTGGATCGGCAGAATCTCACGCTAAAAATCTAATGATAGATGCAGAAAGAGAAAGTGAATCTATAAAAAAAGAAGCTCTATTGGAAGCTAAAGAAGAAATACACAAAATGAGATCTGAAGCAGAAGAAGAGAGCAAAAAACGTAGAGAAGAAAACTCAGAGCATGAAAAACGACTTGCTAATAAAGAAGACCAATTAGACAAGAAAGCTACTAATCTTGAAAGAAAAGATCAATCTCTAACAGATAGAATTAAGCAACTGGAAGAGAAGGAAACCAAGATAGAGGACTTACTTGGTCAAAGGATTTCTGAATTAGAAAGAATTTCTGGTTATTCATCACAACAAGCCAAAGAAGTTCTATTAGAAGAATTAAAAGATGAAGTTGTTCATGAATCTGCAGCTATAATCAAAGAGTACGAAAACAAAACGAAAGAAGAATCTGAAAAGATAGCCAAGAATTTAATTGCCAATGCGGTACAAAAGGTATCGGCTGATTATATCCCTGAACTAACAGTTACAGCTGTAAGTTTACCTAATGATGATATGAAAGGTAGAATCATAGGTAGAGAAGGACGAAATATCAGAACTATTGAGTCGCTTACAGGAGTTGACTTAATAATCGACGATACACCGGAGGCAGTTACAATATCCAGCTTTGACCCTGTTAGAAGGGAAGTAGCTAGACTTGCTCTAGAAAAACTTATTACGGACGGACGAATTCATCCGACTAGGATTGAAGAAGTCGTAGAAAGAGCCGGTAAAGAAGTGGAGCAAAGCATCAAAGATGCAGGAGACGACGCTGTGTTCGAATTGGGGATACACGACATCCATCCAGAGATCAAGAGGACTTTAGGTAAGCTAAAGTATAGAACTAGTTATGGACAAAATGCCCTTAGACACTCTATAGAAGTTGCACAAATATCTGCATTGATTGCAGATCAATTGGGAACTGATGTCAGAATGGCTAAAAGAGCAGGTTTACTTCATGACTTAGGAAAAGCTATTGACCACGAATTTGAAGCTACTCATGTGGCTTTGGGAGTGGATTTAGCTAAGAGATACAAGGAACCTAGCCCTGTAATAGACGCTATAGAATCTCATCATGGAGATAAGGAGCCAACCTATTTAGAAGCTATTATTGTACAAGCGGCAGATGCACTATCAGCTGCTAGACCAGGTGCAAGAAGAGAAACGTTGCAATCATATATTAAACGACTTGAAAAACTTGAAGAAATTGCAAATTCTTTTGAAGGAATTGAAAAGGCTTTTGCAGTTCAAGCAGGTAGAGAAGTGAGAATTGTTGTAAAACCTGAAAATATAAGCGAAAGCGAAATGATAGTTCTTAGTAGAGATATAGCTAAAAGAATTGAAAATGAGATGGAATATCCTGGACAGATTAAGGTAAACATTATTAGAGAAACAAGAGCAATAGAGTATGCAAAATAAATCAGTATTAATTTGAAGCAAGAGACGTGGATAATACCCGTCTCTTTTTGATTTAAGAATTTTAATATTTTGTGAATAAAATAAAACGGTATAAAATTTAATAAAATTAGTTTATAATATATTAAATTATTAAAGAGGCAAAGTTTAAAACTTTAACATAAATATATTTTAAGGAGAAACAAGATGAATGAACTTATGAACTTGACCCACGAAGTGGAAGCTGAATTATTGAAACTCAAAAATTATCTACACACTATACCAGAAATTGGCGGAGAAGAATATTTAACTTCAAAATTTGTAGAAAATGAAATGGAGAAACTTAATCTACCTATCCATTATATAACCGAAACTTGCTTTTATGCAGTTTTGGATACTGGAAAGCCTGGTAAATCATTGGTTATGCGAGCAGACATGGATGGACTTCCAATGGACGAAGAACCAGTTAACAAAGCTGGTATAAAAAAAGAAGTAATTTCCGGCATTCCAGGAATGTGCCACGCATGTGGTCATGATGCTCATATGGCTATACTTATTGCTGGTGCAAAAGTATTGACAAAGTATAAAGAGAATCTAAAGGGCGGAAAGATTTATTTTTTATTTGAAGCAGGAGAAGAAAATGCTTTTTCTACTAAAGACATTGTAAAATGGCTTGTTTCATTTAAACCAGATGGAATGTTTGCCTTGCATATGAGTTCTGTACATGAGACGGGAAAAATTAGCGTAAATGCTGGACCCAGGACATCAGGAATATCTAGCTTTGATTTTACTGTAAAGGGAAGGGGTGGTCATAGTTCTAGGCCAGATGAGTCTATCAATCCTATAATAGCAGCTTCCAATGCAGTTATTACTCTTCAATCTGCAATAATGCTTCACACTAATCCACTATCTCCTTCTACACTGGCTGTTACAGGAATTAGTTCAGGCTCTTCTCACAATATCATACCGGATTATGCAACGTTTTATGGCAGCTATAGATTTACAGATTTGGAAACGGGAGAGATTATTAATAATAAGATCGAAGAGATTGTAGAAAATGCGGTGAGAAATTATGGATGTACTGTAGAAATAAATCCTAATCTGGATACCTATATGCCTACTATAAATGATGAATTTGTAAGTGAAATAGCTTCTAATGCCCTTAGAAAAGTTCACCCAGAAATGGAAGCGGAATTTCCAGTTATGCTAGGAAGCGAGTCTATGGGATGGTATTTTAAAGAAGTTCCAGGTTGTTTTGCATGGATAGGAGTAGGTTCTTCAGAGCTAGGGACTGATGCAGCGCATCATAACGGATTTTTTGATTTAGATAATAGTATGCTAAAACCAGCACTGGATCTATCTGTCCAATTTGCAGTGGATTTCTTAGAAAGCTAAATAAAAACAAAAAAATTGGAAGGATTTATCCTTCCAATTTTAGTTTAAATAAATAATATATCTTTAAATAAAGAGAACAAAATTGTGGAAATTAGTAACTCTAACAATATTACTACTAGGGTAATAGTTGTTGAAATTACTATATACCATCCAATAAATACTAAAGTTCCCTTTCGTTCTTTTACCTTCTTATAATTAAATATTAAAAGCAAGAAGGAAAGTAATACGAAAAATACAATTGTAACTATTTTTGGACTGAGTACGTGAAGTAATGTCTCTATAGACTGTCCTTCTGTAAGTGTTAGTCTTATATATGCAGCATCTAGTAGCTGATAAACTAACATTTGAAGGAAAATAAATAAACTTACTACAGATCTTTTCAATCTCAACCCTATAGAATTAAATGCAGAATTAGTAGCTACGGATATCGTTATATACATTATGAAGAACTTTATTATTCCCAGTATTCCAATAAATACAGGATTAGATATAGCCCAAGATATAGTCCAACAAGCAACCGCTAATACTATGAAGAAAATCGGAATTATGAGTTTTGCTCCCCAGTTAATCATTTTTCTCATCACCGGAGCAACTTTTACGTTTGTTCTCTTTAGTGCTTCTTCTTGTCTAGAACCTCGCTGTCTTCTATCAATTTCTTTGTTTAGAATTTCTTTTTCTTCATTAGATAATACTAAGGGCATTGTGTCTTGTGAAGAAACAGGAGAGCTGAGAATGATATCGATGTTATCTTTTTCTTTTTTAACATTTTTATCATTGGAGCTAGCTAAAAAGAAAAGTGGAATACTTTTAAAGAATTCTGCTATATTTGTAAATATTCCAGGAGTTTTCTCCTTAGTAACAGTTTCATTTTCATCTCTTCTCTCATAAACAAATTCATCGTCTGTCTTTTTAGGTTTATCTACGATTAGTTCTTCGTAAATACTTTCATCTACTTTTTTGACTATAGGTTCTTCTTGAATCCAAGGTTCTTCTAATTTATCTGCGGAATCCTTTCCGATTTCAAAATCTGTAGTTATTTTTGACAGATCATCTTCAGGCTCAACTATATTAATAAATTCTCTAAAATCATCCTTTTCAGCTTCACCCTCGATTAAAAAATCGTCTATCTTATCAAAATCCTCAACATTAAGTTCTCCGCTCTCAGCTTTGCTTAGATAAGAATCAATAACTGTCTTAGAATATCTGATGGTTTTTTCTGTATCTAGGTATGAATAAGTGGACTTTGTAGAAGTGTAGGGAGGTGTCTCTTTTTCTTCAGGAATTTCTTCTGTGTAATCTTCTAATTCTCCGCTAATACTTTCTGCCTTATCATTACCTAAAAAGAAACTCTTAATACTATCAAAAATCCCAGGTTTTTTTTCAACTACTTCTTCAATAAGATTCTCTGATTCCAAATCATTATTATCTTCACTTATAATCTGAATTTCATCTGTTTTTGTTATTTTATCAAACTGTGGAATTTCAAATTCTTTGAATTGTTTACTGTCAGCCCTTGCCTTTGGTTTGGTTAGGACTTCTTCTTCAAGGGTAAATTCTTCAAGTTCTATTTCTGAATCTATAATTGATTCAGCAGTGAGATCTTGCGCTGGAGTTTCCTTTTTTCCATTGGATCCGAAGAAAGAAGCAATTTTTTCTGAAAAAGTAATTTTTGGCACAATTTCAATAGGTTCTTTCAAAATCTCATCTGGCTCATCTACAGTAAAACTGTAATCACTTTTGATTTCTTCTTTTTTACCTTGTCCATATACTAATTCTGAATATTCCTCAGGGCTTAAATCCAATAAGTCGTCTTCGTCTTTTTCCTTTAGGAAGAACTTAATCTTATCCAAAAGGGATAACTTTTTATTATCTTCACTTGTTTTTTCTGGGGTGATGTTTGTTTCAAACTCAGAAGGAAGTGACTCTATTTCTTTAACAGAAACCTCAATGACATCGTCATTATCATGGACTTCTGCTATTAATAACTCTTCATCGCTTATTGTAGTCTGAGAATCAATTGTGCTTGGCTCATCGACTGCTTTTTTCGAAGAATTTTTGCTTAAAATTTCCCTATCATATACTTCTTCTTCTTTCATATATTCAAAAAATCTTTTCAAAATAGAAGATTGTTTAATAGGTTTTTCTTCTTTTGGTTCTAAATCCAGTTTTTCAGATTCGATATCTTTACTGACTTCAAACTTAGGTATCTCAAACTCATTAAAATCTTTGCTCTTTGTTTTGGAATTTAAAGAAGTCATAGATTTTTCTTCTATTGGGCTAAATTCAAAATCTTTTGCGGATTTATTTTTTTCTTCAGATAGTTTTGGCGTTTTTTCCACCTTTTTATTTAATTTCAAAGAAACCTCGTTGTCACCTTCTAGGGGTTTATGAGGTTTATCATCTTTTATTCTAAAGGATCTTAAAATATCTAAAAATCCGCTATCTCTTTGTTCCAGTTTCTTAAACTCAGGTTTTTCAAACATTTCTCCCATACTTATCTGATCAGGGATAGGTTCGTCTGATTTCCTTATGTATATTTCAACTTCAGAAACTTTATTTCCACAAACGTGACAAAAATTGCTGTTTTTCTTTAACCTTGTGCCGCATTTACTACAAAACATTTAATCACCAACTTCATTTTCATCATCTATTATTTTTAATTGACAGTCACTGCAAATTCCATGAATTTCTAAAATATGACCTGTGGCTCTAAATCCATTTTGATTAATGACATTTAGATAATTTATGTCTATGGGGCAGTTATCCAAAACAAATTGGCTATTGCATTTATCGCACACCATGTAATGAGAATGCTCGTTATTTATCAAATAATAATAAGCGATGCCATCTTGTCTAATAATTTTATTCATAATATTTAATTCTACAAAAGCATTTAGATTCCTGTATATAGTTGCCAAATTGATATCTTCGTTTTTTAAAACTTCCTTATAAAGCTCATCGCAACTAACAGGTTTATTTAATTTTTTTAAAGCATCAAATATTATTTTTCTATTTTTAGTCTTTTTTAATCCGTGGCTTTCAAATATATCCATAAATTCACCTAACATCTATTTTATCACAAAAGAAGAAATTGTACATTGACATTTAGGATTAATTAAATTATCATATAAATGCAAATGATTTGCATTTAATACGAAATAGGAGATTCTAATGAAAAAAATTATATTATTAACTTTAGTTATTGCATTAATATTAATGGTGGGTTGCACAAATAAAAACTTCCAAGACTCCAATATCAATGATGAAAAAATAAAAGTATATGTATCGAATTATCCCTTATATGATTTTACAATTAACATAGCCAGCGATTTAGTAGAAGTAATAAATATCAGACAAAATTCTGGAGTACATGGCTGGGAACCTTCTGCAAAAGATTTAACTAATTTAAAAGAAGGAGATCTTTTTATTTATGGAGGAAACGAAGTAGAGAGTTGGGCAGAGGATTTAATCGAGAGTGAAATAATTACAGGAAAAATCGTCGACGTATCAGATGGAATAGGTCTATTAGTACACACTCATGAACATAATGACGACCATGAGCATGATGAACATGAAGATGATGACCACGGGCACGATCATGGAGACTTTGATCCCCATATTTGGCTTAGCTTGAAGAATGCTCAAATCATCACCGCGAATATTTCAAAAGGACTTATGGAAATAGATCCCAACAACAAGTCTTCATACGAGGATAACTTAAAACGTTATAATGAACAATTGAAAAACTTGGATATTGAATATTCTGATAAACTTTCAAATACCGTTAATGATTCCATTATTGTAAGTCATGAAGCTTATGGATATCTAGGTAGAGATTATAATTTTAAACAAGTGGGTATTGAAGGAGTACTTGCAGAAGGGGAGCCAAGCGTTTCCCAAATTGATAATATCATTAAAATTTCTAAGGATTTAAATGTAAAAACAATTTTTTATGAAGATACAATAAGTCCTAAAGTTGCTAATTTAATTGCAGAAGAAGTTGGAGCAAAATTGGAGTTGTTAAGTCCTATAGAAACCCTTTCTTCTGAGCAAGAAGCTAATAATGAAGATTATCTATCTATTATGAGAACTAATTTGGAAGGAATTTATAAAGCTTTAAATGAATAAGATAATTGAGTTGAGGGATATTTCCTTTGCATATACTAATAATTTAATATTTCAAGATGTCTCCTTTAGTGTCAATGAAGGAGAATTTATTGCCATAGTAGGTGAAAATGGAACGGGAAAAAGTACCTTGATGAAGATAATCATCGGAGAGTTGTCTTCTACTAGTGGAGAAGTATTTATTGAAAATAAAGAAAATATCGGATATGTCCCACAACTTAGTGCAGCAACTTCTACGAATTTTCCCATTACTATCAGGGAGATTTTTGCACTAAATCTGCGCAATGAAATAAAACGTTTTGGAAAAATTAACAAATTAATAGATAGTAAGATAGATATGATGTTGGGAATCGTAGGGTTGAAAGATAAAAAGTATTCACTATATGGAGATTTGTCTGGCGGGCAAAAACAAAAAGCAATGCTAGGCAAAGCTTTAATATCTAATCCTAAAGTTTTACTACTAGATGAACCCCTAATAGGGTTAGACGAAGAATCTAAAAATAGTTTTCTGGAACTACTTCATCATCAAAGCGAACATCATAAAATAACCATCTTGATGATTACCCATGACCTATTAGAAATTTCTAAATACACAGATCGAATTTTTAAAATTGAAAATGGAAAGGTAAAAGAGATATGATAAGTATATTACAATATGATTTTATGCAAAGGGCCTTTATTGTAAGTGCTTTACTTTCCATCGTAATGCCTTTAATAGGAATAGTTATTGTAAATAAAAATATCTCTGTTATCGGAGATGCACTATCGCATACTTCATTGGTGGGTGTGATGTTTGGAGTAATAATAGGGATTAATCCTGTCATTACATCAATATTAATTTGCATGATAGCTAGCATTCTTATTGAATATCTTCGCTCAAAATTTCCAGGCCATTCATCTATCTCGACTACTATCGTAATGAGTTTTAGTATAGGATTAGCCAGTGTGTTGACAGATTTTGTTAAAGGAGCATCGAATTTAGAATCCTTTTTATTCGGATCCATAGTGGCAGTTGCAAAAGACGAACTACTAATTGTGGTCTTACTTTGTCTAATTGTATTTTTGTTTTCTACCTACTTTTATAGAGAACTCCAATATATATCCTTTGATGAAGAAGGGGCGAGAGTATCTGGCATAAATGTAAAATTGGTAAACTTTATCTTTACCATATTAACAGCTATCACGATTGCTGTAGGTTCTAGAACTATTGGCGTAATGATAATTTCCAGCATGTTAATAATTCCCGTAGCCTGTGCCATTCAATTAAAAAAAAGCTATTTTAAAACTATTGTGATATCTAGTATTTTAGGGTTTATGTTTATGATATCAGGACTTATACTTTCTTATTACTTAAACTTAAAACCTGGTGGAACCACAATAATCATAGCTACTTTGACGTTAATATTAATAATCATATTTAAAGACAAAAAAAGAATTCTAAATTAAATTTAACTTAGAATTCTTTTATTTTTACTTAAACAAATTTGAAATCCAATCAATTAAGCTGTTAAAGAAAACTTTTATAGATTGTAAAAATGATTGGCCATCTTCTGTGGCTAAATAATCCACAGCATCTTGAGAATATTTTTGAGCAGTTTTTGCTACCTTATCCCAATCCACATTGGCGTTTTTCATCTTCATAAACAATCCTACTAGCTGATTGACTTGGCTATCTGTTAGATTAACATTGTAGTTATTTGAGACATTTACAATTATTGTTCTCGCTTCTTCTTCTGTTTCTGGCATATTCTCAGAAAAAGCAATCTTTATATCATTGACAATTTTACTAGTATCAATATCTCCTATTTGTTGGCTTAGTTCTGTAGTGATTACCAATTCTTCGTTGGCAACTTTTTTAACTTCATCAGAGATACTTTCTCCTGTCAATGTTTCGTAAGCTTTCATGATGCCAGTTAAAGCTCCAGTTCCAGTTACTTTAAATGGTGCAGTCACTTTTACTTCTGCATCTTCTATACCTGCTGTAATAAGTGCATTTCTGTAAATCTCTTCAGTTATATAAGTAATATTATCTGACACATCTACATCTACGCCTTTGCCATCATTCAAGATAGTTAATTTTGCAGATGAAATTGCAATATTTCCTATCTTTTCAGATGAGATTATTCCACCTAAATATTTATGTTCTTCAGCATTAGTTACTTCGATAATTTCCGCGTTACTAGCATCCAGTTCATTTAATATAGAATTTTTTTGATCTACAGTTAAATCAGCACCTAGACTTATAATTTCATCGCCCACCACAGCATCTGCAAGTGCCGGCGTTGCCATCATAAGTATTACTAGGGATAATGTTATTATTTGTGTTAATTTTTTAAACATAATTACCTCCTCATTTCATCTTGGATAGTATAGCATATCTAATTACATATATTTATTACAAATTGATAAATTTAGAAAGTTTTAAGAAACTTCACAGATTGTTCTTAATTGTATTTGGTTGCAATAAATTATTATTAAGTTATAATAAAAATAATGGGGAGTTCGTATAACGTTCTGAGAGTAAGCTGTTAGCTTTTACCCTTAAAACCTGATTTGGATAATGCCAACGTAGGGAAATACATAAGGTTCTTTTGTTAATCTTGAGATTTTCTTGTCTATTTACTGTGTTGGTAAATAGTTTTTTATTTTTATTCTAATCTTACAAAAATGTGGAGGGATTTATAAGTGAGAGTTAATAAATTAAAAGTAAAAAGAACATGTGATACTTTAAAAAAGATGCTATTAACTGCAACGTTTTCTTCTTTAGCCTTTGTACTGTCGACATTTGTGTATTTTCCACAGATGGCGCCATTTCAACACTGTATAAATGTAATAACAGCTGTTTTCTTAGGACCTTGGTATGGAACCTTAGCTGCATTAGTAACAGGAATACTTAGAATGATGATAGGTAGAAGCATTTTAGCAATTACCGGAGCAATTTTTGGTGCTTTTCTAGCAGGTGTATTTTATAAATATACTAAAAAGTTTTATATGGCTTTGATAGGAGAGGTTATTGGAACGGGAATTATTAGTGCAATAGTTTCCTACCCAATTATGAAATATGTATATGGAATTCCTTTGGATAAATTTTATTATTATATTCCATTCTTTCTGCCTTCATCATTAATTGGTTCATTTTTGGGATTTTTGATTTTAAGAAAATTAAGAAAACTAGAAAAATTTTAAAAATAAAAAAGCTGAATCTCCAGCTTTTTAAAAAAAATATGGTGCCACCAGTGGGACTCGAACCCACACACCCTTGCGGATAACAGATTTTGAGTCTGTCTCGTCTGCCAGTTCCGACACGGTGGCTTAAATGCAGTAATAGTATATTAACATAATGATTACATTAAATCAATAAAAAATTTTCATAAATGTAGTTATTCTATGATAATGTCATATTATATTTATTCTGATAAAATGTCATGTATGAGAGAGGAGATATATAAT
>CANRJQ010000010.1:0-48814 GCA_947630985.1 uncultured Clostridia bacterium | reverse complement strand
TTATATATCTCCTCTCTCATACATGACATTTTATCAGAATAAATATAATATGACATTATCATAGAATAACTACAAAACTTATTCATATCCTTGTAATCCTTGCATAAAGCTATTATACTGCTAAACAATTGACATATCAATTTTATCCATCATACCTTATAAGATTTTACTATGACAAAATATATAATCAATTTCTCTCATATTTAAAATAGTGTCAATGATTTCTCATCAACACTATCTGAATGAAACCTTTCTTAATTGAATAAGGTCGATTTTGTTTTTTATAAATAATCTTTTTTTATTTCCATTCGCATTGTCATATTAGGGTCTACTATTTGACACACTCTTAAATCCCCAGCTATGGATAAGAGCATTCCTGCTTGATTCATTGTCAAGTTTGTTTTTTTCATAATTAAATCTATCATATTGTCAATTGCAAGATCACTTGCTTCTTCCATAGTTTCTCTAGAACCTAAAGTCATCCATTTATCTTCTGTTTCTATAATTGGCAAATTGAAATTGAAATCTTTTAAAACTTCTACTTTAACTTCCACTTCTCCGGCAATTTCCATTCCTGAACCCATAATTTCACCATCACCCATGGCTGCGTGTAAATCACCAATGGAAAGAAGAGCGCCTTCTACATTTACTGGAAGATATAAACTTACTCCTTCTTTTATCATTTTACAATCCATATTTCCACCGTGGTCATGGGGCGTGCCTGTGGAAATTCCTTCGCCTGCAGGAGCAGTTCCTATTACGCCAATCATTTTATTTAAAGGAATTTTCAATCCTTTATAGCTTACAAAATTTCCGTCGATTATTCCGATAACGGTTTCTTCTTTTTCTAATTTTTCAGAAAGTCTTCCCAATCCCGGTGCAGTAACCACTGCCCCTTGTTCTTCTATGTCTATTCTAATTATTTCTACCTTGAGAACATCCCCTGGCATCGCATCTTCTACAAATAATGGACCGGTCGCTGGGTTTACTCTATTGAAATCTATTCCACTGACTACGTCTTCTTCAGTTCTTATTACATCGGAAAAACAGTCACAAGTTTCAAATACAATTTCATCACCACTTTTAGCTTTTAAAACTGGCTCATTATTTTTGTCCATTGTAAAAATTGTCTTATCACTAGTTATTCTCATGAATTACCTCCAAAGTTGTTTTGTATAATTATAGTATATGAACATTTTATATGCAAAAATTTGTAAATTTTAAAAAAAGTTATGTCCAAATTTGAACATAACTTTTATAATCAGTCTTGGGCTCTTCGAATCTTTCCGCCAATTCCTTTTAGTTTATTTTCGATATCTTCATATCCCCTATCGATATGGTAGATATTGTAAATTTCTGTTTCTCCTTCAGCAACAAATCCTGCTAAAATCAATGCAGCTCCACATCTTAAATCTGTAGCATACACTTTTGTTCCTTTTAGCGGTTTTCCGCCATTAATAATTGCAGATCTGTCATTTACAGTGATATCTGCTCCCATTTTGTTAAATTCATCTACGTGCATGAAACGATTTTCAAATACAGTTTCTATTACAACATTAGAGCCTTCACCTTGGGTCATCATCGCCATAAATTGAGCTTGCATATCCGTTGGAAATCCAGGATAAGGCATCGTTTTAATATCTATGCGTTTTAATTTTTCAGGTCCGATAACTCTTACTGATTCGCCATCTTCTTCGATTATGCAGCCTGCTTCTTCCAGTTTGGAAATAACTGGCCTCAAGTGATCTGTAATTACATTTTCTACAACTACATCACCACCTGTTATTGCCGCAGCCACCATAAATGTTCCAGCCTCTATTCTGTCAGGAATAATTTGATGTCTAGCTCCGCCTAACTTTTCTACGCCGTCAATAATAATAGTATTAGTACCTGCACCACGGATATTCCCGCCTAGTTTTCTTAAAAAGTTAGATAGATCTACAATTTCTGGCTCCATAGCAGCGTTTTCGATAGTTGTTCTACCTTCTGCCAACACTGCAGCCATCATAATATTTTCAGTAGCTCCTACAGATGGGAAGTCTAGGTAAACTTTATTTCCCACTAGTTTTTCAGTATGAGCAAAAATATAAGAATCTTCTCCGTCTTCCATCTCACCGTAATATTCGTCGCATTTAACTCCCAATGCTCTAAAACCTTTTAAATGTAAATCTATTGGTCTAGCGCCAATACTACAACCGCCAGGTAAGGAGTTCTTAGCCTTATTTAATCTTCCTAAAAGAGGTCCCATTACTAAAAATGAAGCCCTCATTTTGCTCATAAGCTCGTATTTAGTTTCGTAAGTTTTAATTTCTTTTGCGTTTATTTTAACTGTGCCATTTCCCATGTCTTCCACAGTAGCACCTAGTGCTCTCAAGACATCGCAAATGATTTCTACGTCCTTTAATTTTGGTACATCTTCTAATATTATATCTTCTGTACCCAATAATGATGCTGCTAATATAGGCAAACTGGCGTTTTTTGCGCCACTAACTCGAATTTTTCCTTCTAGTCTGCCACTATTTTCAATGATCAGTTTCTCCAACTGTAGTCCCCCATTCAATCTGTAATCCGCCTTTAATATTATACCATATAAGTTAATATTTCTCTATTTATATTAACAAAGTAGATAATTTCTTTCTCAGTCTTATAGATATTCTTTTTATATCTATTTATTTTATTAATTTTACTGTAGGAAGAAAAAAATCGCCATAGTTGACGATTCTTTCCAAAGACTTTCTATTTAAAATTTTTCATTCCTTCAGTCATTTCATAAGTGTAGTGCTCTAGATTTGATTCTACTAAGTCTAAGAAAAGTTTTTCTAGTGACTTATATTCCTTATTGATCCTCACTATTTTTTCATAGTCCACCTTTTGTTCTGGTTTGGTATTTTCATCTAAGATTTCTCCCTCTGCTAGTTCTACCTTAGTATTTATTAATCCAATGGCCCTTATTGAAGAATATCTAGTTTCGTCATTGTTTTCATACTCGTAGGAATAAACTAAGTGCATTGTGGGAATATTATATTCATTCCAAGTTCCACGTCTTTGCCAGCCGTTGTCCTTTGGTGTTAGGAAATACATACCTTCATATTTTGGTATATTTGAACTTCCTTTTGACGCCAAGTATGCTTTCATAATAGCTTCTGCCTGGGTCTTAATTTCATCATAAAATTTATCTTCTAACTCATCCTTGCTAATTATATATGATGAAACATCTGTCTCTGTTATTGTAAATTCTTTTTCTAAAACACTTGGTTTATAGGATTTTTCGTGAAGTTTGTCTATACCCTTTTGATTAAATTTAAAGGTAACTGTGTCACCTATTTTTAGATTCCCTTCGTCTTCAAGTAGCTTTCCATCTTTGTAAATGTCATAGTAATTACTTGTAGAGCTAAGGAGTTTTTCTAAAGTAGCATTTCCTTCTAATTTAGAATTAGATATTTTTACAGATACCTTTGGAGAAATTCCTGAAAATTCTGGCACAAAACCATCAAATGGATCTACTGTGAAAAAATCTTTAAGGCCAATTACCTTAAATTCCTATTTGGACTAGTAAACCTAATGCCTAAATTGTCTTGGATATTTTCTTTATTTCTTATTTCCACAACGACAGTTACAGTGTCACCATTACTTAAATCTTCTATAGGATCTGCTACAAAGACAAAATTACTGGCAATTTCACTTGCACTAACATACTCGTCTTCTCCTAAAAGCTCTTCTAATTTTTTTTGTAGCATTTTTTCATCTAGATAAAGGCTGCTTCTATCAACCACTCCTTCACCATCATTTCCCTCATAAACTGGCTCGTTTATAAAGCTAGAAATATTTATAGTCTTTACAAAAGGATTTGACTCCGTTTTATCAGCAAATTTAAGAACTAAAAACACTATAGCTAAGACCCCTAAAATAGCTAAGGGGATAATTATTTTTTTCTTACTTGTTTTATTTCTCTGGTTAAAGGTCTTCCCTTTATTTTTTATATCGTCAAAGTCTTTTATGATAATTTTTTCTGCTTCTTTTTTCTCTGGACTTTTTTCTTCTAGATTATTATCAATGTCTACTGGCGTTCCACAAGATCCACAAAATTTATTCCCTTCATGAACTTCATTTTTACAAATATACATAATAACTCCTTATTAAATATTATCTTTTATCTTGATCTATACGACCTAAGGCATATCTTGAAATCGCAGTTTGGACTGCAATAAATAAAATTAGTACAAGAAACACTCTTAAAATATGAAGCTTAGCTGGATTATAGTCTGAAATATATTTTTGTCTAGTAAGGGCTAAAAATCGATTTATTGTTTCTTGGGTTTCCCCGCTATATCCTGCTGCCTGGGCTTCCGACAAGTTGGTAGACATAGTGTTAAAGTCTATGGAAATTCCCAAGGCGCGCATCCCCCATTTGGCGATAGTAAAGTTTGAAAAAAATTCCTTCCATCCTTCTAGCTCAAAAATAAAATTTGATAGAACTAGCTGGAAAATTAAGGCAAAAGGCATAATAGTCATAGCCATTTTATTGGTCTTAACCAGAGAAGAAATCATTAGGCCTAAAACATCAGCTGTGTATACTATTAAAAATACACTTAAGCTGAGAGATATGACCCTTGATAAGTCTAGGGTTTCTCCTACATTAAGCCTATTACCATGAACGAAAAGGACAAGAGCTGAAATAATCATGGCCTCAACTAGACAAAGTAAAAACTCAACCATCATATGGGCTCCTAAAAATATAGAATAATCTACATTTCCAGACTTATGCTCCTGCCTTATAGAATTTCTTTCTGAACAAAATACTTCTATAGAATTAAAAAGCCCAGTCCAAATACAAGCACAGACTATGGCAAAAGCTGTAGTCCTGGTCTCATCGTATCTAATAAAGGCCAGTTTACTAGTTGAAAATAAAACTAAGCTAGTAATAATAAAAGTGGAGAGGATTTTCCACAGGCCATTAGAATTAAAAAATATACGAATATACTTATAAAAATATACCTTTAATTGTAAAAGCTTTTGGTCCTTATCCATCTCTTCTTTCCTTTCTATATTTCTTAAACTTCTCTATAAATTTATCAGACTGTTCTGGATTATTTACATGTTTTACTATATCTTCTAGTTTTTCCACTTCAAAAAATTCTCTGGCATCATCAATAGAACCATAAAATGCCATTTGTCCACAGTTTTCTTTCGAATCCTTAGCTATGACTAAGATCTTGTCGTAGAGATTGAATGATCTGTCAGGTGAATGAGAAATAATTATAGAAATCTTTCCTTCCTTAACTATTTTTTTAACCTGCTTCATGACACTTTCAGCAGATCCTGCATCTAGGCCTGAGTCTGGCTCATCCAGGAAAAATATTTCTGGTTCTGCTAGGTATTCAACTGCTATAGAAAGTCTTTTTCTCTGGCCTCCAGAAATTTTACTTACGAAATTATTTTTTTCCTTTTCTAGACCAAAATTTTCTAAAATTGAATCTATTTTTTTATTTAACTCTTCTTTATCTGAAGTTACGTCTCTTGGTAACTGGATTAAGGCTGCGTCCCTTAAGGTATTGTAGACCCTATCGTTATCCCTTAGTGTATCAAACTGCGGAACTAGCCTTACTAGTCTTCTCACTTCTTCTGAGTCTTCATATAAGTCGTAGTCCTTGTATAAAACATCTGCATCTGCCTTTTCATAGGCGGAAACTGCATTTATAAAGGTAGTTTTTCCTGCTCCAGAACCTCCGACTACTAGGACCATTTCTCCAGGTTTTATATCTAGGTTAATATCTTTAAGTAACTTTCTATTCTTTCCCTTTTCCTGGCCTAGTCTTTCCCTTATTCTTATAGATAAAGTCTCACTGTAGGCCCTTGGTTTTTTTCAACTACTCGTTTTTGGTAGGCAATAAAGTTTTTATGCCTAATATATATTTCATCATCACTGACATAAGACTCACCTAAGTCAAGTTTGCTGGCGATTTCATTTTCTTTATGGTCTTTAATATTTAAAATCTTCCAGGGAAAATTTCCTCTTTCCAAGTCTTCAGTAAAAAATATAGAAGCTAGGTCACTATCATCTTTAACCTGGTTTTTAGTTAAGAGAATATGATTATTCCCTCTTAAATTAACCCCCAGGTTAGCATCTAAGTGGATGCTATTTATCCAAGTGTCTAAATAGTCATTTACATTAATATAAGTTAGTTGATCTTCCTGTCTTTGAAAATATCCTAATATATTTGAATCTTCTTCATTGCAAGCGACAATATTAACTATTGAAGGGTCTTTTCCAATGCAAAGCTTTAAACTGTCTTCAAATGTGATTCTCCTAATCCCATTAGAATCAAAGACAAATATTAAATTTTTCTTAAGATTTGACATTTTCCGCTCCTAGATTAAAAATTTTTATAATGATTATAATATTAAAATTAATACTATTCCTTTGCAATCATTATAGCCTAAAGATTAAAATATTTCTATTTTTATATAAATATTATTAATTTATTAAGTAAAAAGTTAATTCTAACTCATATTTCTATTTCTATCTGTTAGTATTTTACTTCTCTTCTGTTTGAATGATTCTATATGATTTTAAGATTAATTGTGTTATTGGAGAATCAATTCCAAATAATATCCAATAAGAATAATAACAATGAGTAAAAAACACTAAAAAAGACCATTTAATTCTAAAACTAAATGGTCTTTTTATCCGATATTCTTAATTTTAATTAAGATATTTTTTCTACAGTATATCCTGCCTCTTCTATGACATTTCTTAATACATCATCAGAAATCTCTTTTGAAGTTTCTACTACAGCTTTATTTTCTTCCAGATTTACAACTGCTTTCACACCGTCAATTGTATTTAGAGCTTTCTCTACTCGATTACTGCAATGTGAACAAGTCATGCCACCTATTTCTATAATTTTACTTGGTAGGCTTACTTTTTTTGAATAGTCTACGTCAATGGATTCTCTTTGAACTTCTACTGCCATCTCGTCAGTTTCTTCTATGCTTCTAGTCTCTATCGGCTTAAAATTATTAAGTCTCAATGCATTACCTACCACGAATAACGAAGACATACTCATTGCTCCAGCAGCTATCATGGGAGACATTCTAATTCCAAATGCGGCATAGAATAATCCAGCTGCCACTGGAATTCCCAATACATTATAGAAAAATGCCCAAAATAGATTTTGTTTAATATTTTTCATAGTAGCTTTACCCAAGTCAATGGCATTTACCACATCCAAAAGATTATTTTTCATAAGCACTACATCGGCTGATTCAATTGCTATATCTGTACCTGCTCCAATTGCAATTCCCACATCGGACTTGGCTAGAGCTGGTGCGTCGTTTATACCATCGCCAACCATGATAACTTTTTCTCCACGATTTTGTACGCTGGAAATAGCTTCTTCTTTATTTTGTGGAAGAACGTCGGCGATTACTTCGGTCACTCCTATTTCCTTAGCTATAGACCTAGCAGTTATTTCGTTATCACCTGTTAGCATTATTACCTTTAAGCCTTCGTCTTGAAGTCTCTTGATAGCTTCTTTGCTGGTTGGCTTAACCACATCTGCTGCTGCAATTATTCCGATGATTTCACTATCTGTTGCGAAGTACATTGGAGTTTTACCTTTTTCAGCCAATTCATTGGATTTTTTCTCCAAGTCTTCCGAATATATGTCTAGCATCTCTAGAATCTTTTTATTTCCTGCATAGTAATTTTTGCCTTCTATTCCAACTTTTATTCCTATTCCAGGAATAGCTTCAAAATATTCTACTTCGAAATCTTTTTTCTTTTCTACTTTGGTAAATTCTATAATAGCTTCTGCCAGTGGATGCTCTGATTTTACTTCCATAGCATATGCCAAATCAATTAGTTCTTGCTCATCAATATTTATTGCCATAATATCCGTAACAAATGGTTTACCAAGGGTAATGGTTCCAGTTTTATCCAATACTACAGTGTCAATCTTATCCAGTAATTCCAAAGATTCTGCAGATTTTATCAATACTCCAAAGTTTGCACCTTTACCAGTTCCTACCATGATTGCAACTGGAGTAGCTAATCCTAAAGCACAAGGACAAGATATTACTAAAACTGCCACAGCCATAGTCATTGCAAATTCAAAACCCATTCCTACATCGTACCAATATATTAATGTCAAAATTGATATGCCGATTACTATTGGAACGAAAACTCCTGATATCTTATCTGCCAATTTTGCTATAGGAGCTTTGGACGTACTGGCATCTTCAACTAATTTAATGATTTGTGAAAGTGTAGAATCCTCTTGAGACTTAATTACTTCTACATTGATACTACCATTGTTATTTATAGTAGCCGTATAAACATCGTCTCCAACTTCTTTGGAAACTGGAATGCTTTCCCCAGTTAATATAGATTGATCTACCGATGAGCTTCCAGAAATTACTTTTCCATCTACAGGAATTCTTTCGCCAGGTCTTACAACTACTATATCTCCTACAATTATTTCCTCTATTCCAATTTCTACTTCAGTACCATCTCTTAGTACTCTAGCAGTTTTAGGAGCCAAGTCCATCAATTTTGTAATTGCATTGGACGTTCTCCTTTTTGATCTAGCTTCGAAGAATTTTCCTAAGGTTATCAACGTAAGTATCGTGGCAGCTGACTCAAAATAAACTTCATGGTGATACTTATGAACGAAATCCATATCTCCATCTCTAAAGCCAATAATTAACATTATGATTACGTAGATACCATATAGGTAACTAGCTCCACTACCAATGGATATTAACGAATCCATATTAGGTGTTCTATTAATTAGCCCCTTTAACCCCGATATAAAATAAGATCTATTTACAAACATAATTGGAGTTGTTAGGAGTAATTGAAAAAATGAATTCATCAAGGAATTTTCCATACCATCCAAAAATTTGGGGATAGGTATACCCATCATAGGTCCCATGGAAATATACATTAATGGAATTAGAAATGCTACAGAAACTTTCAGCCGCAGGGATTTGTCTTCTAATTCTTCTTTATAAATGTCTGCAGATTCCCTACTTTCGCAACCAGTGACTGATTCGGATTTTGCTTTGGCACTATATCCAGCCTTGTCCACAGCCTTTTCTATATCTGCCTTACGTACTATATCTTCATCGTAATTTACATTCATACTCTTTGTAAGCAAGTTTACTTCTACGGATTCAACGCCTTCTATTTTTCCAACAGCTTTTTCAACTGCCGCCACACAAGAAGCACAGGTCATCCCCTCTACATTAAATTGTTCTTTCATATAAACCCCCTTAATTCCTATCAATTTACTATGATATTACCCGAGAAAATAGGAAATAAACGAATGTATGAATAATAATTCATGTATTTCATTTATTTCCTATATAATTTTCTACTTTACTACTATATTATATATCTTTCCAGGAACAAAAATTTCTTTAATAATTTCTTTTCCTTCAAAGAGTGTTTGACCTTCTTTGGAATTAAATATCAATTCTTTTACTGCTTCTTGAGATGCATCTCTAGGAGCCATTACTCTCATTCTAAGTTTTCCGTTTACTTGAACTGGATATTCCACTTCATCTCTAATAGTTTTTTCTATAGAATACTCAGGCCATTTTAAATGACTAATATGACCTTCAAAACCTGAAAGTTCCCAAAGTTCTTCAGTAATATGCGGTGCTACTGGATTTAGTAATGTCAAGAAAGTTTTATATTCAGCTTTATTGACTGCGCCTTTTCTAGTGAATAGATTTTGGAGAGTCATAAGTTGAGCTATTCCAGTATTGAATTTCAAGTGTTCATAATCTTCACTTACCTTTTTAATAGATTGGTGCATTTCAACTTCCAAATCTTCTGAGTATTCATCACCATCTACTAAAATATTTCTAAGATTCCAAACTCTATCTAAAAATCTTCTAGTTCCAATTAAACTTTCCGTAGACCATGGAGCACTCTTTTCAAAATCTCCCATGAACATTTCATATGCTCTTAAAGTATCTGCTCCATACTCATTTACTATATCATTTGGATTGATTACATTTCCTCTGGACTTACTCATCTTGCCGCCATCAGATCCCAAAATCATACCGTGGGATGTACGTTTAGCGTACGGCTCTTTTGTTGGAGCAACTCCAATGTCATATAAGAATTTGTACCAAAATCTAGAATAAAGTAAATGAAGAGTAGTATGTTCCATTCCACCGTTATACCAATCTACATTTAACCAATAATCCATAGCTTCTTTTGAAGCTAGTGCGTTATCGTTATGTGGGTCTATATATCTCATAAAATACCACGATGATCCTGCCCATTGCGGCATAGTATCAGTTTCTCTCTTAGCTGGACCACCACATGTAGGACAAGATGTATTTACCCAGTCTGTCAATTTCGAAAGTGGTGATGATCCGTCTTGGGATGTCATATAATTCTCTACTTCTGGAAGAGTCAAGGGTAATTCATCTTCTGGTAGAGCAACGTATCCACAGTCATCACAATGAACTATTGGAATAGGCTCACCCCAATATCTTTGTCTAGAGAACACCCAGTCACGTAATTTATAATTAATTTTTTTCTCACCCAAGTTATTTTCTACTGAGTATTCTATCGCCTTGTCTATCGCTTCTTTTACTGGTAGACCATTTAACATTCCTGAATTAATCATATTTCCGTTGTCTATGTCAACATAAGCTTCTTCTTCTATGGATCCTCCATCTACTACTTGAACTATCGGAAGATGAAATTTTTTAGCAAATTCATAGTCACGTTGATCATGTCCAGGAACTGCCATAATAGCACCTGTACCATAAGTTGCAAGTACATAGTCAGAAATCCAAATTGGAATTTCTTCCTTTGTAAATGGATTTATAGCTGAAAGCCCATCTAATTCTACACCGGTTTTTTCTTTTACCATCTCAGTTCTTTCAAATTCTGATAGATGAGATACCTTGTGTTTATAATTATCCACTTCGTCTATATTTTTTATTCTATCTTTGTATCTTTCAATAATAGAATGTTCTGGAGCTATTACCATATAGGTAGCACCATAAACCGTATCTGGTCTGGTGGTGAAAACTTTCAATTCTTCGTCTGTATCTTTAATTTGGAATTTAAGCTCCGCACCTACAGATCTGCCAATCCAATTTTCTTGTTGGATTTTTATTCTTTCAAAGTAATTTACATCTGCTAAATCTTCAATTAGTCTATCAGCATATTTTGTAATTTTTAACATCCATTGGCTACGGACTCTTTGTTCTACTTGTGCGCCACATCTTTCGCACTCTCCTTGGATTACCTCTTCATTAGCAAGTCCAACTAGACAAGATGGACACCAGTTAATTGGCATTTCAGTTTTGTAAGCGAGACCGTGTTTGAAAAGTTGCAAGAAAATCCACTGAGTCCATTTGTAATAACTAGGATCAGTAGTATTTACTTCTTTATCCCAATCGAAGGAAAATCCTAAGGATTGAAGTTGGTTTTTAAAATTCGCTACATTATTTTCTGTAACTATTCTAGGATGTATTCCCGTTTTAATTGCATAGTTTTCTGTCGGCAATCCGAAAGCATCCCATCCCATAGGAAATAATACATTATAGCCTTCCAATCTTCTCTTTCGCGAAATTACATCCAAAGCAGTGTAGGGTCTAGCGTGACCTACGTGAAGTCCATCTCCAGATGGATATGGGAATTCCACTAATGCGTAGAATTTTTCCTTGGAATGATCTATTTCACAATAAAAAGTTTTGTCTTTTTCCCAAAATTCCTGCCATTTTTTTTCTATTTTATTATGATTATATTCTGTCATTTTGCCTCCATATACAGTACAAATAATTTTTCTCTTCTATATATCTTAACACATATTAAAAAAATACTTCCGTTTATTTAATTATATATTAATGAATAAACTTCCATGGGAAAGAAGTCTTCCCCATGGTGTACTTTAATTTAATTTTTCTTTTAAAATGTCTATCGCAAGTTGTGGATTAGCTTTTCCTTTAGTTTTTCCCATAACTTGACCTATTATGGATTGGAGTGCTTTTTCCTTTCCTGATTTATATTCATTTACTGCCTTTTCACTGCGAAGTAATACTTCATCTATTATTTGGGAAAGAGTAGTAATGTCATTAATTTGTTCCAAATCCTCTTCAATAACTATCTCTTCTGGAGATTTATTAGGGTTTCCAAATAATATTTCGATTACTTTTTTAGCACTTCCAAGGTTAATTCTTCCACTATCTACAAATTCAATAATTTCGGCAAAAGACACAGGAGAGAATTTTACATCAAAGTCTTCTGGACTAGCTAGTCTAAATATTTCAGTAATAATTAAGTTTGTAGCTGATTTAGGATTTGCTCCTGCTTTTACAGTTTCTTCAAAGAAATTTGCAACTTCAATTGAAGAAATTAACTGCTCAGAATCATAATTGCTCAAGCCATGTTCTTCGATATATCTTATCTTTCTAGCATCTGGAAGCTCTGGCAAATTATTCTTTATCTCTTCAATCCTATCATCAGTTATGACTATTGGCATTAAGTCAGGATCTGGAAGATATCTGTAATCGGCTGCATCTTCTTTGCTTCTCATGGAATAAGTCTTTTTTGTATCTTGGGAATATCCACGGGTTTCTTGAAATATTTCTTCACCGTTTTCAATAGCTTTAATTTGTCTAGCTGTTTCATATTCAATAGCTCTTTGAATGGATTGGAAAGAGTTTAAGTTCTTCATCTCTACACGAGTTCCAAACTTCTCATCTCCCACTTCCCTGATGGATAAGTTTACATCGCATCTAAAAGATCCTTCATTCATCTTGGCATCAGATACATCTAGATATGTTAGGTTTGCTCTTAGTTTTTGCAAGTACGCCAAAACTTCTTCAGCTGATCTTAAGTCAGGCTCAGATACTATTTCAATAAGAGGAGTGCTGGCTCTGTTATTGTCCACAAGACTTCCTATATTTTCTTCATGAACTAACTTTCCTGCATCTTCTTCTATGTGAATTCTGTTAATTCTTATACGTTTTTTCCCTTTTGAAGTTTCAATATCCAAATAGCCATTGTGACAAATGGGATTGTCGTCTTGGGATATTTGATATCCCTTTCCTAAATCTGGATAAAAATAGTTTTTCCTATCTTGCTTACCTACTCTTGTAATCTCACAGTTTGTAGCTAGACCTGCCATTACAGCTAAATCTATTACTTTTTCATTCAGAACTGGAAGTGCCCCTGGCAGTCCTAGACAAACAGGACAAACATTGGTATTTGGTTCTCCGCCAAATTTGGTGGAACAATTACAAAATATTTTAGTATTTGTCTTTAGTTCTACGTGGACTTCCAATCCCATTACAGTTTCATAATTTTTAGCCATTATTTATCACCTTCTATTTCTGAAATCAGCTTATTGACAAATTCCAATAGCCTCTTGTCATTAAATGCTTTCGTCGCAATCAAAAGACCTTCTTCCCCAAATGGTATAGATATACTTGGAAGTCCTGCAAGGTTTAGTCCAGCAGTGTAGTATAGACTAACTGGAGCTATTAAAAATTCCACTTCATCTAAAAGCTTTTCTATGTTTTCTTTTATCATAGTTCTAGATTTTAAAGCTTGGACGTAGAAATTTTCATAACGACCTTCACTTAAAACGAAGTTACCAAACATAATTTTTTGTTGAACTACTCTTCCAAATGCTTCGGTTCTAGAATTTTTATATAATTCTTCTACATTATTATAATTGTCGCTTCTGTGTCCAAAACTAATGCCATCAAAACGTTCCATGTTAGTTGCAAACTCTCCACTGGAAATAATTTCGTAAGTGGGAATAGCATACTCTAATCCTTCAATGTCACTTTTCTTCGTAGGGATATTCAATCTTTCGAAAAGTTTCTCTGTCTCTTCAAAATGTCCAAATTTATCTAAATTAGCCACTTTTAATTCGTCTAATTTAATTTCATCTAAGTTTATAAAATCTATATCACATGGAAAGGAAGCACTATCTCGTTCATCTTTTCCTGTAACTATATCCAGTATTTTAGGAATGTTTTTAAAGGACTTGGAAAGTATTCCCACTCGATCAAGTGATGAAGCAACTGGAATAATTCCATATCTAGAAACTAATCCGTAGGTAGCCTTGTATGCAAATAAATTATATTCATGGGCTCCTAAATGCATAAAGCCTTTGTGACCTGTGGAAATACCCACTATGTCATCTCCATGAGCTACTGCAGCGCAAGCACCAAAGCTATTTTCTGTCTCTCCCACTCCAAATTCCTTAGTTATGGTTTTTCCTAAAATTACTCCTCCAGCATTTTTTATTCTTTCTACTACTGTTGCATCAAAAGGAGGAATGTAGTTTTCCAACATTTTGGAATTAGCAGTGGTTTTTATTCCCTTTGTAGAAATTTGATCTGCAAAAACTACTGGAAAGGGATTGTCGTTATTTTCTAAAGCCGCCATAGCTTCATCTTTTGTTATAGTTTTATATGCTTTGATTTCCGCATTATCTTTTTCTATTGATTCAAAATATTCTAAATATTTTTCTCTTATATCCATAATTTCCTCCCTTCTAATTTTCTTCTATTATTCTAGGTACTAATATATATCCGTCTTCTGTAGTATCTGTATTGGCAAGTAAATCTTCTCTAGTAAATTCTGATTTGACTTCATCTTTTCTAACAGAGTTTATGATAGGATGAACATTTATTGTCGGTTCATAATTGCTTAAATCTATTTTTCTTAAATCCTCAGTGAGTTCTATAAAATCATTTATATAGGATTCAAAGTATTTTCTAGAAAAATCATTTACGTTTAGCATAGACATGTCAGCATAATTATCTATATTTACAACTTCTTTGACTTCTTCTTTAACTGTAGGTGTAATGCCCCTTACACTTCCATCTTCCGACACTACAGCAATTCCCAAATCTTCTAGTTGTTTATCATCGACAGTACTCGGTGCATTTGTAAGCAAGCATTCTGCTTCTCTATTCTTTGGAAAGGCGATTACTTCTCTAATACTGTCCTCTTGTGCCATTAACATAATTAATCTATCTAGCCCAAAAGCAAACCCTCCATGGGGCGGAGTTCCGTATTGAAAAGCTTCGATTATATGTCCAAATCTTCTGTCTATTTCTTCGTCGCTAATTCCCAACAGCTTAAACATTCTTTCTTGTATGCCTGAATCATAAATTCTAAGAGACCCTGATCCTAATTCTATTCCATTTAATACTACGTCGTAGGATTCAGCTCTAACATTTAGAGGATCCAATTCCATTTTGTCTAAGTCTTCAGCTACGGGCATAGTAAATGGATGGTGCATTGCAACGTATCTATCTTCTTCCGCAGAATATTCAAATTGTGGGAAGTCTACTACCATTAAAAATTTATAGTCGTCTTTTTTTCTTAAGCCTAGCTTATCGCCAATGTCCAATCTCAATGGACCTAAGGTTTTGTAAACCACTTCTAAATCATCTGCACAAAATATCAAGAAGTCGCCAGGTTCCACTTCCATTTTAACTAGCAGGGCTTCCATATCTTCTTCTGAAAAATATTTTGTAAGAATAGTTCTTAAGTTTCTTTCTTCGTCAATGCCAATCCACGCCATGCCTTTGGCTCCATAGGAGATTGCTTTTTCAGTTAGTTCTTCAATTTCTGTTCTAGTAAAAGCATTTCCACCCTTTATATTAATAGAACGTACAACGCCTTTGGATTTTAGTGTGTCGGTAAATACTTTGAAGCTAGAATTTTTAACTTCTTCAGTAACATCTACAATCTTCATTCCGAAACGAATATCTGGTTTATCTGAAGCATATGAATCCATAGCTTCTTGATACGTCATACGTGGAAATGGCTCTTTAAAATCTATATCCATAACTTCTCTGAATACACTTTTAAATAAATCTTCAAGAATATTTAGAATGTCTTCTTTTCTCAAAAAAGAGGTTTCAATATCCACTTGGGTAAATTCTGGCTGTCTATCAGCTCTTAAATCCTCGTCACGGAAACATCTAGCCACCTGATAGTATCTGTCAAAACCTGAAACCATTAGAAGTTGCTTAAACACTTGGGGAGATTGTGGCAATGCGTAAAATTCACCTTGGTGAATTCTACTAGGAACCAAGTAATCCCTAGCACCTTCTGGCGTGCTTTTTGTTAGTATAGGAGTTTCTACTTCCATAAACTCTCTATCTTCCAAATAATTTCTGATGCTCTTTAACGTTTTGTTTCGAAGTAAAAAGTTTTGATACATCTTAGGTCTTCTTAAATCTAAATATCTATGCTTTATTCTCAAATCTTCTCTTACTTCTACATTATCATCTATTGGAAAAGGCAAAGGATTAGATTTTGAAAGCACTTCAAAATCTTCTGCCATCAATTCCACTGTTCCAGTAGGAATTTTAGGATTATAGGTCTCCTCATCTCTTTCCCTAACTGTACCAGTAACTGCTATTACATATTCTCCTCTCAAACCTTCAATTTGAGAAAATTGTTCTTCGCTAAAATCTTTTGAATCAAATACAACTTGCAAAACACCTGTCTTGTCCCGCAAATCGATGAAAATTATACCACCCATATCTCTGTTGGTTTGCACCCAACCCATGGCAGTAGCTTTTGCGTCTATATCAGATTCTCTAACTCTTCCACAATAATGACTTCTAGAAAAGTCTTTCATATTTATCTCACTCCTTTAAAATAAAAAAACCTTCAATCCACAAAGGGACGAAAGGTTTAAAGTTCGCGGTACCACCCAAATTGGCAAATCAAATAGATTCACCCACTCAAATTATGCAGTAAAGTTGCAATCACTTCTAAGCCTACTTGAATTTCTTTCGGTTAGAAACTCCCAGATGTTATTCAACTATTTTTCCATGTCGAACTCTCACCGCCATCGACTCGCTTTGACTTCAATAATAGTCTACTCTTCTGTTCACAGTATTTATATTAATTTAAACAATACAATAAATACGAGAGTTTGTCAAGGAAGTAAGCTTTTAAAACCATCTTATTTTATTGTAAAAATTTTTTAATGATCAGATTTTAATCCTGCACCTGTTAAAGGAATTAATACATCTTTAATTTCTCCATTTTCTTCTACATAATTTAGATATGCAGCGAAAATAGCTGCCGTAGTGTGCTCTACATAAATTCCCTTTTTAGCTAAACTAGCTCTTGCCTCTAATATCTTATTTTCAGGAGCTATTGTAAATTCAATATCATATTTTTTACTATACTCTAGTATTTCTTTTACCCTAGCCGGTCTTCCTATGGCTATACCTTCTGCCAAAGTAGGTTTTGCATTCACTGTAGTAGGATTTTTCTCTCCATTAAGATAGCTTTGGTATAAAGGATCGCAGTATTCAGATTGGATAGCTATTATTTTAGGGAATTTTTCAATATATCCTCCTCTTAATAATTCTTCCAAACCTTTTACTACTCCTAAATACAATGTCCCATTTCCCACAGGCACAAAAATGTAATCAGGTATTCTCTTCAATTCTTCATAAACTTCTAAAATATATGTTTTTGTTCCTTCATAAAACATCGGATTGTAAACATGATTTGCATAATATGCTCCCTCATCTTTTACTTTCTGTCTGCAAACATCTGCGCAATTATCTCTACTACCGGGAACAATATTTATTTTAGCGCCATGGGATTTTATCATATCTATTTTTTTTGGCGATGTGCCTTCTGGTACAAAGATCTCGCATTCTATACCAGCCTTTGCTGCATATGCTGCTACAGAATTTCCTGCGTTTCCGCTGGAGTCTTGAACCACAGATTTCACGCCTATATCCTTACAATGAGATATTAGCACTGCAGCGCCCCTATCTTTATATGATAAGGTCGGCATAAAATAATCCATTTTAAGTAATACGTTATCGTCGTATCTTACAATTGGACTCATCCCTTCGCCTAAACTTATTTCTTTATAACTATCTCCCTTAAGGGAAATAAATTCTCTATATCTAAATAAGGACCAATTATCTTTATTTACTTTTTCCATTTCAAATGAAATATCTTTATTATCCAACGTCCAAAGTCCGCCACAACTGCAATTTGGTTCCAATGTAGTAAAAGAAACTCTTTCACCACATTCATGACATACAAAATCCATATACTCAACTCCTCACTTTGTTTTATTATATCAAAATTGTCAATTGAATACATAAAAATCCACCAAAGTTTTTCTTTGGTGGATTTAGTTCTTCATTTATTTATCTGTTTTTATAGCATATAGATAATATAAAGCTGTCTCTCTTGTAATTTCTTTGTTAGGGTTTAATTTGTTTTTCCCATCTGTTTCAATATAACCTTTTTCTTTTGCAATTGTCAAATATCCAAAATCTTTATCAGCACTAGATGCATCTTCGTATTGGTCTTTGAAAATTTCATTTAGCTTCCCAATATTTCCATAGGATTTATATCTAGCTATATATCTAGCTATATCCTTTTGGGTTATTATCTTATCTGGTTGTTTTGGTTCATCTTCTAATAGATTAGTATATTCCAGTTGCTCATATACTTGGTCGTCAGTCATTTCTTTGCCGCCTACAGAATAACCATTACTGCCTAAAAATAATCTAAATAATTCTATTTGCGTAATAGCTTTTTTCGGTTTTAGCTCTCCGCCATAGAAGCCGATGTTATTTTCAGCCATTTCTTCTATTATCTTAGGTCTTTGTGCTTGATCTAAATCAGAATAAACAATTTTATCTTGAAGTCTAAGCTTTTCGCCCATGGAATCAATTACATCGCCATTTTCTGCATTTACCAAATAACTTTGGAAATGATATGTTGCACTATCAAATTCATAGAAAGCTTTTACAGATTCTCCATCAGTTTTTGATGTGTCTCTTCTGTAGACTAAATTAAATCCATAATTTTCTTTTAAAATGTCAAATGCTTCATCCCTTGTAATTGCGAAACTATCTGGTAACTCTGCTTTTTCTAATTCAAAGTCCCAATTTCTGTAGTAATTTACAACTTTGTCGTTTTTCTTGTTTATTGTTACAGTAATCGTATCAGAATAGATATGCATATCATCTTTGTATTTTCTAACATATGATACTTGATGATTGAAATCATTTTGTGTGTGATTACTTTTATTGGAAATTTCTAAGTCCTCTGGCTTGATTTTGCCTTTTTCTGATAGGAAATTATTTGCTATCGAGACATAATTTTCTGGACTCTTACCTTGAACCTGTTCATTAGCATTTGGATAAGAACTTCCGTCGTAATATCCATAATTTACCAAAGTTAAGTCATTTGCAAGTAGTGTCACAGATACATATTCGTCATTGGAACCGTTAAATGACATAGACCAAGTGTAAATGCCTTGGGTTGCCATATAATTTCCAAAATTAGAATATGACATCTTATAATCATTACCCAGGCCGAACATATCCCTGGCAGCTTTTTCAGCTTCTTCTGCAGTATGTTGATTTTTAACATCTTCCAGATGAGCAGATTCTACAGGACTCAATCCGTCTTTTGCCATCGCTTCGTCTGCTGCTCCCCTCCCATAACCTATAATCATTTCTGTTAAATTATAATTTGGTTCTAAAGTTACAGCATCTATAGGTACTTGATTTTGAAATATTCCGTAAATAGGAATATAATTTAGCTTTCTATAAATGCCTTTTTCTGGAGAAGCTACGCCTAAATATCCTTTTAACATCATATTTTCTTCTTTGAACTTTTCAAAAGCTTCTTCTTTTTCTTTTACATCATCCAAAGAAGCGAAGTAAGAAATGTCAGAAAAGTCATTGTTAGTTTGAGTCATGATTTGGAAGGAAACTATTTCATTAGTTTTCTTGCTAATCTCAAGTGAAATCCTATCAGATGGAACTTTTATTCCATTGACAACTCTTATTACTTGGATTGAGTAATTTGGGTTTTCAAATGAATTGGATCCATATCCCTCGTCGATTAGAAAATCATCAGCTGCTTGACCATATAGGTTGGTTAATAATTCTCTTACTTTTGACTCAGCTTCTAATTTAGTGTGATTGGCTACAATCTTTGCATCATATGAATAATGTCTTCCAAAAGAAATTAAATTTCCATATACATCAGTAGAAAACCACGCTGATTCATTTGTCGTTGTGTTATTAAGGTTAACGCTATAAGCTCTATCGCTACCTTCATAATTATATTCTTCTGTACTTACTTCATCGTATTCATTTCCTATATTTAATGCATCTTTTATTTTAACAATTATATTTTCAAGCTTCATCTCTGGTTTTTTCGATTTAATTAAATTTGAATTAAAAACTGGAGCGATTATTTCGTCACTTGCCACCTTTGTCTCTGCTGCAGCAAAAGTTTCTCCTTTATTATCGGAAACTTCTTTTGTATTTGCGTTTGATGCAGGTTGAGATTCAGTCGTCTTAGTATTTGTGCTTTGGGTCACTTGATCACAACCACTTAATATTAAGACAAATGCAAGAAACAATATTAAATATTTTTTCATTACAATTCCTCCTTAGTGCCCTAAGTATAATTCTTTAATAAACAAATTGTGTTACAAAAAAGTTAAAGTTTAAAGAATATTTATACTTACTAGAATTTTTCCAAATACTACATTAAATTCAAAATTAATATGAAAATTAAAAATAGTATTTCTGTCTTATACATTATCTTAGAGGTCTTAAAAATATCTCCAATGCCAATCTCTCTAGTCCTGTCTCCCAATGTAGGTTTTTCTACATAAACTCCATTGTAAAACTGCCCACCTCCCAATTGAACTCCCAAAATAGCTGCAACTGCTGCTTCAGGAAATCCCGCATTGGGGCTAGTATGATTTCTACCATCCCTAAGTACAATTCTCATGGCATTTTGTATTTTTCTTGGACTTAATTCGGTTAGACACATTATAAATGCCGTTATCCTAGCAGGAATAAAGTTTGCAATATCATCTACTATCGCAGGAACTTTCCCCAAATAAAAATACTTTTCATTTTTATACGCTACCATAGAATCCATGGTATTTATAAATTTATAAGCAAGTCCTCCCATGGGTCCAAATAATATTATGTAAAATAAAGGTGCTATTACCCCATCGGAAGTATTTTCTGCCACAGTTTCTACGGTTGCTCGTACAATTTCTTTTTCGTCAAGATTAGCAGTGTCCCTTCCCACTATATACTTAACCCTTTCACGACCTGCCGCTAAACTAATTTCTAAAGCTTTTTTTACTTCCATACTTTCATAATGAAGCATCCTAGCGGAAATACAATAGTAATATGTGATTACATAAATAGCATAGTTAACAATTCCCTTCGTATTTTTCAACAAAAAATAAATCGGAAAAATTCCCAAGGTGACATTGATAAGAACCATTAAAAAACCAGCAATTACTAACCCCAATTCTGTTTTAAAAATGCTTCTAAATATTTTTTCTTCAAAGGAAATAATTCTTCCCATAAGTTTTATGGGATGGGGCAAAGAATAAGGGTCACCTAATAATAAATCCAAGATTACCCCTAAAATAATTTTTGTCATAAATTCATTATCTCCAAAATTTTATCCATATCTAAATATTTTTCCAAATCTTCGGCAAGTTTTTCTATTTCAGTATCAATCTTTTCAATATCAAAAGACTTCACAGTATCCTCTCCACTTAGGCTGTCTTCTTCAGGTAAATCATAATGGCCATAAGGCACTATTCCCAAAACAGGAATGCCAGTCAAATTTTCAATCATATGAATTCCCGAATCCAAAAATGAAGCATCCCCACGAAATTTATTAATAATAAATCCCTTAATCCTATTTCTATCTTCCTCTGGAAGTATCATAACCGTTCCATAGAGATGCGCAAATGCTCCCCCTCTATCGATATCTACAACTAAAAGGCAATTCGTGTTGGCTATGTTCGCCATGCCAGTATTGACGATGTCATTTTCCATTAAATTTATTTCAGCAGGGCTACCAGCACCTTCAATGATAACAACATCATATTCATTTTTAAGTGAATGGTATATTTTTGAAATTTCTTCTTTTAGCTCTTTTTTATATGCAAAATAATCCTTGGCAGCCATATCAGAAACTTTCTCCCCCATAAAGTAAACAGCTGAGCCAATATCTGTTTTAGGAACTAATAAAAGAGGATTAATTCTGTTGTCTAGCATACTTCTAGCTGCAAGAGCTTGTATGTATTGAGCTGAAGAAATTATTTTTCCATTTTCCAAAGTATAATAATACCTACTCATGTTTTGACTTTTAAATGGAGTTGTCTTGTATCCCTTATTGGAAAAAATTCTACAAAGCCCTGTAGCAATTAAGCTCTTACCTGCAGATGAAGTTGTACCATATATCATTAATGAAGTCATTATAATCTCCTATATTTAATTTATAAAAATATTATCACTTATGTAATTCAAACTCAAGTAAAGATAAATCTAAAATAAAAATGCGTCTAATACAATATTTTATCGCATAGACGCACTAATTTCTATAAAGATCAATCACAATCTGTCCCTAGTTCATAGCTGTAGACTGATTGGTAATTTTATTTAAATTCTAGTTAAAATATAAAAGTTCAACACGAACAGTCCAGCTGAAATCGCTAAAATCGGATGAATATCCTTAGCTTTTCCAACTGCTATCTTTACTATAATGTATGAAATAAATCCTGCCGCAATTCCATATGAAATTGAATAAGCCAGTCCCATAAATACTGATGCAAAAAATGTAGGTACGGCCTCTTCTAAACTATTCCAATTTATATCATGGAAATTAGCAACCATTAATACACCAACGATGACAAGAGCTGGTGCCGTAGCTTGTGCTGGCACAAGTCCAGCTACAGGTGCTAGAAAAATAGACAGAATAAACAAAATTGAAGTAAATACAGAGGTAAGTCCTGTCCTGCCTCCTGCTCCTATTCCCGCTGCACTTTCTACATAAGTGGTAGTATTGGAAGTTCCGAATAATGCACCAATGCTAGTTGCTATTGCGTCTGCAAATAAGGCTCTATCCATCTTGGATTTGAATCCTGAGGATTCTTCCATGGCTTTTTCATCTTCAGCAGAAAATATTCCACTCCTTCTTCCCGTTCCAATAAATGTTCCAATGGTGTCGAATATATCTGAAAGCGAAAATGCAAACACAGTCATTAAAACCAAAGGAATTTTTTCAGGGTCTTTAAATAATGAAAGTAGTCCCTCAGATCCTATGGCTACACCAAATACATTTCCCAATTCAGAAAATGCCTCTCCCACGCTAATTCCCGAATCCAAATTAGAAATATTTACAACTCCCATGGGAATCCCAATTAAAGTAGTAATTACAATTCCCAACAAGATAGAACCCTTTACATTTTTAACCATTAATATTATTGTAATGGCAAGTCCAATAAGAGCTAAAAGCACACCTGCATCGTTGAACTTAACTAATTCTGGAACGATACCTGAATTAGCTATAACCGTTCCTCCTTCAAGAATAATATAATCTCCTGGATTTGATGTAAATTGTAAAAGTCCAGCATTTTTAATTCCAATATATCCTATGAAAATTCCAATTCCACCTGATATGGCATTTTGTAGGGAATCAGGTATAGATTTTATTAAATGCTTTCTCACCTTTGTTATAGTAATTAAAATATTAAAAATTCCACAAAGAAAAACCATTCCCAATGCTTGCTGCCAAGTAAAACCCAAACCAAAAACTACAGTGTAAACAAAAAATGCATTAAGTCCCATGCCTGGCGCTTGGGCGTAAGGTACATTTGCAAATAATCCCATTACCAATGTTCCAATGACAGCTGCAATAATTGTCGCCAGATAGACAGCTCCATATGGGACGCCTGCTTGAGATAAAATTTGGGGATTTACGAAAATAATATAACTCATTGCAAAAAATGTAGTGATCCCAGCAAATAGTTCAGTTTGTATATCGGTTTTGTGTTCACTTAATTTGAAAAATTTCTCCACTCTTTCCTCCTCTTAAAAATTTTTATCATACTAACACTAAAATTATACACCTGATTTTTGGATATTCAAATGAATTTTAATAATTTTGTTACTTTTATGTTACAATTTAGATAATGTTTAGTGATAATATTAACTAATATATATAGTGAAGGGGTGAAAAATGGAACCTTTTATAAAAATTAGAAATTTGAAAAAGATATATCGAATGGGAGATGAAAAAGTCTATGCTCTAAATGGAATAGACTTGGACATCTATAAGAATGAAGTTTTATGTCTTCTAGGAACATCAGGAAGTGGTAAGTCTACACTTTTAAATATGATAGCTGGATTAGAAAAACCTACCCAAGGAGAAATTCAGATTGGAAATATACATATAGAAAAACTTTCGGAAGAGCAAGTCACAAAATTTCGCCAACTTAATATCGGATTTGTATTTCAATCTTACAATCTAATAGGAAATCTTGACGCTATCGAAAATGTTTCCCTAGGATTAATATTTAAAGGAGTCCCAAAGGATAAAAGAACCAAGATGGCAAAATCAATTTTGAAAGACGTAGGATTAGGTGGCAGAATGAAACACAAACCCAACGAGATGAGTGGTGGACAACAACAAAGAGTTAGTATAGCAAGAGCTTTTGTAGACCAACCCAAAATAGTTTTTGCAGACGAACCTACAGGTAACCTAGATACAAAAACTTCTGCGGAGATTATGGATATGATAATAGGAATGGTAAGAGAACATAACCAGACATTGATTATCGTAACTCACGACCCAGAAACTGCTGAATACGCAGATAGAATAGTTGAAATTTCCGATGGGAAAATTATAAATATACACAAAAATCCAAATACAAGAGGTAGAAAAGATGAAGAATCAAATTAAGAAATACGTATCAATATTATTAGCATTTGCATTTATTTTAAATTTTAGTGTAGGAGTTTTGGCTGAAAGCGGAAGCAACGCACCTGCAAGGAATACAGATGGTGAATTTATCATTGAAGCAATGCAATCTACAATAGTTGGTGATTTCAATAATGCTTATATAGATGTTAGAGTAACTGCAAATTATAATACAAAAGAAATAATCGGCATATCAAATGTTACAGCATATGCAAAAATCTCTAATCCAGTTAGTGTACATATAGCCGATGACGGCGTATACCATTTAGGTGACGTTAGAAATTCATCAGAGTTTAGAGTACCATTATACACACTTGATACAAATGAAGATAAAACTGTCCCAATAGAAATCACACTTAAATATGATGTAATTTCTAAAAATACCACTGTATCCACCACAATTGATGCAAAAGACAGTCCAGAAGTAACAAAAAGAGAAGTAAATATGTCAACTACTTCTCAATCAAAAGAAATGACCACTACAGTTTATGTAGTTCATCGCGCAAAAAAATTACCAAAAAATTCTATGATAGAGGTAGAAAAGTTTGAAATTTTTCCCAATAAATTTGTAACTCCTGGCTCAGAATTTGAATTGGTGTTTAGCATAAAAAATCCAGGTGATGCACCTGCAAATAATATAAAACTTAGTCTAGAAGGAATAGATGCTAAAGGTATCAATATGGCGAAAGGACTTAGCACAGTTGATACAACTTCCCTAGCTCCTGGTGAAGCTAGAATAATTCGTTATTACATGAAAGTCCCTGCATCAATTAAGGGCGGATTGTATCCCATGAAATTAAATTATACATTCACTGGGAAAAATGAAAAGGGCGAAGATTCCAACGCCCCCAAAGAAGGTAGCTATACATTCTCAGTAGACGTAAAACAATCCGATATGGCACCTAGTTCCATAATATTTGAAAGAGTAAACTTCCCTAGCGGAAGACTAGGCAAGAATCAACCAGTAAATGTTTCTTTTTCGATAAAAAATATTGGAACAAAAAATGCACAAAACTTAAAAATTTCTGCCGTAAGTAAAGATGTAGAAGGATTAATTCCAACATCTGGATCGAATGCCATCGTAGCGTCATTGAAACCTGGACAAGTTGCCAGCTATTCATTTGATTTTAAAACTGCTAATGCAGTCAGTACTAAAACATATCCTGTTGAAATAACAGTAGAATATATTGATGATGCAATTGGAGAAGAGCCACATAAAATTGTCCAAGTCGTGGGAATAAATGGTGTGGATTGGTATGCTGAGCAACAAAAATACAAAGACTTACCCAAGAGTACTCCAATTTTAATAATAGAAAAATATGATTTTGAGCCAGAAGTAATCTTTGCTGGAACACAATTTAAAATGAAATTGGACGTAAGAAATACCAGTTCAGACAAGGCTATAAAAAATATCAAAATAGCTTTGACATCTGATGTGAAACAAACAGCAGACCAGACTGCCCCAACGGCGACTGCTTCAGTTTTCACACCTATACAGAGCTCAAATACATTTTATATAGACCATATCCCTGCTGGTGGAAAAATCGAAAAAGAAATAAGCATGACTACCAGCCACGATACTGCTGCAAAAACTTATACACTAACTGCAAATATAGAATATGAAGATTCAAAAGCTAATCCATACAAATCCTCAGAAGTTATAGGTATAACTGTTATCCAAGATTCAAAATTGACTATTGGTGAAATAAATACAGATCCAGAACTTTATGTGGGAACTCCAGGATCATTGAACGTAGAGTTTTATAACACCGGTAAAGTTACTCTTTCTAACTTTATGGTGGAATTTGAAGGAGAGGGACTCGTTGTCGATACTCCAACATACTATAAGGGAAATTTCCCTTCAGGGACAACTGACTCCTATTCTGCAAATATAACGCCTCAAGATGCCAAAGCTTCGAAAGGAAAATTGATTTTCTCTTATGAGGACACCACAGGAGAAAAGCATGTAATTGAAAAAACTTTTAACATAAAAGTAAATGAAATGAATCCTATGGATATGGGTGAATTTGAACAATTCCCCCAAGAACCACCTAAGACAACAAATTGGAAGTTGATAATCGGCGGAGTTGGAGCTGCTCTTGCAGCGATTGCAGGAATAGTAATTTATCGCAAACGCAAAAAGAAAAAAGCAGAAGAGGATTTGAGTTTAGATGAGGATTGAAGATCTATTTCTCATGGCAATAAAAAATCTTTGGACTAGAAAACTTCGTACATTTTTAACTGTACTGGGAGTTATAATCGGATGCTCTTCCATAGTCGTAATGATTTCTTTGGGCTATGGAATTGCTGAGTCTTCCAAATCTTTTATTGAAAGCATGGGTAATTTAAACGATATTACAGTACGTGGAAAGAGAAATGACAGAACTGGACAAAATGAATCTCTAACCTCAAACCATATAAATGAAATGTCCAAGATCTCCAATGTAGATGATGTTTTTGGTTTGCTAGGTACTCAAGAGAGTCAAATTTATTTTAGAATACGAGCAGCTAGAAAATATGAGGGTCATGGAGAAATAATCGGAATAGATCCCAAGTATATGGAAGTATATGGTCTAAAATTGGCAGATGGTAGATATCCTCATAGTAATGAAGAATTTGTAGCCGTATATGGTTCCCAAGTAAAAAATCAGTTTGGTCGAGTTACAGGAAACAACTGGAGACCTTATGCAGTTAATTATTCTAGAGATAAAATCGAAATGTATTATTCAGAATTCGATCAAGCCACTGGACAAGAAAAAAATTCCGTAACATATGAATTGAAATATGGTGGTGAATTAGAAGAATCTCAAAACTGGCAAACAAGTAGCGCAATATTTTTACCTATTGAAAATGTTCGTAAAATTTTAATTGCAGAAAATGATAAGAAACCTGCCAATGAAAGAGATAAGAATATAAAAAATAAATATTCTAGGTTAATAATTAGAGTAAATGAAATAGAAAATGTTAAAACTATTAAAGATAGTTTAACTGAACAAGGATACCAAGCAGAAGCCATGACTGATTGGCTAGATAATATCCAAAAAGACCTAAGAACTCAGCAGGCAATATTTGGTGGAATTGGTGCAGTTTCATTATTAGTAGCTGCCATTGGGATTTCCAATACCATGGTGATGAGTATATTTGAAAGAACAAAAGAAATTGGCATAATGAAAGTTATTGGAGCTTCGATTAAAGATATTAGAAAATTATTCCTTTTAGAGGCGATTATTATCGGATTTTTAGGAGGAGCTTTAGGATTAGGTCTAAGTTATGGAATTTCTTCAGTCCTAAATAATTTCTTAGGAGGAGCCTTAGGTATGGGAATGGGCATGGGTAGCACAAAGATTTCCATAATCCCTATTCACTTAAGTCTATCAGCACTGACCTTTACATCCTTCATCGGATTAATCTCAGGATACTTCCCAGCAAGAAGAGCCATGAGCATTTCCGCACTAGATGCCATGAGATCAGAATAGTTTGCCAGATTATAGATTATAAATAATAAATTATAGAGGCCTACGGCAAAGTTTAACAGATTTCAATCTGTCAAGCAAAGCCGCAGGCCTCTCTACTATCTAATAATTACTAATTATTATCTAATTCATTTGTTATTTTTTCTATTTCGTCTACTATATCTGATAGATATTGGATTGTGTCTAGAAGTGGTTTGTCAGTCGTGATGTCTACTCCTGCCATCTTCGCTAATTCAATTGAATCTTTCGTTCCTCCAGCACTTAAAGTATCTAACCAATCATTAACAGCTTTGTCTCCTTCTTTAACGATTCTACTAGCCACTTGGGTTCCTATTGTAAGGCCTGCACTATATGTGTATGGATATAATCCTCTATAATAGTGTAATTGTCTCATCCAAGTTAATTCTGCCCCCTCTGTCAATTCAACAGTGTCTCCCCAGAATTCTTTTAGGGTATTCATAAACAATTCGTTTAGAACGTGGGCGTTTATTCCCTCGCCTCTATCTACTCTATTGTAAACTTCCCTTTGGAAATGAGCTTCTAATAAGTGAGTTACCATATTATGATAATATGTCCTGCTTATCATAGATGAGTACACAAATCTCTTAAACACTGGGTCATCGTTCCATCCCAGCATGTCATTTGCAATTATCAATTCATTCGTAGTGGATGGCGCTTCTATAAAATACATACTAGTTCTAGTGTTGGGAATACATTCCGTGTCCCGCGTGGCCTAACTCATGGCCAAGTACAAATAAATCTTCCAAACTTCCTGTCCAAGAATTTAAAATATAACTGTGGACGCCAAATGGTGAGAAGCAAAATGCGCCGTTGGATTTTCCGTCATTAACTGGGAAGTCTATCCATCTTTCATCAAATGCTCTTCCAATCATATCTACATAGTCCGCTCCCAGAATATTCAAACCGGCCATCAATTTTTCTTTTGCTTCTTCTATGGTTATAGTTTCGCTGAAATTAGGGTCTAGAGAAATTTTTAAATCTGCATAAGTCAATTTGTCCAAATTGTTTACTTTTTTTACAAGTCCAACAAATTTTCTAACTACAGGTGCAAATTTTTCCATTATTATGTCAATTTGTCTATTGTATAATTCCCTCGTAACTTCTTGATCGTAAAGTAAATAATCTATTACACTTTCAAATCCTCTTAATTTTGAGATAGCTTTTTCTTTGTTTAATTGCCCTTCATAAGTGGAAGCAAAAGTATTTTCGTATTTTTTTAATTGTTTGCTAAAGGAATCGAAAGCTGCTCTTCTCACTTTAGTATCGTGAAGTCCTTCGTAATAATTTTCAAATAAAACTAAACTAAGGGGATATTTTTTCCCATCTACCTCAAAATCCTCGAAGGACAAGTCTGCATGCTTCGCACTGGAATAAGTGGAATATGCATTGTCAAAAACTTTTTCAAGTGAGCTCAATGCCTGTTCTACTTCTTTTCCTAAGTAATATTTTTTAGCTCTTAAAATTTTGTGAATAATGCCTTTATTATTGTCTGATTTTTCTTCTACTTCTTTCAAAAGTTCTTCGTCTAATTCAATTAATTCTGTCTCTACGAAATTTAATTCCTCGCTTAATAGTGAACTTATATTAGATGCTTTTGAAGTCATTTCTTGGAATGCAGGGTTTCCTCTTTCTACGCTGATATTCATATTGGCATAGCCGTAAACTCTTATGAATTTTTCTTGTAATTTTTCATATTCAGAAATCATTTCAGTAATAACATCTACGTCATTTAATTTTCCTTTATACTTTTTGCTAAATTCATGAATATCTGCTTCAACCTCTTTTAATCCTGTATCAAAAGCTTCAGGGCTTTCGCATAGGTCTTTTAAATCCCAGGTGTACTTTTCTTCTACTTCGTTTCTCTTTACACTTTTCAATCTATATTCCTCCATTTATTTTATTTATATTCTTAATAATAAATTATACCCTAGTTAGTCCTTAATAAAATGCTATACTAAGTTTTTATAATAAAAATTCATAATGTTGACAAAGGTCTCCATATCATTCTTTTTCGAGTACCCTCGGGCCGGCGGGCCATATACGCTCGAAAAAGAATGATATTCCGACCTTAATAAAGTGTTTGCCGTCAGTCTAAGTTTTTATAATAAAAAACTACTATTTGGGTTCTATCTCTCAAATCTAGTTTATCCAAAATATTTGAAACGTAATTTCTCACTGTTCCCTCACTTAAAAATAGCTTTTGAGAAATTTCTTTATTATTCAAACCTTCTGAAATTAATTTTATCAGTTCCAATTCCTTTTCTGTCAATCCATATTTAGAGATATTTACATCTTCCTTGTTTTCTATATGAATGTCTCCAATTATTTCAGAATCCAATACCATATTCCCTGCCATTACCGTCTTGATACTTTGGCTAAGAGAATCTATATTGTCCTTTAAGATATATCCCCTAACTCCTACTTTAATCGCTTTATTTATATATTCCTCGTCTTTGAAAGTAGTCAAGAGAATTATCTTTGCGTCATTATCAAATTCTAGGATTTCTTTTGCTATATCAATTCCATTTTCTTCTTTCATCCGTATATCTTGTAATACCAAATCAAATTTAGAATTTTTGTACTTGTCTATTGCTACTTCCTTGTTTATGGCGGCTTCTACTTCTTCAATCCCTTCGGCTTTTAAAATCATTTCCAAAGACTTCAATACCAAGAGATCGTCATCTACTACTAATATTTTCATTATCCTTCTCCATTAAGACGTGTATTCCAAATCCATTTTCAGTCAAAATATTTAATTTCCAATTGCGTTCTTCACATTTCTTTTTTATAGAATAAATTCCCATTCCCTCATTATTGTCAAAATTAGAAATAATTCCATCATCTTCAATTTTTAAAACTATAAATTTTTCATTTTCTACAAGGTAAACTTTAAAATTTTTTCCATTAGAATGTTTAATAAAATTGGTCAATGCTTCTCTAATAATTCCAAATAAGTCATATTTAATCCCATAATTTAAATTGGATTCGACTATATAAGTCAGATTTGAATTCTCTATAGGTTCTAATAACTCCAATATTTTATTTTCCAAATCAAAGGAACTATCTCTTAAATCGTACATGACATTTCTGATTTCTTGTAATCCATTTTCTAAATTGTCTTTTAAATTTATTATACCTTCCTTAACTTCTTCTTCCTTCGATATCAAAGACAGTGCTTTTAGATTTAATATTGACGCAGAAATTGTATGTCCTGCAGTGTCGTGTATTTCTCTGGAAATTCTATTTCTCTCATCTTGAAGGGCTATTGTCTCGTCTTTTTCCCCTTCAATTTTCAATATATCAATGGATTTATACAAATTATTTACATCGTCTATGAGGTTCATCTTTTCTTGATGCAGCAAATTAAGCTGAGTTTCTCTTTCGGAGATTTTAAAATCAAATAAATACAACAATGAGTACAAAGCAAAGTATATATTATGAAAATTTAAAACTAGAGGAATAAAAAAGAGCAAACCCAACTTTTTAAAATTTCTATAGGCAGATGGTGCCATTATAAGTATTAGAAAAGAATAATTAGGAAAAAATAAAGTAATGAGCAACAAAACCAAAAGGAATGTCATTTTGATTTTATTATTGCTTATGGTATTTATAGTCATAGATGCACTAAAGCCCATTAAAACCAAAAACACCAAAGAATCTATTTGGAAAATTCCTCTTTGTACTTCTATTAAACCGACTGTTATACTCGTTATTAATTGGATAATTATATTAATCATATTTCTCCAGTGACATTTGTCATATCAGGTTCTGACCCTGTTCACTTATAATTCTTACGCAATAATTGTATCATATTTTCAAGAGGTGAGGATATGATAATTACAGTAGAAAATATTATAAAAGAATTTAAAGAATTGCGAGCGTTGAACTCATTTAATTTGAATGTATATGAAGGAGAAATTTTAGGACTAATTGGGCCAAATGGTTCAGGAAAATCTACTTTGCTACTTTGTATTTTAGGAATCTACTCCTATGACAATGGAAATGTAAAAGTTTTTAATCAAGAGTTAAAGCCCAATTCTTACGACATCAAAAGAAAAATTGGATATATCCCCCAGGACTTGGCAATTTTTGAAGAGCTTACAGTTTATGAAAATATAGATTATTTTTGTGGCCTGTATGAATCTGATCCTAAAAAAAGAAAAGAGTTAGTTAAAAAAGCCATTGAGTTTGTCGGTTTGGAAAAGTACGAAAAGTTTTTGCCTTCAAAACTTTCTGGAGGTTTAGCCAGACGTTTGAACATCGCTTGTGGTATAGCCCATGAGCCAGAACTGATTTTTTTAGATGAGCCGACTGTTGCTGTAGACGCCCAAAGTCGAAGTTTTATTTTAGAAGGAATAAAAGAACTTAATCGCCAAGGAGCCACTATAATTTACACTTCTCACTATTTAGAAGAAGTTGAAGATCTCTGTGATCGAATTGCAATAATCGATCAAGGAAGAAATATTATTACTGGCACAAACGAGCAATTGAGAGATGCTATTATAACTACTGAAATAATAAAATTTTCTGTACTAGAGGAAAATGTAGAAATCTTAAAAGATTTAAAAAATCTATCCCACGTTATAGATGTGACAAAAAAGGATTCTGAATACACAGTTAAATTTGACAATCCTCAAAGTAATATCGGAAGTATAGTGGAGTTTTTGAAATCCAAAAATCTAACTTATTTAAAACTATATACCGAAATCCCTTCTCTAAATGATGTATTCCTAGAATTAACTGGCAAGGAGTTGAGAGATTGATGAATAAGCTATTCACTTATATAAAATATGAATTGAAACTTTTCCTTGGAAATTTTGGAAATATGTTTTGGATGATGGCATTTCCATTGCTATTGCTTACCGTTTTTACTTTAGCATTTTCCAGTTTGCGTTTTGAAGAAATTGATATTGATAAGGCCAAGGTTGGATATCATGAAGATGCATTTTTACCCTTGAGTTTCATAAGTATGTCCCTAGACTCCAATCCCTTTTCGTATAATTATGCAGACAATAAAACAGTAGATAATAATTTGTTTACAGGAACTCTTATGACAGAAGAAGAAGCTAGAAAAGAACTAGAACAAGAAAAAATTGATGTATTTGTCAAGGAAGATTTATCTCTAGTTGTTAATAAAAATGGAATAAACCAACTAATGATGGATGAAGTCATTACAATGTACAAGCAGATATTAAAACTAAATTTGCCACTGGAGTCTTTTGAGTTTAATAGAAAGTATGTAAGCGATATTGGAGATAAATTTAGCCCAATAGATGTCATCTTCTATTCGTTATTTTCCATGATCACTCTTTACGGTTCTTATTTAAGTAGCACCATAGGTAATAAGCTAATAGTAAGGGATGAAAAAGTAAGTTTAAGAAATATCACATCCTCTACTCCCATGTCTTGGCAAGTTTCTGTAAGCGTCTTGACGTGCTTTATATGGTCGGTTTTTATGGTGGGAATGATGATATTTTATACAGAATTTATTCTAAAACAAAACTTTTTCTCCATGGATCTTCATAATGTGCCGTTAATTTTATCTGCAATAGTATTTGGGTTATCTTGGGGCTTATTTATTGGCACCTTTATAGCAAAAGAATCTACTAAAATTGCTGCCCTAATCGGTTCCTTGTTAGCGATGTCTAGTTTTAGCGGACTGTATAGCGATAGCCTAAGAATTCAACTACAAAGAATGTTACCGTTTATAAACGAACTAAATCCAATAAATATAATTGGAAATGAATTTATAAAGATAAATATGCTTTCGAACTACACGACAATAAGCAAGTCAATTGGTTTGTTATTTGGCTACAGTCTATTCTTGATTGCCATTTCTACAATCTACATCAGGAGGAAAAAAGCATGAATACTATAAAATATTATATGAAGATAGCCAGACAAAACAAGACAATGCTCCTTTTGTATATTATAATCCTAGTTTCCATAACTGCTATTCAAGGTATGTCTTATGAGGAAATTTACAATGAGTCTGAAATAAATATTGGCGTAATAAAAAATGATGACAGCCAATTTGCAAATTCTTTGATTAATTATTTAGAAAAGGAAAACAGTATATACTATTACGATTCTGTTGACCTTGCTGAATTGGATTTGTACACTAGGTATATAGATGGAATACTGGAAATCCCTGAAAACTCTGAGGGAATTTTGTTAAATAGCAATAATGCTCCATTGAAAATTTATACAGATATTACAAATCCCCAAAGTAGAATTTTCGGCTCCGTCGCAAATAAATATCCAATGTATTACAAAAGTATGTTTAATTCAAAAGATTTAGATATTGATCGTCTTTTTAATGTTCTTGACGAAAAAGCAAAAATAGAATTTATTAAACCCCAAGTAAATGCGGAATTGAAATTTTTCGGTTATGTAAATGCCTATGGTTTCGTAATAATGATGATTTTGTTAAAATTATTGGGAGACTTACACTTGAGTTTTAATAAAAGGGATATTCAAATAAGAAGTGATGTGTCTCCAAAGAACAAAACTAGAATAAACATGGAGTTGAATTTTTCCCAAATTTTAATCTCTGCACTTGTTTTTATAATTGTCTTTTCAATAGGAATATTTGGATTCTTCCCTGAGATGTTAAAGGCTCAGACTTTAAAATATTACGTTTTGATTCTGACATTGTGGACTTTGGTAGTGGTGTTCTTTTCATCTTTTGTCAATAGAATAGGAACTTCTAAAGCGGTAACAAATATGATGAGTAATGCTCTTCCTGTAATGCTTATGTTCCTATCAGGTTCTGCTATACCGATAGAAATTATGCCAAAGTTTGTTCAAGGTGTTGCAAAATTTAGTCCGCTGTTTTATTACAATAACGCCATTACTAAACTATCCACTGGCAATTTAAATATCAAAAATGAAGTATTCATATTGATAGCATTTAGTATAGCCTTTTATGTAACTGGATTATATTTAGGAAAAGAAAGACATAGCGCCAGATAAAAAATGAAAGGGTCGTGTTTCTTACGGTCCTTTCATTTTGTTTAGTCAAAAAAGTTTAGAAAAGATGCTTATCGTCACCTTCATATAAGATTTCAAACTTTCCATCTTCGTATTTTATTTTAGCAAGTGCCGTTCCCAATGGAACCTTTCTATCTGTTAAATTTTTCAAAGGCTTTTCTTCAAATAAGTTTAGTAGCATCATATAAGTCAGTCCATGGGTTACGATTAGTATATTTTCATAGGGCTGCTTTTTAATATAATCAATAAATCCTCTTACCCTTTTTTCAAATTCTGGGTAAGTTTCTCCTCCGTTATCAGGTTTATAAACATGAGGTTTAGTGGTGTACAATTCAAATTGCTCAGGATGGTTTTTTATTATGTCCTCATAATACATCCCCTGCCACGTTCCCACTCCCAATTCCCTTAGCTCTTCAGATTCGATTAGCTTTCCCCTCTTGCCTTCCATGACAATTTCAGCAGTTTTAACTGCGCGCCCTTGGGTCGATGTGTAAGCAACATCTATGTCCACATCTTTTAATCTGTCCCTAAGTTTTTTTGCATCTTCTATTCCTTTTTCAGTCAAAGGCGAATCCAAAAATCCTTGGATTCTTCTTACCAAATTCCATTCCGTTTGGCTATGTCTAGTCAAATATATGTTCATCGATACCTCCAATTTACTATTATATCAAATCCCTTTCCTTTGTGATATAATTTTTTCTAGGTGATAAAATGGCATTTGATGGAATAGTAACTCGAGCTGTAGTGAATCAACTAAATGACGAATTGACAGGACTACGAGTTGACAAAATTTACCAAGTGGAAAAAGACGAAGTTCTTTTTCACTTTAGAAAAAACAAATTATTAATATCCTCCTCTGGAAATAATCCTAGGATATATTTGACCCAAGAAACAAAAGAAAACCCAAAAGTTCCACCTATGTTTACAATGGTTTTAAGAAAGCATCTCTCAGGCGCTATTGTAAAAAGAGTTTCACAATTTGGAAATGATAGGGTAATAAAAATTGATTTTGACGCTTGGGATGATTTTAGTGAAAAAATTGAAAAATCTTTAATAATAGAAATAATGGGAAGACATTCCAACATTATTCTATTAGACGATGAAAATAATATAATAGATTCTATTAGAAGAGTAAGTGAATCCATGAGTAGGGTCAGACAAGTTCTTCCCCATTTACCATATGAGTATATTAAAGACGAGAATAAAATTGATCCAAATACTGCTACGATAGAAGAAGTCTCAGAAAAATTTAATCTTTCTGAAGGAAATAAATCAGTAGAAAACGTAGTATTCAGTGCACTAACTGGATTTAGTAAAAATATAGGTACCGAAGCTGCCATTAGATCTCATATCGATTCCAGCAGACCCTTTAACTCATTGGAAAATGAGGAAAAAGAAACCTTAATAAAATCGGTGATGGAAATGATAAAAGAGATTAATCAAAATGTTTTTTCCAATAAATTGTATTTAGATGGCGATAAAATTGTAGATTTTCACGTTTTAAATTTAGTAAATCTAGAAGGCTTGGAATCATTAGAATTCGATACACCTTCTGAAATGCTAGATGCAGTTTACTCTAAGAGAGACAAAGACGACAGGCTAGGTCAAAAAGCTTCTGCCTTGAAAAAAACTGTGACGACAAGACTTTCCAAAGACAAGTCTAAGATGTCCAATTTAAAAAAGGATTTACTCGAAGCTGAAAATAGAGAGCAATACAGAGTTTTTGGGGACCTGCTCTCAGCTAATTTTCATATGGTTGAGCCAGGACAAAAAGAAATCGTACTTCAAAATTTCTACAGTGAAGATTTGGAAGAGATTTTAATTCCCCTAGACGAAAAAATATCTGCCCCTCTTAATGCCCAAAGATTTTATAAAAAATATGGAAAATTAAAAACTGCAGAAAATATACTAAATGAACAAATAGAAGAAACCCAAATCGAAATAGACTATTTGGAATCTGTCTTATCAACAATCGAACTGACTGAAGATATATCGGCATTAGACGAGATTAAAGACGAGCTAATTGAACAAGGATATATAAAGCGAGGCGCCCAAAAGAAGAAAAAATCCAAAATGGAAATAGCTAATTATTTAGAATTGAAAAAAGATGGATTTGATATTCTTGTGGGACGAAATAATAGAGAAAATGACTTGCTAACTCATAAAATAGCTAGGCGAAATGATATTTGGCTCCACGCCCAAGGAATTCCAGGAAGCCATGTCATAATAAAAACTGAAGGCAAAGATGTGCCAGAAGATGTAATAAAATATGCTGCAAAGCTAGCTGCCTATAATTCTAAAGGTAGAAATAGCGGTTCGATAGAAGTGGATTACACGTTGAAGCAAAATGTTAAAAGATCTCCAGCGAATAAACCGGGATTAGTTAACTATACTGACTTCAAAACAATACTCGTAGGCTCTAGCGAAGTTTAGACATATGACATTATAAAAGCCTGAGATTTATTTTGCCTTATGGGCTTAAAAATCTCAGGCTTTTGATTATATTTTATTTTGATTTAAGATCCTGCAGGAAAAAACGGTCTCAAGCTGCTTGCCAATTTGTTAATTGGAGATGTTTGAATTACTACTTTTCCTGGTCCAGTAATCGTAGTATTAAATAGTCCTTCTCCGCCAAATAAAGTGTTTTTCACTCCGCCCACGGATTTAATATCCATTGTACAAGTTTTATCCATCAACAATAAATGACCTGTATCTAAAATCATTTTTTCACCTGGCGCTAAATCATATTCTCTCGTTTCGCCATCCACTTCCATAAATAAAAGTCCTTCTCCGAACACCTCTTGCATTATAAAACCTTCTCCGCCAAACAGTCCTTTCATGGGACTTTTGAAGAAAACTTTTCTATCGATTCCTTCAGTGTAAGCAAGTATTGCACCTTTTTGAAGAATAATAGAATCTCCTCTTTGTAGTTCGATTTTTTGAATACTTCCTAAAAAACTAGAGGATATTGCAATCTCTCCACCATCTCTTTCAGATTGGTATTTATTCACAAACATATTTTCCCCTGAAAAAGCTCTTCCAAATGCCTTGCCTATTCCTCCAGCTTGGGTGTCCATGGTCATTGCATCGTTCATCCATGACATACCTCCTGCTTCACAGTAAATATATTCGCCTCGATCCAGCTGAAAAATTACTACTGGAAATGGCTTCCCTGTAATTTCATATTTCATAATTATCCTCCAAATTAATGAATATTTATTTACTATTATAATTCAATTTAAATAAATATGCCTTAAGAAATTGTAAAATTTTTCAATATATAACAAAATAGTATAATTTTTTTATATATCTAAATTAGTCATCTTATTGTTAATTATTTCCATTCTTTTTTCAAAGGTTTCATTTTTAAATGATAATTCTGATTTAATCTTACCATCTTTCATAAATAAAACTCTTTTTGACTTTGCAGCCACTTTTGAATCATGAGTTACCAACATAATCGTCATGCCTTTATCATTTAAAGATTGAAATAAATCCATTATCTCTTCAGATGTCTTAGAATTTAATGCTCCCGTAGGTTCATCTCCAAATAGAATTTTGGGATTATGCAAAATTGCTCTGCAAATGGCCGCCCTTTGCAATTGCCCTCCAGAAACATCTTTTATATTTCTATTTTCTAACCCTGAAATTCCCACCACATCCATCATTTCTTTTGCCCTATCTATCAACTCGCTTTTGGAATGTTCATTATAACTGGGCAAAATTATATTATCCAAGATATCCAAATTTTTTAACATCGTAGCGTTCTGGAAAACAAATCCCATTTCCATTCTTCTCACATCAGCCATTTCTTCTTCGCTCATCTTTGAGATGTCCTTGTCATTAAAAATAACTTCACCAGAACTTATATCATCCATTCCACTAAGGGCGAATAGTAAAGTAGATTTTCCAGAGCCTGATGGACCCATTACAGACAAAAATTCGCCTTTTAATATATCTATATCCACTTCATTCAAAGCTATGGTTTGATTATTTTCTTCTCCATAATATTTATTAATGTCTTTACCTTTTAATATAGTTTCCATAACTTACTCCTTTATAAATTCTGAAATTCTCATTCTAGGAATATCTCTAAGTCCAAAAATAGTTGCGATATATACAAATATTCCTAAAACTGCAGGCGTTATTAAAAATACAAATAAATAATTAATATTAAATTTAAAATTTACAACTCCAAAAACTCCTATTAATTTACTTGTAAGAAATTGTCCCAATGTACCAGCCAATATGGTTCCTAGAATAATTCCCAATAGGACTAAAAGAGCTGAACCGATAAGATATTGCAATTTAATATTATTTGAAGAAAATCCCAAGCTTTTTAATATGGATATTCCTCTTTTATCTTTTATGACTAGCATCTTAACAAACAACAAGGTTATTAAAAATGTAAGGTAAATTGAAAATATTATACTTAAAATTGCCGCTTTGTTAACAGAACTTATGGTAGAGCCAAAGATCTGTCCTATATAGTCTTCAATATCAGTGACTTTGATATCTTTAAAATTATTTTTGTAATACTCTACCTTTTCAGATGGATTTACATCTTCTTTTAATGTTATTGGAATACTTGACCACAAAGAAGCTTGTGCATCGTCGGCAAATGAAATATTTCCTGTCTTTCCTCCATTTGTAATATCGGAATAAATCCCCGTGACAGTTAACTCTTTTTCTACTCCTCCGACTAATAAAGTAATACTATCTCCAACATTTTTATTCAATTCCGTGGCACTTAGATAAGATAAAGAAATCTCGTTATCAAGTTTCGGAATTTCTCCACTGACATAGGCGGGGGGAAATTTATTGTGATCACCTGATACCAACTGCAATCTTCCCAAAACACCACCGTCTAATTTAACTTCATATTTCTTTCCATTTTTTACTGTAAAGTCTGCTATATCTGTATCCTTTTCCAAATCCTTAATCAAATCTTTAATATTAGATTCTTTGTTAACTCCTCCTTGAATAGTAATTAGAATATCACTTTGTCCCACTCCCATATATGAAATAAAATTTCGACTAGAAATCGTACTGTATATGTTATTAGGCAGTATCATAATGAATGCGGAAATAATCAACACTAAGGCAAATGTGATGTACAATTTTTTTCTTGAAAATACATTTTTTAATCCTAAAAATACATTAGTCCCCATAAAAACTTGTTTATGCAATTTAAATTCTTCACTGCCATACTTTTCATATTCTGTCGTTTCTGTTTTTATTGCTTTAACTGGAGACATTTTCTTAAATAAATTTAGTATGTGATTTACATACATCATTGTAATAACAAAAGCTAAAAAAGATAAGAAAAATCCTAATAAATAACCTTCCAATCCCAGACCACTATTTCCCATAGCCAATTTAATTGGTTTTAAGAAGCTATTAGAAGTTATTAATGATAAAACAAATCCTAAGATTCCCCCTATTGCTGCTAGGACAAAATATTTAACTATATAAATCTTTTTTATATCCTTATTTCTGATTCCAATTGCTTTTAATATGCCAATTTCCAAATACTCTTCTTCAATTTTAGAAATAAGCGTAAATCTTATGCAAAGAAAACTAATGATTAATACTAAAATGCTAATTAAAAATAATATTGCAATCATAATTCCGTCATTTATTGCATTTATAAGCTTAAACAAGGAATAAGTAATGGTAGGCCCATTAGACTCTAGATTTGCATTGTTATAATCTCCTTCAAATTCCGTTATTTTACCTAAATCCACTAAAAGAAATTCTATTAAGTATTCCATTCTACCAAAGGGTATTAATTTTTCGTAATCATTTTTATGGATTAAGAATCTTTTGGATGAAGATAGTGTGGAGTTCATTTGAGAATCTCTAATGGGACCTTTGACCGTTAAATCTAGTTCATTTATTGTAAGAGTATCACCTTCAGAAATTTCACCATTCAAAAAATACGCAAAGGGGATATAAACCTCACCCTCATTTGGATAAACTTTTTCTCCATTTAAATCTAATAAAAAATCAAAATTTTTATTTTGTACAGAAAAGCCATTATCTTGGGAATTATTAGCAAATCTATTTCCATTTATGAAAATGTCAGAACTATCTACATTCAAAAATCCTTGAACGTGATAATCAGCTACATTTTCATGAGCTTTTGCAAATTTATCCATCTTTTCCGCGTCCAAATCACCTATATGCATTTGTAAATAATGGGGAGTTTTTGAAGCTTCCATAAGATGATTTATTGAAGAAGTCAAATTGGCAATAATTATCCCTGAAGTGCTTAACAAATAACTAGTCAATAGGAAAAAAGCAAGTATCGTTACGCTTATAAGCTTACTTGATTTTATTTCATTAAAAATTATTTTTTTATACACCATAACACCTCCTTAATTAAACTAAGTATACATATTAAAGAAAATAAAAATGTAAAAATTATGTAAACTTTTTATCTAGTTAAATTTAAAAAGATTGGATTTCTCCAATCTTTACTGATGCTCCAATATGTCTTTTAAAATATCCGTCTTTAGAATATAATCTGAACGTATAACTTCACTTGATATATAATTGTAAAGTTCTTTATAGTTGTTTATGTTCTTACTTCTACCATTTCTAATATCAAAGACCATGCTCTCATCAAAATTTCTAGTCTTTGGAACTTTGAAAATTATCTCCTCTGTCAAGAAGGATCCTTCATTCATAATTGTTTGAGGTGCTACAAAATTAATTCCTTGGAAATTGTTTAAATCCCTTCCAAATACTATCCCTTTATCATTTTCATATCCCATTATATTTAGAATGGTAGGGAAAAAGTCCAACTGAGATCCAATCTTAGAATTAGTGTATCCCAATTCTTCACCTGGAACGTGTATAAGAAGGGGAATATTCATTACGTCTTCTGGTCCATATTCATTTCCGATAAGATTACTCATAAGTACATCTGTCTCTTCATTTTCTTGAATAGCAAAATGATCTCCGTAAATTGCAATGACAGAGTCTTCGTAAATTCCGGCTTCTTTCAGCTCTTCCATTAGTATTCCCAAAGAGTAGTCAAAATAATGAATAGCCTGTAAATAATTTCCAATCTTTGTCCCTTCATGAATATCTGACAATTCAATCATTCTATATTCTTCTGGTATTTCAAAGGGATCATGGCTCGATAAGCTCACCATAAAAGCATAAAATGGTTTATTATTTTTTTCTTTGTATTTTTTCAACTTGACTACTGATTGTTCAAAAAATTCTTCGTCTTTTATTCCCAACAAAATCTTTTCTTCAAATTGGAAATCTTCTTGGGAATAAAATTTTTGAAATCCTTGATTTTTATAGGCGTTATTTCTATTCCAAAAATCTTTTTCATATCCATGAAATGCCAAAGAAGTATATCCGTTTTCCCTCATAACCCAAGGGAGTCCGTGGAATGTATTATTCTCATATTTAGAATAACTTGGAGCGTCTGTAGCTGGATACAGACTATTATTAGAAACAAATTCTGCATCAGAAGTATTTCCCCTAGCTGTCATTTGAAAATATTTATCGTAATATATAGACGATTTGTCGTTTATTAGTTTATTTAAATTGGGAGTAATTTCTTGATCATTGTAGTTTAATCCAATCACAAAATTTTGTAAGGCCTCTACTTGAAGCACTATTAAATTTTTACCCTTCCCAATTCCCGTCACATTTCCTTCTTTATATTCTGCTCTTTTTTTATATTCTAGTATATCTTCTTCTTTGACTTCATATCCAGAAGCTTTTACTCTTTTATCCTTCCACAATCTAGCTATTAAATCTTGAAGATGATAGCTATAAGGTTCTTGATATTTTAAAGAATTACTCAATCCTCTCATTTGGCTGTATGAAAATGTCAATAGGAATATCAATAAAAAAGATACAGGTATTACTCTGCGCATTTTCTTGGATGATATCTCTTCGATATTTAAAGCCTTATATTTCAAAAATAAAAATACTAAAGGCAAGTCCAATAAAAATAACAATTCTTTAAATCCTACTATGTTAATTACACTCGATGACACATTAGGCAATAATTTTATTTGCATCAACATCGATACAGATGGTAACGTCTGAAAATGAGCATAATACAAAACATCTGCAAATAATATTAAAGAAATAATCGAGTAGTACAGTCCTACAAAAAACTTTTTGTTCTTTTTATTTGAAGTATATATCCATGTCATAACAAATAAAGAAAATGATGTAGATGCAATGTAGACCATCCACATATTATGTTCTATATCTGTAAACAGAATAAATAGCAAAGATTTTATAAATGTTAAAATTGAAATTAATATCAAAATATCACCTCACCTTAATAATCTATTCTCAGTTTATACCCCTTGGACGTTAATGTAAATGCTTTTCACCGATTTTTAAGATAATCTTAACAAATGTTTTAATTTGTTTATTATCTTATTCACTTCTTTTAATTGCTTTATAATTAACGATTTCCTTTGTTATGATTTTAAATAAATATATTTATAATTTTTTAAATAATTACTACCTCAATATATGTTTAATATTCTTTACATTCAAACCCATTTATTGTAAAATTTACTTAACAGAAAGTAGGAGATTAGTTGATAGTATTATCCTTATTAATAGCTTTAAAAACCATCTTATTCATCAATTATACTGAAGTAATACATAAACCAGTATTGGTGTTTTTATTTACTTTGGGGATTGCTCTTACCTGTATAGGACTTATGAGCTCTCTAAATGAAAAGAGGAAGAACTACTATCTTGGCATATTTTATACATTTGTATCTCTAATCATGTTTATTGATGTAATTTACTATAGTTACTTCAATGCCCTTCCTTCAGTGGAAATGATTGGTATGATGAAAATGCTATCAGATGTTCAAAATAGTGTTAAGTCTTTGGTTACACTAAGGTCAATGATATTCATCTTGGATTTGCCCTTGGTTTATTTTTATTTATTAAAACATTTCATCAATCCAGAGATTTTAAAAAAGCTTAAATTAGATTTTCTTTTAAATGATAAAACAGACCTTATTACTAATAAACAAAAACTTTATTTTTCAGGTGGCATGCTTGTTGTAATTCTATGTACATTAGTAATATTTAGCTCTAATAATTTAATGAACACATTAAAATATCAGGAATTTTTTTCATATCACATAAATGACATTGCTGATTTTTTTCAAGATGAAGAAGCTTCCGCATATCAATCGGGAGTAGAACTTTATGGCGAAGAAGATATTGAAATATTAAAAACTAGAGCTGAATCTTTGGAAGGACCACTTACTGGAATTGGTAAAGAAAAAAATCTAATAGTAATTCAAGTCGAAGCTCTCCAAAAATTCGTAATTAATTTAACTTACAATGACCAAATTATTACTCCGAATTTAAATGAACTAATAAAAGATAGCTCTTCAATTTATTATGACAATTACTTTCAACTATTAGGACGTGGAAATACTTCTGACGCAGAATTCGTCTCTAATAATAGTCTTCATCCATCTATGGAGTCGCCAACTTATACTCAATATGAAAACAATACATTTTATGGTTTGCCGTGGATATTGAGAGAAAATGGATATACCGCTTGGGCTTTTCATGGATATGAAAAAGATTTTTGGAATAGAGATAAAGCATATAAAAATCAAGGATTTGAAAATTTTGTTTCCCAAGAAGACTATGAAGTTGGAGATATTATAGAACTAGGCATAACAGATGAGGATTTCTTTGAACAATCTATGGAATATCTTAAAGAACTAAAGGAAAGTGAAAATCCTTTTTATGCATTTATGGTGACATTATCTAGCCACAATCCTTTTACTATGCCTGAGGAATACAAGGAATTGGAAATCTTACCAGAACATAAAAACACAATCCTAGGAGATTATTTCCAAAGCATACATTATGCTGATAAGGCTCTTGGTAAATTTTTAAAAGATTTGAAATCCGAAGGAATATATGAGGACTCTATCATCGCAATTTACGGGGATCATTTTGCAATACCTAACCATAACAAAAAAGACGTGGACTTGATGAGTAATTACTTAGGTAAAAATTATTACTTTGATGATATTATGAACGTACCTTTGATAATTCACATACCAAATTCAGATGTAGGTTATACTAACTCAAAAGTCGGAAGCCAATTGGATTTCTTCCCCACTATATTAAATATTATGGGTTATGATAATAAAAAGGGTATCATCTTTGGAGTAGACTTAGAAAATTATAAAGGTTATCAAAGCGTAAAGCCTCAAACGATTATGAGAAAAGGCTCCTTCATAGATGACAATTATGTATTTCACATGGCCAGCACAGAACTTTTTGAAGACAGCATTTTAAGAGATCGAAAAACTGGAAGAGATATCCAACATGATACTTTTAGAGAAAATTATGATGAGGTCATTTGGGAACTGAACTTAGGTGAATACATTCTACGTAATGACATATTAAAAAAAGTCCTCTACGACGATTCAACTCAAATTAAAGAAGATCATAAGAGTCACGTAAATGACTATTACATTCAAAAACTAAAAGACAATAATATCGATGAATTGGATAGATTGCATAAAAGTGGAAAAAATCTAATGGCAATGCCTATAGGATACGATATTTATAATCAAATAGTTCTTTTAGATGAAGACGGGACTCTCATAGAAGAATTGGAACTTTGGGGTGATAAAAATAAGAATGCAAAGCTTTTATTGAGAATTAGAGATATGTCTGACGAAATCTTAAATCAGTTGAGATATGAACTGCCCTCTAGTAAGAGCAAGCATATTATCGAAATAAATTCCTTTGAAGAATATTATTTCGTCAAATCTTATGGATATGAAAATATCCTATTGAACTGTGTAAATACTGACTATACAACTGATGAACTTACGGATTTCTTAAAAGCTCACACCACATATGGAGTGATAATGACTCCTGAAGATATAACTAATGAATTTAGAGAAGAAAATTCAAGTTGCAAAGCTCACTTGTATATCGAATTAAATAATTCAATACAAATTTTTAACTAAATATTTTTTAGTTTTGCGACTGAGCGAAGGAAAATATAAAATTTAATTAATAAACGAGGTGTATTATTATGGACAAAATAATTATGAAAAAAATAGAATATGGAACAGATGAATATGAAAAAACCATAGACATTAGAAATGATGCATTTAGAAAACCTCAAGGGCTAAATATCCGTGATGAAGATTTAACGGGAGATAAAAACGTAGATATGTACGGAGGATTTATCGATGGAGAGATGATGTCCACGGTATTTTTAGCCCATGTAGACGATAAGACATGCCAAGTTAAAGCTGTAATAGTAACTGATCAATACAAAGGCTCGGGCTTAGGCAGATATTTAATGGATTTTATTGAAGACGTCGCACGCGAAAAAGGATATGAAAAAATGATGCTCATGGGAAGGGTATCAGTTGAGAGCTTTTATGAGAAGTTGGGATATCATACAACTAGCGAAGAACCTTTCGACTACTATATGACTCCTCATATATATATGGAAAAAAGTTTATAATCTTTAAAATTAATAGAGCTTGCATGTTGTGGGCTCTCTTTTTTATTTTAAAACTTACTTGCAAAAATAGATAAAGTGCGCAAAACATTTTTAATGTTTATGTTGTTTGTATTTATAAAAATTCTTATTTTTAATTGAATATCCTAAAACTATTTAATACAATGATATACAGAGGTGAAAAGTGAAGTTAATCATTGATAATATACACAAATCCTTTGGAGTCAATCATGTGCTCAAAGGTGCTACACACGATTTTGAAAAGGGTAAAATATACGCTCTGTTGGGGCGAAACGGATCAGGCAAGACCACCCTTTTTGATTTGATTGCAAATAAGAAAAAAGAAGATTCTGGAGATATTCTATTGGAAGTAGATGGAGTACCTAGAGAAATTAACCAAGATGATTTATTCTACATGGTGGCAAATCCCCTACTCCCTAATTTTCTGACAGGACGTGAATTCCTTCAGTTTTTTATCGACGTAAATGCAGAAAGAATACTGGAGAATAGAAGCTTAGATGAATTATTTGACTGGATAGACTTTGATATAAAAGAAAGGGATTATTTAATCCAAACATATTCCTTGGGAACTAGAAATAAACTACAAATGCTCATGTTTATCTGTCTAAAGCCTAAAATTATTTTAATGGATGAACCCTTAACTAGTCTAGATGTCGTTGTACAACTTCAAATAAAAAAACTTCTTAAGGACATGGAAAGTGATCATATAATTTTATTTTCTACTCACATACTACAGCTTGCTACAGATTTATGTGATGAACTTATAATTCTCAGCGATGGAAAATTATATCCTTTACCCGAAGAAAAATTAAAGGATTCTAATTTTGAGGAGGAAATAATTAATATTCTAAGCAGAAATACAACAGAGGAGTCAGATATTTTAAATGAAATTGCAAAGTCAGCTGAGAACGAGGAACTAGATGATGAAATTATTTAATCTCTATATGAAAATTGCAGAATTGGATATAAGATCCTTTGTTAACCAAGCATTATTTTATTATAGAAAAATTCCCATGTTAAAGTGGTTAGCACCAGGCTCCTCTTATAGAATGACAGGTCCTAAGGAATTTTTAACATTCTTTGCTCCACTAGGTACAATTGTAGTAAGATTTGTAAAATCCTTGCCCGTTTATGGATTGTTGGCTTTAATTTCCCTTGGTCTTAATAATATATTTGCAAGGATGCCTATTGCGACAATTTTTCTAAATCTAGTGATTGCTGGTATGATTTTGGATTTTTCTCAGTTCTATTACGAAACCATGAAAGAAAAAACCCTAATCCATTACAATTTATTTAAAGTAGATCCCAAAGATTTCACCTTCTCAGGCATATTTATCCAAGAATTTATAAATATCTTCGGAAGATTTCTTTCCCTCACACTAATAGGTAGAATTCTTGGAATTGGGCCAGTGACATTATTATCAATAGGTTTTTTGACTTATTTGTTTTCAATAATATTCAATGGATTAAACTTCTTTCTATTCGATAAATCCATTTTAAATCCTAAGAACTATGGAAAGTATCAGTTTTTATCTACTATTATGACTTTAGCGATATTTGCTGCAACATTGTTATTAAGTATCGACTTGGCTCAATATTTTATATCACCCATGGGATTAGGTCTTGCAATTGTTTTATCGATAATTAGCATTATTTTTTTGAAAAGTCTTCATGGATATACAGAAATCTTGCTCATGTTTGAAGACTCCTACACTGAAAAAGGAATAAGCACCAACACAGACAAAATCCAAATTTATAGCGCATTAAAAGCTGAAGATTTGGAAGCATCGAAGTCTCATATTAGAACTGGTTTGAAAGGTTATAAATTGTTAAATGAAACATTTTTCCAAAGACATCGCAGAATATTGTTAAAACCAATTTTAATAAAAACGGGAATATTAATATTTATATTTTTATTTTTTGGAACGATTAGATTTTGGTGGAAGATTATAGATTTACCAACTGAAATTC
>CANRJQ010000009.1:0-49336 GCA_947630985.1 uncultured Clostridia bacterium | reverse complement strand
CAATTTTAAATTAACATAAAAAATGTATCGACTATCTTAATCAGGATAAGCCGATACACAAAATATTTTACACTACCAAAGAAAGCATAAACAATAATTTATATTGGTCTATGCTTCTTTTTTCTATTTGCTTATTTTTTCAATTTGTTCTTCGAGGTGTTTCAACTGAATTAGATAAGTTTCCTTTTTCTCTTTTTCTTCATTAATTAATTTTTCAGGCGCTTTACTGACAAAACCTTCATTAGATAATTTAGAGTTTACTCTATCAATTTCTGACAGCACTTTCTCTTTTTCTTTATTTAGCCTAATTAATTCCTTTTCTTTGTCAATTAATTCTTCCATAGGCAAAAATATTTCAGATTTACCTACTAATAATGTGATGTAGTCTTCAGGATTTATAGTAGCTTTATCTATAAACTCAACAGAATTGGAATATCCCAATGATACTATTTTATTTACATTATTGGAAATAGATTTTTTAGAAAAATCATCATCTGAATAATACAACGTGTTAGTTTTAGTCTTGTTAGGAATATTCATCTCTGCCCTAAGAACCCTAATACTTCGAATAATTTCTTTAATGTATTCAAATTCTAAAAATATTTCAGGAAATTCGAATTCGGATTTAGCCTTTGGCCATTGAGAAATAATTAAAGCTTCTTCCTTATTAGGAAGGTGCTGATAAATTTCTTCTGTAATATAAGGCATTATAGGATGTAAGAGTTTTAGATTTGCTTCTAGTACATATAATAATATATTTACCGCGTCATTTTTTACTTCAAAGTCACCAGAATAAAGTCTAGGTTTGATAATTTCTAAATACCAGTCACAAAACTCATTCCAAATAAACTCGTAAATTTCATCAGAATAAAGACCTATTTCGAATTTACTTAATTTATCGTTTATACTTTTTATTATTTGATTTAAATTATGCAGTATCCACTTGTCTTCAGGAAGTAGATTGATATCGTTTATATTTTTAATCTCTAGATTTTCATCTACATTCATCAATACTAATCTGGATGCGTTCCATAATTTATTAGCAAAATTTCTAGAAGATTCGACCTTAGTTGCAAAATATCTCAAGTCATTTCCTGGTGCATTTCCATTTACTAAGAAAAATCTCAAAGCATCTGCGCCATACTGTTCAATTACATCTAGTGGATCTACACCGTTATCTAAGGATTTGCTCATTTTTCGGCCTAATTCATCTCGAACTATACCTGTAATTAATACATTTTTAAAGGGAACTTTTCCTGTGTGTTCTATAGCAGAAAAAACCATTCTAACAACCCAGAAGAAAATAATATCATAGCCAGTTACTAATACGTCAGTTGGATAAAAATATTTATAATCATCTATTTCTTCAGGCCATCCTAAAATAGAAAACGGCCACAATGCAGATGAAAACCAAGTGTCCAGTGTATCTTCATCTTGTACATAGGTAATTCCAGGTTTGTTCTCTGGTGGTGTTGCAGAAACAATAAATTCTTCTGTGCCATTTATATAGTAAACAGGAAGTCTATGTCCCCACCATAATTGTCTAGAAATATTCCAGTCTTGGATATTCTCCAGCCAAGACTCATAAACTTTTCCGAATCGATCTGGGACAAATTCTGGAGAATTATTTTCTCTATACTCTTTTAAAGTGGCATCAGCCATTTCTTTCATTTTTACAAACCACTGTTTAGAAATTAAAGGCTCTATTACAGTATTACATCTGGAGCAATGCCCCACTGAATTATCTCTTTCTTCAACTTTTTCTAAAAGTCCAAGCTCTTCAAAATCTTCAATGATTTTTTTTCTTGCTTCATATCTACTTAGGCCTTCATATGGTCCGCCATTTTCGTTAATTACTGCTACTTCATCTAAAATTATACATTGACCTAAATTATGTCTTTTGCCAACTTCAAAGTCGTTGGGATCGTGGGATGGAGTAATTTTAACTGCACCAGTTCCAAATTCCATATCTACATAGTCATCTGCAATTATGGGTATTTCTCTATTTAATAGTGGAAGTAATACTGTTTCTCCAACTAAATGAGAATATCTTTCGTCATCAGGATTTACAGCAACTGCTAAATCTCCTAAAATAGTCTCTGGTCTAGTAGTAGCGATTGTAATATGCTCATCTTTATTTATTATTGGATAGTTAAAATACCAAATCTTACTTTTAGTATCTTCGTGGTCAACTTCAGCATCAGAAATACTTGTCTTACAATCTGGACACCAATTAATGATACGATTGCCTCTATAAATTAATCCTTTTTCATAAAGTCTTACGAATACATCTATTACTGCCTTGGACAAATCTTCATCTAAGGTGAATCTTTCTCTACTCCAATCACATGAAAAACCCATTTTCATCAATTGGTTTTTGATATTACCACCATATTTTTCAGTCCAGTCCCATGCTTCTTCTAAAAATTTGTCTCTGCCTAATTCTTCTTTTGTGTGACCTTCGCTTCTGATTTTATTAACTACCCTAGATTCAGTAGAAATACTTGCGTGATCAGTTCCTGGTACCCATAGAGCAGAATATCCGTCCATTCGTTTCCATCTAGTTAATATGTCTTGAATAACATACATTGCATGTCCTAGATGTAAGTTTCCTGTTACATTCGGTGGCGGCATTGCAATAGTAAAAGGTTTTTTATTTTCGTCTATTTCAGCTTTAAAATAGTCATTTTCCATCCAAAAATCGTATAATCTTTCTTCAAAATCCTTTGGATTATACGTTTTTGCTAAATTCTCCATATATCCTCCTCATAAACTAAATATAGTTTATTTTGCTATAAATCCTATTTTCTCAAAAACTTCAGCTAGTTTTTTATCAGCTACTTCTCTTGCTCGTTTCGCCCCATCTCTATAAATTCGTTCCAATTCTCCTTTGTCAGAAATATATATATTGAAAGAATCTTGAATAGGTTTCAACATATCTGCCACAACTGAAGCTAAGTCTGACTTAAATTTACCGTAACCGCTATCTCTATATCTATTTACTACCTCTTCGACACTATCTCCTGTAAAAGATGTATATATTTCTATTAAGTTTCTAAGTCCAAGTTGATCGTCATTGTAATCAAAATGATTCAAAGAATCTGTAACTGCCCTTTTAATTTTTTTCTCAATTAATTTGGGATTATCAAGCATAGAAATATATCCAAGTTCGTCTGGGTCTGATTTACTCATTTTAGCAGCAGGGTTTTGTAAACTCATTATTCTCGAACCAGTATCTGTTGATAACATCTCTGGCACGACAAAAGTATCTCCATATAAATAATTAAATTTTTCTACAAGATCTCTTGTAAGCTCCATATGTTGCCTTTGATCATCTCCAACTGGAACATATTTCGCATCGTATAAAATAATATCTGCAGCCATCAAAATAGGATAATTCAGTAGACCAGCATAAAGATTATCAGCGTGTTGTTCTGATTTCGATTTATATTGAGTCATTCTACTTAGTTGTCCAAGTGGTGTAATTGAATTTAATATCCATTGTAATTCAGCATGTGCTGATACATGGGATTGGAAAAATATTGTTGACTTCTCGTAGTCTAAACCTGAAGCCAAGTATAAAGACAACACTTCCAACGCATAATTTCTTAGTTCTTCTTTATTAACTCCGGAAGTCAGTGCATGCATATCAACAATACAATAATAACACTCAAATTTCTCTTGTTGTTTTGTAAAATTGCTAAGTGCTCCTAAATAATTTCCTATTGTTAAATGCCCTGAATTCTGGATTCCACTAAAAATTCTGTCTTTCACAATTAATCTCTCCTTTGCTATTCATAGATTGTATCACATTAATAATAAAATTAAAAATATATAAATTATTTAAAAAATAAAAAAAGCATCCCTATTTTACATATAGAGATGCTCCTTTGAAATTAAAAATCGTTTTGATTCGCTTCAATTTTATTTGGTTCAATTTCCCAAATATCCTTTGCGTAGTCTCCAATCGTTCTGTCCGAAGAAAACTTTCCAGAATTTGCCAAATTGTATAGACATTTTTTAGCCCATTCTTTTCTATCCCTATATACTCTGTCAACTTCATTTTGTGCATCGATATAGTCTCGCATATCTTTCAATACAAAATATCTATCTGATCTAGAACCGTCTTCTCTTAATAATCCATTGAATATGTCAAGAAGCATAAAAGTGTCTTCATCTTTGAATATTCCGTTCATTAAAGTATCCACTGCAGTTCTAATTTCTCTATCGTTTAGATATATTTCCATAGGTGAATATGAAGATTTTATACGATTAATTTCCTCTACTCTAGCCCCAAAAATAAAGTTATTTTCAAATCCAGCTTCTTCAACTATTTCTACATTTGCTCCATCATATGTTCCAATTGTAGGAGTGGCATTTAGCATGAATTTCATATTTCCAGTACCGCTCGCTTCTTTACCTGCTGTGGATATTTGTTCCGAAACATCAGCAGCTGGGAATATTTTTTCTGCATAGCTTACTCTGTAATTTTGTACAAAAACAACTTTTATTTTGTCTTTTATTTCCAAATCATTGTTTACTACTCTTGCAATCTCATTAATAAATTTAATGATTGCTTTTGCTCTGAAATATCCTGGAGCAGCTTTTCCGCCAAAAATAAATGTTCTTGGCAAAATATCAATATTTGGATTTTCTTTAAGTCTTTGATACAAATAAACAATGTGAAGCGCATTCATCAATTGTCTTTTGTATTCGTGAATTCTTTTAACTTGTATATCAAAAATAGAATTAGGGTTAATTTTTATACCTTCATTTTCATAGATATAATCTGCTAATTGTTGCTTTTTAATTCCCTTTATTTCCAATAATTTTTTCAATACGTCTTCATCATCGACGAATTGCTCTAACTCTTTAAGCCTTGGAAGGTCTGTAATCCATTCGTCATGACCCAACAATTCAGTAATATAACTACTTAATTCTGGATTGCTCATAACTAACCATCTTCTAGGAGTTATACCATTTGTTTTATTTTGGAATTTTTCAGGATAATGTCTAAACCAACTGTTTAATACATTTTCTTTTAGAATATTTGTATGAAGTTGTGCAACCCCATTTACTGTATGAGATAAGTAAATTCCTAAATTAGCCATTCTAACTTGGCCGTCTTTTAATATCCTCATCTCTTCTATGTCTTCTCTTGAAATATTCATTTCTTTTAACTCTAAAAGAAGATAGTTTTCGATTTCTTTTATTATTTCTAGATTTCTTGGATTGGTATCTTCTACTATATCTTCATTCCACTTTTCAAGCGCCTCTTGAAGTATTGTATGATTAGTATAAGAAAATATACTTTTAGCTATTTTCATAGCTTTTATAAATTCATAGTCATGCTCGTCAACTAATATTCGAATCAATTCAGAAATCGCTATAACAGGATGAGTATCATTTAATTGAATCTTTGTTAAATCTTCAAAGTTTTCCAAATTACCATATAATTCTAAATGTTTTGCTATTATATCTTTTATGGAAGCTGAACAGAAGAAATATTGTTGTCTTAATCGTAATACTTTACCTACTCTTTGTTCGTCGTTTGGATAAAGTACTCTCGTAATATCTTCAGCGCGATTTTTAGCCTCTACTGATTCGTCATATTTGAAAGCATTAAATTTTTGAAAATCGAAGTCCAGGATTGCTTCACTTTGCCATAGCCTTAGAGTATTTATGTTGTTGGTTTTATATCCAATAATTGGCATATCGTACGGAACAGCTTTGACCTTCATGTCTTTGAATTGTACGATTTGGGACTCTGATTCTTTTCTTAAAGACCAAGGGTCGCCATTTTTTGTCCAATTATCACCATGTTCTACTTGGAATCCATTTAAAATACTTTGCTTTAAGATTCCCTCAGAGTATCTTACTCCATAACCCATCAAAGGCAAATCCATAGTTGCAGCAGATTCCATAAAGCAAGCTGCTAGTCTTCCCAAGCCACCATTTCCAAGTGCAGCGTCTTCTTCTTGTTCTTCCAATTCATCAAGCGTAATTCCAATTTCATCTAAAGTTTCTTTAATATCATTATCTAATAATAAGTTTACTAAATTATTGTGCAGTGATCTTCCTACTAAAAATTCTGCACTAAAATAATAACCTTGCTTTTTTTGGCTGTAAGCTCTTCTAGTGTTATTCCAGTCAGTAGAAATTTTACTCATAATTGCTTCAGATAATGCATGATACTTTTCCAAATTGCTAGCTTCTTGAATTGTCTTTCCAAAATTTAGTTTCAAAGACAATTTGTACGTGTTAATAAATAATTCCTTGTTAAACATTCATTTTCTCCTCATATAGTAATTTGATCTTTAATATTATTGAATTTTTGATCACCGATTCCGTTAATTTTTTTTATATCTTCTATCTTTTCAAATCTCGTCTTACTCCTATATTCCATAATGCTATCAGCAGTTTTTTCTCCTATACCTGATAGAGTCATTAATTCTTCTTTGGAGCAAGTATTGATATTAATTAAAGGCGTCTTATTAGTCGTTATAAAGTCTGAATTTTCACCTTTCTTAGGTATATAAATCTTATCTTCATCATTAAGAACAACTGATAAATTTATTTGATTAATATCAGCTTGGTATGTCATGCCACCAGCGATTTCAATTGCTTCAAATAGCCTCTGCCCTTGGGTTAGCTTCACTAAACCAGGATAATGTATTTCACCACTAATGTGAATGTAAATATCTTTAGATTCTACTATAGTATTATCGGCTTCTTCTGGAACATCAATCGATTGAGTTAAAGCCATTTGATTATTTAAATTTATGTCTAATCTTTGATATTTAATTAGTAAAAAGATTCCAAATATTCCAGCATAAAATAATACAATAAGCAGTATTCTTTTTTGTTTATCCTTCATTTTAAAAACTCCCAAAATTCTATTTAAATAGAGCAACCAATTTATATTGATTGCTCTATTTAAATTTAAGCTAATGCTACAACTTCTATTTCAATTAAAGCATCTTTTGGCAATCTTGCAACTTCGACACAAGATCTAGCTGGTTTATGTTCTGAAAAGTATTCAGAATATATTTCATTCACTTTTCCAAAGTTTTCCATATCACTTAAAAAAATCGTTGACTTAACAACTTTATCTAAGCTTGATCCTGCCTCAACTAGAATTGCTTTTACATTATCTAAACTTCTTCTAGTAGCTGCTTCGATATCGTGATTAATTAAATCACCTGTTTCTGGATCTAATGCTAATTGTCCTGATGTAAAAATTAAATCTCCTACTTTAATCGCTTGTGAATATGGTCCTACTGCTGCAGGTGCTTTGTCTGTGTGTAAAACTTTCATCAATTGTCCTCCTTAATATTTTCTACTGATTCCCATAATCTTTCTAAATCATAGTATTGTCTTTCTTCTTTGTGAAATACATGAACTATGACATTCCCATAATCTAATAATACCCATCTCGCACTAGAATAACCTGAGCGGTTAATTCTCTCGTAACCCTTTAAATCCATTTGTTTTTCAACTTCATCTGCAATTGCTGATACTTGTGTGGATGAACTGCCTGATGTTATCACAAAATAATCAGCTATACTAGTTTGCTCTCCAACATCAAGGGTCACAGTTTCCTGACCACCCTTATCATCTATTGCATTAAGAATTATTTCTACTTGTTCATTAATTTTCTCCAAATTTTCCTCCTTGAAGTAAAGCAATATATTAGTTTAATTATATTGTTTAATTACCAATATGTCAAAATAACATCGATTCATCTCGAAATCTTTTCTAATAAGTGATTTCTAGAAATGATACTGTCTAACCCTAGATACTTTTTCTTTTTTATTATGTCTATTATTGTATTTTCTAAAGATAATAGTACTGCACTATCCAAATCAATATATGCTAATTTTCTTAAATCTTCCACGCCTTCATAATCTCGACTCGGTTCTATAGCATCAGCTATATATACTATCTTGTCCAGTAGTGTAGGATCAGGTCTTAAAGTTGTGTGATAATATATAGCATTTATTATTTCTTCATCTTTTATATTATATTTAATCTTTCCAACATAATACCCTAAAGCCGGATGAAGAAGTTGATAGTTTTTTAAAAATTCTTCTTTAATTACTAGATTATATTGTTCGATAAATTCATATGCATTACTTCGTTGTATGAATTTTCCACAATCGTGATACAAGCCTGCAATTATTGCTTTTTCTTCTTCAATTCCATAGTTATTAGCTAGTTTTTTACATTCTTCCATTACATTTAGTGAATGGGAACATCTCTTCTCACCTATGTCATTTTTTAAGGTTTGAAGATTTTCATCATTTATATAATCTGTTATTTTCAATATATTCTATTACCCTCCGCGGCGTAAGATAGTTTATACTTAAATCTTCTTTGACACGTTTTCTGATATTGGATGAAGAAATTTCAATTATCGGAGTGTCCACAATTTCAATCTTCATGTTATATTTTTCAGATAATTCCAAACACTTCTCCTCCATAGTTTTATTATTTAAAGTTTCATTAAATATTCTGTGGGATACTAAAAACTTCGTTAATTGACCTAAGTTTTCCACTTCATTCCATGTTTCTAAATTATAAAGATTATCCAACCCTATGATAAAATAAAAATCACATTTAGGATACTTTGACTTAAGTTCTTTAAGAGTTTCTATTGTGTAGGTTGTTTTATTCTTTTTAATCTCAATGTCAGAGGTCAAAAAGTGCTCATTATCTTCAATGGCAATATTTACCATTTCAATTCGAGTTTTCCCTGAATTTAAATACTTTTTATGAGGAGCATATCCTGTAGGAATAAAAATTATTTTATTCAACTTTTTTTCTATTCTCAAATGTTCAGCCATTATTAAATGACCGAAGTGAATGGGATCAAAGGATCCTCCGATAATGCCTATCTTCATATCTTACAACTCTATTTGCTTATGATCTTTTGATTCTCTGTAAATAATTAGCTTATTTCCAATACTTTGCACAAAATTTGCCTTTGTTCTTTCTAGAATTTCATCCCTTATTTCTTCAACTTCAACTGGACTATTTTCTAAAACACTTATTTTTACTAATTCTTTATGTTCAAGTTGAATCTCCAACTCGTCTATTATCGCATCAGTCAATCCTACTTTGCCAACTTGGACTGAGGGATTTAACTTGTTTGCAAGACTTTTTAAATATGATCTTTGTTTACTAGTTATCATAAATTCTCCTATTTAATATATTCAAATTCTATATCTCCTATAAACACATTGTCTCCTTCTTCTATTCCAGCTTCATCTAAGAGTTCTATAACGCCCTTTCTGATAAGCATGTTTTGGAAGAATTTAATGGATTCATCGTCATCAAAGTTTATTGAAGATATTAAATTCTCTATTTCGTCACCTGATACGATGAAGTTATTGTCAATTTGCTCAATTAGAATTTCTTCAGGCTGTTCAACAATCTCTACGTGTTCTTCATCATAGGTTTCATATTTTCTTTCAATTTTGCCAAGTTCGTCCCATACATAGTACAGAAGATCTTGCAAGTTTTCTTGTTTTACTACAGATCCGCTAAATATTTTTACATCAGCATCTTTCAGCTCTTCTTTTAAACGTTCTAGGTTTTCTTCAGCTCCTGGCAGATCCATTTTGTTTGCATATATGATTTGTTTTTTATTTTCTAAATTTTTATTATAATTTGCTAGCTCACTATTGATTAACTTATAATCTTCTAATGGATCTCTTCCTTCAATTCCAGAAATATCTAAAACATGTATCAATAACTCAGTTCTTTCAATATGCTTCAAAAATTCATGTCCCAATCCTATACCTTCAGAAGCACCTTCTATTAGTCCAGGAATATCAGCTATTACAAAACTCTTTTCCAGCCCCAAACTCACTACTCCCAGATTTGGACTTAGGGTAGTAAAGTGATAGTTTGATATCTTAGGTTTTGCTGCTGAAACCACAGAAAGAAGCGAGGACTTTCCAACATTTGGAAATCCAATTAGTCCCACGTCTGCTAAAAGTTTTAACTCTAATATTATTTCTTTTGACTCACCTTTTCTTCCAGGTTGAGCAAATTTCGGAGCTCTTCTAGTGGGTGTTTTATATCTAGCATTGCCTTTACCGCCTCTACCGCCTTTTGCTATAATAAATTCTTGATTTTTCCCTTTAAGATCTACAATTACATTTCCAGTAACAGAATCCTTTACAAGAGTACCAATTGGAACCTTTAAAACAATATCTTCACCATTTGCTCCAAATTGTTTTTTATTTCTTCCATTTTCACCATTGTTCCCTTTGTAAATCCTCTTGTACCTAAAGTCCATTAAAGTATGAATGTTTTCAGAAGTCACTAAAATGATGGATCCACCGTTTCCGCCATCTCCACCTGCTGGTCCTCCTGAGGGTTCAAATTTCTCTCTTCTCCATGCAACAGCACCATCACCACCATTCCCAGCGGTAACAGTTATTTTAGTTTCATCTATAAACATCTTTTACACCTTTTCTTTTTATTATAATATAACACGAAAATAACATTCTAACAATTATATTGTAGCAATTCCACAAAAAAACCCAGCCATCAATGGCTAGGTCTCAGTTTCAAATAATTATGCGTCGTATACGCTTACTTGTTTAGTTTTCTTGCCCTTTGGTTCGAATTTAACAACTCCATCTATTAACGCAAACAAAGTGTCATCTCCTCCACGACCAACATTAGTTCCAGGGTGAATTTTAGTACCTCTTTGTCTTACTAAAATGCTTCCTGCACTTACGAATTGACCGTCTCCTCTTTTAACACCAAGTCTTTTAGCTTCACTGTCACGACCGTTTCTAGAGCTTCCTACTCCTTTTTTAGAGGCAAAAAACTGTAAGTTTAATTTTATCATCAATTACACCTCCTGGTAAATTAATTCAATATATTCACTGTAATCTTCTAATAAGGATATCATCCCTATTTCAAAGAATTTAAATCCATTTTGGACTTCATTTTTTTCTATGATATTTTCATCTTCAATATTTATCGACAATATAGATGCTTCATCGTTTTCTATTGCATGTATACCAAGCATTTCCTCAGAAATTTTTAATACTTCCACCAAATAATTTGCCAGAGTAATTCCCAATGTGGAAACCGATGCACAAACTATATCTTCTCCTGGTTCACCCATGAAAGCATGACCAGAGATAAACAATCCAGTAAAAAAATCTTTACTTTTTATCAGTTTAATATTTAGCATTAGATTATTTCTGCTATTTCAATTTCTGTATATGGTTGTCTATGTCCTTGTTTCTTACGATAATTCTTCTTAGCTTTGTATTTGTAAACGATGATTTTTTTGCCTTTAGCGTGTTCTACAACATTCGCTTCAACTTTTGCTCCTTCTACAAATGGACTTCCGATTTTTACATCTTCTCCATTAGCAACTAAGAAAACTTTATCAAAAACAATCTTTTCGCCAACTTCTGCGTCTAATTTTTCGACTTTCAATACATCGCCTTTTTCAACTTTGTATTGTTTTCCACCAGTTTCTATAACTGCGTACATGCGGGCACCTCCTCTTAACCAGTCTCGCCTAATAAGGTACTTTATGTTTAAAACCTATATAGTGCGGCTCACAACAAATTATGTTACCATTTAATTATAAAAAAGTCAATTATTATTTACCATTTTATATTTCGTTTGCTAAGATTGAAATAGAACACTCGACTCTCTTTCTTTCCATTTCACAACCAAGTTCATAAGGTTTTAAGAAATCTCCATTATTAAAAAATGCATTGGCGTGACATCCTCCGCTACAATAATATTTAGCAAAGCAATTATCACATTCTGTTTTGTTTAGAACATTGGCGCATTTGAAATTATCTCTAAGTTTAATATTTGTAATTCCTTCTTCCAGATTCCCCATTAAAAATTCTTTTTCTCCAACAAATTGGTGACAAGGATATATATCACCCTCAGGAGTGATTGCAATATATTCGCTTCCGGCACCACACCCTACTAGCCTTTTAACTACACATGGTCCTTGGGATAGATCTATCATATAGTGGAAAAATAGGAAGTCCTTGTCTGTTTTTCGAATATCTAAATAATCTTTTGAAAATTCTTCGTATTCTTTTAATATTTCATACAAATCTTCTTCGGTCAAAGCATAAGGTTCATTTGGATCTGTAACTACCGGTTCAATAGATACTTTTTTAAAACCTAAATCATAATAGGCTTTTAAATCTTTTCTAAAGTCTTTGTTGAACTTTGTAAAGGTTCCGCGAATATAGTAATCTTTTTCGCCACGAGTATCTATTAATTTTTTAAACTTAGGAACTATCAAATCAAAACTTCCTTTGTCATTGAGTGTAGGTCTGATATAATCATTTACTTCTTTTCTACCATCTAAAGAAAGCACGACATTATCCATATGTTCGTTAATAAATTCAATTTTATCGTCAGTCAGTAATACTCCATTTGTAGTTATGGTAAATCGAAAATTTTTGTTATATATTTTCTCTAGCTCTCTTCCATAATGGACTAGCTCTTTAACCACATCAAAATTCATCAATGGTTCGCCGCCGAAAAAGTCAACTTCTAAATTCCTTCTATTTCCTGAGTTCTTTGCAAGAAATTCCAAAGATTTTTTCCCAGTTTCTAAAGACATTAATGCCCTTTCGCCTTTAAAATTTCCCTGAGCTGCAAAACAATATTTACATTTTAAATTACAATCATGGGCAACGTGTAAACACATAGCTTTAACTATATTAGTTGGATTGTATTCAATATCTTCATAATTAGTTTTTTCAGAAAAAAGTAATTCTTCTGAAATTAATATTTCAATTTCTCCAATTGCCGTTTCAATATCCGACTTATTGTATTTTTTTGAATGTTTAGAAATTAATGCATTTTTATCTAGTATAGTATAGTCGTCTAGTATGTCATAGGTCAATTCGTCAACCACATGAACAGAACCACTTTCGACATCTAATACTATGAAATTGTCATTTAAATAATATTTGTGTATCATTTTTTCTCCTAACTAAAAAGAAGTGGTGACCCACTTCAAATTAGTCTCTTTTTTCATTTTCGCACTTTTGATTTCCTACAGTGCAAGATGTTTTACACGCTGATTGACATGATGTTTGGCATTCGCCACATCCTGCATATGAACGTGTATCCTTTAAACTCTTTTTAGTAAGTGTTTTGATATGTGTCATGATATCCTCCATTACTCTCCAGGTGTAATATTATTTACTGAGCTAATTCCCCACTTAGTAAATTCGATTCTAGTCTTCATACCACTGGTTTCTATTGTTACGTAATCTTCTTTTAATAAAACGATAGTACCAACTACGCCACCTATGGTTATGACATTGTCACCGACCTTTAGGTTTGAACGCATTTCTGCAATAGCCTTTTCTTTTTTCTTTTGAGGTCTCATCATAAATAAATAGAAAAATGCAAACATAGCTACCATCATCAAAATGCTATAATATTCTTGTGGCAAAATTATCCCTCCTTAAGTATGTTATTATTATATCCGAATTTATTGTAAAAGTCATCTTTATATTCTAATAAATTATCATTTTTTATAGCTTCGCGAATATTTTCCATCATCTTAATTAAGAAATACAAATTATGAATAGTTAATAATCTGTATGCTAATATTTCATTTACAGTAAAGAGGTGTCTGATATACGCCCTTGAATAATTAGAGCAAGTGTAACAATCACACTCTGGATCTAGTTTAGTAAAATCTTTTTTATAGGCTGCATTCTTAACTACTAAATTTCCCCTAGAAGTTATTGCTGTTCCATTTCTAGCAACCCTTGTTGGCAATACACAATCAGCCATATCTATACCACGTATGACTGATTCAAATAGATAATCAGGAGTTCCTACTCCCATATTATATCTAGGTTTATCTTTTGGTAAAAAATCCACTGTGAAATCTAGCATTTCATTCATCAACTCCAAAGGCTCACCTACTGATAATCCGCCTATAGAATAACCATCAAAATCCATTTCCACTAAGTCTAATGCACTTTGTTTTCGTAAGTCTTTATACATACCACCTTGAACTATGCCGAATAGTGCTTGATGTTCAGGGTTTTTATGTGCATCTTTACATCTCTGAGCCCATCTGGTAGTTCTTTCCATGGAGTTTTTTATATATTCATAATCTGCTGGATAGGGAGCGCATTCATCAAAGGCCATAATTATATCTGCTCCCAAGGCATTTTGTATTTCAATGGATTTTTCAGGAGATAAAAATTCTTTTGCACCATCAATATGAGATCTGAACTCTACTCCTTCTTCTACAATCTTTCTACTATTTGATAAACTAAAAACTTGAAATCCTCCGCTATCAGTCAAAATAGGACCGTGCCAATTCATAAATTTATGAAGGCCACCTGCTTCTTCTATAAGTTCGTGACCAGGTCTTAAATAAAGGTGATAGGTATTTCCTAAAATTACTTGAGCACCTAAATCTTTCACTTCTTCTGGTGTCATAGTTTTAACAGTAGCTTTTGTGCCAACAGGCATAAAAATGGGGGTCTCTATTTCCCCATGGTCTGTCGTTATTTTTCCAAGTCTTGCTTTCGTTTGTGAACATTCTTTAATTAACTCAAATTTAAACATTTTTCTCCTTAATATATAAACATGGCATCGCCAAAACTAAAAAATCTATACTTTTCTTCAATTGCTTCTTGATAAACTGCTAATATTTTTTCCCTATCCCAAAATGCAGAAATTAGCATTAATAGTGTGGATTCAGGTAAGTGAAAATTCGTAATCAAACCATCTATGACATTAAATTTATAACCTGGATAAATGAATATATCTGTAGATCCAGAATCAGAAATTATCTTGCCGTGTTTTTTGTGTATAGATTCCAACGTTCTAACACTTGTGGTTCCAACTGCTATTACCCTAGAACATCTATCAATAGTCGAATTTATTATTTCAGCATTTTCTTCATTAAGATAATAATATTCTTCATGCATTTTATGATCTAGTATATTCTCTTCTTTTACAGGTCTAAATGTTCCAAGACCAACATGCAGTGTTAGCTTCGCTATATTGACACCTTTTTTTTGTAATCGACTTATTATATCGTCTGTAAAATGAAGTCCTGCTGTTGGTGCAGCACTGGATCCATAATCTTTAGCATAAACTGTTTGATACCTAGATTTATCTTTTAGCTTTTCGTGAATGTAAGGCGGCAATGGCATTTGCCCAATTTCATCTAAAATTTCTTCGAAGATACCCGAATAAGTAAATTCTATCAATCTCAGTCCATCTTCTTTAATATCTACTACGGTGCCTTTTAATTTATTCGAAAACTCTATTTCAGTTCCGATTTTCATTTTTTTACCAGGTTTTACTAAAGTTTCCCAAATATTATTGTCCCTTTTTAAAAGTAATACTTCGATGCTTTCGTCTTTTCCTGGACGATTGCCGTAAATCCTACCTGGCATTACTTTTGTTTCGTTTATTACTAATGTATCTCCTGGTTTTAAATAGTCTAATACATCTTTAAAGTTTTTATGTTCTATTTTTTCCTTCTCTTTGTCGATGATTAATAACCTAGACTCGTCTCTTTTTTTAATAGGAGTCTGAGCTATTAGTTCAAGCGGCAAATCAAAATAAAAATCTGATTTCTTTAACAAAATTAACCTCTATTCAAAAAATAATTGTTCTTGCTCTACATCTTCTAAATTATAAGCTATGCCCATATGATCGTAAGCTCTTTTCGTCACTACTCTACCTCTTTGTGTTCTCTGTACGAATCCTAATCTGATTAGATAGGGTTCAAATACATCTTCCAAAGTGGTTTTATCTTCCCCCGTAGTAACTGCCAAAGTATCAAGTCCTACCGGTCTATTAGGAAAACTTTCAATCATAGTCATAAGTATTTTTCTATCAGTTCCGTCTAGCCCTAATTCATCTATCCCCAGTAAGTCCATAGCATCACATGCTACTTTATAATTTATATAGCCATCTTCAACTACTTCAGCGTAGTCTCTAACTCTTTTTAATAATCTATTTGCGATTCTAGGAGTTCCTCTAGATCTCCTAGCTATTTCTTCAGCACCTTTTTTATCTGTTTGGATATTTAATATACCAGCGCTTCGATTGACAATCTTTATTAAATCGTCAATATCATATAACTCTAAATTTAATAATACTCCAAATCTATCTCTTAATGGACCTGTCAACAAACCTGCTCTAGTGGTGGCACCTATTAAAGTAAATCTTGGCAAATCCAATCTAACAGATCTAGCTGTAGGTCCTTTTCCAATAATAATATCTATGGCAAAATCTTCCATAGCAGGATATAAGATTTCTTCAACAGTTTTATTCAATCTGTGAATCTCATCGATAAATAAAACGTCTCCTTCAATTAAATTAGTCAATATACTAGCCAAATCTCCCTGTCGTTCTATTGCAGGACCAGAAGTAATTCTAATATTCACTCCCATTTCAGAAGCTATAATATTTGCTAAAGTAGTTTTCCCTAGACCTGGTGGTCCATATAAAAGTGAATGATCTAAAGATTCAGATCTTAATTTCGCAGCTTTTATAAAAATTTCCAATTGCTCTTTAACTTTTGGCTGCCCAATATAGTCTTCCAGCCATTTTGGCCTTAAGTCTGTTTCATTTTCTATATCTTCAACTCTTTCTATAGAGCTTATAATTCTATTTTCTGTATCCATTAAACACCTACCTAGTCATTTGCTTCAGACCTTCTCTTATCAGCTGCTCTATACTCATTCCTTCTGAATACACTGATTCTAGCACATCTAAGACTTCATAGCTACTATACCCCAGACTAACTAAAGCTTCTTCAGCCTCTTGTAAGATTCCTTTTCCGACTTGAATACCCATTACAGCTTCAACAGGGATATGCTCTGTCTTATCCTTCAATTCCAATATTATTCTCTCTGCTGTTTTTTTTCCAACTCCCGGGGCAGTAGTCAATAGATTTATATCAGAATTTCTTATAGCTAAAATTAAAGAATCTATTGTGATTCCAGATAAAACTCCTATAGCAACCTTTGGACCTATTCCTCTTACAGTAGTAAGTAATTTGTAAACTTCTCTTTCTTTTGTTGAAGAAAATCCATATAAACTTATATCATCTTCTCTAACTACCATATTGATATATATCTTTGATGTATCACCTAATTCCAAATCCAATAAGGTACTTTTTGATGCCAATATTTTATATCCTATTCCATTATTGAGTACTACAAGGGAGTCAGATTCTTTATTTTCAATTTTTCCTATTATAAAATCATACATTTCATCTCATCCTATACATTTCTTTAAACTTTAATGCGCACCCATGTGTCAACGCAACACCTAAAGCATCTGCAGCATCATCGGGTTTTGGAATCTCTTCTAAATTTAGTAGCATCTTAATCATCTCTTGGATTTGAGATTTTTCTGCTCTTCCATATCCTGTGATTGCTTGTTTAATTTGTAGCGGTGTATATTCATAAATTTCTAAACCTCTAGATTTGCAAGCTAATATTTCTACACCTCGTGCATGGCCAACTGTTATAGCTGTTTTGACATTTTTGTTAAAAAAAAGTTCTTCTATGGCTAAATCTTGAGGTTGATATGTATCTATTAATTGAAGGAGCAATTCATATATTTTTTCAAGTCTCGTAGGTAGATCTAATGTAGATTCTGTGGTAATAACTCCATAATCTACTACGTTAAAATTATTCCCTTCAACATCTATTAGTCCATACCCAACTAGCGCTAATCCTGGATCTATTCCTAATATTCTCATTAAATTCAATATAGGCTAAGTAAACTAACCTAGCCTATTTGTATCTCCTTATTACTTTTTCTATTATTCCTGACCAATAAGCATCGGCCATTATTCTAACACCATCATCTAAAATTATTTGAACTATTCTTCTGTACATTTTAGATAATTCTATTCGAGTGAAAGGTTTACTTTCATATTTTAACACCGTTTTTCCTTTTTCATCCTCTACCATCTTAACTTGCTTATCTAAATACTTATTAATATTAAATATTTTGGGCTTTAGGATTTTCTTGTTGAAAGTATTAACCAATCTATTAAAGCTTACATTTGATTTAACTTCTTCTTTCATATGATTAATAAGTTCTTTTTTTATTAAAACAATTTCTGGATTACTCTTAAGTGTATCGCGAATGTAATTTTTGGTGTAAATGGATTTTACACCACAAGTGGATAGTACAATTTTCTCTATCTTATTTACATACTTAGTAGAATGATAACCACTTTTATATGCTTCCAAGTATACTAGGAGTTCAAATCGATTGATGTCATTATGAATTAGTTCTGAAATATTTTTTGCGGCCAAGTCTTTACCTGGTCTTCCCCTTAGAGATCTTTTGACAATTTTTTTAAGAGTGCCCATGGATAGATATTGAGGGAAAATATTGCCTAAATTTTCTTCAGATTCATAAATATTAATAAGTAAATGAATGCTATTTATGTCGTTGTTATATAAAAATTTTCTCTTTAAAGAATTTGAAAGATTTCTATTATTTTCTGCTAACACTATTTTCCTCCTTGGTGTACAAATCATTATACTATATTTTTCACCTTTTGTGATACTAATTTATTAAGATTAATTGATAATATAAAATATATCCCACTCTAATGACCGCATATTCCAGGGAAAATGCAATAAAAAAATAGTTTCTATAAAATCTACTAGAAACTATTTTCATTTTTTAATAACTAAATGCAAAAACACCTTGTTCGTTATATTCGTTAATTGATTCAATAATATATTCAAATATAGCTTTGTTTAAAGCTAAAGCATAGTCCAAATCTCTTCCAAAACTTTCGTCTTCCAAATACTCTTCAATTACATCTTCTATATAAGACTTAATCTTAGGTAATGTATGGAATAAGTTTTCGTCATCGATTTCCAATGACTCACAAGAAATTACATTATTGGAAAATTCATGGGTTTTAGAATATTCATTTAATTCTACCTCATATTTTAAGTGTTTTACCAAAGACTTAGGCATTTCCCAACGATCTGCATGAGCCTTGCAAGTAAAATCTGCTAAATAATGAGAAATTATTCCAATATCTCTGCTGAAAATCTTTAATGCAACGTAATTGCAATTTGTAAAATCTAAAAACCTATTTACAAAAATTAGTTTAGCTATTCTTAATATAATATAATCAATACTATTATCATAGTAATGTCTATATAATTTGTATTTCGGTAAAATATCTGGAGCAATTGAACCCCACGTTAGTCTATCATAATTTAACTCTATTCCATAATTGTCTTTAATGTGCTCATAAAGATGATTGCTTATGAGCTTATGAGTCTGTGTGTGTATAATCAACACTCCTTGTAATTTTTCTACCCTTATTTTACAATAAGTGCACTACTTATGTCAAATTTGAAATTAATTAATTTAAATTTTCATTTATTGCACTCCATATATTAGGAGTCTCGAATCCTTTTCTCCAAGATGCCACACCAGCAATGTCATATTTCGTAGCTAGCGAAGTCTTGGCAGCAATTGATTGAGCATCTTCTAGCCAAATACTCACATTTGTGCCACCCACTTGTTTCTTACCAACCATTTGCTTTACTGTGTCATCCCATTCCAATTCAATGTTGTTGTTTTTAATATATTCATTTGCCGTTTCCATAGATACACTTTGAGATGTAACTTTTCCATCATTTTCAAACCATATTCTAGTGTATAAAGGTAAGCTCAAAATAAACTTTTCCATAGGAATAGATCGAAATAAAACATTCATATTACTTTCAACCCAGCTATATTCCGCTACACTTCCAGCTGTAGGCGAAGTAGCCCAATGTTGGTCATATGCCATAAGCATAATATAATCAGCAGCCTTTGCTAAAGAAGCTCTATCATATGGCTCTTTTTCAACGTCGCTAAAAATCCTAGGAGTCACGTCAACGCTTACTACCATATCACTTTGTTTAAAAATAGGATACAATTCTCTAACAAATTGAGTAAAGTTATCACGGGTTTGAATATTAATATTTTCAAAGTCTATATTTATTCCATCTACATCCAAACTCTTAGCTATTTCATACATATTTGATATGATTTTTTGCCTTTGAGAACTGGTGGCTAAAGCATTTTCAGTAAGTCTTTCTTCAAAATTATTATCAAACATTGGCCACACGTCATACCCATATCTCTTACACGCAGCGATATAATCTCTGTTTGATCTATCTGTAATTGATAAATCTGAATTTAAAGAAAACCAAGTAGGCGACATTACGTTTACGCCTACAAGATTTTCTACTGCATTTCCATTTTCAGTTTTAATAAATGTGTAATCCCATACTAAATTGACTTTCTCTTTATCCTCTAAAGTAGCTACTTCTTCGGACTTTATAGGACGAATAAAGGATTCAAATTGATAAGATAGTTCTAAATGTCTTTTTCTTACATAGCCTGCACGGCCATTTAATTCTCTAACTTTATAAAATTTTTCTGTTTCGCCATATACATACAATTCTGTGTCTTTGGTCAATACTTTTACTATTGGAGAATCGATATCAGCTTCCTCTCTTAAGGAGGACTTGTCTACAATAATTTTACCCTTAGCATATTCGGTATCAGTTCTATCCATAGTGACAATATTTTCTTCAGAATTGAATTTGGTGTCCACTGGATAGTCATATACAAATGCTTCTATAGGGAGCATTAATGTTCCGTCAATTTCAGTTACAGGAGCTCTCAAATTTATTGGAATATCATTTGCAGTACCTTCCAAAGCATCTACTTTATACCTTCTGACCATATTAGGAGATGTTATTATTACTGTTTTTTCTCCCTCGTCATAATGTATATCTTCATCTAATTTTTCTTTAATGAAGTCGTAGGATAAATAAACCTGACCTGAAACTACTTTACTTGATTCTATAGGCTGTAAATCTCCTTCATACACAAATCTTTGATCTACGTATAGAACTGAAGCTTCATCGGATTCAACATCTCTAAATAATAAGAAGTATATTCCTCCGAATATTAATCCTATTACAATCAAAAATACTAACAATTTCTTCATATGTTATATTAACTCCGTTTCTCTTGTATTTCTTTAATTTTACTTTTTCCTAAGTCACTTTTTAAAAAATCAATTGTACTCTTTGGTAGAAGCTTATAGGCATCTTCAACTTTGCCTTCTTCAATTAATCTTCTTACCACTGAAGCACTTATATAGGTTCCATTATCCTTAATCCTATCAATTTTTTCAAGTAATAAATTGTATTTTTCAAAACTTTTAAGTAAATTTTCATTATAATTAGCAGTCATGAGGTCAATTGGTTCATCACCAACAAATCTAATATTTATTTTTAAATCCTTTGCGATTCTTTTTGAAAAGATTGTAGCATCTAGTTCTGTATAGATGTCAGTTGTTTCATCTAATTTTTTTATAAAATATGTTGGAAATGTAGCCTGGGAAATTATATATGGCCCACCTAAAATCACTACTACCTTATCATCATTTTTGTATTCATTTTTAACAATTGAATATCTTTCTTCAGTGGTAAAAGTAGATTTATCTTCTTCTACAATGAATACTATCAATTCGTCAACTTTGCTTTTGGCATACTCAAGCAAATGTTTATGCCCTAATGTCATAGGATTGCAATTTACGACAACAGCCCCTCTGGTTTTAGCTTTGGGATTTAATTTTTCTTTTATGGATTTAATCCACTTATCATACGAAGAAAAACCTCCTTCAAACAAAGATACTCTATCTGTAGACACGACCTCAGTAAGTCCTATCCCTTGAAAAATATAACCGTTATTAGGAGTTGTGAAAACATAGTGTCCCAATCTGTTATTTTCAAGAAGAAAATTAAGTAAAGCATTGTATATCATAGATAAAAGTCCATGGCCCATATATTCTTCATCAATAAAAAAATATTTCATAACCTTTCCATCGACTGAACCAGTGCCTACAATTTTGCCATTGTCTCTGACTACTGCAGTTCTTTCTGGGTTATCATAATTAACATCAAATTTTTGCAAATAATCCCAAATTTCTTTAGTTTCAAAATTATTTCTTTTATTTACAAAACTTGTAAATAGCATAATTCTAATCCTCCAATCTATAAAAATCTAATTCTACTATATTTGAAAAATCTGAGCCCAAACTTGTAAGCTTTATGGCATCATCTACTATCTCAATATATCCTTTTTCAATATTCTTATTTATTTCATTAGAGTAATCATTTATAAAATCAATTTCAAATTCACTATTAATTTCCTCTATACTCAATCCTCTATTCATTCTTATACCCATAATAATCTTTTCATTTATTTGATCTAATTTACTCAAAACTTGATTATTTTTTGTAGCTCGAGCTCCGTTACTTAAATTATCTATATATTCCATGATATTGTCGTAATTTTCCATTCTTAAATCTTGAATTCTTGAATGAGCTCCGAGACCTATACCTAAATAATCACTACATCTCCAATATTTAATATTATGTCTACATTCAAATCCAGTCTTTGCAAAGTTTGAAATCTCATATTGATTAAATTTAAATTCATTTAGTTTATTGACTAAAAAATGATATATCTCTCGGTCTTCATCTTCTGTTGGTAGATTTAAGTCTTTGCCTTGTGCATACATATCTCCAAATGGTGTATCTTCTTCAATTATCAGACTATATGCAGAGATGTGTTGAATATCAAGGTCCAAAGCTTCATCTAGCGAATATTTAAAGGAATCAAAGGTTTGTTTTGGAATTGAGGTCATCAGGTCCAAATTAATATTTATAAATCCAACTTCTTTCGCCAATTCTACTAATTTGTAAATATCTGCACGATTGTGAAGACGTCCTAATAATTTAAGTTCTTCATCTACAAAAGACTGAGCGCCTATACTTATTCTATTTATTCCAAGCTTACGATACGCTCTTAGTTTTTCTAAATTAGCTGAGTTAGGGTTTACTTCTATAGTAAATTCCAAGTCGTTGCTAATATGAAAATTTTCATTAATAGACTCAACTAATTGAGTTATTTCTTCCACTGATAATAATGAAGGAGTACCTCCCCCTATAAAAATAGTATCAAGGATATAGTCATTGTAAAAATTGGACTCTAATTTAATTTCACTTAAAAGAGAGTCCAAATATTTTTTTTGAATTGTCTTTGAATAGCAACCTGAATTGAAATCACAGTAGTCGCATTTTCGTTCACAAAATGGAATGTGAACATACAATCCTAAATTAGTTTTCATCATATTTTAACACTGCTAAAAAGGCATCTTGAGGTATCTCAACAGATCCAATTTGTCTCATTCGTTTTTTACCTTCTTTTTGTGCTTCCAATAGTTTTTTCTTTCTAGATATATCTCCACCATAACACTTAGACAATACATCCTTTCTAAGAGCTCTAATAGTTTCTCTAGCTATTATTTTAGTTCCTATTGCTGCTTGTATAGGTATAGCAAATTGATGTCTAGGAATTTCATCTGTTAATTTCTCACAAATTGTTCTACCTCTTTCATACGCCTTATCTTTGTGTACTATCAGTGAAAGGGCGTCTACAAGTTCTCCGTTTATTAGTATGTCTAGTTTTACTAAATCACTTTCTCTATATCCTATAATCTCATAGTCAAGGGATGCGTATCCACTAGTCTTAGATTTTAATGCATCAAAAAAATCATATACTACTTCATTAAGGGGAAGCTCGTAGTGAACACTTACTCTTGTGGTATCTAGGTATTCTATGTTTTTAAATATTCCTCGTTTGCCTTGGCATAATTCCATAATCGTACCCACATAAGAAGACGGCGCCATAATGGTCGCTTCCACAATAGGTTCTTCCATCTTGGAAATTTCAGTTAAAGGTGGTAAATTCGATGGATTTTGTATTTCTAGAACCGTTCCATCAGTTTTAGTAATTTTATATATAACTGAAGGAGCTGTGGTTATTATGTTTAGATCAAATTCTCTTTCCAATCTCTCTTGAATTATCTCCATATGAAGAAGTCCTAAGAATCCACATCTATAACCAAATCCTAAAGCCTGTGAAGTTTCTTGTTCGTAAGATAATGCGGCATCGTTAACTTGAAGTTTTTCCAACGCATCTCTAATCGTTGTGAATTCTTCACCTTCGGCTGGGTAAATTCCACAATATACCATGGAAGTTGCTTCTTTATAACCTGGTAGAGCGTCACTCGTAGGATTTTTACCATCAGTAACAGTATCACCTACTCTAGCGTATTTAACGTCCTTTATAGAAGCTGTGAAAAATCCTACTTCTCCCGCTTCTAGTTTTTCAGTAAGTACTTGGCCTTTGGAAATATAGCCAACTTCATCGACTTCAAATTTGGCTTCTGTTGCCATAAATTTAATTTCCATACCTGGTTTAATAACACCATCAAATACTCTAATGAAACAAATTACTCCTCTATATGGATCGTAAAGAGAGTCAAACAGCAATGCCTTTAGCGGAGCTTCCTTATCTCCTGAAGGAGCTGGCACTTTTTCCACTATTGCTTCCAGTACGTCGCCGATATTTAATCCTGTTTTAGCAGATACCAAAGGTGCATCCTCTGTGTCTAACCCTATAATATCTTCTATCTCCGTTTTAACTCTATCAGTGTCTGCACTTGGCAAATCTATTTTATTAATTACAGGTATGATTTCCAAATCTTGGTCCAAAGCTAAATAGACATTTGCAAGTGTCTGAGCTTCTATCCCTTGGGCTGCATCTACAACTAAAATAGCCCCTTCACAAGCAGCAAGGGATCTTGAAACTTCATAATTAAAGTCCACGTGTCCTGGAGTATCTATTAGATTGAGAATATATTTTTCCCCATCTGCAGAAGTGTAATACAATCTCACTGCCTTTAACTTGATTGTTATTCCCCTCTCTCTTTCCAAATCCATATTGTCAAGTACTTGAGCTTCCATCTCCCTTGATGTATAGGCTCCTGTGCTCTCAATTAATCGATCTGCAAGAGTAGATTTACCGTGGTCTATATGTGCAATAATTGAAAAATTTCTAATATTATTCATCTGTTAACGTATCACTCCAATTTTATTTAAAGGATAATATCTAAATACCGCTTCTCCTTTTACTATATCCAATGGTATTTCACCAAAAACTCTAGAGTCTGTTGAAGCTCTATAATTCCTGTTATCGCCTAAAACAAATACCATGTCTTTGCCAATTTTCCAATGGTCAATACTATTATCTAATTGTGTACTTATTCCATTTTCTATATAATATTCATCCAGCTTTTTACCATTTACATAAACTAAGCCATCAGCAATTCTAACTTCATCCCCTTCCACTGCGATTACTCTTTTTATGTAATCGTCTTGGGGATTTAAAGGTGAATCAAAGATGACAATGTCTCCTTTATCAGGATTGTCTATTAAAAGTGTTATTTTAAGGGAAATGAGCTTATCTCCATTTTCCAATGTGGGATACATGGAGCTTCCTTGAACTATTGTGGTATTAAAAATAAAAGTCTTGATGAATAATGCCAGAATCACAGCAAAAACAATTGCCATAACCCATCCAATCACTTCACTAAAAAAAGATTTCTTTGCATCTTTTTCAGAAACTTTACCTCTATCCATATCAAACCTACCTCTTTCTAATAATAGTATTGTACCATTATTTAAACATTTATTAAAGTATTTTACGTTATGCAACTACTTCAAGAACTATTTTACATTTTTTTCTTCAATCTTTGCAATTATTTATTGAATTATTCCATTAGTTCTACTATAATATAGTTTACGTAAAGATTTAAACATGTATGGAGGTGTATTAAAATGGCAAATATAAAATCTTCATTGAAAAGAGCTGAAATAGCTAAGAGAAATGCTCTTAGAAATAAGTCTCTAAAATCTCAAATTAAAACTTATGTGAAAAAATTTGAAGACGCAATAGAAGGCGCTGACATGGATAAAGCAAAAAAATATCTAAATCTAGCAGAAAGTAAATTGAGAAAAGCACAATCAAAAAATGTTTTTCACAAAAACACAGCTTCTAGAAAAATTGGACAATTAACTAAAAAATTTAATTCTTTAGTAAAATAAATTTAATCCTCTGAAATCAGGGGATTATTTTTATTTACACATATCCACTATTAAATATTCCATCAACAATAATTGGTCTTGAGAAGTAGATTTGAGCTTCTTGTCTATATCCAATATCTTCTCTAAATTATCTCTTAAATCGCAAAGATCTGTCCCTCTAGATATTTTGGAAACTATTTTAAATTCATAATCAGAAGGAATTCCTATAATTTTTTTTATATCCACTTCACTTTTCATATCTTGGTATAAACTCGAATACTTATACATTTGTCTGTACCTTCTTTGAATCATATACAATATACCATTTAATGATTCGTTCTTGTCATATAAATCGTGTAGGTATCTTAAGGAATCAGCTGAATTTTTATTAGCAAGCCCTTCTAATAAATTAAAAATATCACTGTCATTCGCCTTCTCAGTTGTCTTATTTATTTCTTCTCTTGTAATTCTTTCACTTGAAGAATAAGATATTAATTTTTCCACTTCTGTTTCCACATCATATAGATTCACATCTACTTTTTTATTGTGATATCCAGACAGCATGATAAAATACGACAAGTCACCTTCATTAATTGCTTTGTCTCTTTTTAATATCTCTTTTTTTAAAAATTTGGATAGTTCGTGATTGTTTAGCTTGTCGAATTCAATCACTTTATTAATTCCTTTAAAAAATTTATATAGTTTAGTATTCTTTTTAAGATTCTGATCCGAATCATGAAAAATTACGATCGTATCATCAGATATATTTTTTAGTGTTTCAAAAAAAACGTCACTTAAATTTTGTTTAGTTTGCAAGTTGTTTAACTCATTAATTATCACTACCCTTTTGTCACTCATGAACGGAAGGGTTTCTATTGAACTATAAAAATTATCTAACTCCAAATCTATACTATTTAAATAGGTGTAATTGAAGTCTTTGAAAGTTGGGTTTACAAATGTATTAACTATATATTCTATAGTCCTTTCCATGACAAGCCCTTCTTCACCAGTAAATAGATAGGCTCCATTTATATTTTTATTTTCAATTTGTTTTCTAAATTCTCCGTATTTCATTTGACTCCTCATTTTTCTTTATTTGTACCAAGGTCATAATAAATATTATAGCAGAAAAAACTTGTAATCCCATATCTGTTCTTAACCCTTGTGGATTTTTGTAAGTTTTATAGGATATTTTATCGTCTATTTTAAAAATAATTTCCCCTTCTAAATCCGTTCTTAATATTTTACTGTTAATATTATTTAAATTGTCCAGTACTTTTTTCGAAGGATGACCATAAGAGTTGTTTTTACCCACAGAAATTATACTAAATTTAGGTCTGGTAGAATATGAAAAATTTCTACTTGTAGAATTCTCTGAACCATGATGTGCTACTTTTAAGATATCAATATTTCCAATAACTCCAAGCAATTCATCTTCTAGATTAGATGAAGCATCTCCAGTAAATAAAATTTTCGTATTCTTATATGTAATTAAAACAATAAGGGATGAGTCATTGGATTGTATAAATTCATCTGGCTTTATATTTAAAAACTCCATTTTAAAATCTTTATCTATAATCAAAGGTGTATTTTTTACAGGATAATAAATTTTTGCATTGCTGTTTTCAATGGATTCAAAAGTTCTGTTCCCAACTTCTTTTTTATTTATTATCACATTTTCCACTAAGTTTTTTTCCAAAAGCTTTTCGGTTCCACCTGTGTGATCTTCATCAAAATGACTTAAAATTAATATGTCAATTTTATCTATACCTCTTTTGATCATTCCCCTAGCTGTAACTTCTTCACCAGGATTATAAGAAGAGTTTATGGTGCCACCAGTATCTATTTGTATGTATTTATCCTTGTATAAAATATAAGCACTATCTCCTTGTCCAACATCGTAAAATCCTAAATAAAGGGCATTTCCACTTCCCATAACTAGTGAAGCTAAAATTATTAAAGAAAATGAAACTCCAATTATCTGTCTATTTCTATAAAATATTTTAATTAAAGATTTATTTAGTATCAAAAATAAAAATACATAGTACATAATCACAAAATTAATACCTGGATAATAAATTCTAAATCTAAAATCTAAAAATGATACCATATGATCTAGGTAAAAACTTGAGCCTTCAAGAAGTAAATCCAAAGTGCTTAATAGTAAACCTCCAATTCCAAGAAAATTTTCCAAAATTAAACCTATATATGTTCCTATTAGCACAAAAGAAATAATCGGAGTCATAAATAGATTAGCGATTAGTGAAACTAGGTTGAAATTATTAAAATTATATACAAGTAAAGGAAATAATAATATATTTACACTTAAATATAAAGCCAAGGAATTTAATAAATAATTATTTTTATTTATGTTTAGTCTTTCATACATAATAGAAATACCATATACTGAAATAAAACTTAATTGAAACCCCAAATCATATAGCCACTTTGGATAAATAGTCAATAATATGATACAAGCTAAATATATTACCGATGTAGATGTAATTTTAAATTTGCTAATTGCTGAAATTTCTCTTATGAAGTACATTAGCATTGCCCTACTTACAGATGGAGGATAATCAAGAATAAATCCGTATAAAATTAAAATGGAAAAAACAATCGTAAATCTCGAATTGTATTTTATTACCATTTTAATAAATAAGAATTCTAAAACACCTATAAGAATGAATATATGTAGCCCTGAAATCGCAAGTAAATGAGCTAATCCCCCTTCTTGATACAATTCTTCAATATCTTCGTCCATATCACTTCCATCAGCTAATACTATCTTTTTTATTATGCCTCTATTTTCAGCAGAAAAATAATTGTCTATGATGGAAGTTATATTGGCAATAATTTTAAGTTTCAAATTTTTTATTAATGATGGATTGTCAGCTCTAGTTAAGTCATAAGATTTTGCATTGTTAATAATATTTTTCACAAAAAAGTAGTCTTCACGATTTTGAAAATTAAAATTGTAATGGCCGCCAATACCTTCTATCTCAATAGTACCTTCTACTAAGTCAAATAGCTCATATTTCACATCTCCTCTAGTAGCAATAGAAAATTTTCCATTACCTTTTGTCAATACTTCTATACGTTGATAACTATCATATCTTTTATTTACCCTTGTAACTTCTCCAGAGATTTCAATCTCTTGTCCTATTTCATAGTTAAAAGTATTATGGAAAAATATAATATAAAATGATAAAAGCAAGACACCAAAAAGAAAATACTGGCTATCATGCGAATTCGTAGCAATTACAAAAGTTGCAACAATAACTAGAAATGCAAAATAAAAATAAATATTCAATTCAAAAAATATTAGTATCCCTATGATTAAACCTATCATACAATTGCGAATCTTATTTTCCATAATATTATTATATCAGATTCTATTTGTAAGAAAACGATTCTATGATAAAATGTATTTGGTGATTGAAATGACTGAAAAATTATATATGATTAACTCTTATTTAAATGAGGTAGAAGGAAAAGTACTCCTAAATAGAAAAGTAGGAGATGAGTATCATACGATTTTAGACAAAACTATTTTTTATCCTGACGGTGTGGGTGGCCAAAGAGGCGATAAAGGATGGATAAATGACGTGATCGTTGAAAAATCTATAGAGAAAGATGGGAAAATTATACATATCACAAAAGATAAAATTCCCGGCAGTACTGCATTGGTTAAAATAGATTGGGAACATCGTTTCCAAATTATGCAACAACATACAGCTCAACATATTATCTCTTCGTGTTTTCACAGATTATTTGATATTCCCACTATTAGCTTTCATGCATCTGATGGGTTCATAACTATCGATTTAGATACTGACTATTTAGAAAATTACGAAACTGAAAAAGTAGAAGAATTAGCTAATACCATAGTACAAAATAATTTTTTAGTAAAATCGTATTTTCCTAAAGAAGAAGATAAAAGCAAAATAGATTTTAGAAAATCCCCAAAGGTCAATAAAAACTTGCGTGTCGTAGAAATTGATTCCATAGACTATTCTGCATGCGGCGGTACACATGTAAATTACACGGGAGAGCTTGGATTATTAAAAATAATCGAGATTTATAAGCAAAATGGAAAAGCTAGAGTAAAGGTTTTGGTAGGTAAAGAATCATTATTGGATTATACAAAAAAGAATAATATTGTTTATAATTTAGCCGAAAAACTATCTGCTAATAGCGACAATCTTATTGAAAAATTCGATATGCATGTAGAATCTAAAATTTCTTTGTCCGAAAATTACGCCTCATTAAAGAACAGCTTCTTCCAATTATTAAAAGAAAATTCCATGACCAATCTTGAACACTTAGGAAATTATAAATTGCTCTTTGAAAACTTTTATAGACTTAATTTTTCCGAGGCTATTAATTATTCAAAGTTTTTCGAAGAAGATAATATTATATTGATTCTATATCATCAAAACAATGAGTTAGTTCAATTCTTAATTAAACCTTGTGGCAATACCACTATTAATATGGAACTTTTAATGGATAGGCTAAAAAACAAATATAATTTAAGAGGTGGAGGTAATAAAAAGCTTCTCCAAGGAATTATATATATTTCAAAAAATGAAAATGTAATTGATATTTTTAGAAATGAGCTTGAAAATTTGAATATATGATTTAAAAAAGACTCACAGTGGAGTCTTTTTTTATCATTTTCAATTATTATTGTTTCATCAATTTATCTAACAGTATTTTTTGTTCTACTTGTGCTACTAGTTTTCTAGTGTACTCTACTGTATCTGGGTTTACGCTTATAGATGTGATACCATTTTGTACTAAGAATTCTGCAAATTCTGGATACTGTGATGGTCCTTGGCCACAAATGGATACTGTCTTACCATATTTTTTAGCAGCTTCGATTATGACCTTTACAGCTCTTTTAACAGCTTCATTTCTTTCGTCAAAGTAGCCCATGTTATTCATTTTTTCAGAATCCCTATCAGCTCCCATGACTAGTTGAGTCAAGTCGTTACTTCCAATGGAGAAACCATCCACCAATTGCGCAAATTCTTCTGCCATCATAACAACTGAAGGTACTTCAGCCATAATCCATAGTTTAAAGTCAACACTTTGAACTAAACCTTCATCAGCCATTATTTCCTTGACTTTTATAAGCTCTTCTGGAGTTCTTACAAACGGAAGCATAACTACTACATTTTTAAGACCGTGATCTTCTCGAACCTTTTTAATTGCTTGGCATTCTAATCTAAATCCTGCTTCATATTCTGGAGAAATATATCTAGATACCCCTCTCCATCCAATCATAGGATTTTGTTCAATGGGCTCTACTTCTTCTCCACCTTTTAGGCCTCTGTACTCGTTAGTTCTAAAGTCTGAAAGTCTAACTGTTAATTGCTTAGGATATATCGCAGAAGCTACAGCATAAATTCCTTCAACTAATTTATCAACCATTAGTTGTTGTTGACCTGTTTCGATCAAATACATAGGATGCGCGCCAATCATATTGGTAAATATAAACTCTGTCCTCATAAGACCTATTCCATCAAAGGGAAGTTGCTTATGCTTTTCAATCAAGTCAGGCTGTCCTAAGTTCATATATATCTTAGTTGCAGTTATTGGAGCTAAATAATTTTTAAGTTCCTCTGTAATGACAAATGGTCCTGATGCTCCCTCAGTCGGTTTTTCATCATCAGTTTTCTTATTTAAAACATTTCCTTCGTAAACTACTCCCCTAGTAGAGTCTACGGTAACAAATTGTCCTTCGGTCAAATCCTTAGTTGCGCTTTTTGCACCAACTATACAAGGAATTCCAAGCTCTCTAGATACAATAGCAGCGTGGCAAGTTCTTCCACCTTCGTCAGTTACAACAGCTGCACATTTTCTCATAGCAGGTACCATGTCAGGATTCGTCATACCAGTTACCAGTACGTCTCCGTCTTCAACTTGGTTAATATTGGTCAGGTCCTCTACTATTCTTACTTTTCCTCTTCCGATTCCTGGAGAAGCTGCAAGTCCTTTAACCAAGACAATAAGCTCTTCTTTTTCATCTTCTTTTATTGTAGTAATAGGTCTAGACTGTAATATATAAAGTTTTTTAGTATCTTCATCTATTCCCCACTCAATATCTTGAATGCTTTTATATAAATTTTCAATTTTTATACCATAATCTATCAAAGTACTCAATTCATATGAGCTTAAACACTCACTGGAAACAGCTTCATTTCCTAGATAATCCGCTACTTGGACTAGTCGTGTACCTATTCCATCGTCAGCTTTAATTACCATTACATTTTTTTCAGAAATAGTAGTTTCTACAATTTGTTTTGTCTTCTTATTTACAATATATTCATCAGGAGTTACCATACCGCTAACTACAGCCTCTCCTAATCCATAACTAGCATTTATCATCATTTCGTCTAGATTTTGAGAAATTGGATTTGCGGTGAACATTACTCCACTTTTTTCGCTATTTACCATTTTTTGAACTACTACACTTAACGCTACATCAAAGTGATCAAATTTTTGTTTCTCTCTGTAGTATATAGCTCTTGCAGTCCATAAAGAAGCCCAGCACATTCTAATATGTTTAAGCAATTCGTCTTCTCCAGCAATGTGAAGATAAGTATCTTGTTGACCTGCAAAAGAAGCATCTGGTAGATCTTCAGCAGTAGCAGATGATCTTACAGCCACAAGGGGATTTTCTAGATCGACCGCTTTACTAAAGTCCCTATAAGCAGCTCTTATTTCTGCCTCAAGGTCTTCAGGAATTTTACTCTCATTTAGTTTAGCTTGTAATCTTTCGCTAACCAAGGTAAGAGAATCTGGGTTGTCCACATCTAGTCTTTCTAATAATACTTTTACAGTTTCATTCAAATTTGTGTAGTCAATAAAGTAGTTATACGCTGAACTTGTTACGCAAAATCCCGGTGGAACATCCAAACCCATTTGGGTCATTTCACCTAAATTTGCACCTTTTCCGCCAACTATTGGGATATCATTTTTCCCTACTTCATTGAAGCGTTTAATATATCTATACTTTGACATATTTTCTACCTCCAATTTCTTTTTTCTATGTTTAATTATACCCTATAACTGAGTAATTTCCAAAAGAATTTAATTATATTGATTTTAATTTAAAGTCTAAATAATCGCTAGATACACATAAAAGTTCCACGCCAGAAAAATTACCTTCTATTGCAAAATAATGCCCCTCGCCATGTAAATGTCCATATACACAAGTATCTACTTTATATTCAATCATCAGCTCTAAAAATTCGTTGGGACTTTTGGCACAATTAAATGGCGGATAATGAATCATCACTATTCTTTTCTTGCCACTCATATCACCTCGATAACTGTCCAGTGATCGTTTTAATCTATTAATTTCTCTTACAAAGATTTTTTCGTCTTCTTCTGTAAATATCTCTGAGTCCCTAGAGTACCAACCACGAGTTCCACTAATAATATAATCTCCATATTCTACATGATCATTATATATGTAATTTATAGAATTGAACCCCAAGGATTCTAATTTAGATTTCGTTCCCCACCAATAGTCATGATTTCCTTTTATAAAACATTTAGTTCCTGGCAATTCGTCAATTTTTTTTAAATCTTCAATGCTGTCCTCTAGTTTTAATGCCCAAGAAATATCACCTGGAACTAAAACTAGGTCTTCAGGTGACACGTTATTTATCCATGACTCCATTATTTTCTTTTCATGGTTAATCCAATTTTCTCCAAAAATATCCATGGACTTGGACTTCGTATGATCAAAGTGCAAGTCTCCTATACTCCAAATCATCATTTCTCCTATAAATTAATTAAGTTTATACCTTCATTTAATTGATTATCAAATAGAATGTCTTTATGATTTGTAAAAAATATTATTTGATAATCTTTAGAGATTTTCTTTAACAAATTTAGGCTAGCTTTTTTTCTTTCCTCGTCATAAAGAGTTAGTCCATCATCTATAAATATGGGGAAATCTATACCTGAATTTACAATTAATCCCAATCTATAAGCTAAATAAACTTGCCCAATTGTACCTTGACTTAAGTCATCTACATTTACCATTTGACTTATTTCTTCATCAAACAAGGTTATTTCACCCTTATCTCCAATATACAATTTTGAATATTTGCCATTTGTAATCTCTTTGATAAATTCGCTACTATCTTCTATGAGTACAGTAGATGCTTCAAGGAAATTACTTTTTGAAATTTTTTTCAATATTGAAATGCTGATTTCGCCCATATCTTTATTAAAATTCAACTCTTCAAGTCTTTTGGACAATTCCTTTTTTTTACTGTTTTTAAAATTTAATCTTTCTTTCTCTCCGTCTAGGTGACGAATTCTTTCGAGTAGCTTTTCCTTTAGAATTTTACTTTCTGAAATTTCTCTTCTAATTTCTCCAATTCTCTCATAATTAGATTGTATATCAATATTTGAAATCACATTACTACTGCTATCCTTTTTTTCTAAAAGTAAGTCTAGTTCATTATATAGTAATCTTAAATCGTTCTTTTTAGATTTTAATGAATTTTCTTGAAATATTGAATATAAAAATCCCAAAAGAAATACTAACCCTAACCCCATTAAGAGTTTTTTATTGAATATAACGCCTAAAATTAAAGAGAAAATGCTGATTAAAATAAGAACTTTGCCATATGGATTAGAAAACTTTGACAATTGTAAAATTTTATCTTCGAGCTCTTCAATCTTATTTTCCACCTTACCAATCTCATGTAAATCTTGTGATGATTTATTATTTGTAATGATGTCGTTATTGCCAATGACTTTTTGAAAATTAAACTCCAATTCAGCTAGTGCATTTTCTTTTTCCAAAATTATATCATTTATTTTTTCAATTTTTTTAAGGATCAAGTCATATTCATTAGAATCAAACTGATGTTTTAAGCTTTCTTCAACGGAGTTTAATTCACTGTTGATATTTCTAAGTTCTTTCTTATCATCTTTTCCAAATGTATAGTTTTCAATTTTTGAAATAAGGCTTTCAACTGACATCGTTTCAGATTGAGTACTAAAATGATTTATTATTCTATCTTTAAGGTCATAAGATAAATTTTCTTCCATAATAAGCTCATCGCTAATAATGAATAAATCTCTAAGTGTAGATTCACTAACTCCAAAAAAGGTTTCATCTAAAGATTCAACTTTTTTAGATGGATCCACGTGAAAAATAGACTTGGCATCTTCTCCACTAATTAAATTGTGTATAGTCAAACTTTCTTTCGTTTTCATGAAGTTTCTATAAAAATAATATGACAGTTCCTCATATTCTATTATCATGCTGCCTTCATATCTACTACTTATCCAAGGAATATTTCTTTCGTAATCTTTAGTATAAATTGTTCTCTTAGATCCTGGTACAGTCCCTCCAAAAAGCATATTGAACACAAAGGATCTAATGGTAGACTTTCCGCTTTCATTTGGACCACAGATTAAATTGAAATTGTCCTTCAATTCTATCTTTTTATCTAATAGCTTTCCGTAAGAAACCAAATTTAATTCTCTAAGCTTCAAACTCTTCCCTCCAAGGAAAAACTTCAATTCCTATATTAATCAATTTTTCTTGTTCTTTTCCAGAATAATTTTCTAACACATGAGTAAGATATTTGCCCAATAAATTATTTTTATTTTCATATAATAATACATCCACGTCTATCAAACTAGTGGTTAAATCTACTAATTCAAAATAAAAAAATCTCTGACCAAATATGTTATTAAGTTGTTCTAATTCTAGGTTATTATGCTTTCCAAAAAAATTAATTTTAAGAAAGTCTTTCTCATCTATATTTTTTATTAATTCCTCTACACAGGCATATAATTCAATATTATTAACTATTCCTGTTACATCAACTTCCAAGATTCTATATTGTCTACTTGCGAAGTTTACAAAATTTACCATGTGATTCCCATTGGTAAAGTCTATTAAAAATCCTCCACGTTCACCTATATCGGAAAAACTTAATGGTTCAATAGAACCTGAATAGTACGTCTTCTCTCCTATCCTTCCAGGTTTATGAATATGTCCTAAAGCAATATAGTCAAATCCCCAACTTTCTAGCTTCGGGATATCTAATGGCAAATAATTATTTGCTGGAGAATTAGTTCCATGGATAGATAAAATATTGATATAATTATCATCTAAACTCACTTCAGGAATTTCAAAGTATTCATATTCTACTTTTGACCAACTGAAACCATAAATTCTAACTTTTTGTTCTATTTCCACATATTCCAGAGATTCACTGAAAATATAAACATTTTTGGGCGAATTTGAAGCTAAATATTCTGATTTGACGCTTATATGATCATGATTTCCCAAGGAAATAACGAAATTTATATCGCCATACTTCTCAAATAAATAGTTTAGTCTATCCAAATTAGATAAACTCATACTATCATTTTCATATAAGTCTCCAGGAATTAATACTATTTTGACATCACTATTTTTAGCAAATTCTAATGCCATTTCAAAAGTCTTCCAAATTTCTTCCCGTCTCAATGAAAAAGCGCTTCCAACTACACCTTCTAAGCTAAATTCTCTACCCAGATGTATATCCCCTAGATGAAGAATTTTAAATTTACCATTATGCATTTACTTTCTCAACTAAAATATTTTTCATCTGAGTTTTAACTTGAGAAACATCTCTTTTCAACGTCTCTCTTTTAAGTTCGATTCCAGTTACCGCTAATGCTATAGAAAGTCTCATTTCTTCTTCATAGTTTTTATTTAAAGCAGCGACATAACCAGATAAGATTCTGTCTTTATTGTCAGCATCATAAGAAATGTTTTCTCCGCTTGTGGTGTAAATATGCGTTTTTGTAAATAACTGTAAATTTCCTTTTGGATTATAATAAATTACTTTTCCTATCCCAGAATCCAGAAATCCTTTACATACCTTATTGATTTCCCAGTTGAAATTTACTTGAGTTTCTGCATATTCTTCAAGTACCTCTTTATCCAAAACCAATAAATAGGGTTTATTTTCGACTATTTTTCTTATATTATCTTTATTAGCTGAAATGCCAATAGGGATTCCTGCTTTGTAAGCCATATTTATTAAATTACTATAAACTTCTTCTTCATAAGAAACTCCATTTGTGTCAGTCAAAATAATAAAGTTTTTACCAGAAATGGCATCTGAGAACCTACTATATATATCCCTAAATTCCTCGTTTGTTATTCTAGGAGTATTTGTAAATACATTAAGATTTCTCAATTTGTCATGTATTTCCAGTTTTTCAACAGTTTTGTCTCTCAATTTAAACACATCATAGTCTAAAGCTTCAGATTTTAATATCTCTAGGTATTCAGATCCTGTAGCTCCTCCCAAAAATGTGAATATTTTATTCTTTACATCAAACATATTTAATATGCGAAATGCATTTATAGAACTGTCATTTATATCGTCGAATGTCTTCTTAACATGAACCGGCTGATCTGCTGAGAATACAGGAATTTCATAGTTTTTTATTAAAAATGGATTGATATCTACAATTAAATTCATAAATCACCTCTGTTTAATATTGTTAATTTTACAAAATAATTTTTTTATAAAAAGTCTAGTATAGTTTTATATATTTCCAATTCCCCAATTTAAATCTCCAAGTTATCCCAATAAACCTAGTCATTTGGTCAATGAATAATGCTATCCAAGCGCCCATCAATCCCATATGCAAAACATTGACCAAAATATATGCTGATGCAAGTCTTACTACTACTGCACTGACCAAAGTAACAACCAAAGTTGAAATTGTATCACCAGCGCCTCTAAGTCCTCCTGACATAACAAAAGTAACTGCTTGGAAGGGCTGAATAAATGCCATCAATTTTAATACGTCTTTTGATTGAGTGATAATATTTTGATCTTCCGTGTATAATCCAGTTATTTTTGTTCCTAAAAAGAAAAAAACTAAAAACAATGCTGCAGAAACTACTAAGGATAAGACATTAGATTCCTTTATATACTCTTCAGCCTTGTCTATTCTTCTTTCCCCAAGACTTCTTCCCACTAAAGTAGTGGTAGCTATACCAAATGCCTGTCCAGGTGCATATGATAGGGATAATATATTTAATGCAATTTGATGTGTCGCATACACCACAGTTCCCAATTGAGAAACGATTCTTACAAATACTAAAATTCCTACTCTGAATATTACTTGTTCCAAAGCTGCAGGACCGCCAATATTTATTAAATTTTTTATTATTCCCCCATCGAGTAAAAATTTTTCTTTTAACTTTAGTTTAAGGTCGTGATTGCCCTTTACCAAATAAATTATTAATACTATAGTTGCCGTTATTTGAGAAATCGTCGTGGAAATTCCAGCACCCGTAACACCTAATCTCGGTAAACCAAACTTTCCAAAAATTAATAAATAATTTCCTATTACATTTAAAAAATTAACCGATAAGTTTATTTTCATGGGGTTTTTTGTATCTCCCATTCCTCTCATCGCTGAGAAAACGGTTAAATTGAATGCTTGAAAGAAAAAACCAATTGTAACTATTTTAAAATAACCAAATCCAATTGAAATGGCATCTTCTTGTGCACCAATAAGTCTCATAACTCCCTGTCCATTAAATTGAGTTATAAGCATAAATGGAAGCACCAAAATAAAAAATGATATGATAATTAAGTGTTTTAAAACTGGTGAAATTTTTTCATTTTCCTTAGCCCCAGTATATCTTGCTATCATAGTAGTTCCGCCAGTAGCCAAGGCTTGTATTAGAGATATTCCAATAAACATCATTTGATTGGTTATACCTATTGCTGCAATGGACGGTGTTGTAATAGCAGGTGTTCCACTTTTTCCTATCATCATCATATCCACCATTCCAAATAAACTACTTATTAATAATTCCAAAAAAACTGGCAATGTAATCTTTATAGTTTCAAGTCTGTAATCTGATCTAGATTCATCTATCAAAATATCCCTCCCTTTAGACATTTAAAAATATTGTGGCAAGTTACCTTGCCACAATTTTATTCCACTGAATTCATTCTTGCTAATATAGTCTCTTCTATATCCCTTATTTTTTCCTGAGATCTTTCTTCTGTTTCGTCTTTAGCATAAATATAAAGTTTTATTTTAGGCTCTGTTCCTGAAGGTCTAACTACATACCAAGACCCATCGTCTAATTCATACTTTAATACGTTAGAAACCCCTATTATTGGATCATCTGTTAAGTAGTCGGTAATTTTGACTAGCTCCATAGTTCCAATAGTTTTTACCGGTTCTTCTCGTATAGAGTCCATCATCCTTTTAATACGTGATTGTCCTTCTACACCTTCTAGTGTCAAAGATATTAATCTTTCTTTAAAATATCCATATTCTTCATACAAATCATAAAGAACCTCATAAAGTGTTTTTCCTATTGATTTGTAATATCCTGCCATTTCAGCAATCATCATTGAAGAAACCACTGCATCTTTATCTCTGACATAATCACCATATGTGTAGCCAATACTTTCTTCATATCCAAAAATAAATTTATATTCATGGGTTTTGTCCCACTCATTAGGAAGTGAGCATATATTTTTAAATCCTGTAAGTGTGTTAAATAAAGACACTCCAAATCTTTCACAAATTGGCTTAGCCATTTCGCCTGTAACTAGACTCTTAACAATCGCTCCATTTTCTGGAATTTCGCCTTTTTCTGCCAATCCATTTAAAATATAATTAATAAGCAGTATTCCCGTTTGATTTCCATTAAATGCAAAATATTCACCATTAGGAGCTTTACCCATCATAGCAACCCTATCACAATCTGGGTCAGTAGCTATAATCACATCCCCATTTACTTCTTTGGCAAGTTTCTCAGCATATTCAAAGGCTTTCACATCCTCTGGGTTAGGATAGCCCACTGTATTAAAATCTCCATCAGGAAGTCTTTGTTCTTCTACAATATGAACGTTATTGAAACCTCTTCTATCTAATACAGTAGTTACAGGAATGTATCCAGTACCATTTAAAGGAGAATAAACGATATTTACTCCTTTATCAATATCTTCTCTGATTGTCATATTTAAAACTTCTTGATAGTATTCATTGTCAAGCTTTTCCCCTAGAATTTCAATCTTGCCTTCTTGAACACTGGATTCGTAATTCCCCCAATTAATATCTTTGAAGTCTATTTTACTTAATACATCCAGTATTTGGTCAGCGTGTTCGTCTAGTATTTGAGAACCTTCTTCCCAATAAACTTTATATCCATTATATTCCTTCGGATTGTGAGAAGCAGTAATTACAATTCCTGATTGAGTTTTCAATTTCCTCACTGCATAACTTAACATAGGTGTAGGTCTAACATCTTCAAAAAGATAAACTTTGATGCCATTTGCTGCAAGTATTGCAGAAGCAACCTTTGAAAATTCCTTAGAGAAATTTCTCACGTCATATGCAATTGCAACTCCTTTATCCATAGACTCTTGTCCATGACTTACAATTACTCGAGCTAATGCTTGAGTACTAAGTCCAACGGTGTAATTATTCATCCTGTTGGTTCCAGCACCTATTTTCCCCCTAAGGCCTGCTGTACCAAATTCCAAATCTTGATAAAAGCGATCTTCTATTTCTCCTTCATCAACAAGTGTTTTCAGTTCTTCTTTAGTCTTTTCATCAATGTATTCTGAATTTAACCACTCTTCAAATTTAACCATATAATCCATATCAATTTCCTCCTCATCATTTCCATCTATTTTAACATTTAACACTTCCATATATAATAATCCCATCTCTATATCATTATAGTCAAAGATCTCAGATATATTTAAGATTTTCTTTTCCCCATCCATAGATAGTATTAGACTATCGTTTTCTAAACCTACTATAACTGAATATTTAGGATAATTTTTGTTAGGTCTTTTTCCCATTTGTAAAATTATAGGATGATCTTCAGAAAGAGCACTTATAACAAATCTTTTAAATATAGATAAGGAAACCAAGTTCCTATTAAAGTGAGTTTTCACATCAAATTTTCTATTATTAGAAAATCTATAAATAAATTTATCTATAGCATTTACGCTTATAAATCCTAAGAGCCTATAGGCAGGTGAATCTACGTAATTTCTTAAAAAATTACTGTACTCTTCTAAAGTAAAATCATATTTGCCAATGGTTCCAAGAGAATTTGAATATTTATTCAACTCATAAATCAGCATATCTGTTAAACTAAAAAAACCAGAGGATTCAGATTTCGAAAATCCTCCTAAATTAGATATTTTATCAAAAATCATTTGATTCCCACCGTAATATGTATCTTCTATATAAATAAATTTGTCGATTCCTTTAATCTTGTAATTTGACATTATTACCACCTTTAATAGTATATCACATTTTAAGTTCAATTTCCCTTGATATATTTGTATTAATACCCAAATTCATGTATAATGTATTAGAAAATTTCCACTTAAATTCAAATAAATATTTGTATTTTGTTAGATATTTTGTTATAATTTTTACTTGGAAAGATTTCCTTGCCCGCAAGGGCCATTAGTCCACAAGGAGGTGACAAATGAAAAATTATGAATCAATCGTAATTTTTTATCCCGACATTGAAGAAGACGTACGAGTTGGTGCTGTAGAGAGATTAAAAGGCATTATCGAGTCAAACGGCTCCATCGAAGAAATCGAGGAGTGGGGGGATAGAAAATTCGCATACGAAATCGAATACCATAATCACGGTTTCTACTATCTGTTTAAGTTTCAAGCAGACGCAGACACAGTTAAGGAATTCAGCAGAATAGCGAAAATTCAAGAGAGTATACTAAGACATATGGTTATTAATCTTGATAAATAGAATGAGGAGAATATATTATGAATAATGTCGTTCTAATTGGAAGATTAACGCGAGATCCAGAGTTGAGATATTTACCTAGCGGCAACAATACTGCTGTAACTAGATTCACTCTGGCTGTAGACAGACAACTGTCAAGAGAAAAAAAAGCTGAAATGGAATCTAGAAATCAGCCAACTGCTGATTTTATCAGTGTGACTGTTTGGGGAAAACAAGCAGAAAATGTATCCAACTACGTTTCTAAGGGACGATTGGTAGCTGTTGAGGGAAGAATCCAAACTGGTAGTTATGAAGCCAAAGACGGAACTAGAAGGTATACTACAGAAGTAGTAGCAAATAGAGTTCAATTCCTAGAATGGGACGATAGTAATAGATCAGGTCGTGGTGGGTATTATGACTCGGATTCAATGCCTAGTCAAAATAACTATCCTAGTTCAACAGACGATAATAGCTTAGACGATATAGAGGGATTCTACACTATTGATAATGAAGATATTCCATTTTAAGGAATAGGAGGAAATAATGGGAAGAAGATTTAGACCCAGAAGAAGAGTTTGTGCTTTTTGTGCAGATAAGAAAAGTGTTATTGATTACAAAAATGTAGATCAACTTAAAAAACTGGTTTCTGATAGAGGTAAAATATTACCAAGAAGAGTTACGGGAACTTGCGCTAAACACCAAAGAGAAGTTACTATTGCAATAAAAAGAGCAAGACAAGTTGCATTATTACCATATAGTGCTGAATAATAAAATAAACAAAAGAGACTACATAATCAAAGTGTAGTCTCTTTTTTAGTCAATAATCTTTTCCCCAAATTTTATTGCATTATCTTAAATTATTGACAAAAATCCAATTATTACCAATACATTGGCAAAATCTATAAACATTCCACCTACTATTGGAAGAACGAAGAAAGCCATTTTAGAATATACGTATTTGTCGCAAACTGATTCCATATTAGCTACACCATTAGGAGTGGCTCCCATACCAAATCCCATATGTCCTGCAGCCAAAACAGCTGAGTCATAATTATTGCCCATAAATTTATAAGTTACAAATATTACAAACAATGCTACTAAAACCACTTGTGCTGATAGTAATATTACCATAGACCCAATTAAATCAGCCAAATCCCAAAGTCTCATAGTCATCAATGCCATAGCCAAAAATATATTTAAACCTATTGAACCTGCAATTTCCACTTCTTTAACAGGCACAAAATTTGATCCCTTATCAGAAATATATCTAGCTAATATAGCCAGTAACATCGGTCCAATATATGCTGGAAAAGATGCCAACGCTGTTATTTTGCTGACTTGAACATTTAGAAAATTAGAAATATAAGAACCTAAGAACATAGCAATCAGTAATACGAAAAAAGCCATATTCATTCTATCTCCGTCCAGTGGTTGAACTATTTCTTCTAATAGACTATCGTCAAAAGATTCTTCTGTATCTTCCAATTGTTTTTTTTCTACCAAATTATTTTTCTTTATTAGCATATTTGAAATTGGACCACCCAACAAAGATCCAGCAACCAATCCAAAAGTTGCAGAAGAAACAGCAACTGCATTAGCACCGACTATTCCAGATGCTTCTACTAAAGGCGCGATACCAGCCGATGTTCCATGTCCTCCTGTCATAGGTGTAGAGCCTGTCATAAGTGCAAGACCTGGTTCAACTCCTGCTACGCCAGAAAGTGCAATTGCCACAACGTTTTGCAGTACACATAAAAGTGTTGCCAATAATAAAAACTTTATAACCATAGGTCCTCCTGCCTTTAAAGTTTTTATACTAGCATTGTATCCAATACTCGTAAAAAATATTATCATAAAAAATGAACGCAATGTTTCATCAAATTCAATTACCATAATGTCATTTACTCTAAACGCTAAATTAATAAGTGCAAATAAAAACCCTCCGATTACTGGAGCAGGTATAGCGAAATCTCTAAATACCTTAATTCGTGCTCTCAATAATTTTCCTACAAGTAGCCAAATTATTGCAAGCCCTGCTGTTTGTATCATGTTAAATTCAATTGTCATAAATCCTCCTAAATTTTTATCCCCCAGTAAATGTATTATATCAAATATTTTATTAGCATAAAAGGTTTTAATCATGGACAAATAAAATAAATCCTTAGTTCCATAATAAAACTAAGGATTTACAATAAATTTTGTGTTATTAAGACTTATCCTACAAAAGTCAAGAATAAGGTTATTACTATTAGGTTTGCGAAGTCAATAAACATTCCACCTACAATTGGAATTACAAAGAATGCCATTTTTGAAAATACGAACTTCTCACAAACTGATTCCATATTAGCTACACCATTTGGAGTCGCACCCATACCAAAGCCTATATGACCAGCAGTCATAACTGCAGCATCGTAGTCTTTACCCATAACTCTATATGTTATAAAAACGCCAAATAATAGAATTAATATGGTTTGAGCTAATAATAGAATTATCATTGGTTTTGCTAAAGCAGCTAATTGCCATAGCGGCATAGTCATCAAAGCCATACCTAAAAAGATGTTTAAACCAATAGAGCCAGCCACATCTACTTCTTCTACTGGAATAAAATCTGAACCTTTGTCTGAGATATATCTAGCAATAATTGCCAGAATCATTGGTCCAATATATGCCGGGAATGAAGCTAAAGCAGTAAATCTTGCTACTTGAAGATTTAAAAAATTTGATATATAAGAACCTAGGAACATTGCAATCAATATAACGAAAAATGCCATGTTCATTCTATCTCCATCTAATTTTTGCGTGCTTTCTGCCAAAATTGTCTCATCTACGTCTACTTCAATTTGTTTCTTTTTAGCTTCAAGAAGATTGTTTCCTGAAATTAGTCTATTAGCAACTGGACCACCTAAAAGTGAGCCCATAACCAGTCCAAATGTAGCTGATGTAACTGCAACTACTTCAGCACCTACTATTCCCGCTGCTTCCACAAGTGGAGCAATTCCAGCTGATGTTCCATGTCCCCCAGTCATAGGTGTTGAGCCAGTCATCAATGCTAATGCAGGATGCACTCCCACTACTCCTGATAGTCCTACAGCTACAAGATTTTGTAAAACGCAAAGTAAAGTGGCTACCAGTAAGAATTTTCCTACCATTGGTCCTCCAGCTTTTAGTGTTTTAATACTTGCATTAAATCCGATGCTTGTAAAGAAAATTATCATAAAGAATGATCGCAATGTTTCATCGAATTCTATCAATACAGTATCAGATAATCTGAAAGCTAAATTGATAAGTGCAAATAAAAATCCTCCAATTACTGGTGAAGGAATTGCAAAATCTTGGAAAAATTTAATCTTACCCCTGAGGAACTTTCCAACCAATAGCATTACTATTGCCAGACCCGTGGTCTGAATCATATTAAGTTGTATTGTCATATTTAATACCCCCTTTAGTTTTTTATGACAACTCATTCTATCATTTAATTGAAAATATGTAAACGATTTTCTAAACTTTATTTAATATGATTTATTTTTATCAGAGTCCTTCGAACCTCTATATTTATCAAGATTTATTAAAAAACTAAAAAAGAGTAGGTAAATTTTTTTATCTACCTACTCTCAATTAAGTTTATATTTACGCTTCGCCTCTAACTTTTTTTCTATTTCTTTGGATTATTGCTATTATAATTAAAATTGCAAGTCCAGATAAGTCTGTGATCGTACCAGGTACTAATAGGCCAAGTGCCCCAGCTAGCAGAAGAATTCTTTCGATAATATTAGTCTTATCGAAGAAATATCCTTCCACAAAGGCAGCAAGTCCAATAGTTCCTATAATTGCAGAAATAATATTTGGAATCGCTTGATAGAATGGAATCCAACTAATAGTCGTTCCAGAAATGCTATCTATCATCAATAAATGCGGATTTAACACAAAAATATACGGTATGATAAAGGCACCGAGGGCCAGTTTAAAGGCCTGCACTCCTGTCTTCATCGAATTTGCTCCTGCTATTCCAGCTCCAGCATATGCCGCTAAAGCCACCGGTGGTGTAACGTCCGCTACAACACCAAAGTATAAAATAAACAAGTGAGCACTCATTAAGTTAACTCCTAATTTTGTAAGAGCAGGTACAGCCATTGTTGCCAATACGATGTATTTAGCAGTCGTAGGAAGACCCATTCCTAATATTATAGAAGTTATCATAGTTAAAAATAGCGTTGGAATTAATTGACCTCTAGCTACTTGTACTATAACCTCGGCTATTCTTAGACCAAAACCAGTAAGAGTTACTACCCCTACTATCATACCAGCACATGCACATGCACAAGCAACACCAATTGCTGCTCTAGCACCAGAATCCATCGCATCTAGTATAGTTTTGAAAGTAAAAGATCCATCCTTTTTAATAAAGCTTGCTATTAATGCTATTATTACGGCTGACACTATACCTATAAATGCTGCTCTCATAGGTGTGTATTGGGCAATTAACATATAGATAATTATAACTAAAGGTATAACAAGATATCCTTGTTCTTTAAAAATTACTCCCATTTTTGGAAGTTGATTTTTTGAAACGCCTTTTATTCCCAATTTACATGCTTCGAAATGAACCATTGTACCAACAGCAAAATAGTATAGCATAGCAGGAATAACTGCAGCTTTTACAATGTTTACATAAGCAAATCCCGTGAAGTCTGCCATAATAAATGCAGCGGCACCCATTACAGGTGGCATTATTTGCCCACCAGTAGATGCAGTTGCTTCAACAGCTCCAGCATAAGTAGAAGAATAACCAGTCTTTTTCATCAACGGAATAGTAAAGGCACCTGTAGTAACTGTATTAGCTACTGAAGACCCTGAAATAGATCCCATCAATCCAGACGAAACTACAGAAGTCATAGCTGGTCCAGACCTAGTACTTCCAGTAATCGCATAAGCAAAGTCTATAAAGAATTTACCTACTCCTGTTTTTTCCAAAAAGGCTCCAAAGAGTATAAACATAAATACAAATGTCGCAGATACTCCCAATGGCGTTCCCATTATACCTTCCGTCGTCATGTACATATGAGAAACTATTCTTTGAATCCCAAATCCTCTGTGTGCTAAAATTCCAGGCATATTTCTACCAAAACGTGCATATAGTAAAAACACAATAGTTACAATTGGAAGCTCAGGTCCAACTACCCTTCTAGTAACTTCTAGTGTAATGAGTATGGCAATTGCTCCCAAGATTAAATCTTGCTGACTCATTCTTCCGCCTTTTAATGCTATGGCTTCTACGTTAAAGAATATGTATCCCCAAACTGCAATTGAAAGAGCTACAAATACCCAATCCAAAAGATTAACTTTTGTTTTATCTTCTTTAGAGTGAGCTGGATATAGCAAAAATCCAATAGTAAAAGCTAAAATCATGTGCAGTGATCTTTGCTTCATCGCTAATAGTGTGCCTTGCCATGCTGTCCAAAGATGAAAAGCACTCATAATAATAGCTATGATTGAAACAATAAGTCCAACTTTGCCAGATAATTTTCGCAATTTAGAAGTATCTAAGTCATACTTCTCCATCAATTCGTCCACATCTTCCATAGTAATATCATCTGTTATGCCGATTATTTCTGGCTCTTCAGAATCTATTTTATCTTCAATAATTTCCTGTTCTTCTTCAATTATTATTTCCTCTAGATCATCTTCCCCAATGATTTCTTCTTCAATGATGATCTTTTCATCAATTTCATTTTCTAAAGGATCTCGTTTATCCTTATCTAGTGTCATTAAAACACCTCCATTTGAAAATTTCATAATTTGAGATATTCTCTACATTAAAAATTACTGCATCACCTGGCTTGGAAAACGTCAAAAATTCTTTAATTTTGCCATCAATACTTACCTTGTGATTTGCAATAATTTGTCCTGTTCTATATATTACATTGTTCATTTTTACATTAATATCATACAGTCTATAACCGTCTTTGTTTTTTTCAAATTTATAAATTGAATCTGAAGGTAAACCGGCTCCCTGAGATTTGAATCTTTGTTCCATCAATATCAGGTCGTCACCTTCAATTTTGTACCATTCGCTTGTTTCAGTTTTTTCGACTGAATGAGTATAAATAATACCTATTTGAGAATTCTTATTTACTTTGAAGTAATACAAAATATTGTTATCGGGATAATGCCTTGCTACTAAAACCGTCATGGGCCATACAAAATATAATATAATTCTAATGAATATAATAAGAACTAAGATATAAGGAAGGTAAAAATTACCTTCCTTTTTAGTTTTATATTTATTGTTCGTCAAAGAATCTTTGAGCACCTGGATGTAGCTCAATTGGCATACCATCTAGAGCTGATTCAATTGTGATATCTTTTCCTCTTGCGTGTGATTCTGCCACAGCATCTAGATTTGTGAATATGTTTTTAGTAATATTATATGCTAATTCATCATCCATATCTTTGTTTACTATTAACATTGCTTGAACTGCAACACCTTTAACAGTTCCTTCAAATCCTCTGTACTCTTCAGTTGCAATGTCTAAATATGTGTAGTATGGATATTTTGCTATCAGTTCATTTGCTTTATCTTCTGCAATTGGCACTAATTTAATATCATGCGTAGTTGCAAGCTCAGTTACAGCTGAAGATGGAACAGCAGCTACAACAAATGCTGCGTCGACTTGACCATTTTTAATTTGATCAGTTGCTTCTGTAAATGATAAATAATCTGCTAATGCTAAATCCTCATAAGTTAGACCATGAATCTCTAAAACTTGTCTTGCGTTAACTTCAGTTCCTGATCCTGGCGCTCCTACAGCTATTCTCTTTCCTGCCATATCTTCAACTGACTCTATTCCTGAATTAGCTGCTGCAATAATTTGTACTACCTCAGGATAAAGTGTAGCTAATCCTGCAATATCTTCATATTTATTTCCTTCGAATAATTCGATTCCATTGAATGCATAATAAGCAATGTCATTTTGTACGAATGCTACTTCTGCGTCACCGATATGAATAAGCTCTACGTTCTCAACAGAAGCTCCTGTTGCTTGTGCTGTTGCTTGAACGCCCATGTCTGATCCATTTAAGATTGTAGCCATTGCTCCACCAAGTGGATAATATGTACCGCCCGTTCCACCTGTTGCAATTGAGATAAATTCTCCGCCGCCGGCTGGTGCAGGTTTCTCAGCTCCTTCTGCTGGTTTTTCAGTTCCTTCCGCAGGTTTATCAGCTGGAGTTTCTGCTGGTTTTGTTCCGCCCTGACATGCAACAAATGCGCTAACTAACATCATAGCAACTAAAATTAGTGCTATTTTTTTATTTCTAATCATAGAAATACCTCCTCCAAAGATTGTAGTTTCATGAAAACATTTTCATGATTTATTTAATTATAACATTCAGATTATTAAAATTCAATGAAATTTCCACATTTATGTAGTTATTCTATGATAATGTCATATTATATTTATTCTGATAAAATGTCATGTATGAGAGAGGAGATATATAA
>CANRJQ010000008.1:0-50173 GCA_947630985.1 uncultured Clostridia bacterium | reverse complement strand
TATCCCAATGGAGTAGTGGCCAATAAAGATGTAAATCTTAATTTGGTGGAAGGAGAAATTCACGCTCTTATGGGTGAGAATGGAGCTGGAAAATCTACTTTAATGAAAATACTCTTTGGAATAGAGCAACCTACTGATGGAGAAATTTATCTTAGGGGTGAAAAAATTAAAATCGAAAGTCCAATGCATGCAATTTCCTTGGGCATAGGAATGGTTCATCAGCACTTTATGTTAGACGAACATTTGACAGTAGCGGAAAATATTATTTTGGGAATGGAACCTAAAAAAGGAATGGCTATAGATTATAAAGCTGCTTATGATATGGTTCAAGAATACTCAGACAAATATAGATTTAATTTAAATCCAAAGACGATGGTTTCAGAACTTGAAGTAGGAAAAAAACAAAAGGTAGAAATACTAAAGGCATTGATTCGTGGTGCAAAAATCATAATAATGGACGAACCTACGGCTGTACTCACACCTCAAGAAACCGAAGAGCTTTTCGAGCAACTTTTATTACTTCGAGACAACGGACATACTATCATATTTATCAGTCATAAACTCAATGAAATAAAAGAAATTTGTGAAAATGCTACTATTTTAAGAAATGGTACCACAGTAGGATCATTTCAAGTAGAAAATGTATCCATCCAAGAACTATCCAAGCACATGGTAGGAAGAGATGTGGAATTGACTATAACAAAACCTCCAATCAATCGTGGTGAAAAGGTTTTAGAAGTAAAAGATTTAAATTTTGTGGATAATGAATTGACTGTAAAGGTCGATAACATTTCTTTTGCAGTTCATAGGGGAGAAATTCTAGGAATTGCAGGAGTAGAAGGAAATGGTCAAAGAGAATTGATTGATTGTGTAGCAGGTCTTTCTAACCCTCAATCAGGAGAGATTTTGATAAAGGGAGATGCCGTAAGCTACAATAATCCAACTTTGGATAGAAGACAAAGGGGAGTAGCTCATATTCCAGAAGACAGACTGACATATGGATCTATGCCTGATAGCAGTATTGTCGAAAATATTATTTCTAATATTTATAAAAAAGAAGAATATAATAAAGGAATCTTTTTAGATTACGATAAATTAAACGAGACAACTGAACGTCTTATAAAAGAATTTGAAGTCAAAACTGACTCCAGAAATACTCCTGTGCGTATGCTTTCGGGTGGTAATATCCAAAAAGTAGTAGCTGCCAGAGAGATGGATTTGGACATGGATCTTTTGATTGCTGACCAACCCACTAGGGGAATTGACGTAGGAACGGCTGCCCTTATTCGTGAAAAAATCGTAGAAAAAAGAAATAATGGCGTAGGAGTCTTGGTAGTAAGTGCAGATATTGGCGAAGTAATGGAACTATCTGACAGCTTAATAGTATTTTACGATGGCAAAATCTCTGCTTATTTCAAAGACGCATCGCAGGTTACAGAAGAAGAATTAGGACTATATATGTTAGGTCTTAAGTTTATGAATGAAGAAGAACTGAAAGGAGCGATATCATGACGGATAAAGTTAATAGCGAAGTTAGAGACGTCAGACGAGAAATTCGTAAGATAGAATCTCGATTTGAAATTTTAAGGACAATTTTAACACTATTGATTTCTTTAGCAATAATTATTGTCATAATCGCCTTAGTTAGTGACAACCCATTGGATGCAGTTAAAACTCTTTTGACTGGACCATTGACTAGCATGAGAAGATTTTCAAATGTTATTGAGCTTATGATACCACTTAGCTTTACAGGTCTTGCTCTTACTGTAGTTTTTACAACGAAAAGATATAACTTATCTGCCAACAGTGCTTTTTATATGGGAGCGATGATGGCGACGATTGTAGGAATTTTTTCTCCTCTACCACCTTTTTTGACTGTAATTGTTGCGTTAATTGCAGGTTTTCTTGCAGGAGCAGTTATTGGAGGAGTGCCGGCAGTACTAAGCGAGAAATATAGAGCCAATGTACTAGTAATTTCTTTGATGCTCAATTATTTAGTTGGATTTTTTGTAAAATATTTATTCAATTATGTAGTTAGAGATCCAGGCAGATCTAGTCAAGAATCATATCCTTTACCTGAAGGAGTTAATTTAGGGACATTGATTCCAAAAACTCGAATTCACTTTGGACTATTTATAATGTTGGCTGTGGTAATAATTGCATATTATGTATTTTATAAAACTAAATGGGGATACACCCTTAGGACAGTAGGATCCAATGAAAAATTTGCGAAATACACTGGAATTGAAGTATCTAAGGTAGTAATTCTAGCTCAGATTATAGGAACTGGTATTGCTGGTTTAGGTGGCAGTGTAGAAATGTTGGGAATATATTCGTCCTTCATGTGGAACGAAGCACCGGGTTTTGGATTTGATGGGGTAATAATTGCCACATTAGCTAGACAAAATCCTAGGTCCATTCCATTTGCTGCATTTTTTCTAGCCTATGTAAGAACTGGAGCAGATATTTTGAATAGAACATCCAATGTTCCTGCAGAGATTATATCTATAGTACAAGCGACTATAATTCTTCTAATTGCAGCTCAGTCCTTCTTGAGTACATGGAAAGAAAAAGAAATAGTAAAAGTTTCCCAAGTTGAAACAAAGGTTAAGGAGGTAGAAGCATGAACGCAGTTATAAGTCTATTTGGAAACCCAAGCTTTTGGTTTGGTGTAGTTAGATCTACAACTCCCTTACTTCTAGCAGCCTTAGCAGCTTTAATCGCAGCGAGATCTGGAATAACTAATATGGCCATTGAAGGTATAATGCTTTTCTCTGCTCTGTTTGCAGTTATGGCATCTTATTGGTCAGGTAGTGCGTGGATTGGATTATTAGTAGCATTATTGATAGGCATTGGCTTGAGTTTATCACTTGCATATTTCAAATTAAAAATGGATACAGATGAAGTATTAGTAGCTATTGCCTTGAATCTATTGGCTGAAGGGGCGACTATCTTCTTACTATTTATTTTTACAGGAGAAAAAGCTACTTCTGCTTCTATAGGAAGCAAAATTTTGCCTAATATTAATATACCTTTGATTCAGGACCTTCCATTTATTGGAAAGGTGTTATCTGGACATAGCGTTTTGGTATATATTTCTTTTGCGTTAATATTTGTTTTGAATTATTTATTATTTAAAACTCCTCTTGGTTTGAGAATCAGATCTGTAGGATCAAATCCTCACGCAGCAGAGTCAGTAGGTATTTCAGTAAATAAAACTAAGTATATTGCCCTTGGGATTTCTGGATTTTTATCAGGAATGGCAGGAGCGTATATGTCCATGGGATATATGAAATTCTTCGTAAGGGGAATGGTAGCAGGTAGAGGATTTGTAGGATTGGCAGCTAATAACGTAGGTGGCAGACATCCTATAGGAGCATTTTTAGCTAGTGCACTATTTGGCGTATTCGAATCACTCGCTAACAATTTACAATCTATTGTCACTATTCCAGTAGAATTTATTCAAATGATTCCATATATCACAACAATATTAGCATACACATTCTTCTCATACAGAAAAATGACAGAAAGACAAAGAAAAGCGAAAAAATTAGCAACAAGTAATAATTAGAAAGTAATTATTAGATAGTAATTAGTAATTAATAAATTTGCCTACGGTTAAGATTGACAAATTGAATTTGTCGAAACTTGCCGCAGGCATCTACTATCTACTAATTACTATCTTCTATCTATTATCTGGGAGGAAGTAATTGGGGAATAAAAAAATTGGTGCGACTGCAGTTTCCTATTTCACGATGTTTATTGAGGGGGGACTTAATAATGTAGTTGGAGCTTTGATGGTCTTGCTGACTATTAGACTAGCAAGGGAACCTGGGGATATTGCCATTTTAGCTTCGGCTCGAGGAATAGGAACTGTACTCACCCTTTACGCAAGCGGATTGATATCTGATAAAAAAGGACGAAAAATAGTTATTGTAGCCGGTGGAATATTGTATATCATATTTAATATCGGGATGATGACAACGTCCAGTTATTATATGGCAATGATTTACTCATTTATTGGTGGACTGGCTTTCGGACTTATGGATGCTCCTGGTTTTAGCATTTTGTTTGACGCTTATGGAGATAAAAGTGGACCTTATGTAAGTATGGTACAAGTTTTCTTCGGAGGCGGTGGAATGTTTACGTCATTTTTGGCGGTGTTGCTCATGAGTAAAGGTTTAAGTTACAATTACTTATTTGCAATATATTTAGGAATTACAGTGTTTACAACTGTACTTGCCCTATTAATAAAATTCCCACCACAAGCGAGCGCGAAGACTGGTGAAGATTTTAGTTTGCAGATATTTGAAAATCCACCGGAAATTAAAAGAGAAGGCGTATTTGTTTTAGTTCTTTCTCTATTTTTTAATCTAGCAAATTATACTTTTTTGACTTGGCTACCTCTTTATGTACAAACTAGCAAAGCAATCCTTCCATCAGATGCGGTACAATCCTTAACTTATTATCTACTTGGCACTGTGATAGGTTCCTTTGTGTTTTCCTTGGTGCTTCGTAGAGTTCATTTCACACGTTTATTATTATTTAATCCATTTCTAGCTATTGTTTCTTTATTGCTATTAATTTATACAAAAAATTTGATTTGGATTTATTCTTGTTCATTTTTTATAGGATTTTTCTTGGCAAATTATTATTCAATGGCTGTAAGTATAGGAGGAGAATTTTTCCCGACACAATCCGGTGGATTTACTGGAATGTTAGGAACGGCGGGTTCGATTGGAAGCACAATAGTTGCATCAGTCACCGGAATAGTTGTGAAAAATTTTGGAGTAATGCATATTATGTGGATTTCAATTTTTGCACTTACAGTTATTGTGATAATGGGAGTGAAATTTAGAAAAATTTATTTTGGTTTAGGAAAGAAAGTTTTTAGTTTATAATTTTAGGAGGAAATATGGAAAAAATTTGTACAATATTTGATTGCGATCCAGGAGTGGATGACGCTTTTGCAATTGTATATTTAAAAAATTCAGAAAAATTTGATGTGAAATTACTTGCAAGCGTTGCAGGAAATGTAGAGGTTGAATACACTACTAGAAATCTCAGAGGATTAGTGAAAGCTCTGGACTGGGATGTGGAAGTATGTGAAGGCGCTGCTATGCCAATTATGGGCAGACAAGTTTTAGCGGGAGAAATTCACGGTAAAACGGGACTAGGTGGATATGAGTTCGAAGATGATGAGTTGGCAGAACTTAGTAAAAGAAATGCTTTTGATGCCATGGTGGATGTCTTGGAAAATAACGACAAGACACTTATTATCGCAGTGGGACCTTTAACGAATATCGCTTTACTGTTATTGGGCAGACCTGATTTGAAAGAAAAGATTTCAGAAATCACCATTATGGGCGGAGGTTTGGAGAAAGGAAATACCACTGCTGCTGCAGAATTTAACATTATAGCTGATCCAGAAGCTGCTGAGATAGTATTTAAAAGTGGCGTCAAAGTGAATATGGCTGGATTGGATGTTACTGAAAAGGGAGATTACAATTGGGACATCCATAATATTTTAAAAGCGTCAAATTTAAAGATTACAGATATTTTAACAGAAATAATGCTGGCTTCTTTTAAGAGAATTGAAGAAAAAAGAGGCAGCAAAATAAGTCTTCATGACGTAGTGGCTGTTATGTATCATACTGATCCCGAAATATTTACTGGCAAGGACTATCATGTGGTGGTGGAAACAGAAGGTGTATATACTAGGGGGCAAACTCTTGCAGATAGACGAAGCTTTAGTACAACTGAAAAAAACGCCCATGTGATTTTAGATTTGGATGAAGAAAAGTTTCGAGAAAGATTGATAGAGGTGCTAACAAAATGACAAAAAAAATTCCGGTAATTATAGATTGTGATCCAGGTGTAGATGATGCGTTAGCCCTTATGCTTGCAAATGCAAAAGAAGAACTGGACATTAAAGCAATTACTACAGTAGCTGGTAACGTGGGCATAGAATACACGACAAAAAATGCCAGACTAGTAGCAGGACTTTTGGAAATGGATACTGTAATAGCTAGAGGAGCAGGAAGTGCACTTTTGGTTCCGCAAATTGTAGCATCCAATACCCACGGCGAAGATGGTTTTGGTGGCGTAGGGGAATTATTTAATGAAAATGATTTGGCCGAGCTTTCAGAAAAAAATGCTGTGGAAACTATTGCTGAAACTTTAAGAGAGTCAGAAGAAAAAGTTACCATAATAGCAGTAGGACCCTTAACTAACATAGCTACGGTATTTTTAATTTATCCAGAGTTAAAAGAAAAGGTAGAAGTTCTAAGTATTATGGGCGGAAGCACTACGGTAGGAAACAGAACTGCAAAAGGTGAGTTTAACTTTTTAGTAGATCCTCATGCCGCACATATAGTTATGAATCTAGGTATTCCCATTATCCTTGCTGGATTAAATGTAACTTTAAAAGATGCTTATGTAGTTGATGAAGATGTGGAAAAAATGCGAGCAATAAATACTAGAGTCTCCAATGTAGCTACAGAAATTCTAATAGCCTATAAAAATGAAGACCCAGCTCTCCACGATCCAGTATCAGTTTTAGCAATTACCAATCCAGAAATAATGGTAATGGAAGATATGTATGTGAACGTTGAACCAAGTGGATTATTCAGTGGCGGTATGTCATTTACTGATGAAAGGCCTCATAGAAAGCCACCAAATAATTGCAAAGTAATTGTAAGTATAGATAGAGAAAAATTTATAGACGAGCTATTAGCTGCATTTTAAAAATGTGGATAATGTGGATAACATGGTGTAATGTAGGAAGCAGCAAAGACAGAGCCTGTGTATATTAAGAAAAATTAATAAATAGTTTCAACTATAAAAACAGAAAAACAAATCAACATAAACGGCTAAATCTATGGGTTTAGTCGTTTTGTTTTTTGAAATAAATTTAAAAAACTTCATCAAAATTTACTAAAGAGAAGTATAATATTTAAATTATTTTACGTTTTGGTATTGACAAAAATAAAAACAGTTATCCACAGTTGGTGTCTTTGCAGGGAATTATATTAATAAATAATTATTCTTTGGTTAAATTCATACACTTTAGGCTATCAATTGAATATAAATTTGTAGGAGGATATGATAATGGTTGGCGTAGAAATAGATATGGTAGTAACTGACAGTTTGGCAGCTTTGTCAGAGTATGAAGAAATATTTGATGTGGAAAGACTTGAAGTCACTGAATTTCCGCAGGGATCCAACGAAGCTATATTTACGATTTATGGCACTAGATTTCACCTATTAGATGAAAATCCAGAGTATTTTTTAGTAGCTCCAGGAGAAAATTCCAATAACTCTTTTTGGTTCAATGTCTTGGTAGAAGATATAGAAGACGTATTTAAAAAAGCGAAATCAAAAAACTGGACGGTGCTTCAAGAAGTAATTAAACTAGAGGAAATGGGTGTCTCCAATGCAATCTTAAAGGACAACTTTGGGTATATGTGGATGCTCCACGAACTTCATAAAGTTGTCAGTTTCGAAGAAAGAGTTGAAATGTTTAAAGAAAAAATGGGAAAATAATTTCAAAGAAAAATCGCATAGCAATATGTGATTTTTTAATTGAAAATCATAACTTGAGAAATCTTGACAAAGTTGAGCCTTTAGAATAGTCTATAATTAATTAAAATAAATAATAACGGTAGGCAAAATGATTAAAAAATTATTTATCCTAAGTACTAAAGCAGGAAATGGAAACTTTGCAGATTTTAAAAATAAAATTATAGATACTTATACAAAACACAATCGTTTAGATGAATTAGAAATTGTTCTCACTGAAGATAAAGAACATGGTAAGAAAGCTGCATTGGAATTTTCTAAAAGGAACTATTCAAATAAAATTGTGATAGCATGCGGCGGGGACGGAACTATAGGTGAAATAGCAGGAGTTTTAGCAAAAAGCGATACAGCTTTGGGACTTATTCCCATGGGAACTGGAAATGATTTTTCAAAAAACTTTGACTATTCAAATTTTCAAATAGAAGATACATTCGAACCTGAAATTAGACCTATTGACATAATAGACATTAACGGAGAAAAATGTATAAACGTAATGAGCATAGGATTTGACACTCATATTTTGAAGCGAACCTATGATTTTTTAAATCTTTATCCCAAACTAGGTAAAAAAGCATTTATCCTCGCAATAATCCAATCCCTTTTAAATATCAAAAATGAAAAATTGGAATATGATTTGATTACTGTAACTGGAAAGAATTTGAAAGTATCTGGGGAATATATCATCTCAGCTTTATGTAATGGAGGATATTATGGTTCAGGATTTAACCCATCACCTACAGCATTAATAGATGATGGGGTATTAAATTTAGTAGCTATTAAAAAACTTCCATACCTATCTATAATTCCATTAATTTTCAAATACAAAAAGGGAACTCATATTACCCACGAAAATGTAGAAGAATATGAAGTGGTTTCTGGAAAAATTAAAACTCCTCAGGGTGCAATTGCAAATATGGACGGAGAAATTTTTCAATTTAAAGAAATTGATTTTAAAGTAATAAAAAACGGAATTTTATGGGCATACCTTGCTAAGTAATCTTTTATTATTTGGAAACTAATTACATCAAATCCCGATTTCTATAAGCAATAAATCCAATTCCACTTAATATTATAAATATCCCTAACAAAATCCAGGTACTTGTAAATTCTAATTCTTCCATTGGATATTGGATCACGTTCCCAAAAGGAGTAGCCTTAGCTAAAACTTCTGGAAGATCTAAAATTTTTCCAAAATAGACAGCCACGACGATATAACCTAAGTATAAATAATTTAGCCATGTCAATCTAGGAAGCACTCCGATTAAAAACACAGATATACTTAACATAACTAGTATCGCAGGTACATACATCATCGCTGAGATTAAAAAAGTTTTAAAACTAGGAAGAGTTTCTAGAAAATATCTTCCCACACCATAAAATCCTATAGCAGTGGAAAATTGAAACACTATAGTCATTAAAATAGCAATAACAAAGAAGGAACCGAGGTATTTATATCGAGAAACTGGCTTTGCTAGAATTTCTTCTGCTAATTGCACCTTTTCTTCAGATGTAGCTTTGTGAAGGAATGTTAGAACTGGAATTGTTGAAATTATAGCCATAATCACCATAAGAAGAGATATGAATTGTTCAGTTAAAGAAAATTCACTATCTATAATAAACATTTCCCTTATCATCTCTGAAGAGTCAATATAACCTTCCAAGTCCCCAAAGACAGAAGCATACATACCAGCAAAGATTAAAATCACAAAAGTCCAAATTAATACTGGATTTCTAAGCAACCTAAATGCAAATGTGCCTACGCTCCTTAAGAAAGGACTAGCTTTTTTTCTTCCAGCTTTTTGTGGAATAATTCCACTTCCCAAATCCCTATTCCTCCCAATTGCAAAAGCCAAGCCCATAATCACAAAATACTCAATAAATATTATTCCCAAAGGATAAAAATAATCGTTGACAAAATTTTCGGTTTTTAAAATCAGACCTAGGGGAGAGACGATAGAAAGCACATCGATATACATATCTCCCACAGCTCTCAAAGCATAGAAGAAAAACAAGGTGAAAAAACTAAGGCCTACTGCAGTCCTATTGCTTATAGTTATTTGGGAATAAAAAAGTGTGATTCCAGCAAATAAATTCCCAATTACAAAAAGACTTGCTCCAAATACAAAAGATCCTAGGAATGACATCTCTCCTGGTAAAATTATATAAAATCCTATAGCAGTTAGGACTCCAATTAATAAATTTGAAATAAATGCTAAAATCATAACAGCACTCATATTGGAAAACTTTCCTATAGGTAATGACTGTATAAATTCTAATCTCCCATCTTCTTCATCAGCCCTAGTATGAGTGGAGATTAAAAATATATTCATAGTGGCGATTATCAATACAGAAAATAGCAACATATAATTAGCATACATAGATCCAGTTGTATAATAATCATTCACAAATACAGGCCCAATAAATGCAATCATCACTGGGTTTTTCATAGTATCTATTAAGACTTTCATATCTGAAGAAGTAGAAATGATATTTTCAAATACTGGAACAAGTGCCACTAAAAACAAGCTGAAGGCTAAAATCCAAATCAGCTGCCTAATCCTTTCTCTTCTAATGATGAACTTTAAAATCTCAGAAGTGTTATAAAATAAGTCTTTCATATTAACTCCTCTTTTCATAATGAGTCATGAACAATTCTTCTAAAGTAGGGTGACTGGCTTCTAGACTTATTATTTCATAATTTGAAAGATAGCTCATAACTTCTCCCAAATCTTCTCCTATTACGTTAAATTCCATAACTCCATTGGAAATTTTATAATCGTGAATTAATCTATTGGTATCCATATCCGTAATGAGTTTTTTAGTTTGTACTTTAATTTTGGACATAGTCAAATGCTTAATATCTTGTATCAATCCAGTTTCAATAATTTTGCCTTGGCGAATAATGCTTACTGTATCGCATATTTTTTCTACTTCGGACAAAATGTGAGAAGAAAGTAAGACGCTTTTGCCTTGGGATTTAATGCGACTTAATTCATTTTGAAAAATGCTTTCCATCAAAGGATCCAATCCCGTAGTAGGCTCATCAAATATATACAAATCCACATCTGAAGCCAAAGCAGCTATCAATGCAACTTTTTGGCGATTGCCCTTTGAGTAGGTTCTACATTTTTTTCTAGGGTCTAAATTAAACTTTTCAATCAATTCATCTCGAAATTTTTTATTATTTTGTTTTTGCAATCTCATAAACAGGTCAATTACTTCTCCACCAGTGAGATTAGGCCATAAGTTCACATCCCCAGGGACATAGGAAAGGTTTTTATGTATTTCCACAGCATCCCTCCAAGGATCCATGCCCAAAACACTAGCAAATCCATCCCCTTTAATGCTACCTAGCAATATTCTAATGGTAGTAGTTTTGCCGGCACCATTGGGACCGATAAAACCCAGAATCTCTCCGGGATTTAAAATCAAATCCACACCCTCTAGTGCCTTTACTTTGCCAAAATTCTTTTTTAAATCTTTGGTTTGAATAATCATGGCTCACCTCTAAATTTTGTTATTATAGCAAGTATACTAAAACATAATTATCGCGGCAATAATTTAAATAAATATATTTTACAGTTAATAAAAGGTATAATTAAGGGCATATAGAGAAAAAGGAGGCTTTGCAATGATTGAAAAAGAAATAATATTAAAATTAGCAAAAGACCATGACAGTTTTTATTTATATGACGAAAATGAAATATTAAAATCCATTGAGAGATTAAAAAATAGTTTTAAAGGCGTAGATTTCCTTTACTCATTAAAAGCGAATCCAAATCTTCGAATTCTAGATTCTATTTTTTCGCAAAATATAGGTGCTGATGCTGCGTCCCTAGAAGAAGTGAAATTAAGTCACGAAAGAGAAGTTTCCAAAAGGGATTTACAATACTCAGCTCCAGGAAAAAGTGAAAAAGATATTCGGGAATCCATCGAGATTGCCACAATTATCGCAGATAGCTTCCACGAGATAGAATTAATATCTAAGGTGGCTCAAGATATGAAAATCACTGCCAAGATAGGAATAAGGATAAATCCTAACTTCACCTTTCACTCAGATGTGGGAATTCCCAGTAAGTTTGGAATAGACGAAGATCAGATATTTGAAAATTTAGAAAAAATAAAACTCACACCCAATGTAGAAGTCACAGGGATTCATGTCCATTCAAAAAGCCAAGAATTAGCAGAAGATATTATAGAACTCTATCACAAAAATGTTTTGGACTTAGCTTTGAGATTCCAAAGTGCATTGGGAAGAAAGCTAGAATTTATTAATATGGGCTCAGGTATCGGGATTCCATATAATCAAGAGGATTCTCCAGTGGAAGTAGAAAAAATTGGAAGAGCTTTCCATAATAATTTGGAAGAGATAAAAGAGAAACTAAAACCGATAAAAATCTATATAGAAACTGGAAGATATTTAGTAGGAAAAGCGGGAATTTATGTTACAAAGGTGAGAGACAAGAAGAAATCCCATGGCAAGACCTATATTATATTAAATAATACCTTAAATGGATTCTATAGACCTTCTATTTCCCAAATGATTAGCAATTATACTTTGGAAGATTATCCTGTAGCCACTGAACCATTATTTACATCTTTTAATTCATCCCAAATAGGAATATTAAAAAGTGAGGAATTAAGAGAAGAAGTCACTTTAATGGGAAATCTATGTACTGCAGCAGATGTAGTAGCTCATGATGTGAACCTTCCAAAGCTAGAAATAGGAGATGTTGTTATAATGAATAATGCCGGCAGCTATTCCCATGCCTTGACACCCCTTCAATTCGCTTCAATGGAAAAACCAAAGGAAATTTTTTTAGAAAAAACAGGAAAAACTATAGAGACAAAAGAGAAAACAATAAAATATTAGTGAGAGGATTATATGACAAAAAAATTATTAGTATATAATATGCCAGATGAAATGCTTTCAAAAATAGAAAGCTTAAAAGAAAAGCACAAATTTGAAATCATAACAGCAACTGACGACGACTTGGGACAAAATGTAGGATATCTTATAGGAGAGAGAAAGAAAATAGAATATCCGTCGACTCATGAACCGGTGGACATAAATTTTTTAATGATTCACAAATTTGAAGACGAAGAATTAAATGAACTTTTGAAGGATTTAAAAGAAAATGAACTCCATCTTCCCAATAAATGCATCTCCACAGAGATGAACCAAACTTGGCATCTACACAAACTCTTAGCAGAGAACAAAGAAGAATCAGAAATTATGCCAGTGCTTCACAGGCTGTATTCAGTTAGAAATATGGCGATACAATTAATCAAAGAAGGAGTAGTCAACCCAGAACTAGAAAATGGAATCAATTCTATAAACGAAATGCTAGAAGCAGGAGATTTACAAAAAGAAGAAGTAATAAAAAAATACAACGAAATGGCAAAACTTGTCAATTCACATATGGCTTAGAATAAAACGTTTGAAGAATAATTACGAAAAAATATTCGATTCTTCAGACGTTTTTTTATTTAAAAAAATTGTAAAAAAGTTCTTCTTGTCACCCTACGGGTGACATACTTTTATTAAAGCCTGTAATATAATCTAAATAGATAGAAAAAATTGAAGGAGAGGGATGGATATGAACAAGAAAATACTATTGGTTTTGACATTACTTTTGATACTATTATCAGGATGTAATAATAAAGCAGCAAAAACAAAAAACACAACGGAAACCGAAACACCAATATCACAATCAAATGAAAATAATAATACTGATGTATCTGAAGAAGAAGTAGAGGTTTACATAGGATATCCAGAGGGAGAAGTATCTGATAGAAAAGTATTGTACGATGAAGAGGGTATAAAAATTGAACTTATAAATGTAGTGTATGATGAAGATTCTGCAGATGTATGTATAGATTTTGAGAACCTAACTGGAGAAAGTCTTGCCGTAACCCTAACTAAGCTCGAAATTAACGGTTTTCACAAAGAACCTTATGGAAACTATACGATACCCCATAAAGCAAAAGCTAGATTTTGTGAATATATCTTTTTCAATGACCTAGAATATATGGGGTTTAAAAACATTTCAGAAATTATAGTTGGATTTTCTGCAGATGAAATTGAAAGCGAAAGTGATAGAAACTATATTATCGAAGACTTGTTAATAGAGACAAACCTGCCCCATGAAGATTCAAAGAAACTAGGTTCTAATAGTTTTTCTGTAGTAGAAGGTGACGGAATAGTTGTAACAGGTACAGGATGGGAAGGAAATCAAGATGAGTCTTATTTTGGACTATACATAAAAAATCAGACTGAAAATAAATTGGGTTTTGCCGTAGAAGATGTAATGATAAATGGCTATGTCTTAAATAGCTATATATATTGCAACTTGCCAGAGGATTCAGGAGGATTTACCAGCATGAATTTTAGTTCGTATGAGCTGGAAAAAATAGGAGTAAAAAGTGTCGATGATATAAAAAATTTTAAATTTGTAATTTATGGTTACGGTATTCCAGATTACGAAGAAGTTTTTAGATCAGGAAGAATATCGATTGATTTTTAAATAAAATGGCAGAATGAGAACCCCAAGGTGGTGACGAGATTGGCAAAAGTTGTATTAGCGATGAGACAAAAAATTCTTCAAAATCCAATGAAAGAAAAAATACAAGGAGATACAGGCTTTGAAGTATTGTCTGTTGACGACTTGGATTTAGTTGTGGACGTATGTTGCGGTAATAAAGCAGATGTGTTGTTGTTAGAAGTAGCTAACAAATCCCCGGGGCATATTGATGAAGGGATAAAAATTAGAAAACAGTTGCAAAAACGATGTCCAAACTGCAAAGTAATATTTTTATGTGATTCCAAAAATGCAGATATGGGTGATAGAGTAGTGGAGTTAAAAAAAGCAGGAGTGATAGATGCATTCGTTTACTCCAACACAAGTTTTGACTTCCTCGCTGCGATAATTAAATCGCTAGTAATATAATGGGAGGCAAGTTATGAGTGATTATAAAGAAATTAAACCGAATCCAGAAAATGTTCAAGAAGACTTGGACACTAATGCTAAATTCGAAGGAGTATATTTTATGCCGGGAAGTTCGAATTATGTTCCAACAGAAGGCATGAAAGTATATATGGTAGAAATTAAAAGCGTAGAGGAAGTTTCTCCGCCACAAGTAGAGCAACCTGTATCATCACCTAAGGAAGATTTTGAAGATACAATTATTATGGATGCACCAATCCAAGAAGAGTATATCCCTGAGTCGCCAAAATATGAGGAACCATATCAACAACCTACATATCAAGATAAGGTTTACGAACCACCGACTCAACCAGAACAACCAAGATATGAAGAACAACAAGGTTCATATCAAGCGACACCTACGTATCAAGAACAACCACAATACAATCAACAACAAAGTCAAGGTGGAGGTTCCGGTGAACAAGGTTCATATCAAACACCACCATCATATGGAGAGCAACAAAATTATAACCAACAATCTTATTCTGGTGGAGGCGGAGGAGGAAAATCTGGTGGCGGCATTCCTAAATTTGCTATTATCGGCGCGGGTGTAGTTGTAATTGCATTACTTGCATTTTTCTTCTTAAGAGAAAAAGGTGGAGATAAGCCTGGCACAAGTAATATAGCAGGGGAATGGACAGTATTTGCATTCCAACAAGATGAAGACATAGCTACTTTTGCCCGAGATGATAAAAGCGGAATAGTTTTGATATTTGAAGACGATAAGACTATGAAGATTATCAACGAAGGAAATGAACAAACAGGTACTTGGTCTCAAGAAGGAAATAAAATTGACGCAGACCTAGGAGAAATTAGTTCCTTTGTAGGCGAACTTGATGGAGAAATATTCATCATGGACGCAAAAGGATTTGGACAGTTTTATTTCAATAAAATGGGCTCTACAATTTCTGCAAGAGAAAAAGAACTCACTGACAAATCTATACTTCATGGTACATATGCTGAATTACTCGGCACCTCTGAAGAATGGGAAGAAGAATTAGAAGAAGTGGCAGAAGAGCCTAAAGAAAAAGAAGGGCCAAAAGTTACTGAAGAAAAACCAGCAATGAGTGGACCGGTTAGCAAACCTGCTGGTGAAATAGATACCAAAGAAGATCTCATAGGAGATTGGGTAGGCGTGGTTTCAGAAATGGGACACTATGGATCTAAGTATGAAGGATCCGAGATGGTAGTATACGATTTAATCGCCGAAATAGATACAGATAGCACAGGAAAATATTACTTTGAAGCGTATTTCTTAGATGATACTGAAAGCCCACTTGTATCAGCATATATTGAATTTAAAGACGACCATTTCACTGGTGACATTGGAGAAGAAGACGCGTGGATAGCAGACCACTGGTTGAGCCCAGAAGAAAATGGATTACTATATGCAAAATTTGACGATCCGACGACTTTATATATTCAATATGACTACGAAGACTATGAAGAAGATAATGCAGGATATCACTTGTCCTTCTATTTTAGAAAAGTAGGAGAAAGTTGGAATGAACTTCCATTTAAGCCAGAATCTGCAAAGTAAAATGAGGAGGCAATTATGAAAAAGTTATTGTTGGTATTTCTTAGTATTTTCTTACTACTGACTGTTGCATGTGGTGACAAAGGTGAAAAACCTCCTGAAAAAGAAGAAGTTAAAGTTGCAGAAGAAGTAACAGAAGAAACTAAAGAAGAATTTGCTCCAGAAGATTATTACAAGTCAGTCTTTTGGAAAGCAGTAATTCCAAAAGACTGGGAAAAGAACGAGGAAAAATCTTCAGACGATGACAAGACGATAGTGTTTAATGGAAGTAATGGAGAACAAATAGCAAAAATTTATATTTCAGTTGGAGGGTCTCCAAAGGATATCCGAAAAGAATTAGAAAAACTAGAATTAAGCGAAACGGATTTTATTGATAAAAATGTCGAAAACGGAATTTATATCGGTGAAGAGTATGGAATACTATTTCCTAGTTATAGTAATTTAAAGGCTATGGCGAGGAATATTCCAAAAGAAACCAATATAGAAATACAATTTGCAGGAGATAAATTATCAGCTGAAGCGGAAAATTTGCTTAAGAGTTTCGTATTACTAACAGAAGATACAGGACATACTGATCCGCCATACGCCCATGAAGGAGAAGAGTTTGCACCGACGACTGGAGAAATAAGCATTGGAGATTATAAATTTAGTGCAGAATATATAAAACTAGATCCTGTAATTCCTACTTACGAAACCTTTAAGACATTTGGTGCACAAAATGGAAATTACTTTTATTTGGTAAAAAATGATGAGCTTTATATTTACGATATGAATGACAGTATGAAGCTAGTAAAGACAGAAAAATTGCCAAATGAGTATTCGGCAATTGTAGCATCTCCTAATGGCAAAACCTATGTAACAGAACCATATAAAGACAGTTTTATTCTTGAAGGATTAGAAGTTGAAAAGACTGCTCTAGATATTAAAAATAAATTGACTCTGCACCCTAGTGGTACATGGGGAATAGAACATAATTTTAGCATCGACGATATTAACAAAGTTACTATTAATGATGATGGAACTATGACTAGCGAACCCATTGCATTTGTAGGAGCAGATGGAAATCCAGTACAAAAAATGGCGGCCAATTTATTTATACTAGAGGAAAAAATTGCAATACCAGGTGGTACAGAAGGAGAAGATAGTGTTTATGCTCTAGGAATTTACAACACAGATGGAACCCTAGATGTATTACTTAAAAACAAGGACGACAAAAATCTAGGATCTATTACAGGAATTATAGAAGGAGCGAACACGTATTTTGCAGCAGATGCAAATATGAGAGCCTTCTATCTATGGGATAAGACAGGAAACTTCTTAGGAGAAGTTGAAGATAGCGATATACTAGGTACGAATTATCCTTGGATGGCAAAATTCTTCAAAGGCATGGATGGAAATACTTATCTAGTAGGAACAGAAGAAAGACCAGACAAATCATCAAATGAAGTAATAGTTTACAAAATAAATACCAATCTATAGGAGGATAATATGAAATATTCAATCGAAGGCGGCGCATTGCCAGTAGTAAGAATTTATTTAGAACCAGGTGAATCTATGATAAGTGAAGCAGGGGGAAGAACATGGGCAAGAGGGAATATCCTCACAGAATCCACATCAGAAGGAGGAGCGAAAAAAGCTCTAGGTAGAATGTTTTCAGGAGAAAGTTTATTTATGAGTAAATACACAGCCCAAGGACCTGCAGAAATAGCATTTGCATCTAGCTTTCCAGGAAAAATTCTAGCAGTAGAATTAGGCGAAGGAAGAAGCATAATAGCACAAAGAAAAGCATTTATGTGCGGAACTTACGGTGTACAATTGTCAGCCCATATCCAAAAAAAATTGGGCGCAGGACTAGCAGGCGGAGAAGGATTTATTATGCAAAAGATTACAGGCCCTGGAATTGCATTTTTGGAAATTGACGGATACTGTGTAGAATACGATTTGCAACCAGGAGAGAGAATGGTTTTGGACACAGGAGTATTGGCGGCTATGGACGAAACGGTAAACATGGAAGTGGAAATGGTTAAAGGTATGAAAAATGTATTTCTAGGTGGAGAAGGTCTATTCGATACATTTGTGACTGGACCAGGAAGAGTGTATTTACAAACTATGACCATAGAAAATATTGCAAAATTAATAATACCATTTATTCCAACTAAAAATTGAGAAAGGATAAGAATATGAAAAAATATTTGACGATTATTTTAATAATAGCTTTGGTTTTGCTAACAGCTTGTGGTGGCGGAGATTCTAAACCAAAAGAAGAATCTAAACCAGAGCCTAGCAAATTCATCGGCACTTGGCTAACCATAGCTTATATAGATGAAGATGGAACCATGGCATTTGAAAGAGGATATGACGATATAATAAAAGTAATCTTTAACGAAGACGGAACCTACATTTTTGACCCAGAAGATCCCATCGAAGGAGATTGGGTAGACGAAGGAGACAAACTCGTAATGGATAAGGGCACCGGAGATGAAGAAGCTTATGAATACATTGACGGATTATTGAAATTTGAAATGACTGATGGTTATGGATATTTTGCGCTAGAAGGTAGTCCAGTAGGAGAGACAGAAAAGAAAATATACGAAGAAGCATACTTATTGTATCATCCAGACGGAACTAGCACAGAACGATAGATTATACGACCAAGGGTGAGGTCCTCCATAAAATGGAAAGTATTTTTAATAGCTTCATTTCATTATTTTCTTTCTCACCCTATAATATACAACAGGCCAAATTATGTGTAGAAATTCTTAAGGAAGTGATGAAATGAAGCGAAAATTTTTTTATAATAATAAGCACAATCAGTGCAGTTAAAAGTTAAAAGTGTAAAGTGAAAAGTTGTTACCTACGACTAAGTGTGGCAAATCGAAACCGCCAATGTAGTCCCGCGGCGTAAGCCGATTGAGCCATTAATGTGTTTACAATTGCTATTGTATTTTACATATTGATGGTGTCAGTAGAAAATTAATTCCCTACGCCTACGGCCAAATATGAAAAATTTACAATCCTGTGTTTGGCGAAATCAAATTCGCCGACACTGGATTTATTTTTTTGAAATAAATCTAATTATCCAAAAATAAATTTGCTCTTGTCACACTACGGGTGACATACTTTTTGTAAGCCTTGTGATATGCTGATTACAGAGGACGATTTTTAGAGAAAATCGATATTTTGGTAGGAGTTTTAGAAAATTTAATAAAAATCGACAAATAGTAAAAAATTAAAAAGGAGAGAAGAAAATGAAAACGATTAAAAAAATAACAGCCATAACATTATTGTTTATATTGTTTTTAGGGCTTATAGAAGGAGTAGCACTTGTTAAAGCAAGTGGTACTGAGTATAGTATAACAGTTCATGGAGGAAAGGCGACCCCTTCATCCTCTGTTGCTGGGGGAAAAGTTAAACTTTCCGCAAATCCACCTGAAGAAGGTCAAGTTTTTTCTCATTGGGACGTAAAAGAAGACCTAAAAAAATTTATTGCTAATTTACAATATGAGGGTTCGGGATTAACAATGCCAAATGAAGATATGGAGATTACTGCAATTTATAAACCAGCCTATAATATAGTTGTTAATGAAGGAAAAGTATTGACGCGAAATGATATACCAATTACTTTTGCTATAGCTGCTGAATGAGATCATATTGTAATATTAGCATCAGACAAATCAGCAGAAGGTCTAGGATTTAGTGAATGGAAAATAGAAAAGGGAAATGTCACATTAGACCAAAAAACTAAAGCAAGGACACATTTCTATATGCCAGCTGAAGACGTACAAATAGATGCTAACTATGATGGAGGTTATACAGTTAAAGTAAATGGTGGTAAATCTAATGTGTCAATGGCTGCTTCAGGAGCTAGAGTAGAGCTAACAGTACCAAATGATGACCCAGAAGGAAAAGTATTTAGAGGTTGGGAGGTTATTAGTGGTGGAGTGACGATAGAAGATCCCACATCAAAGGTAACATATTTTACTATGAAGAATGCAAATGTAGAAATAACTGCAAATTTACTAGAGACACATGAAATAACAATAGAAAATGGAAAAGCAACACCTGAAAGTGCTGCAAAAGGAGACACTGTAACAATAACAGCAAATCCTCCAGAAGGTAAAGTATTTAAAAACTGGGTAGGCAGTGATGGAGTTGTATTTGAAAATGTAAATAATAAAGAAACTACATTTATAATGCCAGATAAACCAGTAGAAATAAAAGCAGAATTTACTGATTTATATAAAATAACGGTAAATAATGGTAGAGCAGAGCCGGAATATGCATTGCCAGGTTGGAATGTAAAAATATTTGCTAAAGAGCCTTCAGAAGGGCAAGGATTTAAAGAGTGGAAAATTAATAGTGAAGGCATAACATTAGATGATAGGCAAACTGCCATTACATTTTTTGAGATGTCAGCAAAAGATGTGGAAGTAACTGCTAATTTCGAAAAAGGTTATAAAATTGTGGTCAATAATGGATATGCAGTCCCAGAATCTTACGCAGCTGAAGGTGCAAAAGTTTTGATTTATGCTACACCTGCAGAAGGCGAGATATTTATGAACTGGGAAATTCTAGGTACTGATGTAGAGTTAGAAGGTCCAGAAGAAAGTTTTAAATCCTTTATTATGCCAGCAGGAGAAGTGGAAATAACGGCAATTATTAAAAAGATGGATTTAGCAGCGGTCACCTATAATGCTAACGGTGGAACAGGTAAAACGTACTTTGAATATACTGAGATAGGTAAATCCTATACACTTTTAGATTGTAAATTCACACCACCTAAAAATAAAGTATTTTAAGCATGGCTGGTAGGTTCGAAAGAGTACAAACCAGGAAGTAAAATTGTTATAAGCGAAAAAAACACAGAAGCAAAGGCAATTTGGATTGATAAAAAAGAAGAAGCTAAACCACCAGTAATAGAAAAAACATACCAAATCCATGTCTACGGCGGATCAGCAAATAAAAGATCAGCCAAAGCAGGAGAAATTATAACTATCACTGCAAAAGAAAAAGACTTTATAAGATGGGAAGGAAACGTCACACTAGATGACAGATACGATTACGAAACCACCTTCACCATGCCAGCAAAAGACGTAGAAATAGACGCAATTTACAGAGAAACACCACACTATCCACACTACCCAGAATACCCAATATGGGGATGGGGATATGAATACAACAAACCAAGTACACCAATAGTAACACCAACACCAGAAACAAAAATAAATCTACAAGCCAAACTAACAATAGGCTCCAAAATCCTAGAAAAAACTTTAAACGGATCCAAAACAGAAATCAAAATGGACATAGCACCATTTACAAAAGACGGCAGAACTATGGTACCAATAAGATACGCAGCAGAAGCCCTAGGATTTAACGTAGAATGGGATTTAGCAACCTGGACAGTAACTCTAAAAGACAAATACAATACAGTAAAAATTTCAGTAAACACAAACCAAATCATAGTAAACGGAAACGTATATGAATCAGACGTCAAACCAATCCTAGAAAAAGGCAGAACTATGCTTCCAATAGGAAACGTAGCCAGAGCGCTAGGATTAAAAGACGGAGTAGATGTAATTTGGAATGAGAAAACTCAAGAAGTAATTATTAAAAGAGAGATAGTTGTTAAGTAGAAGAAATCGTAGCCGTCGCATTGTATGCGACTTAAAGCCAAGGACCTTCACTCGTTAAGCATTTAAACGTACAATGCACAACGAACAACGTACAGTGTCTATGGCTACCTTTAGCTTGTAATAATCCCGTGTATAACGAATTAAATCTTTGCACGGGATTTTTATATGACAAAATTTTAATTTCCATGTATAATATATTTATATATTTAAACTAAATAAGAAATTGTATAATATAGTATATCAATCTGAGGGACGGTATGAAAATTTGGAGATTACATATGAGAAAATTTATAATTTTTTCAATAGCTCTAATTTTTATATTGTCTTTTTTTGTTCCTAATGTTCTTGCTCAGTCTGAAATGGGAGGCATTTATTATTATTCCAATAGGTGGGTAAGATCTGAACAGGTTCTTAAAAATATATTTGTAGATTATAACATTATTCCTATGGAATCTGATCCCTTTGATTATTTAAATAATGGTGCAAAAGCCGTAGAGGTTATGGATTCAGAATATGGTTTTATTAAAGACAATTATTATAGTTATCCACTTTATAAGCTCACTCCGATAATTGCAATAAATAGAGATAAGACAAATATAAATATAGAAACTTGGTCCGATTTAACCAAGTACGATGTAACTGTGGGTATGGAAGAATACACAGAATATTCAATTCTAGGAATGAATCAAGGACTAGATAAGAATAAAAGTAATTTTGATAAAAGTACAAAATTACTCAAAGAAATTAAAGCAAATGGAAATTTAATTTTCTTGCCTAAAAAGGATTTTTCTATATCAGATATCCCAGATGTAGTTATTTTATATGATAATCATGCGAAAATTTTAAATTCTATGGGTGCGAATTTGGAAGTTGTTATTCCCACTGAAGGCACGGTATCTTTTGGATATTCGCTATTTTCAAATGAACCTCTGGATTTAAACGGTGAAATACTTTTTGAGGAATTGGAAAAAAATGGATTCAATACTAGTTTTTCAAATGAAGAAGATAATATTACAAAAATAAATTCTAGCATCTATATGGACATCATTAGGGCCGAAAGTATGGTCAATAGAGAGTTAATAAAGCCATTTAGGCCACTTAGAACGAATAAATTTGAAAATGCCATCACCTATGTTTTGCTTTTCTTAATTATTGGGATCTTGAGTGCATATTTTTATTTTAGAATTACTACAGAGGATTTAAGAAATTATATATTTTTTGTGTTCTCTCTTCTTTGTTTTTGGATAATTGTTAGAATGAGTAGGCTATTATTATCGAATAGAGAAATTGTGCACAGATACGCATGGTACTTGTATTATGTGGCAATGATCTACATTCCTATGTTATTTGTTTGGATTTCTTTTAGCGTGGAGGAGAGACTTGAGGAGAGGAAATTTTCTGTTTATAGAAAAATCTCATTCATATATTCTACTATATTATTGGTATTTGTATTGACCAATGATTTACATAATTTAGTTTTTAAATTTCACACTGGAAATGATGATTATAGTTTTAATTACGTTATGATAGTTATTCTTTTAAATTATGTCGTTTCTATTTTTATCTCCTTTGGAGTTTTAATCAAAAAAGCTATTTCAATGCCTAAGCGTAGACAATTGATAATCCCTTCGATATTTGTTTTATCTTTATTAGTTTATATAATAATTTTTAATGTATATCTAAACAACAAAATTGCCGTTGAGCTGACTAAAACAGTGACTCTTATTATAGTTTTGCTTACTGTCTTTTCTATGAGGTTTGGACTAATTCCTATAAATCGTATGCATATTCCAATTTTTCAAAAATCCAGAATTTCTTTAGAAATAAGAGATAAGACTGAAAAAACATTGATAAAATCTGATGCAGGTAAAGATTTTGAAGTTTTTTTGATGAAGCGAAAGCCTATTCAAGGTGGCTTTGCTGTATGGTATGAGGATCTTACATTTCTCAACAAACTTTTAAGCAAAGAGGAAGAATTAAATGAAAAATTAGAGGAAAATGTTGAGATATTAAAAAGACGCTACGAGGTGGAAAAACAGCTAGAAGCGCTGTCCAAAAAAGAACAGCTACAAAAGACGGTGGAAGTTGCAATTCAAGAAGACTTAGAACAATTGGATAAAGAAATAAAACTACTGGAAAATTTAGACAAAGAGGAGAGAAAGTTTAGGTTGACGGTTTTGGCTTTAGATCTAGTGAGATTAAAATACATTTCAAATCTACTAATTATATCTCTTACTAATAATGTAATAGAAGTGGAGGATATGTTAATCTATCTTAATTCTTTAAGCAAAATAGTCAATAATATAGGAATTGATTGCAATATTTATAATCATGGAAAAGGAAATATTACATTTACTGCGGCGAATAAGATGCTCAATTGGTTTGTAGAGTCTTTAATAAATGGGATTGGCAGCGAGAAAGAAATCAGTTGTGTCACATATTTCGACGAAGATAAGTCCACAATGATGCTATATACAGACAGGGATAAAATAGATTTTAATCCTTTTCTTCCTAAATCAAAAGGAGTGAATAAACCGAACATTCCAGCTGAAGAAGTAATAATTCAAGAAAATGAATTTATGTATAAAGGTACTATGAAGATAAGTCGGGTGATTATATGATTTATTATTTGCCAAATAATATTAGATTATTTGCATATGTATTGATGTTACTGGGTTTACTTTTACAAAGCCAATTAGTTGTGGTAGAAAAATTTCGAATGAGTTCTGCTTTTGATAAACTAAAGGAAATAGTATTTTTAATTATACAACTGTTACTTGTGACTTTAGCTACGTATAATTTGAGTAATATGAATAATCTTGGCATTGCATATTATTTTAAATATTCTGTAATAACATATCCTATATTTATGACAATATTTATAAGAACTATATTTATAGGTATAGATACTTTGAAAAAAGTAAATGAAGAAATAACTTCATTTTCTATTTTAGAATCTCTCGACAATTTGGACTCAGGATTGACAGTTTATGAAACTGATGGACAAATTATACTGAATAACAAAAAAATGAAAGAAGTAATTAACGCTTTATTTCCTAAAGTTTATAAAAATGGGAACAGACTGTGGGAAGATATTAATAATTATCCAAGTAAAGTCAAAAATGAAAAAAATATTGTAATGATTAAAAGTGAAGGGACAATATACGAATTTTCTATTAATTCTATTCATATCAAAGGTAAAACTTATAAAGAGTTATTAGCATCAGATGTTACAAAGATATATAATCAGTTGGCAATAATAGAAAAAAAGAACAAAGAATTAGATGAGTCTTACAAAGAAGTAGATAAGATGATAGAAGAAATTAACGAGATTGTAGATATGGAAGAAAAAATTCGACTCAAAGTTTACTTACACGACTCCTTGGGATACCAGTTTACACTGATGAGAAGTTTAGTCGACAATTATGATAAATACGATGGGAATCTAGAATTAATAAGACCTTTAGAAATTTTAGAAAATTTAAAAAAAGATCCAGAAAAATCGCCAAAAGAAACTTTAAATGAAATCAGAGAATTTTTTAAAAATATAGGAATTAAAATAAAAGTAGTTACAGAAACAATTTTACCAAAAGATATTGCAAATGTATTTTCTCTTATAGCTATAGAAGGGATAACAAACGGAATCATACACGGCGATGCCAAAAATTTTTTAATAAATTACTATGAAGAAGGGGAGTATTACGTTATAAAAATAGAAAATGATGGCATATCATCGGAAGGTAAAATTATCGAAGGTGGAGGCCTAAAAGGTATGAGGTTTAGGCTAAAACCCTATGGTGGGATTTTAGAAATCCAAAGCAAAAAACCATTTACCATTTTTGCAAAAATAAAAAAGAATACTAACCACTTAGTAGACAGTAATCAATAGAGGCCTACGGCTATTCCAAGACAAATTCAATTTGTCTAACAGAACCGTGGGTCCTCTATTATTTATTACTTTTTATCTATTACCCAGTAGTTATTCTTCTGGTATAAAGAAATCATTTGCTAACATAAATTTCATCAATTCTCTTGCGTTATCTACGCCTACTTTTGTAAAAAGTCTAGATGTAATAGTCTTTACTGAGTTGGGACTAATGTCTAAAAATTCTGCAATTTCGATGCGGGTCATGCAGTTACAACATATCAATCTTGCGACTTCTTTTTCCCTATTGGAAAGTGCGATTTCTAATTTAGAAAATTGCCTAGATCCCTCATCTTCTTCTGGCCAAATATTTTCACCTGCCATAGTCATTTCCACTACATTATATAAGTTTTCAATCGTATCAGATTTATATAAAAAGCTATCAATTTTTCCCAAATGAGCTTCAGATATGAAGTTCGCTTCAGGTATTCCTGTCATAAGAATGACCTTAATATGGGGGTACATTCGTTTAATATTCGTGCCTGCAACAATTCCGCCATAATTTCCATCGTCGGTACAAATATCTAATAACGCTACATCTATTCCCAATTCATGACATATAGAAGGAGCGAAACTAGCATCTGTAATAGACCCTACAACTTTGTATTTTCCGCTCTCATTAAAATACTCAGTTAAGAGTTCTTTAAGGAAATTGTCATTTTCAACTATCAACATTTTATACATAATGATCAACCCCTTTATAAAAGTCAAACTTTTCACTTTAAGTTTAATATATAATTCAAATTTATGCAATAATTGTACTCATATAAAAAACAATAATTTAACTTTGTCACCCATAGGGTGACATACATTTTATTGACTTCATGATAAACTATATATAGATACAAGTTAACGAAAAAATTACTACATACCTCTTTAGATATTCTTCCTCAAATATCTAAATTAAATGTTGAATTGAAAGGGAAAACCAACTTCCCTATTTAGGTTTTCCCAATCGATTCAACTAATAATGAAACGAATAATATCCGTATAAAATCCATAAAAATAACTAAATATTTATGAAATAAATTAATTTATAAATATTTAACACTCTCTTGGACGCTATGTACAAGTAAATAAGCCATAATAAGAACGCTGCGATAAAAATAAATGAAAAATATTTACAAAATCTTTTACTAAATACTTTTCATTTATTTTTTTTCTGTTATAATGTTTTTAAAGAAGGGGGATAAAGGTGGATAAAAACTCAAAGAAAACGTTTTCTATATTAGAAATTGATAAAGAGATAATATATCTTGAAGAAATGGCAAAAAACGGCTCGATTTTAGTTTCAGTAAATGAAGATGGCCATGTTTTTGAAGAAAGAGAACCCCAAGATGTTTCGGTAGTAATAGAATACTGGATTGATAAACCTGAAAGCAGTTATTTTTATGAAATCCAAGGATTATCTTTGGTAGCATCATATAAGGGTTCAAAGGGTTACTGGAATTATTTCATGGGTCCACGAAATGAAAATATTAATAAACGCAAAGACAATTATTCAGATTATATTGTAATGTTATCAAAGCGTTATGAAATATTTTGGACCATAATCCCCATGACCGTAGCAATATTCGCAATATATATGTACATCAACACTAATAATCCAATATTTTTCTTATTAGTGATAGCGCCTATAATTATTTTTATCTATTTAAAGGATATAAAAAAGAAGATTGATGACAAAAAGAAACTTTAAAATTTGAAAGGAGGGATTTGATGGCTACAATTAAAGATATTGCAAAACTTTCCGGATTTTCCCCTGCGACTATTTCGCGAGTATTAAATGATGATAAAACCATAACTGTAAAGGACGATACTAGAGAAAAGATTTTAAATGCGGCTATTGAACTAGGTTATGCTCCCAAGGGTAAGTTAAAGGACAAGGAAGTGGTAATAGGAATAGTACAGTGGATTTCAGCTGATGCTGAAATTGAGGATCCTTATTACTATGCACTTAGACTAAGCGTAGAGAGTAAGCTTATGAAGGAAAATATTCACATAAGAAGATTCTACAAGGAAAATATCCAAGATATTTTTAGAGTACAAGATTTAGATGGACTAATTTGTCTAGGTAAGTTTTCTGCAGAACAGGCAGAAGAATTTAATGAATTATTTACTAGGTTGATTTTCGTAGATGACGACCCTGATGAAAGTAAATATCATAGTATTATCAGTGACTTAGAAGGAGCTACAACTGATGTAATTGATTATTTAAAATCTATGGGGCATAAACGTATAGGGTTTATTGGTGGAAGAGAGAGATCTGGTAAAAACAATACACTTTTTTTAGATATTAGAGAAGTTACTTATGAAAAGATTATGAATGAAGACGAGGATTTAATATATGATCCTAAATTTAAAAAGGTCCGAGACTTCGACGGCATTACAGGTTATGATCTTATGAATTCAATCTTAAAGGAACCTGATTATCCCAAGGCATTTATATGTGCCAGTGACTCCATAGCAATAGGAGCGTTAAGAGCTTTGGGCGAACATAATCTAATCAATACCCAATCTATCTCATTGGTAGGATTTAATGATATATCCATGTCGAAATTTACTAATCCTCCATTGTCTACAGTAAAGATTAACACGAAATTGATGGGAGAGCTAGCTAGTACGCTAATGGTATATTTATTAGAAAATGAGGTGATTGCACCGATAAAGACCATATGCAAGACTCAATTTACAAAAAGAGAATCTGTGTACGAAATAAATATTTAGTAATATTTAGTAAATATTCACAAAATATTTATGAATATAATATGAAAACGATTGACCGAAACGTTTTCTAAAGGTAAACTAAAGGTAAATTTATAGTAAATGAAAGGTGGAGTACAATGAAAAAAGCATTAAGTTTAGTATTAGCTCTAGTATTAGTATTAGGACTAGTAGCGTGTGGCGACAAGCCAGCAGAAAAACCGGCTGATAAACCATCTGAAACGGCAGAAAAGACTGCTGAAAAGACAGAAGAAGCTACAGCACCAGCTGCAGGGGAAACTGTAAAAGTAGGGGTAGCAATTTATCGTTTCGAAGATAACTTCATGACTCTTTACAGAGAAGAACTTCAAAGATACTTTGAAGAACTAGGAGCAGCTTCAGGAGTAAAATACGAACTTGACATCCAAGACGGAAAACAAGACCAAGCTACTCAAACAGAACAAATCAACAACTTTATCGCTCAAGGTAAAGACGTAATGATTCTAAACCTAGTTGACAAAACAGCAGCTAACGCAGTTATTAACCTAGCTAAGAATGCAGATATTCCAATAGTATTCATCAACAGAGAACCAGAAACTGAAGATATGAAAATTTGGCCAGGAAAAACAACTTACGTAGGCGCTGACGCGACTCAATCAGGTACTTTCCAAGGTGAAATCATAGCTGATACAGCTAACAAAGCTGACTTCAATGGCGATGGCAAAATTTCTTATATCATGTTACAAGGTGACCCTCAAAACGTTGACGCTCAACAAAGAACAGAATATTCAATTAAAGCTGTTGTTGACGCAGGACTTACACCAGATCCATTGGCAGAACCATACCAAGCTAACTGGGACAGTGCAAAGGGACAAGAATTTACAGCTAACGCATTGGCACAATTTGGTGACAATCTAGAAGTAGTATTTGCTAACAACGACGGAATGGCAATGGGTGCTATCCAATCTATTAAAGCAGCAGGAAGAAAAGTTGGAGAAGACATTTACCTAGTAGGTGTTGACGCTATACCTGAAGCTATCCAAGCACTTAAAGATGGAGATTTAACTGGTACAGTACTAAATGACCACTTTAACCAATCACACGTAGCAGCAAATGTTGCACTTGAACTTCTTGAAGGCAAAGATGTACAAAACTATTACTGGGTTGACTATGTAAAAGTAATGTCAGAAGCTGACGCAGAACTTAAAGATGCAGAACCAAGACTAGAAACAGTTGAAGAAGCAGAAGCACGTTACGCTGAGAGAGCAAAATAATATCATTTCATTCAAGTGTGCTCTAGAGCACACTTGAATTTATTTTAAAGGCGGATGAGATATGAGCGAATATATATTGGAAATGAAAGGGATAAGCAAATCTTTCCCAGGAGTAAAAGCTTTAGATAATGTCCAATTAAACGTTCGACCTGGAACTGTTCATGCGTTGATGGGAGAAAATGGGGCAGGTAAATCCACTCTTATGAAGATACTTTATGGTATGTATTTCAAAGATGCAGGTACTATTAAACTTGATGGAGTAGATGTAGAGTTAAACACGCCAAAGGAAGCAATGGATCTTGGAGTTTCTATGATTCATCAAGAATTGCAACCCATTCCTATGATGACAATTGGGGAGAACATATTTTTAGGAAGTTACCCCACAGGGGGCTTTAATTTAATCAATCACGACAAAATGTATAAGGATACAAAAGAATACCTAGATGCAGTAGCTTTAAAGATCGATCCGAGAACACTGCTAGATGAGCTTACTGTTTCTCAAATGCAATCAGTGGAGATTGCAAAGGCTTTATCAAAACATTCTAAAATAATGATAATGGATGAGCCGACTTCGTCACTGACTTCTTCTGAAGTTAGAGTTCTCTTTGGAATTATTAGAGACTTGGCAAAAAAGGGCATGGCAATAATTTATATTTCACATAAAATGGATGAAATACTAGAAATTTCAGATGATATTACTATTATGCGTGACGGGCAATATGTGGGGACATGGCCTGCGTCAGAGATGACTACAGATTTGATAATCAAACACATGGTAGGTAGGGAACTAAAAAGTCTTTATCCTCAAAAGACTAATGTAGTCCAAGAGGAAGTGGTTTTAAAAGTAGAAGATTTCACTTCTCCAAATCCATTGAGTTTTAAAGGATGTAATTTTGAACTCAAAAGAGGAGAGATTCTAGGAGTCGGAGGATTAGTTGGGGCGCAACGTACTGAACTATTCGAAGCTATTTACGGTATTAGAGATCACGTAGATGGCAAAACACAAAAAGACGGAAAAGATATTGTAATTAATAGTCCGAAAGATGCAATTAGAAACGGAATTGCACTTTTGACTGAAGATAGAAGAGCCACAGGAATTTTTGGAGTATTGTCAGTAAGAGACAACACTGCAATAGCTTCCTTAAACAATTACGTTGGTAGTAATCGTTTAATAAATCAAACTAAAGTAGATAGATTAGTTGAAGAGAGTATTAAAAGACTAAGCATTAAAACTCCTGGATTGGAAACCCAAATAAAATCACTATCCGGAGGGAATCAACAAAAAGTAATTATTTCCAGATGGCTAGCAAATAATCCAGATATACTAATTCTAGATGAGCCGACTCGTGGAATAGACGTAGGAGCGAAGTATGAAATTTACCAAATAATGAATGACCTAGCAGCTGAAGGTAAATCAATAATTATGATTTCCTCAGAGATGGGTGAGTTATTAGGGGTTTCAGATAGGATAATGGTTATGTGTGAAGGTAGAATCTCAGGATTTTTAAATGGCGGTTCTGATACGACTCAAGAAGACGTCATGAGCCTCGCAACCAAGTATATGTAGGGAGTTTATTATGGAAAATAAAAAACAATTTAATTTAACGGAATTTTTAACAGACTATGCCTTATTTATAGTAGTTGCCATCATGATAGTATTTACAGGAGCTACGAGGGCAAACTTCATTTCATTAAACAACTTCTCTAACTTAATGGCTAACGTTTCAGTTAGGTTTATAATCGCATTGGGCGTAGCAGGTTGTTTAATAATTAAAGGAACTGACCTTTCAGCAGGACGTATTGTTGGATTATCAGCCCTTATCACAGGTACACTTGTACAAAAACCAGATTATGTATCTAAGTTTTTTCCAAACGTTCCTGACTTGCCAATATTTGTTCCACTATTATTAGTTTTAGTGGTATGCGCAATATTTGGTTTAATTAACGGTATGATAATAGCATACTTACACGTACCTCCATTCTTGGCGACATTAGGTACACAAATAATGATCTACGGAATCAATATGATTTATTCCCAAAACAAACCTATTGGGGTTTTCAAAGATTCCTTCATTAAAATAGGCCAAGGAAAGATATTCGGATTTTTGCCATACTTGGCTATTGTGGCCGCACTTATGGGCGTAATCATGTTTGTTTTATTCAATAAGACACGACACGGAAAATATATGTATGCAATAGGTGGAAACGAAGCAGCAGCAGAAGTTTCAGGTGTAAACGTTCAAATTTCAAAAATCAGAATCTATGCATTGGCAGGATTGATGTACGGTTTAGCAGGATTTTTACTAACAGCTAAGACTGGTTCAGTTGGACCAGGTGCTGGACAAGGATATGAACTTGAAGCCATTGCATCTGCTACTATTGGTGGAGTTTCTACTGCAGGTGGACAAGGAACTGTACCAGGAATACTTTTAGGAGTATTTATATTTGAATTATTGAAAATCAGTTTGTCATTCTTGGGAGTTTCTCCAGACATGACCAACGTAATCCAAGGTATTGTAATAATTATAGCAGTAGCTCTAGACGTAAGAAGAACACTCGTCAAGAGATAACATTTACATTGGGGTAGGAGATGGATTTGCCTTACGCAGTGCGTCTCCTACTTTTTTAAACGAGGGAGGAAATTAGCTTTGATAAAACACGAATTGCATTTCAATATGGATGCATATGTATTGGAAAATGATTTTTTAAAGGTTAAAATTTTAAAAGAATTTGGTGGAAAAATCGCATCAATTTATCATAAGAAGTTAGATTACGAAGTACTATTCCAACCCACAAAAAAATCCTATGAAATACCGAAACAGGGTGATGTATTTTCTGATTACGATACATCGGGTATAGACGAAATGCTTCCAACGATAGATGAATGTTATTATCCTAATTCATATAAGAAATTAAATGACCATGGAGATATCTGGGCGCAAAGCTGGAGATATGAAGAAGACGGAGATATTTTAATCTCCAAAGTAAGATGCGATAGTATCAAATTGGATTTTGAAAGAAAAATTCATTTGGATAACGAAATAATAAAAATGGATTACAAATTGTACAATCCGACAGAGCAAGAATTACATTATCTATGGGCATTTCATGGGCTTATGAACTTTGATGAGTCAACTGAATTAGAATTTTTTACAAATTCAGAAATAGAAAATGTAATTGATGGCAAGGAATATGAATTTGATTATCTAAAATTAGGAGAATATCCTGATGGAGGATCATACAAATTTTACTTTAAAGATGAAATTAACGATGGTAGAGCGAAAATTCTACACAGAGATAAGAATGTATCAATAGAATATGAATATGATACTGATATAAATAAATTTCTAGGAGTTTGGATAACAAAGGGAGGTTTTAAAGGCGAATACAATATAGCCATAGAACCTGCTAGTGGTTATTTTGACTCCTTGGAACTAGCATATAAAAATGATAAGGTTTCCAAAATAGATTCTAAGGAAACAAAAGAGTGGCACTTGAATTTAGAAATAAAAAAGTGGAGGTAATTTATGGCAGAACTGAGATATAATCCTCTTTTAAATGATTGGGTTATGGTTAGCGCAGATAGATCTAAAAGGCCTGATATGCCAAAGGACTTTTGTCCATTTTGTCCAGGTTCAGGAAAAGTCCCTGAAGATTATGACGTATTAAAATATGATAACGACTTTCCAATTCTTTCTCCGAATCCTCCGGAACCAGATGATATTGGAAGTGAGTTATACAAGACGGCGAAATCCTATGGAAAATGCGAAGTGATTTTATATTCGCCAGAGCATAACGGAAAATTTTACGAATTAGAACTAGAGCATATAAAAAAGTTGGTAAATCTTTGGAAAGAGAGATTTATTGAACTCAAAAAGGATGATGGAGTAAAATATATATTTCCCTTTGAAAATAAGGGAGCTGAAGTGGGAACTACTATGCCTCATCCCCATGGACAAATCTATGCTTATTCCAAAATGCCTTTGAGGCTAAGATTGGAACTTGAAAATTCTAAAAATTATTTTGAAGAGAATGGGAAAAACATTTTTGACCAAATGATTGAAGATGAAAAGGAATTTGAAGAGAGAGTCATTTTTGAAAATGATAGTTTTCTGGTGTTCATTCCATTTTTTGCAGCTTATCCCTTTGGAGTTAATGTAGTAGCGAAAGGAAATATTTCCAGCTTTGAAGATTTTGATGAAAAAATTACTGAAGATTTCGCTCTGCTGTTAAGAAACTTAACTGGAGCATTTGATCTTATTTATAATAAACCCTTTCCATATATGATGGGAATATATTCAACTCCGGTAAATTCACCTGAATACGACGGTGCAGAGCAGTATTACCGTTTCCATTTGAAATTTTTCCCGCCACTTAGAGGAGAAAATTCAATTAAATATAATGCAACTTCAGAAACAGGTGCTTGGGTTCATGGAAATCCTAGAAGAGTAGAAGAAACGGCGGGCGAGGTTAGAGAAGCCTATAGGAGGTTTCTTGAAAATGACAAATAACAGAGAAATAATAAATGTAATTGAAGAAAAATTTATAGAACAATTTGGTGAAAAAGGTAGGATATTTTTTGCACCAAGTAGAATAAATATAATCGGAGAACATATCGACTATAATGGCGGGAAAGTTCTTCCTTGTGCAATCGAGATTGGAACCTTCGCTATGGCTAAAAAAAATGACGAAAATAAATTGCGATTATATTCTATCAATGAAGAATTTGGCGGTGAAGTAAACCTTGATAATCTGGATTTTGATAAGTCTTTAAAATGGATGAATTATCCAGCAGGAATGGCTAAAATTCTCATGGAAGAAGGAAAAAAATTGGGCGGAATTGACGCTGTAGTTTATGGCAATATTTCTACAGGCTCAGGTCTTTCTTCTTCTGCATCATTGGAGATGCTCTTTGGAGAGATTTACAATGTTTTATTTGACTTAGGAGTTTCTAGAGTGGATATGTCTATACTAGGGATGAAAACAGAGAACTCGCATTTCGGATTGCAAACAGGAATTATGGATCAATTCGCCATAAGTCTAGGCAAAGAAAACTCTGCAATACTTTTGGATACGGCTACATTGGATTACGAATATGTAAATGTAGACTTGGGAGAGAATATCTTGGTGATTTTAAATACCAAAAAACCTAGAGAGCTTGTGGAGTCTAAGTACAACGAGAGAAGAGCTGAAACCCAAAAAGGTCTAGAAATTATTCAAGAATTTGCAGATATTGAAAATTTAGCGCAATTAGACGGACATCCTAGAGAGCAAGAGCTAATTGACAAAATTAAAGACGAAGTAATTCGCAGGCGTGTTCTTCACGTGGTGGAAGAAAATAAAAGAGTCAACAATATGATAAAAGCCATGTCAGACAAAGATTTTGAGATGATGGGTAAAATTCTTGACGAGTCCCATGAATCTTTAAAAAATCTATACGAAGTAACTGGTTTAGAGCTAGACTCTATTGTGGAAGGAGCTAGAAAATGCCCTAGCACTTTGGGCGCTAGAATGACTGGTGCAGGTTTTAGCGGATGTGCAATTGCGCTTGTCAACAAAGATAGCTTATATGAATTTGAAGAGATAGTTTTAAAATATTATAAGGAAAAAACTGGAATAGACGGAGAAATAATCATATCAGATATCGCAGGAGGTCCGAGAGAAATAATATGAGTATATTAGTAACAGGCGGAGCGGGTTATATAGGCTCCCATACGGTAAGATATCTAAAAGAAAAAAACGAAGACGTAATTGTACTGGACAATCTCCAAACTGGATACAAAGAAAGTATAGACGTAGAAAAATTCTATAAGCTTGATTTAAGAGATAAAGAAATAGACAGAGTATTTAAAGAAAACAACATCACAGGAGTCATTCACTTCGCTGCAAACTCTCTAGTGGGAGTAAGCGTAAAAGAACCATACGAATATTATGACAACAACGTATATGGTACCTTGTGTCTTTTAAAAGCTATGATGGAAAATGGCGTAAAAAATATTGTGTTTTCGTCAACGGCAGCAGTTTATGGCGAACCGAAAAATGTACCAATCTTAGAATCTGATCCAACCATTCCTACAAATCCATACGGTGAAACTAAACTTACCATGGAGAAAATGATGAAATGGTTCGACAATGCTTATGGCACAAAATACGTTTCCTTGAGATATTTCAACGCAGCAGGTGCTCACGAAAAAGGCGACATAGGAGAATGCCACAATCCAGAAACTCATTTGATTCCATTGATACTACAAGTGCCTCTTGGACAAAGAGAAAAAGTTTCTATTTTCGGTGACGATTATGACACACCAGATGGAACTTGCATAAGGGATTATATACACGTTTGGGATTTGGCGGATGCTCACTACCTAGCGTACAAATATATGCTAGATGGAAACAATAGCGAAATTTTCAACTTGGGAAGTGGCAATGGTTTTAGCGTTAAAGAAGTGATAGATGCAGCTAGAAAAGTGACAGACCACGAAATTCCGGCAGAAATAGCAAAGAGAAGAGCAGGAGACCCAGCTGTACTAGTGGCTTCCAGTGATAAAATTAAAAAAACTCTAGGATGGAATCCACAAAGAACCAATTTAGAAGAAATTATCCAAGATGCTTGGAGATTTCATAAAAATCATCCTAGCGGATACGACAAATAGATAACTTCATTCATTTTTTTCATATGCCCCACATAAAAATCGTCACAGATTAACGTGACGATTTTTATATTTCTAGAATTGCAACAGCACGAACAGGACTTCCATCACCGTTTTTAATATTCAAAGGTAGCCCAATGAATAAGAACTCTTCACCTCTAGGCAATCTATCCAAATTTATCAAATTCGTATATGTAAGTATTCCATTTTCTAATAGAGCTTTTTCTAATTCCACTGAAATATCTCCGCCGACAAAATTAGGCTTTGCAATTTTTATTTTTTCTAGTATTTCAATTCCAATTTCCACATCAAAAATTAAATTTACACTAACGGGGAAGTCACTATCAGGAGAGATAAGTATTGCTTGTCCCATAAATTTTTCAAGGGGAATATTATCTAAACTAGAACCATATTCATTCATATGAGAAGGTGCATCTACATGAGTTCCTGTATGTGTTCCCACAGTAAGTTTGCTCAAATTCCATCCATGGTACTTAAGAAAATGTACTTGTTCAATCTTCACATCAGGATCTCCTGGATAAACTTCCATATTGTCATGTATTTCCATAGACAAATCAATTACTTTCATAACTCACCTCAAAAATATTATATCATTAACAAATAAAAAAGTGCCAAGCAATTTTGCAAGGCACTTAATTTTTGCAAAGGGCATATCCCTCTTCTAATTAGAAAATTATCTATTAGTTTGGATAATTACTACTTGATTAACTCCATCCCATTCGATATTCTTTCCATCCCCAAGATTTCCATGGCTTAAACCTAAAGCTCTTCCAATTTCAGATACTGGAAGCATTATTCTTCCGTCTACTGTAATTGGGTCTACTGATAATGTGTATTTTTCTCCATTGACATAGAAGTCTCTAGAGTTTAGGTTAACCACTGCTGTTTTAACTCCTGAAATAAATACTGCATTTCTAGTTATTTCATCAAATGTAACATCATATCCTAAAGATTCTGCTACGAATCTAACTGGAAGCATAGTTCTGCCATTTGTAATATATGGAATTGTGTCCATGTATTTAGTAGTGCTTACTCCATTTAATGTTTGGATATATGCTTTTGAGCCAATGGTAAATTGGTTTTTGTAGTTATATTCTGGGAGTTGAACTGGGCTTTGTGCTGTTCCAGAAACTGTAAAGCTTGTAGCCTTTTCTACATAGTTATCATGTGAAGTATATGCTCTAATAACTTCTCCTGATCTTAATGGTCTACTTGTAGTTATTACGAATTTTCCGTCTGAGCCAATATCGCTTTTGCCCAGTCTAACATTGCCAGAGTCTACTACATAAACTACTCCGTAAGGAATTGCACCTACTCCTCTAACTATGCTATAACCAGCATTTGCTTCTATTATAGACAAAGAACTACTATATTTTTCTGTAGGTTGGTAATATCTTCCAGAATAATACTCATCTCTTATATTTGCGTTTCTAAGATTGTATGTTCTAGATGTGTAGTAATCTTTGGAAGCCTTTAGATAATAATCGGATATATCATCATAATATCTATATCTTCCATCGTAATACTTGCCGTCATAATAATATCTTCCGTCATAGTATTTTCCATCGTAATATCTGTCGCCGTAATAATATCCATTTTCGTAGATATTTTCGATTTGTCTCTCAGAAAGTTCTGGATACAATCTTTTCATTTCTCTTTCGTATGATGAATACGAGCTGTAATCTCTAGGGTCAATTCTGTAATAGTATCCATCATAATACCATCTGTCTAAATATTTGCCGTCATAATATTTGCCGTCGTAATATCCGAAATCATTAGCAATTTCAAATCTACCATCAGAAGATGCAGTGGTAGAACCTATACGTGTAGATCCTTTGTATAGTTCGACTCTTGAACCTGGAGTAGCGTAACCGCTAACTCTGTCATAATAAACATCTGCGCTTTCAATAATTGCATCAGCAGCAAATGTAGTGGTCGGTATAAATGTAATAATAAATGCCAATACCAACATCAAAGAAATAATTCTCTTTTTCATTCTATCCTCCTAGAAAAATTTAATAATATATTATTTTCCCCAATAACCATATTATTGAAGTAATAACCAAAATTTCCTTGGGGACGTGATTGACGCCCCCAGTAATTAATTATCTATTTATTTGAATGGTAACTGCACGAAGTGCTTCATTCCACTCGATATTTTTACCTTCTCCAACATTTCCATGAGTTAGACCCAATGCTTTTCCTAATTCAGAAAATGGAAGCATTATTCTGCCATCTACGGTTATTGGATCCACAGAAAATGTGTGTTTTTGTCCTTTGACGAAGAAATCTCTAGAGTTCAGGTTCATTATTATAGAGCTGTCGCCTTTTAAGAATATAGCATTCTTAGTGTTATTATCAAAACTAACATCGTATCCCAAAGATTCTGCTACATATCTAATAGGTAACATAGTTCTGCCATTTGTAATATAAGGAGCTACGTCCATATGCTTAGTAGAAACTACATCGTCAACGGTTTGTATATAACTCTTTTGACCGATAGTAAACTGATTTCTATAGTTAAAGTAGTAAGTTGGTTTATCTTCACCAGAGGTTGAACCTACGATTACAGTTGTAATATTGTCTCTTAGGCCACTTTTGCTAGTGACAATGGTCAATGTTTCGCCTGATACTAGAGGTCTGCTAGTTTTGATAGCGAATCTAGTATCATGACCCAATTCGACAGAACCTATTTCGATACCACTTCTTTCTTTTACAGTAACTTTAGAAAACGTGCTAGAATCTTTTCCTCTAACGTAATATTCTCCAGGAAGAGCTTCTATTATAGTTGGAGCAATAGCTGTTTCAGATGCAGGTGGAGAGTACACATCGTCCCAATCTTTATATGCAAGATTTGTTAAATAAAACCTTCCAGATGATGTATATCCATCCTTTTCCGCAATTAGATAATAATTGCTCAAATCGTCAGCAAATTTATAATATCCTTCGCCTTTATCTTTCAATAAAATTTTTCCGTTAGGGTTTCTTACGCTAGTATGGGCAGTTTCATAATAGCCCTTCGAATCACTAGTAGCACTACCTAAATATACATAATTTGCATCATATATTAAAACTCTAGTATATGGAGTTGTATATCCTGCGACTCTGTTACTGCTATTTGTACTTGGATAAACTCTATTGGCTCCATAATAATCTGCGTAATTTTGGAAAGCATTAGGTACTTCGAAATAACCTGAATAATTTGCCGTTGTACTGTTTAAAAAGACTCCATTTTTATATAAGCTTACTTTCGAATATGAATCAGTTTCTCCAGTAACTCTATTAGTGTAAACACTTACATTTTTAATAGTAAGTTCAGTTCTAGTAGGTGGATATATTGCTGACCTAGATAATGTAAAGCTCACATCTTGTCTACTTCCAGTCATATATACATTTTGAGATTGGGAAATATATCCATCTCGTATAGCGTTAACTCTGTAATTTCCAACTGGAAGATAAACGCTGCTTGAATATATAGTTTGATTTTTAGACGAGTTGTTTAAATTTTCTATATAATATCTAATGTCAGAAATATTATAACCTGTCGTCGCATCTCTAGCGTTTAGATAAAGGTAATTACTTTGGTCAGCTGATGGCGGGCGATAACCAATGTCCCTATCTAAATCAAAATTGAAATACTGTCTTAAGGTGGAAGTTCCTCTAACATCAATAACTCTAGTACCTACTTTGTATCCATCTTTTGTAGCAGTTATTGTGTATATACCAGGCTCTAGTCTAGTATCATTTAAAGTAGTGCCCATGTCAGCTCTATAATTAGATTCACCTTTAAAGATATGATAAGTGACTTCCATTAGATTTTTCCCATCAGTTGAATCTTTAGCAGTAAAAGAAACATCTCTTCTCATATGAGAATAATAATCCGAATTTGCCATAACGTTTGCTGGCAAAATAGATATCAATAATACTAATACCAACATTAGTGTAATATTTTTGCGTGTCATTCTTAATCCTCCTCTATTATTTTTGTTAGATTTGTCATAGTAATTCAATTCTATAATCGATAACTTAGTAGAATTATGTATATAAAATGACAATCCTTCACATTACTATTATACCAATAATTATGATTTTTAAAAAAGGTAATCTAAATTAAATTGTTAAGATTTGGTAAAGATATGGAAATTAAATAATAAGTAACATAATTGTAATAGAAAATTTTGTTAATCAGGTTTAAAAAGAAGCAAAAGTGGAAATTATAATAAGGAATAAATTGTATTAAATCTTTAGCCTAATGATTTTGCGGCATGTGAAAGGATTTATATAATTAAATAGCATAGTTTAAATTAATATGTACAATCATAATAAATTATAAAAAAAACAATAAAAATTTAATAAAAATGATAGTTTTTGTTTTTTGGTGGTATATATAGACTAGAATTAAATAACAAAATTGTATTAATAGGAGGTTAGTTATGGGTATTTTATCATGGATAATTTTTGGAGCATTAGTAGGATGGTTAGCAAGTCTGGTAATGAAAAGAGATGCTCAAATGGGAGCATTAGCTAACATTCTAGTAGGGATTGTGGGATCCTTCATAGGTGGATGGATTGGTTCAACGCTCGGATTAGGATATACTACTGGAGAATTTTCAGTAATGGGCGTAATCATGGGAGTAGTTGGAGCGAGTGTATTACTTTTTGTAATAGGACTACTATCTGGCTCTAGAAGATAAGAAATTGGATGTTTAAAAGTTTTGTGGGAAAACTTTAATTAAAACCAATTGTCTAACAAAATTAATAAGAAAATAAAAAAATAGCCGAGGATGGCTATTTTTTTATTTTTTCAAACTATTTATACAAAGATAGTTTTTATCTCTACATATTCTTCCAATCCATAAATGCTACCCTCTCTACCGATTCCCGATTGTTTGAATCCACCAAAGGGAGCATTATGAGTAAATGGAGCGTCGTTTATTTGCAGCTGTCCAGTTCTAATTTCTTTAGCAACTTTTCTAGCTTCTTCTTCTGGTCCAAATATCATACCTGATAAACCGTAGATAGTATTGTTGGCTATTTTAATAGCTTCATCTACATCGTCGTAGTATATAATTGAAAGCACAGGACCGAAGATTTCTTCTTGGGCAATCTTTGCATTTTGATCAACTTCTGTAAAAATTGTAGGAGGGAAGTAATATCCTTCTCCCTCGTATCCTTGTCCTTGGTGCAGCAATTGGGCTTCATCTTTTCCAACCTCTACATATCCACTAACTTTATCTAACTGTTTTTTAGATTGTAAAGCTCCTACGTCTGAAGTTTCGTCTTGAGAGCTGCCGAATTTAAATTCTTGGGTAATATCTATTAGAAGTTTTTCAATTTCTTCTTTATCTTTTCTAGGAGCCAGTAATCTAGTTTTGGCAGAACAACTTTGTCCCATATTTAAATATACTGTTCCTAAAATTGATTTAAGAGCTTTTTTGTAATCTGCACCTTCAAGTAAAATTCCAGGAGATTTTCCACCTAATTCCAAAGACACTCTCTTCACCGTATCAGCAGCTAATTTAGAAATTTCTATTCCGCCTTTTGTAGAACCAGTGAAGGAAATCATATCCACGTCTTTGTGAGTAGCTAAAATATTTCCTACCTCAGCTCCTCTACCGGTTACGAGTTGAAAAACTCCATCAGGTAATCCCACTTCATGGGCAGCTTCTGCCCAAAAATAAGCAGTCAGGGGTGTTCTCTGACTAGGTTTTAATATTACCACATTGCCCATTAATAGAGCGGGAATTACTTTTTTTACAATTTGTCCAAAGGGGAAATTCCAAGGAGTTAATGCTCCTATTATTCCAACAGGGTCCTTATAAATTTCATATCCTTCATAAAATTCTGTGAACTCATATTCACTTGCCAATTTTATAAAATTTTCGATATTGCCGAAATATCCTTCCACATGCCTTTGTTTAGCAAAGTCAGGAGGGCATCCCAATTCTAAATGAACGGTTTTGGCTATTTCATCTACATTTTTTTTAAAATATTCATACATCCCTTGGACATATTTTATTCTTTCTTCTGCTTCCAAATTTTTCCATTTTGGGAAGGCTCTTAAAGCACCTTCTACGGCTTTATTAACATCTTCTTCTTTGGCAGCAGGTACTTTACCTATTATTTCTTTCGTTCCAGGGTTTTCTACTTCGATATAATCATCAAATTTATTCTCTATCCAATCTCCATCAATAAATAAACTATATATATCCATTAACCTACCTCCTCATATTTAAAGTGTACTTACACTATACCCAGTTACAGAGCCTATAATTAAAATAAATAAAAAGGCTTACAGTCACGTAAACAAAAATTGTTTACATTACTATAAGCCCAAAAGAAAAAAAGAAAATTTTAGCGTTTTGCTAAAGCAAGTCTTATACTCTCGAAGAAAGGGACTACGATTGCGGTTATTATTCCGCCTGTAAAACCATTGTTGTACAGTAATAATCCTGAATGTAGTGCTCCAGTCTTAGTCACCAAAGCGAGATGCATAAATCCAGTAAGTATTCCAGTGAGCATTCCATAATCTCCCGCTACTGGAGATAGACAAGTTCCGAATAATGCTGCTATAACTATCCCGTCCGCATTCACTTCGTAAATTCCTGATATGCCAGCAATGAATACGCCTAACATAATTGGTATTGCATTTTTAGGAGTTACTCCAAAAGCTCCAAAGGCAACCATAGCTACGATACCACCTAAAGTCAGACCGTTTATATTAGCTCCAATAACCAAAGTATAAGCGATACCTAGAAATCCACACATACCCATATTAAATAAAACTGTATAATTGTCATACTTATATGAAAACTCAGCTGGCGAAACTCCCGTCTCCATTAGGAGGTCAAAATAATCTTCATAGCTAGCTTTGCTAATAAATATTCTACCAAACATCAAAGCCAAAAAGGAAGCACACATAATGATTACAAGTTTTTGATCTACTCCAGCCAGGATGTAACTTTTTGAAACTACTTCTACTCCAAACATATTCATTATTCCATGGACCACGACGGCAATAAATCCCAAAGCTAATCCATTGTTGTAAAGATTATATCCTCTATGTAAATTCCTTGCATTGACTGAAACAGCGGATAGCACAAATCCCATAATCAGACCGACCAAATTGCCTATAAGGGCACCTTCCAATAGGGGCAATCCAGAATAAAAAGTAATATAACTTACAACAGGAGCTACTCCCGTTGAAAACAAGGCGATAGGAGAATACATGAAGAAGTCTTCTTCCATAAAAATAGAGTATAAATATACTCCAATTACAGGTGCGGCAGAATTGTAAGGATTCTTTCCCATCATGGAGAAACCTGCTAGATTCAACAAAGCTGCTATTACTACTCCAGAGACATCAGTTCTAGAAGAATATAGCATCCAAATGGCCAAAAATATCATCAATCCAGTATTAAAAAGTGCAGCTCCAATGTTTCCTACTTCCATGTAATCTGTAAGTAGAACTCCAGAGCTAGTTAAAATCCTAAGAAAACCTTGGTAAATTTGTGCAGGGCTATTAAAAAATAAACCAGCAGCTATAAAAAATCCCCCGCAGATGACAAAAAATTTATACCAAAAAAGATTATAAACTTCTCGTCTACTAGAACTCATCATTTAAAATTCCCCCAAATAGTATTTAATTTATTATATCAACTAATTATATAAATAACTAGTATGATATAGAAAATGTGAAATAGTTTTGTGTAAAGAATATTTGGCTATAAATATAAAATAGAGGTGATATCAATGTTTTCAGGATATATAACAGATGTGGACGGAATAAAAGTAGGACATAAAGAAAACTTAAAAGCCATGACGGGTTGCTCAGTCATAATAGCAGAAGAAGGCGCAACAGGAGGAGTAGATGTTAGAGGCTCAGCCCCTGGAACTAGAGAAACGGATTTGTTTCAAGAGCGAAAGACAGTGGATAAAATCCACGCCATCGTCTTATCAGGAGGATCTGCCTTTGGACTAGATGCATCAAGTGGAGTTATGAAATATCTAGAAGAAGAAGGAATTGGATTTGATGTAGGAATAGCCAAAGTTCCTATAGTTTCCTCAGCGGTGATATTTGACTTGTGGATAGGAGATAAATCTGTACGTCCAGATTTTCAAATGGGATACGAAGCTGCCAAATCTGCATCGAAAATAGAAAATCGCCAAGGCAATGTGGGAGCAGGTACAGGCGCTACCGTAGGGAAGGCTATGGGGCCAGGATTTTCAATGAAGTCAGGATTAGGTTCAGCAAGTGTTTCCGTTGGAGATTTAGTAGTTGGAGCGATGGTCTCAGTCAATGCAGTGGGAGACATCTTCGATTTTAGAGACAACTCAAAAATTGCAGGAGTTTATGATTATGAAAACAAATCCTTTCTAGATACTATAGAAATTATTAAGGCAGGACACTTAAGAAATTCAAGTGGAACCAATACAACTATAGGAGTAATCGCTACCAATGCCATCTTAACAAAATCTGAAGGAAATAAAATCGCCGAGATGGGACATAACGCTTTTGCAAGATGTATAAATCCAGTTCATACTACCATGGATGGAGATACGATATTCGCCCTGGGAACTAACAAAGTAAAAGCTGATATTAATTTGGTGGGAATTTTAGGAATAGAAGTTATGATGAGAGCGATTGTAAATGCAGTAAAATCTGCAAAAAGTTTTGAGAATTTTAAATCATATAGTGATATAATATAAATGATTTTCGATTGTATCTATTATGAACAATACGAAAGGGAAACAAAAGTCAGCTATTGCTAAAAATGACTGGTATCTTTTAAGAACTGGATCGGAGGAAAAAATGAATAATACAATAAGAAGTAATACTTTGAATGCAAGAAACATCGCCATTATAGGACTATTGGGTGCAGTAACTGCAGTCCTCGGGATGACGCCTTTGGGATTTATTCCCATAGGACCTACTAGGGCTACGATTTTACACATACCCGTAATAATAGGAGCGATTCTATACGGACCTATGGTTGGTGGATTTGTGGGTTTAATTTTTGGTGGATTTAGTTTTTTTAACGCCATTACAAATCCCACGCCTGTATCATTTGTGTTTTTGAATCCCATAGTATCTATCTTCCCAAGAATAATGATTGGTATGGGATCATATTATGCATATGAAGGTGTAAAAAAACTTGGAGCAAAAAATTTTAAATGGATTTTATTTGCCCTTGTGAGTGGAATTTCAGCCTATCTCTTATATGGAATATACAATAATATTATCGAGAAAAATTGGATAAATATAGGAATCAACATAATATTATTGGTTTTGACTATAGGAATAATTTATTTAGCAAAAAAGAAATACAATTTTGAATCTTTAGAAATAATGATGGCAGCGATAATAGGAACGATGATTAATACATTGGGAGTATTGTCTTTGATTTACTTTTTGTATGGTGAGCGTTTTGTAGCAGCTATTGGACAAAATATAGAGACTACGAGAAAGATAATATTTGGAATAGGAATCGTAAACGGCATACCGGAATCAATTTTGGCAACTATATTAGTTACCAGTGTTGTAAATGCCGTTATGAGAAAATATAAATAAAAATGGTGAGTTAGATGCTTTTAGTAATTGACATAGGAAATACCAATATAGTTTTGGGGATTTATAAAGACGAAGAATTAATATACGATTGGAGAATCTCCACTGACAAGGATAAAACCACTGACGAATATGGCTTGATGCTAATGCAGATACTAAATAACACGAAACTAGAGATAGAAGATATTTCAGATATAATTATTTCTTCTGTAGTTCCAACAGTTATGGATATTTTGCCAGAAGTTTGTATCAAGTATTTTAAAATTGACCCCATAGTAATAGGACCAGGTGTAAAAACTGGAATGAATATCCTCTATGACAATCCCAAAGAAGTAGGGGCAGATAGAATCGTCAATGGTGTAGCCGCATACAATAAATACGGTGGACCTTTGATAGTAGTAGATTTAGGAACTGCCATTACCTTCGACGTGATAAATGAAAAAGGCGATTATTTAGGGGGAGTTATAACTCCAGGTATAAAAATTTCAGCAGATGCGCTTTTTTTAAGAGCATCCAAATTGCCAAAAGTAGAAATAACAAAACCAGAAAAAGTAATTGGGAAAAATACAGTTAACTCTATACAATCAGGCCTAGTCCACGGATATGTGGGATTAATAGACCACATAATAGAGAAAATCGCAGAAGAATTAGAATTGGAAATAAGTGAAATAACCATAGTGGCAACTGGAGGATTTTCGAAGGTTATCAGCAGTGAAAGTAAGTACATCCAAAAAATGGATCAAATGCTGACACTAGAAGGTTTAAGAATTATATATGAAAGAAATAAAAATTAAATTTAAAAAAAATGGCTCATCGAGCCGTTTTTTATTTTGAAAAATATAAGTTTTAAAATGATATCATTTATTATAATTTTTAAATACACAATTTAATTAAATTAAATATTGTAATACTATTAAATTATGGTATGATTTATTTAATAATCCATGTATATTGTGGTTATTAATTCTAACAAAAGGAGGTGAAACAAATGAAAAATATTAAGATATTAGTCATAGTACTAGCTTTAATTATGTTCATTTCTATGCCTGTTCATGCTGAAGGTGAGTTATTGGAGGAAATAATTGTCGAAACTGAATTTGATCCTTCGCCAGAATTATCTGAAGAAGCAATGGTTGAAGTAATATCTGAAACTCCAATGGCAGAAGAAAATACTGCACCAGAAAAAGAGGAAATTCCAAATGTTGATTTAACAGATGTTATTGACGAGGCGAGCACTGAAATGGATTCTACTTTAAAAGATGAGACTATAATTGAGGGGGAACCTTCAGGTGAGTTACTGAAAGAGGAATTGATTGATGAGAATTTAGAAATTTTGCCAGAGGATCTAGAAGAAATTCAAGAATCATCTTTAATAGAAAATATTGGAGAAGAGATAATTCCAGTGGAAGAACCTATGGATATCTTCGAAAATTTGGATTCTAAATTAGAAACAGAGTTAGAGGTTGAAGCTGATTTAAATGATTCATATGCAGATGTTGAAGGTACTATAACCCAAGAAAATGTGATTGAAGCTCAATTATTTGAAATCCAACAAGAGCTGACATTGTTTGAAAAGTTAAAAAAATTTATCGAAGAATCAAATCCAAATGAAAAGTCTGAAATGGATTTGGAAGCAGGAGATTATTTCTTTAACGAAACCTTAATATTGGATAATGAAAAAGACATAACTTTGAATTCAAATACCGCTAGTTCATTCTTTAAAAGATCAGCTGGATTTACACAATCTTTCTTTAACATTAAAGCAGGTAGCACTCTAACACTAAATAGTATAGAGGATGGATTGATATTTGATGGGGAAAATAAAGTTGTAGCATCAACTAATAGTACAGGAAGATTTATTCATAATGAAGGAAAATTATATATTAATGGCGCTACCTTTACAAATGACAGGAGTGATAGCTCTATGTTTATTGCACCTATAGTAGGTACAGGTGCACAATCTTATACAGAATTTAACTCTGGATTAATCACTAATACAGATTATAGAGGAACTGGTGGAGGAAATGCTTATTCATCTGGAGGTTTCCACATAAAAGATGATGCTGAATTAGTAATGAAGGGGGGAACCATTACAAATAACAAAGTCAGTTGGTTTGATACAGGCTCGCCTAATTCAGGAATTAAGGGAATGTGGACTTATCAACACGGTGTTGGTGCAGTCTTAGTCAGAGATGGCGGAAATTTCATTATGACTGGTGGAGAAATTTCTAATAATGCTGGATATGCAGGTGGCGTCCATGTTGGAGAAAATAACATCTATGCTTATGAAAGAAATGTTACAAATCCTAATGATTTAAAAATTTTAAAACTGGCAACTATGGAAATGAATGGTGGAATAATTAAAGAAAATATCGGTCTAGGTGCTGCTGGTGGAATTGTAGTTTTTGGATCAGGAGATATGATTCTAGATGGTGGAGAAATTTCTAATAACACTGGTTACGGTGGTGGCGGTATCTTAACCATTGATACTTATGTAGATGGAACACAAGATAAAAAAACGACGGCCAAAACACCCTTTGAAATTTGGCAAGAATTATATCCAGCAGCCTTAACTATGTTAAGTGGAAAAGTTAATGACAATTTCTCTTACACCACTGGTGGAGGAATTAACGTATCTTCTAACAATGTAATACTATTAGGTGGAGAGATTAATGGAAATACATCTTTAAGACATGGTGGAGGTGTTTATGTAACAACAGTTCCTTATGTTTTAAGAATAGAAAATGCTTTAATAACCAATAATAACGCTACCCATGAATTTGGTGGCCAACTTGGCAGTAAAGAAATATTTTTAGAAAAAGATGAAAATGGAAATTGGATTAAAATCGAATCTTTAAACGGAACAGGTGGCGGAGTATGGTTTTGCCCAACTGGTGATGCAATATTTTATGCAGAAAACGGTGCAGCCATATTTGATAATTCTGCTACTGCTGCAGGTGATGATTTCCATAATGATCAAAGACATCTGGATTACAAAGTTTATCTTCCAGAAAGGTTATTAGGTGGAGGAGAAATCCTTTGGTATTATGATGAATTTGGAAATAGATATGATGCCAGTGATCCAATAATTAGGGAATTCCTAAAAGGATTCCAAGAATCTGTTAGCTTAAAAGCTATAATCCCACATGAAGATAGCAAAGAATTGGCACAAAGCTTGTCAAAATTATTTATAATGAATAATACTGCACTAAAAGGTGGAGGCGTTGGCTCTAATGCTACAGTTATATTTGGCAGACCGCCAGAAAAAGAGATAGAGATTATAAAATCTTGGGACAGGACACTAACTCCAGAAGAAATTGAAATCAAAGTATTAGTAGAAGGAAAGGTAATTCAAATCGTCACATTAAATAAAGAAAATGAATATAAATTCAATTTGACTGAATTACCAGCAACAGTACGAGATATAGCAATAGAAAATTTACTTACATTTGAAGAAGTCTCAAAAAGAAACTACAATGTAGAAATCGGTGAGTTTGTATTAGTAAAGACAGAAGAGAAAGAAACTTTTTTAGAAGACGTTAATGAAACTATAAAGTACACTAAATCATATTATGAAATAGTCATAACAAATAAACCTGATAAGCCAAATGCACCAGTAAAATATGGAGATTTGGTAATTACTAAAACAGTAATAGGTGGAAGTGATGAAGAAGTATTTGATTTCAAACTGACTTTAACAGACAGAAATGACGTATCATTAGAAGAAACATTCGATTATGTAATTACAAAATTGTCTGCAATCATTGCAGAAGGAAAGATAATTAGTAGTGAAATTTTCAATCTACGAAATGGTGCAAGTATAAGAATAAAACAAATCCCTTATACAACAAAATACGTAATAGAAGAATTGACTACAGAAGGTTATAGGGTTATTGCAGAAAATGCAATAGGTGAAATAGGAACATCTGAAACATTTGTAAACTTTACAAATATAAAAGAAAATCCTCCTGAAGAACCTGAAATTCCTGAATATCCCTATGAAATTGAGGAACCGCCAGTAACTTCTCCAGAAGTTTCTGAAGCACCAAAGGAAACTCCAAAGTCCCCAACGATTCCAGAAATTCCCCTTACACCATCAACACCAATAGTTCCTGAAGAAGCCTCAAAAACTCCAATGGTTCTTAAAACACCATTGAGACCAGGAGAAGCTCCTAGGACATTCGATTGTGGAATTGGAATATATGGGATTTTAGCGATATTTAGTTTGGCAGGATTATATATCCTCGAAAGAAAAAGAAAAGAATTTAAATAAATATTTTTAAAAATTTGAG
>CANRJQ010000007.1:0-71085 GCA_947630985.1 uncultured Clostridia bacterium | reverse complement strand
ATTTAAACGAAGAATTTGAAAGAAAAAATATAGACATGAAAGAATTAGCTAAGAAAAGAAGAGAAGAATTTAAAGATTTAAAATAAAATGAAAAAATATTTAACTCAAGTTTGAAAAAACTTGAGTTATTTTTGTAAAAATGAGCATAATTATGTTAAAGAATTGTAAAATATAAAGGAGGTAATGCCAGTTTATGTTAAGAAGGATTATTCCTTTAATTATCATTTTCTTAATGTTTTTTGCCACTGGATGCGAAGCAATACTGCCGAATTCTATTGAGGTAGAAAATGACATCGTGGAAGAAAAAGATAGCTCATCTTTGGAACAGGGTATTCTCGAAGGGGAAAACTATTATGATGTAGAAGAAGTGGCGGAATATATTCACTTATACAAGAAATTGCCACCTAACTACATTACTAAATCAGAAGCAAATAAAATAGGATGGTCAGTAAAAAATAGAAAAGAACTAGTCATCGGTGGGGATGAGTTTGGAAACAGAGAAGGACTTTTACCTGACAAAGAGGGGAGACAGTATTATGAAGCAGATATTTCTGCAGGATATACTACTCATAGAGGCCCTTTGCGTTTGGTTTATTCTAATGACGGATTAATTTTTTACACCGAAGACCATTACGAAAGTTATCTACAATTATATTAATGGAGGAAAAAATGAAGACATTTATTCTAGACGGCTATCAATTTAAAACGAGAAATGACGCCTTTGAATATTTAAATTCTGTATTTCAATTTCCAGATTATTTTGGGAAGAATCTGGATTCGTTGTGGGACGTATTAAGTGATTTGAAAGATATTAGGATAGAAATAATTAACGCTAGACAAATTCCCAAACACCTCCAAGGGTATGGGCTTAAGATTTTGGATATATTTGGGGATCTGAATGGATATAGAGGGGTAGAAGTAGAAATGCTTTGGTAATTAAATGATTGGAGGATGTTATGGAACTAAAACAATACGAAGAAAATATGATAAGGTGGCGCAGACATTTACATGAAAATCCGGAGTTGCCATTTCACGAATACGAGACATCTAAGTATATAGAACAAGAACTTAGAAATGTAGGGATAGAGGAGTTTTTCAAACCAACTGAAACTTCACTAATAGCTAGAATTAAAGGAGCTAAACCTGGTCTTACTGTGGGGCTTAGAGCAGATATTGATGCCTTGGCAGTTTGTGAAGAAAGGGATGACTTGGATTTCGCATCTAGTGTAGATGGAGTAATGCATGCTTGTGGACATGATGCCCACGCTGCTATGCTTATGGCTGCTGGACAATATATTTTTGAGCACAAGGATGAACTAGAAGGAGAAGTGGTTTTAGTATTCCAACACGCTGAAGAACTTCCTCCAGGTGGCGCGATAGAAATTATTGAATCAGGCGCTTTAGATGATTTGGATTTTATATTTGGTCAGCACGTTACGAGTATGCTACCCGTTGGGTCGGTGGCACTAAATTATGGTAGAGGTTCGGCAAACTCTGATAGATATCATATATTGATAAAAGGTAAGGGTGCCCATGCTTCCACTCCGCAATTCAGTGCAGATCCCATTATTATCGGAGCAGCTATAGTCCAATTATTACAAAATATTATTTCGAGGAAAATGGATCCTACAAGAGGAAGGGTGCTATCAAATACTTCCTTCCACGCAGGAACTGAATCATATAACGTAATTCCTTCGACAGCGGAATTAGAAGGTTCTGTTAGAACTTTTTATGATGAAGACAAGGAGCTAATAAAGCGAGAAATAGAAAATGTAGTTAAATCTATATGTGATTTATACGGAGCAGACTACGAATACGTATATGAATTCGGTTACGTATCCATTATCAATGATGAAAAATCTACAGGAATTATAGAAAAAATTGTATCTGAAATGGAAGGAGTAAATATCGCTCCATCTCCAGGTGGAATGGGCGGAGAGGATTTTTCTTATTATTCCAGAAAAGTTCCAGCTACATTTGTATGGACAGGTACAGCATCAGAAGGATTTGATTATCCGCATCACAATCCTAAATTCGGCGTAGATGAAGAAGGTATGACTACTGGGCTAAGATTAAATATCGATGTCGCGATGAACTATAATAAGTATTTCAAATAAATTTTAATTTAGAAATATAAAATAATACTTTGTGTAGTGAACTAAAATAAAAATGATAATTAATTTATAATTTCAACAAATAATTCTTGCATTAATGGGATAAGGATGTTAGAATGATAATTGAGCTTTAATTCAAGCAATACATGTGGTAAATTCTATGTTTTAACAATACGGAATTTTATTAGTGTTTTAGAATTAAAGAAATAAAATTTCGGAGGTAATACATGAACGGTACAGTAAAATGGTTCAGCGCAGAAAAGGGTTACGGATTTATCACAACTGAAGATGGACAAGATATATTTGCACACTTCTCACAAATCGTTAAAGACGGCTTCAAAACTCTTGAAGAAGGTCAAGCAGTAACTTTTGACGTAGTAGAAAGCGACAAAGGCCAACAAGCAGAAAATATAGAACCAGTTTAAAAAAATTAAGCCTCTTATTCAATAAGAGGTTTTTTTAATTACAGGAGGATATTATGACTAAAGTTGTAGCAAAAGTAGCAGACAAAGAAATAAAAGAGTCAGACGTACTTCAATTTATTGAAGAAATTGGACCACAAGTGGCAATGCAATTTCAATCTGCTGAAGGAATTAAAACTATTATCCAAGAAATGATCAATCAAGAAATATTGCTTTTAGATGCAAAAGAAAATAAACTTAATGAAGAAGAAGAATTTAAAGTTGTTCTTGATCATACGGTAGATAATTTATTGAAAAATTATGCATTTTCAAAAATCTTAAGCAAAGAAACAGTTTCTGACGAAGAAGTAGAAAAATACTTTGAAGATAATAAAGCTGTATTTGCAAAGGAATTGGTAAATGCTAGCCATATCTTAATAGACACAGAAGAAAAAGCACTGGAAATCAAAAAAGAAATTGAAGAAGGAAAAGACTTTGCCCAAGCTGCAATGGAATATTCATCTTGTCCATCAAAAGATGCAGGCGGCGAACTAGGAGAATTTCCAAGAGGGGCTATGGTCCCAGAATTTGAAGACAAAGCTTTTAGCATGGAAGCAGGAGAAGTATCTGAACCTGTAAAAACACAGTTTGGATACCACATTATCAAATTAAATTCAAAATCTGATCCTACTAATATTACATTTGAAAGTGTAAAAGAAGATGTAAGAAGTGAAGCACTTAGAGTAAAACAACAAGAAGCTTATTTGAAAAAATTAGATTCTTTAAAAGACAAATACAAATCAGAAATATTTGAAGAAAATATTTAAAGATATAAAATCTCCAAAATCAGGAAAGCTGACTCTGGAGATTTTTTGTATTAAATAATTTACATATATTAAAAGTTAAAAAATAGATTTATTTACAAACGATTTCCCTAATGCTACAATATTATCAACATGTAAAATTTGTGTAAAGTAAATATGACTTTTGTAAAATAATTTAAAATCAGGTTAGAGAAGAGAGAACCATAAATAAGCCATTGAAGGCGGCTTGTTTGTGGTTATTTTTTCGCTTTACAAAAGATATACAAAAAGAAAGGAGAATAGATTAAAGTACTTTATTTATGTTATTTTGCATTTACAATTTAAAAAATTATTACTAATTTTTAGGAGGATATGAATGAAAAAATATTTGGCAATCATTATGACTTGTTTATTAATTATATGTCTTGTAGGTTGTGGAAATGGAGCGAAAAATGAAAGCACAGGCGAAGGAACTAAGGTACTAAAGGTAAGCACTAAATTTGTTGACGATGAACAAACAGCTATTTCTTTGAAAAAAGTTGTAGAAAATATTAATGAACGCTCGGGTGGAAGTTTAGAACTTCAATTATTTTCAAATGGAATTTTGCCAATTGGAAAAGATGGTATGGAGCAAATAGTTCAAGGATCAGATTGGATATTAGTAGATGGAGTAAATTTTCTAGGAGATTATATTGCTGACTACAATGCAATAACAGGACCATTCTTGTACCAAACTTTTGATGAGTATTTCGCTATATTAGACAGTCCGATAGTAGAAAGGTTAAACAAAGAAGCAGAAGACTTAGGAATAAAAGTTTTAGGATTGGATTGGGTATTTGGATTTAGAAGTATGATGACAAAAAAACCAATTGTAACACCTGATGATATGGATGGATTAAATATCAGAGTGCCTAATAGTCAACTTTATACATATACCATAGAGGCTATGGGTGGGAATCCTGTTTCAATGCCTTATCCTGACACTTATGCGGCTTTGCAACAAGGTGTTATAGATGGGGTAGAAGGTTCTATAATGACTTATTACGGAACTGGTCAATATGAAAATGTAAAAGAATATTCTTATACCAACCACCTTCTTGGGGTATCAGCAATTACTATTTCTACAAAAGTATGGGATAGTTTGACCGATGAACAAAGAACTATCATCCAAGAAGAATTTGATAAGGGAGGACAAGAAAATTTAGAAGAGACTAAGAGATTGGAAAATGAATATGTAGAGTTATTAAAAGCTGAAGGAGTAAACTTTCATGACGTAGATGCCAAGGCGTTCATGGATGCTGCAGATCCAGTATTTAATAAGTTTGAGAAATGGACTCCAGGAATCTATGATGAAATAGTGAACGAATTGGACAAGTTTCACAACAAAAAATAATGAATTAAAAATTATTATGAAAGAGCAGAAAAAATATGGATAAAATTTTGAAAGAATTTAAAAACAATTTTGAGCTGTATCTTGGTAGCATATTTATGATAGTTACTTCGGTTCTGGTGATTATGAATGTATTTACAAGATATTTTTTAAAGTTTACTTACTTTTGGGCTGAGGAAATAGCTGTTGGAGCATTTGTTTGGGTAATATTTTTAGGACTCGCTAACAGTTACAGAACGAATTCTCTTATAGGTGTAGAGGTTTTGGTAAATTTATTGCCAAGAAAAGGCAGGAAAGTATTAGATTTTATTACTTCTTTAATAATCGCAGTAATTGCTATAGCTATGTTGTACTTTAGTTTTAGCTACGTTATAGGTTCAAAGAAAATAACAGCAGCACTTGAAGTATCATATGCGTATATAAATTCTAGTATTGTATTATCTTTTGCGTTGATAACAATCTATTCATTAATCAATACTGTAAAAAGTTTTGCGAAAATATTAGTAAAAGATGACGGAGCTTATGACTCCGAAGGAGGTATGTAATTATGCAATCGATTATACCAGTTATAATTTTATTTGTATTATTCTTTTTGAACATACCAATTGCGTTTTCGTTGATGGGTTCATCCTTGTTCTACTTTGTATTTTTAAATACGACTATGCCCATGGAAATGGTAATTCAACAGTTTGTTACATCAATAGAGTCTTTTCCATATTTGGCAGTTCCATTTTTTATAATGATGGGCTCGATTATGAATTATTCAGGCATAAGCGAGGCGTTGATGGATGTTGCCAATGTATTGGTAGGGCATACTAAGGGTGGTCTTGCACAAGTTAACGTATTATTAAGTGCACTGATGGGAGGAATTTCAGGTTCAGCAAATGCAGATGCAGCTATGCAATCAAAACTATTGGTACCAGAAATGGTTAAAAAAGGTTTTTCTCTTCCTTATTCAGCGGCAGTAACTGCGGCATCTTCTGCGGTTAGTCCGGTAATTCCTCCAGGAACGAATTTGATACTATATGCAATTATCGCAGGTATACCTGTTGGGACGATGTTCTTGGCGGCTTATGGTCCAGGAATTTTGATGACTGTTGCCATGATGATAGTAGTTCACATAGTTGCAGTAAGACAAAATCAAAAACCTAGTATGGATCGAAGAGCTACATTTTTAGAAATAATTATGCAATTAATAAAATCCATTTGGGCATTATTGATTCCCTTTGGACTTATTATGGGAATGAGAATTGGAATTTTCACACCGACTGAAGCGGGTGCAATGGCAGTAGTATTCTAAATGTTTGTTGGATTTTTTATCTACAAAAAACTTAAAATAGAACATATTCCTATCATTCTAATGGATACGGTAAAAAGTACGGGTTCTGTTATGATAATAATCGCAAGTGCAAAAGTATTTGGTTATTACTTGACTCTTGAAAGAATTCCACAAATGATAACCCAAGGACTTATAGCAATGACAGACAATCCTTTTGTATTACTTATGGTAATAAATCTATTGCTATTATTCATAGGTATGTTTATCGAAGGTGGAGCAGCTCTTGTAATATTAGCTCCTTTACTTGTTCCAGCTGTGAAAATGTTTGGAATTGATCCACTTCATTTCGGTATGATATTTATTGTAAATATTATGATAGGTGGATTGACACCGCCATTTGGATCGATGATGTTCACAGTTTGTACCATATTAGATGTACGACTGGAGGATTTCTTAAAAGAAGTTTGGCCATTTATTGTAAGTTTGATAATAGTGCTATTCATGATCACTTATTCTGAAACGTTGGCACTGATTGTACCTAAGTTGTTGGGAGTACTCTAGCATGATGGATAATTCCAAATACCTAATAGATAAAAAAGTATTTCTACTGGATATGGATGGCACTATTTATCTTGGGGATGAGCTTATAGATGGTGCGAAGGAGTTTTTAGAAAAGTTAAAAGAAAGTGGGAGAAGGTATTTATTTCTTACCAATAACGCCTCTAAGAATAAGAGTCTGTATGTGGACAAATTGAACAATTTGGGAATTAATGCGACATCGGATGAAATTTTTACATCCGGAGAAGCCACTACTATTTACCTAAAAAAACTAAAACCCAATGCTAGAATATTTCTCCTAGGAACAAAGTCTCTTGAAGAAGAATTTATGAATGAAGGCTTTGTAATTGAAAAGGAAAGAAATAAAGAAATAGATTTCGTAGTGCTAAGTTTTGACACCACACTGACTTATGAAAAGGTATGGATTGCTTGCGAATATCTTTCTAAAGGAGTAGAGTACGTTGCAACTCATCCTGATTTCAACTGTCCTTTACCAGAGGGGAAGTTTATGCCAGATGCAGGTGCTATTGCAGCAATGTTAGAATCATCTACTGGTAGGATTCCAAAAGTCATTGGGAAACCCAATAAGGAAATTGTGGATAGCATTTTAGAAAAATATTGTTTTGAAAAAGATGAAGTCATTATGGTCGGCGATAGACTCTACACTGATATTAAAATGGGCGAGGTTTCAAAAATCAGCACAGCTTTGGTATTGAGTGGCGAAACTTCTATGGAAGACTATGAAAATAATGAGACAATAGCAGACTTGGTTCTAAATTCAGTAAAAGATTTTATAAAATTGTTATAAGTAAATATTAGGCAAGAGAAAAGAGAGCCGCAATTATATCGCTGAGTCGATATAGTTGCGGCTTTGCGATATTTGTTAAAAGTTAAATTAGAAAGAGTGGTAGTATGACAAATAATTATGAAATAATTTTTAGACTAATAGTATCTGCAATTATTGGTGGAGTTATTGGACTCGAGAGAGAATATGAAAATCGACCAGCGGGACTTAGAACTCACATGCTAGTGACTACTGCTTCGGCTTTGATAATGTTAATATCAGTGGAGGGATTTGCTAACCTTCAAAATCCAGGGGATCCCGGACGAATAGCATCCCAAGTTGTAAGTGGAATAGGATTTTTGGGCGCAGGGACGATTTTAAGAACTGGATACAATGTCAAAGGACTGACTACAGCTGCTAGTCTCTGGGCATGTGGTGGTATAGGACTTGCAATTGGCAGAGGATTTTATATCGGCGGCATCACTACTGCTGTGATAATATTTTTATCCCTTTCTCAATTGAATGTTGTAGAGCATAAGCTTCACAATAAAAACCAAAAGATTTTAAGTGTAAAATGTCACGAGAGGCCAGGGCTTATTGGTGAGATAGGAACATTGTTAGGACAAGAAGATATTTTAGTAAAAGAAATATTTATAAAAAATGAATCAGAAGAAGACTTAGAAGAAGATGGTGATTTTATCCATGCCAATTCCATATTTATTGATTTTAATTTAAAAATATGCAATCATTTTGATAATAAGATTTTCGATGATTTATTACTAGGAATAAATGGAGTGGAGTCTGTAAAATGGCGGTAAAGATTATTTCCAATGGGAGGAAAAATATGTACGACGTAATAATTATCGGTGGGGGAGTAATAGGCTGTCTTATCGCAAGGGAGCTGTCAAGATATAAAATAAAAATAGCTGTCCTGGAAAAAGAAAATGATATTTCCAATGGCACAACAAAGGCCAACAGTGCAATTATACACGCAGGCTACGATGCGAAGATCGGTACATTAAAGGCTAAATTCAATGTCGAAGGAAATGCCATGATGGATAAAGTTTGCAAGGAATTAGGCGTGCCTTTCAAGCGCATTGGCTCATTGGTTTTAGCCTTTAATGAAGAAGAATTAGAAATAATTGAAAATATTTATGAAAATGGACTAAAAAATAATATTCCAAACATGGAATTACTAAATCAAGAATGTGTAAAAAAAATCGAACCTAACCTCAGCGATAGCGTTTTAGGTGCATTATATGCAAAAACTGGAGGAATAATTGGACCTTGGGAGCTTGCAATTGCTGCTTTAGAAAATGCTATAGACAATGGAGTGGAATTATTTTTAAATAATAAGGTCGAGAAAATTAACGCAGGAGAAAGTCATTTTGTCATCACTACAAATGAAAAAGAATACAATTCTAAGTATGTTATAAATTGTGCTGGAGTATTTGCCGACGAAATACATAAAATGGTGGCAAAACCAAATTACAAAATCACTGCCAGAAAAGGTGAGTATTATTTGTTGGATAAATCAGCAGGAGATACTGTAAAACATATAGTATTCCAATGTCCCAATGACTTAGGAAAAGGTGTTGTTGTTCTTCCTACTGTACATGGAAATCTTCTAGTAGGTCCTGATGCCAATTTTATAGAAGACAAATTAGATGTTTCTACTACTGAGGAAAACATGAACTATGTGAGAAAAACTGCATCTAAGTCTACAGAAAGTATTCCTTTTAAATCTGTTATAACTAGTTTTGCAGGATTACGAGCAACTTCAAATACGGGTGACTTTATCATTAAAGAAGTGGAAGACGTCGAAGGATTTTTTGATGTGGCAGGGATCGAATCCCCAGGACTTAGCGCATCTCCTGCGATTGCAAAACATGTGGCTGATATGGTCGTTAAAAAGAATCAATCAATAGTAGAAAATCCAAAGTTCAATCCACTGAGAAGACAGAATACAGTTTTTATGGAATTATCTGATGAAGAAAAAAATGATTTGATTCTAAAAGATTCTAGATACGGTAGAATAATTTGTAGATGCGAAAATATTACTGAAGGGGAAATTGTCGATGCCATTCATAGAAACGCTGGAGCTATGACTATCGATGGAATTAAAAGACGAGTGAGACCTGGTAGTGGTCGCTGTCAAGGCGGATTTTGCGCACCAAAGGTCATGGAGATTTTAGCGAGAGAACTTGGGATTGACTTTACTGAGGTGGTAAAGGATTCTCTCAATAGTGATATTGCAATTGGTAAAACGAAATGATTTTGGGAGTTGATATAATGCGAGAGTATGAGTTAGTAGTCATAGGTGGTGGTCCTTCTGGGCTTGGAGCAGCGATAAAAGCTAGAAAAGAAGGCTTGAAAAATATTTTAGTAATTGAAAGAGATACAGAACTAGGCGGAATTTTACAGCAGTGTATTCACAATGGCTTTGGACTTCACTTATTCAAAGAAGAATTGACAGGACCTGAATATGCCGAACGATTTATAAAAGAACTAAAGGAAAATGAAATAGAGTACAAGTTAGACACGATGGTTTTAGATTTGACAGAAAAAATTGTAACTTATGTGAACACAGTCGAAGGGCTTGTAAGTATTAAAGCTAGGTCAATTATACTTGCAATGGGATGCAGGGAAAGGACGAGAGGATCTTTAAACATTCCTGGGACTAGACCAGTTGGAATTTATAATGCAGGGATGGCTCAGAAGCTTATCAATATAGATGGATATAATGTTGGAAAAAAAGTAATAATTTTGGGTTCTGGAGATATTGGAATGATAATGGCAAGGCGACTTGTATTAGAAGGAGCTGAAGTTATTGGAGTCTTGGCTAGGGGAAGTTACGCAGCTGGGCTAAGTCGAAATGTAGTTCAGTGTTTAAATGACTATGACATTCCTCTTATGCTTAGGCACACAATTACACAAATAAACGGGAAAGGTCGAGTTGAAAGTGTAGTAGTCGTGGAAACTGATGAAAATAAAAAACCGATTCCTGGAACAGAAAAAACTTATGAATGTGATACAGTCCTACTGTCTGTTGGATTAATTCCTGAAAACGAGTTATCTATAAACATTGGGATTGAAATGGACAACAAAACTGGCGGTGCAGTTGTAGATGACTTTATGGAAACTTCTGTGGAAGGAGTGTTTGCTTGTGGAAATGTTTTGCATGTCCATGATATTGTAGACTTTGTCACCGAAGAAAGTGAAAAGGCCGCTCTTGGTGCAGTAGAATATCTTCGCAATAAAAAAAGAAACTTTGATTTTGTAGACACAAATCCTGGAAAAGGAATTTATTATATAGTGCCTCAAAAAATAAGAAGATCTAGTTCCGATGAAAAACTAGAGTTGTTGATGCGAGTTGATGATATTTATGAAAATGTTAAGCTAGTCATCAAATCTGAAGGCGAAACTTTGAAAGAAATTAAAAAAAGGCATATGATGCCCAGCGAGATGGTCAAATTGCAATTAGATTCTTCTATATTAGCAAATCATAACTTGAAAAATCTGACGATTGAAATTGAAAACTAGAGGTGAGGCTGTAATGACAGAAAAATTAATATGCATAGTTTGTCCTATTGGATGTCATCTGGAGGTAGACACAGATGGTGAAGAATACAAAGTCTCAGGTGCAGTATGCAAACGTGGTGAGATATATGCAGTAAAGGAACTAAAATCTCCTACAAGACTACTGACTACAACGGTAAAAACTGTAAATTTAAAAACAAAGCTTGTTCCTGTGAGAACTAATACGGAGATACCAAAAGACAAAATATTTGAGTGTATGAAAGAGATTAATGATATAATAATTGACAGTCCCATAAAGATGGGCGAAATAATAATAGAAGATATTTTAGGTACTGGAGTTAACATAATAGCTTCTAGGAGCATCGAGAATTGAAACATTTCATATTCTCCAAATCTAAAATATTATATAGGTGAAAAAGTGAGAATATTAAGAAATTAATTTTATAATTCGATTTACGAAAATCCTGTTATAGCCAGCATAAATGACTTTGCCCAAATTGGCGAAGTGATTGAGTCTTCTTGTGAAGTTACATTTTTGCTTACAGGAAATATACTAGATATAAAAGAATATGTTGATCTACTTAAAAACCATAACAAGATGGTATTTCTTCACGTAGACTTGATAGGCGGGTTCTCAAAAGATGTGACAGCTTTAAAATTTATTCATAGAGAAATAAAGCCAGACGGAATAATAACTACAAGACCTAATCTCATAAAGGCAGGTCAAGGTTTGGGCATGCTTTCTATCCAAAGATTGTTTTTGTTAGATTCTTTAGCTATAGATTCAGGTATCAACTCAGTAAAACAATTTAGACCTGACGCAATAGAAGTTTTGCCTGGAGTTATTCCTAAAATGATCGGGAAAATTGCAAGCGAAACTAAAGTTCCTGTAATAGCAGGTGGACTTATAGACGAAAAGGAAGATGTAATCAATTGTATTAATGCAGGAGCTATTGGCATCTCAACTAGCAATAAAAAGATATGGGAATTATGATAGACAAATTCTCTGGGTTTTGAAATGGAACTCAGGGAATTTTTTGTAACATAAAACACGGTAAATTTTATCAAATATTGAGAAAATAAATATATAAATATTTTAGTATAATTAAATATTTATATGGTTTTTATTTTATAGTTACACTGAGGAATTCAAGATATAGCTTGTCTAGATAAGAGAAGAGGCAAGATATAGGATTGTTAGTTTTTTGCTTATCGGTATTTTATGAGCTTTGAAAGATAAGTTTAAACAAATTCATATTGTAATGTATCTTTAATAATGCTAAAATAAAACTATGTTCATAAATAGGGGGGAAGGAGATTGATAATTGACAATAATTTAGAATATCCTCTTTACCTTCAGCTCTATGAATATTACAAGAAAAGAATTGTGGAGGGAGAAATAAAAAGTGGCGAAAAACTTCCATCTAAAAGATACTTATCCGATTCACTGGGTCTAAGTGTGAATACAGTGACGAAGGCGTACTATCTATTAGAAGAGGAAGGATTTATTATAGCCATTGAAAGAAGAGGTTATTTTGTTGAACATTTAAGTAATATCAACGTAGGTAATCCTATCCAAGAAGTATCATCCTTCAAAAAAGAGAAAAGCCAAGAGATTATCTATGACTTTTCTTCAAGTGCAATATCCGAAGGAGAATTTCCTTTTTATACCTTTTCCAAACTTTATAGGCAGGTAATTGAAAAATATCGTGAAAACATTCTCACTAACTCTGACCCTAATGGGAAGCTAGAATTTAAGGTAGCTATTTCAAAATACCTAAGGGAATCTCGAGGACTGATTGTAAATCCAAAAAATATAGTAATCAGTTCGGGAATGGAATATTTATTTCAAATTCTATTTTATATTTTCCCCCAGGATAATATTTTTGGGGTAGAAAATCCGGGATATGATATATTACCTTCTATGATTAAGTCGAGAGGCTTTGGTGTAGTTCCTATTGAAATAGGGTCGGAAGGAATAGATATAGATACTTTGAAAAAAAGTGATGTAAGTATCTTGACTATTACGCCTTCTCATCAATTTCCCACTGGAACGATAATGCCTATAAGTAAGAGATTACAAGTTCTACATTGGGCGAATATGAGTTCAAATAACTACGTAATTGAAGACGACTACGACAGTGAGTTTAGATACGTAGGCAAACCCATTGATCCATTAAAGAGTTTGGACACTGAGGATAAGGTAATATATATGGGAAGTTTTTCAAAATCTGTAGCTCCATCCCTTAGGATAAGTTATATGATTTTGCCAGAAAGTCTTATGGAAAGTCTATCTGAGGATGCGCCTTTTTTTATATGTTCAGTGCCAGTCATAGAACAAATGGTAATGGCAGAATTTTTAACAAATGGTCATTTTGAAAGGCATCTCAATAGGATGAGGAGAACTTACAAAAAAAATCGAGAAGCCGCAATTAAAGCGTTGGAAAAAGAACCTAAGGTATTAGATATTTCTGGAGCAGATGCGGGAATTCATATCGTAGTGGAGTTTGACACTAAAAAATCTGACAGTGAATTAAAGAAGGAGTTCCTAGACGCAGGAATTTCCATTTCGCCACTTTCGGAGTATTACAGTGGAGAAAAACCATCTCGGTCAAAATTTATTTTGGGTTTTGGTGGGCTGTCCAGAGATTTATTAACTGAGGGAATTGGTAAGATATTACAAATTCTCTAGATGAAACTGTAAGAATATTTATATATTTCATCGGGTAGATAGTTTATAATTATAACAAATATGGGGGGTGAGGCATTGATAATAGATTCTATACAAGAAATAAGAAAATTGGAAGAAGATTTGGAATTGAAAGTTCAAGAGGCAAAAAACGCTGCGTCTGAATCCATAAGGCGCGCCCAATCCGAAGGAGAAACCCAAGCTCAAGAAATTATTGACAGGGCTAACCAAGAAGCCAAAGAAATTATTGAAAAGAAGACTAAAGAAGCTGAAGAGCTTTCAGACGAACTCTTAAAAAAAGGCGAATTGGAATTTGAGCAAATGAAAAATCTTACTGACAAAGAATTAAGCAAAGCTGTTGAGTTGGTATTAGAAAGGATAGTGATTTGATATGGCAATAGCAAATATGCATCATTTCAAACTCTACTCTATGAAAAGCCTTACCGAGGAGATGCTCACATTTTTGCAAGAATATGGAGATGTCCATATCAAGAATTTATCTGATGATACTGAACTTTTGGATTCGGGATTGGAGTATTTGAGCGAACCTAAAGAAATTCTAGATATCAAAGATGAATTAAATGATTTGGAAGGAGCAATAAAATTACTTTCCAGACACAAAGAAAAGGTAGGAGCTATTGAATCTTTAAAACAAGGAAACACTAACTATACCTACGAAGAGTTGATGGAAAAAGGATCTGGGCTAGATACCTCAGGAATATTAAAAAGCGTAGAGTCTTTGCAAATGAAACTAGAAAGCAAAGAATCTGAAATAAATAATATTCGCCATGAGATTGAGGAATTGACGCCGTGGAAAAACTTGAAATTAAGTTCTAAGGATTTAAAAGATACAAAAAATCTAGGTTTTTTAACGGGATCTATAATATCAATGCAATTTGAGCATTTTATGGATGACATTAGAAATCTTAGATACACTCAAATTGAAAAAGTAGATGATTACGATGGAAACTCATACATTTTGGCCATAACTACAAAAGAAGAAAAACCAATACTAGAAGATATTTTGAGACGTTATTCATTTTTCGCAACAGATTTTTACACTTCAAAACCTCCTGCACAGGAGATAAAGGACAAAGAAGATTTAATAAAAGAATTTAGAAGTGATATTAAATCTATAAAAGAAGATCTCAAAAAACATGTAGATGATTTAGAAACTTTAAAGTTGAGATATGAGTATCTGAACCAAATGCTTAGAAGATATGAAACTTCCAACAGAGTTCTTTCTACAAAACGAGTGAACTTTATCGACGGATATGTAAAATCTTCAGAAAAAGAAAAATTTCAAGATGCTCTAAATGAAAGATTTCCAAACGAGTATCATATCGAATTGGAGCCTGCAAAAGAAGAAGATGAAGAAGTGCCAATAATTTTAGAAAACAATAAAATTGTTAGCGTTTTCGAACCCTTGACGGAGATGTACGCTATGCCTAAATATGGCGGCATCGATCCTACTGTATTTTTAGCTCCATTTTACTGGTTGTTCTTCGGAATGATGATTGGAGATATTGGATTTGGATTGTTACTAGTAATAGGTACTGCAATATTATTGAGATTTAATCTTAGCAATAGTATGAAAAAGAATATGAAGTTCTTTTTCTATCTAGGTTGGGCTGCAATTTTGTGGGGAGCAATTTATGGTTCGTTTTTTGGAGGCATAATAAAACTTCCAGTTTTGATAGACCCGGCTGCTGATTATATGACAGTGTTAATAATTTCTATAATATTGGGGGGCTTCCATATGTTCTTGGGGCTTGCCATCAGTGGATACATGCTAATTTCCAAAGGCAAAGCTGTAGATGCATTCTTCGACGTATTCAGTTGGTATATGGTATTGTTCGGTGCAATTTACTGGGTAGTATCTAGTCCACTTAATCTTCCATATGGAGAAATTGGAAAATACGTCATGATAGTCGGTATGGTAATTGTAGTATTATTTACAGGTAGAGATTCTGCGTCTATAGGAGGACGTTTGGCATCGGGTGCATACAATCTATATGGTATTTCTTCTTGGGTTGGAGACTTTGTATCTTACTTGAGATTGATGGCTCTTGGACTAGCGGGAGCATTCATAGGTGTAGCAATAAACATGATAGCAGGTACAGTTGCTGGAAGCGGAATTGTTGGAATCATTTTTGCGATTGTCATCTTCTTAGGAGGACAATTATTCAACTTTGCTTTGACGGTACTTTCTGCTTACGTTCACACTTTGAGACTTACATTTGTTGAATTTTTCGGTAAGTTTTACGAAGGTGGCGGCAAGAAATTTGATAGAGTTAGAAATGAAACAAAATATATTAATATAAGAAAACAGGAGGACTAAAATGTTAGAATTCTTCACGCAATACGGAGGACTGATTTTTGGAGCATTAGGAGCAGCTGTAGCAGTATTTTTATCTGGGATGGGATCTGCAAAAGGTGTAGGAATTGCCGGAGAAGCGGCAGCTGGAGTTATAGTTGAGGAGCCAGAGAAATTTGTACAAGCTCTTATACTTCAATTACTACCTGGTACACAAGGACTTTATGGCTTTGTAATTGGACTATTTACTATGTTCAGACTTTCTTTGAATATGCCATTGGTTGAGGGACTGTATTTATTTATGGCAGCACTTCCAGTAGGAGTAGTTGGATACTTTTCAGCAGTTGCACAAGGTAAGGTATCTATCGCAGGACAAAATATTCTTGCTAAAAACAGTAATGAATCTACGAAAGGTATTATTCTTGCAGTAATGGTAGAAACTTATGCGATACTTGGATTCGCAATTTCTTTCTTGCTACTACAACAAATTACATTTTAAAGGATGATGTAGATGTCAAAAATAGACAATATTATTAATAAGCTAAAAGAAGAAGCGAATGAAAAAATTGAAGAAATTCAATCAGACGCGCAAGTAGAAGTCGAAAATCTTAAACTTCAGCTTATTGATGGCGCTAATAAAGAAAAGGATAAAATTTTAGAAGATGCCAAGAATAAGGCTGAATCAACCTACATCAGAATTAGCGAAAATGCAGAAATTAGAATCAGAGACCAAAGGCTGGTAGAAAGACAAAGGCTAATAGACAGAGTCATGAAATTATCTTTGGAAAAAATGAATTCTAAAAGTGACGAGGAATTTATAAATGAAATCAAAAAGATTTTAAAAAATCTAGGAGATAAGAACCTTAGATTACAAATCCCTAAAAGTCGCATAAATGCACTTAAAAATGCTAATTTAGATGTAGAAATAGACGAAGAAAATTTTGTAGATAATGGTTTTATTTTGATGTCTGATAGAATAAATTATAATTACAAATACGAAGACATCTTACAAGACAACAGGGATAGCATAGGACCGGAGCTTGTAAAATTCTTGTCAGAATAGAGATTGGAGTTAAAATATGAATCGTGAAGATTACATTCAAGCCTCGACAACAACCAGAGTGTATGAAAAAGGACTTTTAGATAAAGTCACATTTAATAGACTTGTAGATTCTGATAATTTTGAAGATTTCAAAAGGATATTGGCTGAAACAAAATATTCAGATGCAGTCAATGTCATAGAATCTAGAAGAGAATTTGACAAAGCTTTGGATCAAAACTTGGTAGAAATGTTCAAGGAGTTTTATAAAGATTCCAAAGACCCTGAAGTAGTAGAAATTTTGGCGTCTGAATATATTTTCCATAATATAAAAACGGTAATTAAAAGCCATATTCTAAAAGAAGATTTAACAGATCTTTTGATGAGAATCACAGATTACAATTATCGTGGGCTTTACCAAGAGCTAGAAGAGAGTGGAAGAGCTAGTAAGAACATGTATTTCCATGAATATATTAATGCTGCTTTGGATGAGTATGAAGAAAGCAAAGACCCCCAAAGACTTGATATGACAATGGACAGACTTCAAAATGAGTATATGTTATGTTTGGCGAACCGAGTAGGCTCACCATATATTATTGAATATGTAAAAAATTTAATAGATGCTCAAAATATAAACATGACTCTGAGAGGCAAGAGACAGAATCACAGGATAAACTGTGTATATGACTTTTTGATAGAAGGTGGAAACATACCAAGAGATATCTATATAAAATACTATTTTGAAGATATGGATAAGATAATCGACGAATTGAAAAAATATGATATATATCCTACACTACTAAATTCTTTAGACAAATGGAAAGAAGATGACAAGCTACTTCATTTTAGAGAAGGTGCTGAAAACTTTTTAGATAAGATAGCAATAAAAGGTAAGTATGTAACTTATGGACCGGAAGTTTTATTCTCATATATGTTGAGAAAAGAAAGAGAAATTCAAATTATTCGAACTATTGCAGTTGGGAAATTAAATGGATTGTCTCCTGAAGATATTAAAAAAAGGACAGGTGAGTTAATTGCGTAAAATTGGTGTAATTGGCGATAAAGACTCTGTTCTTGGATTTCGAGCATTGGGATTAAATGTCTTCGCGCCGGAAAACGAAATAGATATTAGAAGAACTATTGAGAGACTTGCAGCAGAAGATTATGGGATAATCTTCATTACGGAGCAGATGGCTACAAAAGCTATTGAAACCATAAATCGCTACAATGCAGAAGTTACTCCAGCTATAATAATGATTCCAAGTAACCAAGGAACTTCAAATATAGGTATGGATAGAATAATCAAAAGCGTTGAAAAAGCATTGGGCTCCAATATATTATAGAAAGCGAGGTCTATTATTGAATACAGGAAAAATAGTTAAGGTCTCCGGACCTTTGGTTGAAGCAGTGGGAATGTCCGATGCGAATGTCTACGACGTAGTAGAAGTTTCAAAGGACAAACTCATTGGCGAAATAATAGAGATGAGAGGCGACAGAGCTTCTATTCAAGTATATGAAGAAACAACGGGGATAGGTCCAGGAGAACCAGTATATACGACAGGCGCTCCTCTTTCTGTTGAACTAGGACCTGGAATGATTGAGGGAATGTTTGACGGAATCCAAAGACCCCTTGAAAGATTGAGATTTGAAGCAGGCGACTTCCTAACTAGGGGAGTAGTTGTTCCATCTTTGGACAGAGAAAAGCTTTGGGATTTCGAAGCAACAGTTAAGGTTGGAGATGTAGTACAAGAAGGAGATGTAGTTGGTACGGTTCAAGAAACTAGCTTAGTTCTTCATAGTATTATGGTTCCTCCTGGAATTAGAGGGGAAATTACAGCCATCGAATCAGGACAATATCAAGTAGATGATGTAGTTTATGTGATTAAAACTGAGAATGATGAAATCAAAGAATTATCTTTAATGCAAAAGTGGCCAGTAAGAAAAGGTAGACCATATGCAAAAAAATTCGACCCTAAATACCCGCTTATAACAGGACAAAGAGTTATAGATACATTTTTCCCAACAGCAAAGGGAGGAACAGCAGCGATACCAGGACCATTTGGTTCAGGAAAGACTGTAATTCAGCATCAGCTTGCAAAATATTCTGATGCACAAATCGTAATTTACGTAGGCTGTGGAGAACGTGGAAACGAAATGACTGACGTATTAGAAGAATTCCCTGCATTGATTGACCCAGAAACGGGAGAATCCTTGATGAAGAGAACTGTTCTTATTGCCAACACATCCAATATGCCAGTAGCAGCGAGGGAAGCTAGTATTTACACAGGAATAACTATTGCTGAATACTTTAGAGATATGGGTTATTCCGTAGCGCTATTCGCAGACTCTACATCCAGATGGGCAGAAGCACTTCGTGAGATGTCAGGACGTCTAGAAGAGATGCCTGGAGACGAAGGTTATCCAGCTTATTTGGCATCACGTATTGCAGAGTTCTACGAAAGAGCGGGAAGAGTTTTATCCCAAGGAAAAGAAGGAAGAGAAGGAGCACTTACTGCTATAGGAGCAGTTTCTCCTCCAGGCGGAGACTTGTCTGAGCCAGTAACTCAATCTACTTTGAGAATAGTAAAAGTTTTCTGGGGACTTGATTACGCACTATCATATGCACGTCACTTCCCAGCGATTAACTGGATAAATTCATACTCACTTTATCAAGACAAAATCGATCACTACTTCGATGAGAATGTAGACAAAACTTTTTCTAAAACTAGAAAAGAAGCGATGAGTATCTTGACAGATGAATCAGAACTTCAAGAAATTGTAAGACTAGTAGGAGCAGATTCACTATCTGAACAAGACCAATTGAAACTAGAAGTAGCAAAAATGCTTCGAGAAGACTTTTTGCAACAAAACTCCTTCCATGAAGTAGATACTTTCTGTCCACTGGAAAAGCAAATAGTAATGCTTAATTCTATTTTGGAATTTTATAAAGAGAGTTTAAAAGCTTTGGATGCGAAAGTTTATCTAAGAGAAATCAAAGAACTTCCAGTAAGAGAAAAAATCGCAAGAATGAAATATATCAATAACGAAACAGCAGTAGCTGAAATCGATGAAATTAGACAACAAATAAAAGACGAAATCACACAACTAATAGACAAAGGAGGAATACAATAATGCTAAAAGAATATAAAACAGCAACGGAAGTTGTAGGTCCTCTAATGGTAGTAGAAGGTGTAGAAGGCGTTAAGTTTGAAGAACTAGTAGACATCAGACTTCAAAACGGCGAAAGACGTCGTGGAAGAGTTTTGGAGATTAACGAAGACAGAGCCTTGGTACAAATTTACGAAGGTACAAGTGGAATTAATCTAAAAGGTACTAGCTCTAGATTTTTAGGAAAGCCACTAGAATTAGGGGTAAGTGAAGCGATGATCGGTCGAGTATTCGATGGACTAGGACAACCTATCGATGGCGGACCTGAAATTATTGCAGAAGAACTTAGAGATATCAACGGAACTCCTATGAATCCAGTTTCCAGAAACTATCCAGACGAGTTTATTCAGACAGGTATTTCTGTTATCGACGGACTTAATACACTAGTTCGTGGACAAAAGCTTCCAATATTCTCAGCGTCAGGTATGCCTCATAATAATTTAGCGGCACAAATCGCTAGACAAGCAAAAGTTTTAGGACAAGATTCCAAATTTGCTATAGTTTTTGCAGCCCTTGGAATTACATTTGAAGAGTCTCAATACTTTATAGATGACTTTAACGAGCATGGTTCCATTGACCAATCAGTGCTGTTTATTAACTTGGCAGATGACCCTGCGATAGAAAGAATTTCAACTCCAAAGATGGCACTGACTTGTGCAGAATATTTGGCATTTGAAAAAGGTATGCACGTACTCGTAATTATGACGGATATGACAAACTATGCCGAAGCACTTCGTGAAGTATCTGCAGCTAGAAAAGAAGTACCAGGACGTCGTGGATATCCAGGATATCTCTATACAGACTTGGCAGGTATATACGAAAGAGCAGGAAGAATAAAGGGACGTGAAGGATCTATTACACAAATCCCAATCCTTACGATGCCAGAAGATGACATCACTCATCCAATTCCTGACCTTACAGGATATATTACAGAAGGTCAAATAATTATATCTAGGGAATTACACAGGGCTAGTATTGCGCCACCATTAGATGTTACACCATCTCTATCCCGTCTAAAAGACAAAGGTATAGGAGAAGGCAAAACTAGAGAAGATCACGCAAATACCATGAACCAAATTTACGCAGCATACACATCTGGAATTCAATCTAGAGAGCTAGCTACGATTTTAGGTGAGTCTGCATTATCAGATACAGACAAGGCATTTATGAAATTTGCTGATGAATTTGAAAAAAGATATGTAGGCCAAGGATTCTACACCGATAGATCCATTACTGAAACCTTGGATTTAGGATGGGAACTTTTAGCTATGCTTCCAAGATACGAGCTCAAGAGAATCGATGACAGATTAATTGAGAAATATTTAGGACCAGCAGATAAGGAAACCGATGAAGAAATATTAGAAGAACTTGAAGTAATTGAGAAAGATTTAGTAATAGAAGACGAAGAAGAAAGATAGGTGAGACAAAATGGCTATTTTAAATGTCAATCCTACCCGTATGGAGTTGCAAAGACTTCGTAGAAGATATGCAGTTGCATCTAGGGGTCATAAATTACTAAAAGACAAACAAGATGAATTGGTTCGTAGATTTATCATCTTAATAAGAAAAAATGAAAAGTTGAGAATTGAAGTTGAAAGCGAGCTTATTAATTCTTTCAAAGACTTCACAATGGCTAGTGCTATTTCAGTTCCAAATTTCCTAGAGTTAGCATTATCTCTTCCAAAGCAAAGAGTTTATGTTGATGTAAAGGTGAATAATATAATGAGTGTGAATATTCCAGAAATGGAATTTATTAAAAAAAATGTAGTAGATTTAGGAGATGAAAGGCAATCTTCTAGCATCTACCCTTACGGATTTACTCACACAAATGCAGAACTAGACAGAGCGGTATCCAGGCTAGATAAAATTTTAAACCAATTGTTAGAATTAGCAGAAGTGGAAAAAACTGCACAACTAATGGCAGATGAAATTGAAGTCACAAGACGTAGAGTAAATGCATTAGAGTACAGAACTATTCCAGACTTAGAAGAAACAATCAAATTTATTCGAATGAAACTAGAAGAAAACGAAAGAGAAACCATTACTCGTTTAATGAAGACTAAGGATTTGATTGCAAATAATTAAAGACAAGTTAAGAGCTTGTCTTTTTTTTAAAAAACAATTAGAATTATTCTAATTTAGTATTGACATTAAATATCACTAGATGTATAATTCATTTATAAGAAGAACAAGACTTCTTAAATTAGAGGAGGAAATTTAAATGAAAAAAATAGATGTATATTTAGCAAATTTATTAGTAGGAAATGTAAAACTTCACAACTTACACTGGAACGTAGAAGGATTTACTTTTAAAGCAGTTCACGAATATTTAGAATCTTTATACGATGACTTCAACGAAAAATTTGATGAAGTAGCAGAATACCAAAAACAAGTTGGAGTTTTTCCTAAAGCAAAAGTAGCAGACTATTTAGAACTTGCTACAGTGGAAGAAATTGAAAGTCAAGGAGTAACTAGCAAAGCAGCTGTAGAAACAGCATTAGAACTTATTAAACTGCAAAAAGAACTAGCTCTAGAAATTAGAGAAGAAGCTGGCGAAAAATTTGACTTAGCAAATATGATGGAAGATCATATAGCAGGATACACTAAACAAATTTGGTTTATGGAAAGTATGTTAAAATAAGTTGAAAGAATATATAAATGACTTGAGTTAAAAAACTTGAGTCATTTATTTTTATATTTTAACTATGATTATTAAATATGAAAAATTCCAACATTTTTACATAAAACTTTGAAAAATCAAAAAACAACTAAGATAAATGCTGAAATAGCAACAATTATCTTGGTTGTTTTTACTACCAAATTCACGAAAGAGAAGATTGAAAAACTCAGTCTCTTTATAATACATAAATTTATTTCAATATTAACCTAACTAGATCTTTTTCTTCAGCATTTTTTAAGAACTCAGTTAAATCAGTAATTAAATGTTGAACATTTTCTTTAACATTTCGTTGTGTTACTAAATAAATAGTTCGATAGAATTTCTCTATATTCTCTATAATTTTTATATTGTGTTTGCAACGATTCATATAACTATAAATACATAATGGCATAACAGCCCACGCATTTTCAGTTTGTAAAAGTTCTGCCAACAATTCCGCAGAATCTACAGTTATTTTTGGCATTTTGCTCATATTCCAATATTTTTGATACCAAATCTCATAATCTGGTCCCCAGTCTAAATGGATTTCATCACTTTTATTTAGCTCAGAAGCATCTTCAATATTTGAGTAATCCGAATAATCAGGATTGTACGTAATGATTAGGCGTTCTTGAAAAAATTCGGTTGTTTTTATATGTTTTGACCCATATGGTCTTGAAACTACACCGACATCCAACTCATAAGTATCTAGCATATTATAAATATTGTGATTCCAGTGAGAACTGACATTTAATTTAATTTCAGAGTCAGTATACTTTTTGTAAAATTCGGGAAGTAAAAATGAATTTATGCTATGAGGACCACTTATAAATATATTAGTCCTATAATCTTCATTGGTTTTCCAGTCTTCTAAGTCATCCATCATAGACAAATATTTTTTTGCAACTTCAATAAAGCTCATACCTTTTTCAGTTAGAGTTAGTCCTCTTGGACCATGTCCCCTTGAGAATAATTCTACATTTAAATCATTTTCCAATTTGTTTATTCTGTCAGAGAGCGTAGATTGGCTCACAAATAAAGCGTCGGCAGCTTTTGTCATACTTCCAACTTCTACTATTTTCATAAATGCCTCAATTTGTAGATAATTCATGTCATACTCCTTGTTAATCGGTAATAACGTTTGCATCAAACGGAATTTGATATTTAATTTTCAATATAAATATTGTTATACTTTGTTTATAGTCAAAAGAGTATGAAAGTATTATAGCACAAAATTTATGAGGAGGCATAATTATGCAAGGAGAATTATTATTAAAAAATGGAAGAGTTTATACAAATGGTATATTTGTAGAGGGAAATGTAGCGGTAAGGAATGGAAAGATATCAGAAATTACGGTGGAATCATTAGATGAACAAAATTTTGAAAGAGTAATTGATCTTAAAGGAAAACACTTAATTCCAGGTACGATTGACCCTCATATACATATTAGAGAGCCAGGAAGACCAGATAGAGGAACATTTTTTACTGAAACAATGGCAGCTGCTGCAGGTGGAGTTACTACAATATTAGAGCATCCAATAGCAAACCCTCCACAATATTGTAAAGAAGTATTAGAAAAAAGACAAGAAGATGCGAGCGATAAATGTGTAATAGACTATGCATTCTTTGGCGCAGCTGGTGCAGAGTTTCCTGATAAAATTGAAGAAATGGGCAAAACAGGAATAGTAGCATTCAAATCATTTCTGCATGAGGCACCAGAAGGTAGAGACACAGAATTCATAGGACTTACAATGGCAAACGATGGACAAATGTACCAAGGGTTTAGAGAGGTTGCAAAGACCGGTAAGATTTGTGCAGTTCATGCTGAGAACAACGATATTATATCTGCACTAATAAAAAAATTCAGATCTGAAGGGAAAACATCTCCTAGATATCACTGTCTATCTAGGCCAAAATTTGCTGAATTTGAAACAGTGTCAAAATTATTGTTATTAGCAAAAGACACAGGAGTAAAATTTGTTTTTTGTCATATATCAACGCCAGAAGCTATGGAGATGATAAAAGAAGCAAAACATAAAGGAACAGAATGTTATCTTGAAACATGTCCACATTATCTTTTCTTAACTGAAGACGCGTTAGATGAATTTGGCTCATATGCAAAATGTAATCCTGCACTAAGACCTCAAGAAGATGTAGATAAATTATGGGAGTATGTAGCTGATGGAAGTGTCGACTTCATAGGTAGTGACCATGCTACTTATACAATTGAAGAAAAAGAAAGATCCAAAGACGACATTTTTGTCGCTCCAGCAGGATTTATTGGAGTAGACTTACGACTTCCTCTTATGCTAAATGCAGTGAATGATGGAAAAATCACATTGGAAAGATGCGTAGATCTTTTAAGTACAAATGTAGCAAAAGCATTCGGTATATATCCTCAAAAAGGAACTATAAATATTGGTTCTGACGCTGACTTCGTTGTAGTTGATTTAGAGAAGAAGTTCACAGTAAATAAGGAAGAAAACTATTCTAAAGCAAAAGAAATAGCAAAAGTATTTGATGGCTGGGAACTTACAGGCAAGCCTATTTATACAATCGTCAGAGGAAAAGTTGTTATGGAAAATGGCGTTGTAGATGAAAATGCTAAAGGTTGGGGAGAATTAGTAGAATCTTATAATAATTGATATTCAATAAAAACTTAAGGGGGCAATTTATGGAATTTGTGGGAATGAAATTAATCATATATTGGATATTTTTTGGACTTATGTCTGTTTTGCCAATGATTTTGGCAATAGTTACACAAAAAAAGGCAGATAAAGAGGAAAACAAGAGAGGAAGGGGCAAATAATGAGTATATATATAATTATTTTAGTGGCTTATTTATCAGCCCTTACATTTGTAGGATGGAGAGCAGCACAAAAAGTTAAAAGTGGAGATGACTGGGCGGTAGCAAGTAGAAGCTTAGGTGTTTGGGAAACAGCAGCAGCTGTATTTACCACTGTACTTTCAGCAGTATCTTTTATAGGATATATGGGCTACTATTATCAGCACGGCTGGGGTGGTTGGTGGAATTGGGCAGGAACATTAATTTCAACAATTTTATTTGCTGGATATTTTGCAGCAAGGCTTAGAAAATTTGGTGGAGTTACTCTGTCTGATTACCTAGACAAAAGATATGGTACTACTCATGGAACGATTGCAGCTGTACTGATACTTTTTTCTACGGTATTATTCACGATGGCACAGCTAGTTGGTTCAGCTAACATAATAGAAAATATGACAGGAATTCCTTCTAATTTAAGTATAGTTATTATCGGGGCGGTATTTCTAATTTACACAGTAATAGGTGGAATGGTTAGTGTCGCTTGGACAAGTTCACTATCAGCAATTTTGATATTAATAGGTGTTTATTCACTTATGTTTTCAGTATTAGGAAAAGTCGGTGGATTTTCAGAAATGCATCGAAGTTTACATCAAATAAGTCCTTCTTTATTAGATCCTTTCGCTGGAGGAGACGTAGGAGTAGGCTTGGCAATTTCTTGGTGTGTTACATGGGGAATTGGAAATTTTGGGTTACCACAGATAATTACTAGATTTAATTCTTGTAAAGACGAAAAAGTTGCAAGAATGAGTCAAGGTGTGACAGGATTATTATATATGCTTTTCTATTTGCCTCTTATGATAATTGGGTTAGGTATGAGAATATTGTATCCAGGAATCACGATTACAGATTCGGTAGCTAGTATTGCGACTATGGAACTTGTTAATCCTGTAGTTGGCGGATTAGTTCTTTCTGCTATACTAGGTGCAGCTATAAGTACAGCTTCTTCAGTACTATTACAAGCTGGAACAGTAGCAACTAGAGACTTGTACCAAAAACTAATCAATCCTGATGCAGACTCTGAAAGAATTCTTAGTATGTCCAAGATGACAACAGTAGCTGTAGGTGTTATAACCATAGGACTTTCATTATTTAATTCTGCAACTGTTTTAGCAATCCAATCTAATATGGTAGGTATTTTAGGCTCGATGTTATCTATGACCGTTATAATTGGATTCACTTGGAAAAGATCCAATAGCCAAGGTGGAATGGCAGGTATGATTGTTGGAATAATAACAGCGATTATCTGGTATGCTATAGGTAGACCTTTTGGATGGATGCCGATACTACCCGCAATATTTACATCTTCGCTTGCTAATATTATTGTAAGTGTCATGACACCACCACCGCCAAAAGAGGTTGAAGAAATATTTTTCTCGGAGGCATAAATGATTAATCTTAATCGAGCATTAAAAAATTTAAAACACATAGGAAATATTGGTTTAAATGAAAGCGAAGGGATTACAAGACTTGCTTTTAGTGACGAATACTATACAGCTTTGGAAATGCTTAAAAAGTATTGCGAAGACAAAGGATTTGATACTAAAATAGACAAGGTTGGGAACTTACTTGCATATTATAATCCCAACCATAATGAAGAATTCATTATGGTTGGGTCCCATCTGGATACAGTAAAATCAGGGGGACTTTATGACGGAGCGTTGGGAATTTTCTCTGCTTTGGAGGTAATGGAAAGTTTAAAAGAAAATGGAGAAAATTTAAATTATGGTTACATCATGGTGGCTTTTAACGCCGAGGAAGGCAGCGAAATGGGAGGTACATTTGGAAGCCGAACTATGGCGGATAGAAATGAGTTGAAAGACTCATCTTTGGAATCGAAAATTTCCAACTATAATTTATCGTTACAAGATTTAATAGATTCTAAATTTGATTTTTCAAAAGTAGTTGCTTTTTTAGAACTTCATGTGGAGCAAGGTGCAGTTTTAGATAAAAGCAAATTAGATATAGGTGTGGTAGATGGAATTGTAGGAATTACGCGATATAATTTACAAATCCGCGGGGAAGCTAATCACGCAGGGACTACTCCTATGGATATGAGAGACGATCCAATCAGACACTTACCGTCAGTGATAAGCAAGTTGTACGAATTGACTGAAATGTATAAAGAACCATTTGTAATGACGATTGGAGATATTGTAATTTCTCCTGGAATGTTTAACATCATTCCTAACAATGCAAACATATTTATAGAAGTGAGAGATATGGAACAAGAAAATATTGATGATTACTTTTCAAAGGTTAATTCATTTTTAGATAATTCAAAAATAATTTATTCATTAGAAAAAAATGTAGAGAAACCATCTGTGAAGTTAGACGCAAATATCATGGATATAGTTCAAGAATCTGCTGAAGAACTTGGATATCAATGGAAAGTAATGAGCAGTGGCGCAGGGCATGACGCTAAAGAAGTTAGTCACCTCATCCCATCTGCGTTGATATTTATCCCAAGTATAGGAGGAATCAGTCACTCTCCTTATGAAGAGACAACGGATGAACAAATAGAAAAGGGTATAAAGATATTATACAAAACAATATTGAAAATATCGGGAGGCGAAAGAAATTAGAGCTTTATTAATTAATCCAAATAGTGATATGGAGACAACAAAGGGATTGGAGAACATGTGCAAAGAATTCAATCCAGAATATATTAAAGTGGATACTGTTGGAATGACAAATACGCCATTTTTTATAAATTCAACTGAAACAATTGACGCAACTACAAATGAAGTAGTGGCAACAATTAAAGAAAAAGAAGATGAGTATAATATATTTATTATTGCTTGTCATTTAGATCCGAATTTGGAATATATACGTCAACAAACTGAAAAAATTGTTATCGGCATAGGCGAAGCATCAGTTCTATTTGCTAAAACATTGGGAATGAACTATTCAATAATTGGTTCTTCAGATAAAACTGTAGAACTTAAAACAGATATGGTTACAAGATATGGAGCAAAAAAAGAGTTGGATTATGTAGGTTATCCAGACCCTGAGATGGAAGGAACTTTAGAAGAAAAATTATATTCAGCTAGTGTGAATGCAGTTGAAAAATATGACTCTAGCGCTATTGTATTGGGATGTGCAGGATTTATAGGAGTTGATTCCTATATAGAAAAACGCCTAGGCAAAGAAGTTATCGATGGAGTAATTGCTTCTTTGATAATTGCAGACGGATACGCTAAATATAAAGAATTTAAAAGTAAAAATTAACAGATGCTTAAAGACACAATACATTTTGGATTTACAAAATGTATTGTGTTTTTTTGACCAAGAAAATTTTACTGAAATAATCATTTATTAAATAATTTCAGTATAACAACAATAACAAGCCCCTGTAACATAGTATTTGACTGTATTACAGCCGTCCTATATAATGTAAATAATAGGAGGTTGATGTGAAAAAAATTAAGGATATTATAGTTGTGGGGTTTGCACTTTTTGCTATGTTTTTAGGTGCGGGTAATTTAATATTTCCACCCACATTAGGTGCTATTGCAGGTGACCAATGGATTGGAGCTTTGGTGGGATTTATACTTACTGGGGTTGGACTTCCTGTACTTGGGGTGGTGGCAGCTTCAAAAGCTGGAGGAAAATCTACTGACGTGGCGAAGCATTTAGGCGAAAAGCCTGCTATGTTTTTAACGTTTATGATAGTGATTTGTATTGGACCGTTATTGGCAATTCCTAGAACTGCAGCTGTTACATATGAAATTGGAATTAAGCCCTTGTTTCCAAATGCTAGTCCTATCATTTCTGCTATCGTATTTTTTTTGATAACATTATTTTTTACTATAAATTCGACAAAAGTTATTGATAAAGTAGGTGCGATTTTAACTCCGCTTTTGCTTGTTGTCCTTGCAGTTATTATATTGGTAGGAATTTTTTCACCTATAGGAATTCCTATAAATACAGGCAATGAACACAATTTTCTTAGAGGATTTGAAGAGGGATATCAGACGATGGACGCTTTGGCCTCCTTGGTGTTTGCTACAATAATAATCCAAAGTATAGCAGACAAGGGATACGATGACTTGAAAGATCGAATTAGAATTACCATTACAGCGGGAATAATTGCTGCTATGGGATTATTTATTGTGTATGGAGGATTTTTGTATTTGGGTGCTACTGCCTCAGGTGTTTTTTCTCCTGAGTTTTCTAGAGCTGAACTTCTGATAGGAATAGTGAATAAACTTTTAGGGAACAGTGGAGGCATAATATTATCAATAGCAGTAAGTTTGGCTTGTTTGACTACTTCGGTGGGGCTTACGGCTACAGCTGGAAATTTCTTTTCGCAATTTTCTTCTAAACTAAATTATAAAACGGTGGTTTATTTAGTTTGTGCTTTTAGTGGTTTTTTTGCAATAAATGGTGTAGATACGATAATTTCATTGTCCGTACCACTTTTGACGCTCATGTATCCAGTTACAATCGTATTAATAATTCTGTCTTTATTTGACGATTTTATTAGATATAAATCTATTTACAAAGGTGCTTGTCTTGGGGCACTCATTGTCTCTATTATACAAAATTTTTTAGCTGCCGAAGATCAAATAAATAATCTATTAGAAAAATTGAGATATAGCCCATTTTTTGCAAATATGACACCGGAGAGTGTGAATTTTGACACATCTATAAAAATAATAGAGTCTCTTCCCCTTGCCACTGAAGGATTTGCTTGGATAGTTCCTGGAATCGTATTGGGTTTAGTTTTTATTTTTTTAGAAAAGTCTAAAACAAATTCCCAATAGTAGTTTAACTCCTTGACAATTGGTTTTTTAAGTACTATATTTATTATAATTATTAAAAATTATATGAATATTTTAGTGATATTAAAATCCAAAGGGGGAAATTATGAATATAAAGAATTTAGTGGAAAAATATAGTGACTATACTATTGAAATGAGAAGATGGTTCCATGCGAATCCAGAATTATCCATGGAAGAATATGAGTCTACAAAAAGAATAGCTGAAGAGCTAGACAAAATGGGAATTGAATACACCATACCTGATACTGGGGAAAAAGTAGGGGTAATTGGAGTTATTCACGGGGGAAGACCTGGCAAGACTATAGCTCTGAGAGCTGACATGGATGCGCTTAACGTTACAGAAATGAATGAAGTAGAATATAAGTCAAAAACTGACGGAAAAATGCATGCGTGTGGTCATGATGGGCATATGGCTATTCTTTTGGGCGCTGCTAAAATCTTAAATGATATTAAGGATGAACTTCCTGGAAAAATTTATCTTCTATTCCAGCCTGCAGAAGAAATCGGAATGGGTGCAAAATATCTTATGAAGCAGGGAACGTGGTATGAAGAAACAGATGCATTTTTCGGAGCCCATGTTTGGTCTGGTCTAGAAGCTGGAAAAGTTTCTCTTGAAGCAGGAGAAAGAATGGCGGCTGCAGATAAATTTGAAATTACAGTTCACGGAAAATCTGGACATGGCTCTCTTCCTAACCAAACTATTGACGCAGTAGTTGTAGGTTCAGCTATTGTCATGGCTTTACAATCTTTGGTTTCTAGAACTTATAGCCCACTGGACTCAGTAACTGTTACTGTGGGACAAATTCACAGTGGTACTAGATGGAATATTATAGCCGGAGAAGCACTTCTAGATGGAACAGTGAGATATTTTAACAACGAAGTAGGATCACAAGTAGAAAATGATTTGAGAAGAGTAGTTGAAAATACTGCAGCGGCATATGGCGCTACTGTGGATATCACATATGATAGAATAGTACTTCCAACATTTAATGAATCAACTCACTCCGCAATTGCAGAAAAATCTGCTGCAAAAATTGTCGGAGAAGAAAATATTGTAAATCTAACAAAGACCACTGGTGGAGAAGACTTTTCTTTTTATCTACAAGATGGAAAACCAGGAGTGTTTGGATTTGTGGGAACTGGAAATTCAGAAAAGGGAACAGACTTTCCACACCACAACGAATGCTTTGATCTAGATGAATCCGCTCTTCCATATGGAGCAGGAGTTTATGCTCAATATGCAGTGGATTATTTAACGCAAAACGAGTGATTAAAGTTAAAAGTGAAGAGTGTAAAGTTGGGCTACGCCCCGTAAGTAAGTAAAAAATCTTGAACTTTAAATGGATAATAAAACCTTCGGATTTTGGAATCAAAAATTCCATACCGAAGGTTTTTTTAAATCTTTAACTTTACACTTTTAACTATTAATTGACTCTCTGATTTCTTTACAAAATCATTCTATTGGGTATAATTTAGCTGTATGTAATAAATGCTTATTTGGAGGATTAATGAAAAATAGATTAAAAAGAGAAATTTCCATAATTGGCGTACCATTAGATATGGGAGCTAGCCAATTGGGAACTCGATTAGGCCCTGAAGCTATAAGGATAGCTGGCTTAATTGATAGATTGGAAGCGATGGATTACTCCATCATGGACTTAGGAAATATAGCTGTTAAAGGTGAGTATAAGCTAAAAAAATCACCTGACAATTTAAATCATTTGGAAACCATAATAGATGCGAATGAAGACCTTTCTATAATTGTAGATACAATCATTAAAAAAAATAGATTGCCACTTATCTTAGGGGGAGATCATTCAAGTGTCTTGGGCAGCGTGAAGGGAGTTTTGAATAATTACGAAAATCCAGGAATAATTTATTTCGACGCCCACGCTGACATTAATACTGAAGTTACGACTCCCACAGGAAATATTCATGGAATGCCAATAGCATCACTGATGGGAATGGGAGATAAAAGACTTTCTGGTATTGGTGAAGCGCGAGGTGTTTTAAAACCAGAAAATATTGTATATATTGGACTTAGAGATTTGGATCCAGGGGAGAGAGAAATTATTCGAAAGCTGGGAATAAAAGCTTTTTCGGTTCAAGATATCGATAGACTAGGAATTGAAGAAGTTATGAACGAAGCATTGGAATACATTTCTAAAAATACTGACGTTATTCACGTGTCCTTCGACGTAGATTGCCTAGACCCTAAAGTGGCGCCTGGAACTGGTGTAAAAGTTTTAGGTGGATTGAATTTCAGGGAGGCTAAAATTGCTTTGGAGCTAACTTCCCAATTGGATAATATTTGTTCGATAGAATTTGTGGAAGTGAATCCGCTTTTAGACGACCAAAATGAAACAGCAGAAGTAGCGACGGCATTAATTTGTGCATTGTTTGGAGAATCCCAACTATAAAATTAAATAAATGATAGGATGAAAAGAAAATGAAGAAATATATTGACTTACACTGTCATTTAGATGGCTCCTTGGATATAGAAACGAGTTTTCAACTAGCTATTAGTAGGGGATTAATATCTGAAGATACTAACATCGAAAAATTTCAGAAAATGATGAGAGTCAGTAGTGATAATGAAAGTTTAGAAGAATTTCTCAGTAAATTTGAGCTACCCATTTCTATACTTCAAGATGAAGAAGCTCTTTCCTTATCTACAGTTGGGGTAATAAAAAAGTTGAGCGAAGACAATATTGCTTACGCAGAAATAAGATTTGCCCCACAACATCATACGAGAAAAGGACTATCCCAAGAGCAGGTGGTGCTGGCTGTTTTAGAAGGAATAAAACGTGGAGCTGAAATATATGAAGATGTAAAAGTAAATCTAATATTATGCATGATGAGAAATGACCCTGTAGATACAAATCCCAAAGAAAATATTAAAACTATTGAAATAGCTAAAGATTATTTGGAAAGAGGAGTCTGTGCAGTTGATTTGGCTGGCGGTGAAATGAATAATCTAGAGGAATATAAAGAGTATTTTGAATACGCAAAAAGTTTAGAGGTTCCTTATATAATCCACGCAGGGGAAAATCCATACCCGAACAACGTCGATGTAGCTATTAATTTTGGAGCAAAAAGAATTGGCCACGGAATTCACGCTATTGACGATAGAGAAGTTTTAGAAAAACTAATAGAATCTAAAATTCCCATAGAAGTATGTATAACATCTAATATCCAATGCAAGTGTGCACCTAGCTACGAATTCCATCCTATAAAAGAGTTATTTGACAAGGGTGTAAAGGTGACTATAAACACGGATAATCGGACGTTATCTGATACGAACTTGGAAAAAGAAATAGAAAAAGCTAAGAATTATTATGGGTTTACTCTTGACGAAATTAAAAAAATGCAGATAGATGCCATAGATTCAGCGTTTTTAACAGAAAAAGAAAAAGCAGAATTGATTAATAAATGGTTGTAAATTTGTATTAATACTAAGATTCTTTTTGTACTAATATTCAAAAAGCCGAGATTTTATTTTTTTAAGATCTCGGCTTTGGTTTGATGAAAAATATTTTATTAAGGTCGGAATATCATTCTTTTTCGAGCGTATATGGCCCGCCGGCCCGAGGGTACTCGAAAAAAATGATATGGAGACCTTTGTCAAAATTATGAAGCCGAGATTTTTAATCTCGGCTTTGGTTTATTATTTTACAGTTTTTAGATAAGCAATAATATCTGCAGATTCATACATTGGCTCGTCGTCTACAAAAAGACATGGAACTTGCATCATTCCGCCGTGTTCAATTAAATATTCTCTTTCTTCTGCATCTTCAGAAATATTTACCAGTTCTACATTTTCGATTTCATTTTCTTTAATAAATCCTTTTACTCTTTCGCAAAAGGGACAATTATTAGATGTATAAAGTTTTAATTTAGCCATTTAATCAATCCTCTCTTTCTTCTGATTCATAATTACCCTAGTTTATTAATAATAAACTGAAAATGTTTAACCTCTTGAAACTATGGTAAGAATAATAACAATAGGAGGTGGAAGGGATGAAATATTTAGCAATAATGGGAAGTTTTAGGAAGAATAAAAATTCTAACCAAGCTCTAGATGCATTTTTACAAGGTGTGGAGAAAAATGGTCATGAGGTAGAAAAGCTTTATTTAAGGGATATGGATATTAAGAATTGCACGGGCTGTGATAATTGCAGTAGAACTGGTCATTGTGTATTTAAAGACGATATGAATATTATCTACAACCATCTTGATAACTGCGATGCCATTGTGGTATCAGCGCCAATTTATTTTAATTCCACAAACGCTCTGACGAAAACTATGGTGGACAGATCCCAAAGATATTGGGGAATTAAATATGGATACGGTAGAGAAAAAATTGAAATTCCTAGAAAGATAGGGATGTTTATAGGTATAGGTGGAGCAAATTACACTTATGACCAATTTCTTGCAGGACAATTAGTTATGGATATGTTTTTTAAATCCATAAATGCAGAATTCAGAGGAAATTATTTAATTAGCGAAACAGATAAAGGGGAAGTATCTACAAAAAACCGTATTGTAGAAGAACTTATAGAAATAGGAGAAAATTTTGAAAACCTCAGTAAGTTTTCTATTCAAAAAATAGATTAAAGGAGAAAAAATGCTAGAAAGATTAAATGACAATATTGAATTAATAATGAATGAATTTTTCCCAATAGGAGCTTTAAAAGATAGCGTTGGAGTTACTCGCCTTGGTTATACTGAAGTGGAAGATGAAATGCATGACAAATTCTTGGAGCTGGCTAGAAAATTCGGACTAAATACCTATGTAGACGAAATAGGAAATAGCTTTGCTCATATTGGAGACTTCGATGAGTATCATTTGATTGGTTCCCATTTGGATTCCGTTGTGGACGGAGGCCGTTATGACGGCGTGGCAGGAGTAGCAATTGGACTTGCTATTATGAAAATTTTAGTGGAAGATGGTAAAAAACTTCCACTAAAAACTGTAGCCTTTAGATGTGAAGAATCTGCCAACTTTATGACTCCTCTAACTGGAAGCAGCTTAATAACAGGAGTTACCAAATTTGATACCATGCGAGATATTAAAAGTCGAACAGGGATTTCTTATGAGGAGATATTCAAAGAGAGAGGATACTCTGAAAATCCTAAAAAAATAGACGGGATAATAGATTACATCGAGCTTCACATTGAACAAGCTAGAGTTTTAGAAGATGAAGAACTTGAAATAGGAATAGTAAATGTCATAACAGGAGTAACATCTATAACAGGTGAAATTATAGGAATGGCTGAACATGCCGGTGCTACACCTATGAATTTAAGGGCAGATAGCTTGGCTGCAGTAGCAGAAATCATTCTGGCTGTTGAAGAAATAGGAACAAATGAAACCCCAACCTCAGTAGGGACTGTTGGATTTGTCGAAAACAAACCTAATGCTATGAATGTGGTGCCAGGATATACAAAATTTTCAATGGATACGAGGGATATAAATAACGATTCAATGGCGTCATCCATGAGAAAAATTCAAGAGAGAATTTTGGAAATTTGTGACAGGAGAAAAGTTGAAGCAGTTTTAACTCCTCCAATAGTTTCTCCTGCAGTTACACTATCTCAAAGGATGATAGACGAATTTGAACAAATTGCAAAAAGAGACGGTTATAAATACAAAGTGATGCCCAGTGGTGCAGGACACGATTGTAATAATATGGCCAAGTTTTGGGATTCAATTTTAATTTTTGTACCATGTAAAGAAGGAGTAAGTCACAACCCCAATGAGTATGTTTCTGTTGAAGAAATGGGCAGAGGCGCAGAAATAATTTTAAAATATTTGATAGAAAAAAATAAATAATTTGAAGTAAAGTTCGATTGACATACCATAAACGATATGGTAAATTTAAGTGAGCTGAGAACCTTTAATTTGAATCAGAGAATTCAAAAAGGAGTGCGCACTATATTAGTTTATTATGCCTTCCTTTTTGTGGAAGGTATTTTTTATGCAATCCTTTAAATTAAATCCAGAGAGGTTATAAGGAGGAAAAATTTGAGACATTTAATAGATCCATTGGACTTTACTGTAGAAGAAATGGATGAGATTTTTCGACTGTCTGAGGATATGATCGAAAATGAAGAAAATTACTATCATTTATGTGAGAATAAAATATTAGCTACACTTTTTTATGAGCCTAGTACTAGAACGAGATTTAGTTTTGAAGCTGCAATGCTTAGACTAGGCGGAAAAGTAATTGGGTTTTCAGAGCCAGGATCCAGTTCTGTAAAAAAAGGCGAAAGTATCGCCGATACTATAAAAACCGTAGGCTCGTATTCAGATATTATAGCTATAAGGCATCCCAAGGAAGGGGCGCCTAGATACGCATCAGAAAATTCTTTTGTGCCTGTTATTAATGCAGGAGATGGTGGGCATCAACATCCCACCCAAACTCTTACAGATTTACTGACCATTAAGAGAAAAAAAGGAAAATTATCAGACCTTACTATTGGATTTTGCGGAGATTTAAAATTTGGAAGAACTGTCCATTCGCTTATCAAGGCCATTACGCGATATCCCAATGTGAGGTTAATTTTAATATCTCCAAAAGAACTGGAGGTTCCTGAATATATAAAAGATGAAATAATTATAAGAAAAAACATTCCATTTAAAGAAGTGGAAAGACTGGAAGATGTCATTGGAGAGTTGGATATTTTGTACATGACTAGAGTGCAAAAGGAAAGATTTTTCAACGAAGCAGATTATGTCAGATTAAAAGACAGCTATATCCTAGACAAAAATAAACTAAAAACTGCCAAGGAAGATTTGTCAATTCTACATCCTCTACCAAGAGTAAACGAAATCAGCGTGGAAGTAGACGATGACCCAAGAGCCCATTATTTTGACCAATTGAAGAATGGCATGTATGTGAGAATGGCGCTAATAGGGAAACTTTTGGAGGCAATATGATGTTAAAAGTAGATAGTATAAGCAGAGGAATCGTAATCGATCACATTGAAGCAGGTCATGCAATGTGTATTTACAAATACTTAGAACTACATAATGCTGATTACGTAGTCGCCATGATTATGAATGTACCCAGTAAGAAGATGGGGAGAAAAGATTTAATAAAAATTGAAAACAATATAGATATGGATTTAAATATCTTAGGAGTAATCGCCCCTAATATAACGGTAAACATCATTGAAAATGAAGAGATAATTGAAAAGAAGCAAATAGAACTGCCCCAAACCTTTGAAGGAGTGATTAGTTGCAAGAACCCAAGATGTGTAACGACAGATGAAAAACATATTACTCAAAGATTCACGCTAATCGACGAAAATGTTGGGAAATATAAATGCGTTTATTGTGACACCGTATACGAATGGGAAGATTAAAATAAATAGGATTGGAGATAAAGGTTGAAAAAAGGATATGAAAAATACGAAGTGATTTCTAATGAATCACTAGCGATGGATGTTTATGAATTAGTTTTGAAGTCAAAAGATGATGCTATCATTGAGGGATTACCTGGCCAATTCTATATGGTTAAGATAGGAAGTAGCCTAGATCCCCTCTTACCAAGACCATTTAGTATAAATGATTTAAAAAATAATGAAATAACTTTTTTATATGAGATTATGGGCAGGGGAACTGAAATGCTATCCAAATTGCGCCCTGGAGATTCAGTAGAAGCTATGGGTCCACTTGGCGAAGGATTTGATTTATCCATCGAAGGGAAAATCGCCTTGGTATCAGGTGGGGCTGGAATTGCACCCATGAGATATTTAGCTAAAAGCTTAAAAAATTCTAAAATTGATATATACACAGGATATCGCGATGAATTTTACGGATTTGAGGATTTGGATGATTACGTAGAAGATATTCATGTTGCTACTGAATCCGGACGAACAGGACATAAGGGATATGTAACTGATAATTTCAAACCAGAAGAATACGACTACGTAATTTCATGTGGACCCACGCCCATGATGAAAGTGTTGCAAAAAATGTGCATAGACAAAACGAAATTGTACTTGTCCCTTGAAAGCAGAATGGCTTGTGGAGTAGGTGCATGCTTCGGATGTACTTGTGGAAATGTTGAAGGAAATAAGCATGTTTGCACAGATGGTCCAGTTTTTAAAGGTGAAGAGGTGATTTTCAATGACTAATACAAAAGTAAATATTTGTGGAGTAGAATTTAAAAATCCTATAATTGCAGCATCTGGAACTTTTGGAGTAGGAAGAGAGTATGAAAAATTCTTCGACCTTTCAAAATTGGGCGGTATTTCTACTTTGGGAGTGACCTACGATAGCAGACCAGGGAATACGGGAATCAGAATTTTTGAAACACCCAGCGGTATGATAAACAGCATAGGCTTAGAAAATCCAGGAGTAAAAGCTTTTGTACAAGACGAAATTCCTTTTTTGGAATCATTGGACACAAGAGTTTTGGTTAATGTCAGTGGGAGTTATATTGATGAATATTTAAAAATAATCGAAGAGATAAATGACACAAATATAGATTTTATCGAATTAAATATTTCGTGTCCCAATGTGAAAGAGGGAGGAATGGCATTTGGAATTAAATGCGACTCAGCCTTTGATATAGTCACTCAGGCTAAAAAAATTTCAAAAAAACCCATGATTGTAAAATTATCTCCCAATGCAGAAGATATAATCGAAATGGGAATAGCTTGTGAAGAAGCAGGAGCAGATGGACTATCTCTAGTAAATACATTTAAAGCCATGGCGATAGATATAGAAAACAGAAAGCCAGTTTTTGATAATGTAACTGCCGGACTATCAGGTCCAGCAATTAAACCCATAGCCCTTCGAATGGTTTACGAAGTTTGCAAGAATGTAAATATTCCAGTAATTGGACTAGGTGGGATTATGAATTATAAAGATGTCCTAGAATATATTATGGCAGGAGCAACAGCAGTCCAAATAGGAACTGCAACTTTTTCAGATCCGTTAGCTATGGTAAAAATAATTGAAGATTTGGAAAGTTATATGGAAAAAAATAATATAAAAAACTTGGAAGAGATTAGGGGAATTATCTAAATTGAATAGTTAACTTAATATAAAATCTGCTACTTGAACCCACACGAGTGGCAGATTTTTTATTTATTAAAGTATATTTTGTATGTAAGTACAAAACAATTTATAAAATTTTTTATTATGGTACATTGAAAAGTAATTTTGTAATTGATAACATATAAGCTAAGAAAAGGTTTTCATTTCGCGAAAAGTGTGAGAATCAAACAGGAGAAGTTATTATGAAATTGGAATTGCAAAAAAATATTGATTACATAATGAAAGAATTTTATCCCATTGGTGCTTCGATAGAAGGTGGCGTAACTAGATTGGGGTATTCTGAAGTAGAAGATCAGATGCACAATAAATTTTTGGAAATGGCTAAATCATTTGGATTAAATACCGAAGTAGACGAAGTGGGAAATAGTTATGCATATCTAGGAGAGTTTGATAAATATCATTTGATGGGTTCCCATCTAGATTCTGTTATAAATGCAGGACGTTATGACGGAATAGTAGGGGTGGCAGTTGGACTTGCCGTTATGAAATTATTAGTAGAACAAGGAAAAACTATTCCTGTAAAAACCGTGGCTTTTAGATGTGAGGAATCTGCAAACTTCATGAGTGCCCTTATGGGAAGTGGATTGATTTCAGGATTGACGAAGTTTGATGATGTAAAGAATTTAAAAGGATTAGATGGAATTACACTGGAAGAGATATTTACTGAAAGGGGATATTCACATAATCCCAAAACTATTGACGGCGTTATAGACTATACAGAATTACATATTGAACAAGGAAGAGTTCTGGAAGAAAATAATAATGAAATAGGAATAGTAAATGTAATTGCAGGTGGGATAAAAATCCTCGGAGAAGTAGATGGTATGGCAGAGCATGCTGGGGCTACTCCCATGGATTTGAGAATAGATAGTTTGGCGGCTGTTGCTGAAATAATCTTGGAAGTAGAAAAACTAGCCTCTACAGAAACTGAAACTTCTGTCGGTACAGTAGGATTTATAGAAAATCATCCAAATGCTATGAATGTAGTTCCAGGGGTTACGAAATTTTCTGTAGACTTAAGAGACATTCACAACGAGTCTATGAATATCTTGAAAGAAAAAGTAGTGAAGTCCATAGAAAAAATTTGTAAAAAAAGAAATCTATCTTATAGAATAGAAATAACAGGAAAAACTCCAGCTGCACATTTATCCAGTAGGATGATAAAAGAATTTGAAGAAATAGCAAAAAAAGATAATTACAAATACCAAATTATGCCTAGTGGAGCCAGCCATGATTGTTTGAAGATGAATGAATTGTTTGAATCAGTTTTGATTTTCATACCTTGTAAAGGCGGCATCAGTCACAATCCCTTGGAGTACGCCAGCGTAGAAAACATGGCATTAGGTGGAGAAATTATATTAAAATATCTACTAAAGAAAAATCAATTGCTATAATGATAGAGTAAAATTGTATTGATGAAGCTTCAATATCAAAGAAGGTGATGGAATTGGTGAAACTCAGTGAGTTATTGTTGCATAGAGGTTTGGATAGGATTACTTATTTAACTTCAAAGAATATGCCAGATAAGCTGGTAAAAGAAATAACAGTGATGGAAGTTCCCGAAGTCTCCAGGTGGCTTCATGGAAATGAGTTGGTGCTTACTAGTTTGTATGCTGTCAAGGATTCTGTAGATGCCCAAATCGATTTAATTCGAGAGCTAAAAACTGTAAATTGCAGTGGATTGTTAGTAAAACTAGGGCCTTATGTAAAAAAATTGGATTCAAGTGTCATAAGTATTGCCGAAGAATTGGAAATTCCCATACTCTTGATACCTAGTAATATGACTTATGTGGAAATTATTGGTTCTGGAACTAGGATTATTCATAGAGAAGAGGAAGATATATTTTGTATCGAAAATGTTTTAAGAAAATTTTTGCGAGGACAAAATGTAGACGAATTTGAACTCAATGAATTGAAAAGACTTTTCAATGTGAGTGATTTGGGTGACTTGTATTTTGTAAATGTTTTAAGTACTTCGGATAAATGTGGAGATATTTTCAGCGAAAGTGTCACTACTTATAAAACTAGATACAGTAAGTTTAATGTGAATACGATTATTTCTAAAAATGATGAAGACTTAAAAAAACATTTGACTTTATTGAAAACTGAATTGTCTAAAACCTACGATTGCTTGTTCATCGTTGGGGATATTAACAAAAACATATTGGAAATAAAAAGAGATTTTGAAATGCTATACAAAGTTTTAGACAGGTATGGCGAAATAAAAAGAGAAGGAATTAATTTATACTTAAAAGACGATATTGAAGAATATATAAACGAATACAATTTCTATAACACAAAGGGGAAAAGATACTATCAAAGATACTTATTGGATTTGAATTTCGAAGAACTTAACACATTGAAAGCGTATTTAAAAAATAATTTCAATATCATGGAGACTTCGGAGGAATTGTATCTTCATAAAAATACAATTAGATACAGATTAGGAAGTATCGAGGAGAAAACCGAATTATATTTATCTAATTTCGAGGATATTGTAAAATTGTATTACGGATTAAAGTATTTGGAATTTATTGCAAAGGAGTAGAATTTTTACTCACCAAATTACGAGGAGGACATATATGTTAATCAAAAATGGAAGACTAATAGACCCGAGTCAAGATCTAGATGGACTACTTGATTTGAGAATTACAGATGGAAAAGTTTCAGAGATTGGAGAAAATTTAGAACCCAATAATGAAGAAGAAGTAGTCGATGCCAAAGGATTTATAGTCTCACCAGGATTTGTAGATGCTCATGTGCATTTTAGAGACCCAGGATTTCTTTACAAAGAAGATATTTTTTCAGGATCTGAAGCTGCAGCTGCCGGCGGTTATACAAGTGTAATCTGTATGGCTAATACAAATCCAGTTATGGACAATTTAGAGACGTTAAAGTATTTTACTGACCGAGCAAAAGAATCTATCATCAACGTCTACACCATTTCTGCTTTAACCAAAGGCTTAAAAGGCGAAGAGCTGGTGGACATGGAAGAGATGATTGAAAACGGCGCGGTAGGATTTTCTGATGATGGAATTCCCAATATGAATATAAATATCGTATTAGAGGGAATTGAAAGGGCGAAAAATTTAGACGTACCGATTTCATTTCATGAAGAACATCCTGCTTTGAATAAGGTAAATGGAATAAACGAAGGAAAGGTTTCAAAGGAATTAGGATTAGGCGGAGCGCCCAATGTCTCAGAAGATATTATGGTAGCTAGAGATGCGGCACTTAGCCTGCACACAGGGGGAAAAATTTGTATCCAACATATCTCATCTGGTGAGGCGGTAGATATTGTAAGAAGATATAAAAATAAAGGAGCAAATCTATATGCGGAAGTAACTCCAAATCATTTCTCCAAGACTGAAGAAATTCTACTTGAGAAAGGAGCTCTTGCAAAAATAAACCCTCCTATAAGAACAGAAGATGACAGACGGGAAATATTAAAAGGACTTGCAGATAACACGCTCACAATTATAGCAACGGATCACGCACCTCACGCGGCTGAAGAAAAATCAGGTCCCATAGAAAAAGCCATGAGCGGATTAATCGGCTTAGAGACTTCTTTGTCTTTGGGAATTACAAATTTAACTTCTAAGGGAATAATCAGTATCAACAAACTAATAGAGAAGATGACGATTAACCCTGCAAGATTATACAAATTAAATGCTGGTACTTTAGAAGTTGGTTCAGTTGGAGATGTGACGATTTTTGATGAAAATGAAACTTACACAGTTGAAAATTTTAAATCCAAATCTAGCAATTCACCTTATATCGGTGAGGAATTACAAGGAAAAATAAAGTACACGATAGTTAGAGGAAAGGTAGTTTATTCGAAAGGGGAAATATTATGAAGAAGATGAATCACAAATTGATTTTGGGCATTTTTGTAGTGCTATTGTTAGCGGGTATGGTGCCAACTCAATTTACTGCAACTCCAGATCCAATATTTTTTGGATGGTTGCCTGGGCCGCTGCTTTATTGGTGGGGACTTATGGCGATAAATTTAATTTTCGTATTGATAGTTGCGAAACAGTTTGTAGACAGTGACGAAGGAGAGGATTAAAATGTCAAGCATTCAAGTTTTTAGTTTTATAATAATAGTAGGATATTTAGCTTCTTTAATTCTAATTATCTACAACAAAAAAAGAAAAGAGTCTAAAGAAAAAGAAAGTGCTGAGAGTTTCTTTATGGCTAGTAGAGGAGTAAACGCAGTCTTACTACCGCTTACGATGATAGCAGCGATGCAAAGTACATTTGCGTTTTTAGGAGCTCCGGGAATGTATTACACCCACGGCATCTCTTATATGGTACTTATTTTGAGCCAAGTTTGGGTAGCACTAATGGTACTTTATTTTGGAAATAGAATTAGAATTTTGGCTAATAGATACAACTATATCTCTATTGGAGAATATATGGAAGATAGATTCCAAAGTAGATATCTAAATATTTTGGCATCTGTAATCTCAGTAACAATGACAATGGTGTTCTTGTCCATGCAATATGTAGGAAATGCAAGAGCGATGCAAGTAGTAACAGGAGGATTAGTTCCTTATAACGTAGCAATTTTAATCGGCGTAATTTTTTCTTTGATATACGTTTCAGTAGGTGGAGCTAGTGGTGTAGTACTTATAGACGCTGTGCAAGCAGTTGTGCTTATGATAGGAATTGTAATTGCAGCAGTAATAGCATTGGTACCAGTAGGAGGAATCCAAAGTCTGTTCCAAAAAACCCTAGAAACTGCACCAGAATTATTATCTCGTCCAGGTCCAAAGGGACTTTATGCGAATAAGTATTGGATAATGCAATTTATCGTATTGCCATTTGGAATTTGGTTCTGTCCACATATTTGGGCAAGATCCCTTATGGCAAAGGACAAAAAGGCTATCGCCATGTCGGCAATTAGTATTCCAGTATCCCAAGTTTTAATTTATGCATTTTCAACTTTATTTGTAGGACTTGCAGGACATCAATTACTTGGAACTCTAGATGCAGCAGACAATGTATTACCATTGATGATGAAGAATTATTCTAACTGGCTTGTAGCGGCTATAATAATGGCAGCAGCAACGGCAGCGGGAATGTCTACAATAAACTCTATGCTTCTTGAAGTTACTAAAATTGTGTCACAAGACTTAGTACTTTACAAAAAGAAAGACACAGTATCTGATGCAGAAAATATGAGAGTGACTAGAATTATTATTGTAGTAATAGCAGTTATTTCTGCAGCGATAGCATTAAAACCACCAGCAACTCTAGTACAAGTTGTACAAGACGTAGCCTATACAGGACTTGCCCAATTGGCGCCAGGATTTATCTTGAGTTTATATTGGAAGAAAGTTTCTAGACAAGGTGTTGCAGCTGGTATGACATTTGGTATCGTAACATTATTCGCACTTAGAATTTTGCAACTTACTCCGATGGGTTATCCAGGATTTATGTGGGCATTTTTCGGAAATATTATAATAACAGTTGGATTGTCTTTGATGAACGGCGAAAAAGATCCAAGAGTGGAAGAAAGATTTTTCTTTTAGAAAGGAAAGTATATGGGAATAGTAATTTCAAATGAACAATTAAAAAACAAAGAGTATTATATTATAAAAATAAAAAAAGATAATGAAGCAAAACCTGGGCAGTTTTATATGCTTAGGTCCTGGGATATCCAACCAGTTTTGTCCAGACCGATCAGTGTCTACGATGCAAATGACGAAGAAGTTTCGTTTTTGTATAGAGTAGTAGGAGAAGGCACAGAAAACCTCACGAAATTAGAATCTGGGGATGAAATAACCTTGGACGGTCCTTATGGATTAGGTTTTCCGTTAAAAGAAAATGCCAAAGCTCTTTTAATCGGTGGAGGAATTGGGATAGCACCACTTTATTATTTGGGAAAAGAACTTAAAAAGGTTGGAACCGAAGTGGATATTTATTTTTCACTTAGAGGAGAAGAAATAATTCGAGAAGAACTGACAGAGGCATCAGATAATTTGGTATTAAAAACCAATGAACGAGTTGTAGCTCTACCTAATTATGCGGATTATGATGTAGTTTACACTTGTGGACCAGAGAGACTTATGGAAGATGTCTACGAAAATACAAAAGCAGCGGGCATTCCACTTTACGCTTCATTCGAAAAGAAAATGGGCTGTGGTTTCGGCGTTTGCTCAGGATGTACCCAACACACTGCCGATGGAAATAAGCTAGTTTGTAAAGACGGACCAGTGTTTTTAGGAGAGGAGGTTTTTGAACTTGACTAATTTAAAAGTGAATTTTGCTGGAGTGGAGTTTAAAAATCCTTTGGCTCTAGCATCAGGTACAGCAGGATATGGAGATATTCTCTACGAGATGTACGACTTAGAAAAGCTTGGGGGAATTTCTACAAAGGGACTTACTCTTAACGGCTCTCCAGGAAATAAGGGCAATCGAATTTGGGAAAGTCCAGCAGGAGTTATGAACAGCATTGGACTAGAAAATATCGGCGTCAGACGATATGCAGATGAAATAGTTCCATATCTAGAAGACAAAGACATTGTTCACATAGTCAACTTAGGTGGAAATAGCGAATATGATTATTTAAAAGGGATAGAAATTTTAAATCCCCACAAGAGCATCGACATAATAGAGCTAAATATTTCCTGTCCAAATGTAAAAGAAGGGGGCATGAGTTTCGGAGTAGATTGTGACGTGGCAAGAGACTTGGTAAGAAAAGTTCGCCAAAACACCGATCATAAACTCGTGATTAAACTTTCTCCCAATGCAAGAGATATAGTAGAGATGGCGAAGATGTGTGAAGAAGAAGGAGCAGACGGAGTTTCCTTGGTAAATACATTTTTAGGAATGGCAATAGATATTTATAAAAAAGAACCGATTTTTAATAATATCTACGCAGGACTTTCAGGTCCAGCGGTTAAACCAATAGCTCTTCGAATGGTTCACCAAGTAGCCCAAGAAGTGAAAATTCCCATAATGGGACTAGGGGGCATCAGCACAGCAAGAGATGCCATAGAATTTCTACTAGCAGGAGCCACTGTAATCCAAGTAGGCACAGCCACATTTATGAAACCAGATATCGGACTAGACATTATAGATGGCATAGAAAAATACTTGGAAGAACAAGGCATTGATGATGTGAATAAAATAATAGGAATAGTTTAAAAAACAGTTAAAAGTTAAGAGTTAAAAGTGAAAAGTTTAAAAACGTCCCACAATTTTAAAAATAAATTGTGGGACGTTTATTATTTTTGTTCAATTTTTCGAATTACTTTTGCAGGATTTCCAACTGCCAAACTATTTTCCGGGATAGAGTCTTTGACAACACTTCCAGCTCCTATTACAGAACCTGATCCTATAGTAACACCTGGTAAAATAACGACATTTCCACCTATCCATACACTATCTCCAATGGAAATAGGTTCAGCTAGTTCTAACCCTTTATTTCTAGTTTTGAAATCTAGGGGATGATTTGCAGTATATAGTCCACAGTTAGGTCCCATGTAGACGTTCTTTCCTATAGAAATTTTTCCACCATCCATAAAATAACAGTTTCTATTTATATCGCTACATTCTCCTATTTCAATATTCCAGCCATAATCGCATTGAAAAGGAGGGGTAATACCCGCAGTTTTGTCCATATTTGGAATTAGCTTATCCAAAATTTTTTTTGATTTTTCATCGCTAGGTTTTGTGGTATTAAATTCCATACACAAATCTTGTGCAATAATTCTATCCTTTACTAAAACCTCGTCAAAGTTTGCATCATACCAAAGGCCCGATAACATTTTTTCTTTTTCAGTCATAAATTTTCCTTAAACTTTCATAATCTCAGTTATACACTGAAACTATAAATAACTTGCACCAATTAAACAGATAATTTCTCGACTTCACATTTAATTTTTTATATCTAAGTCCTATAATCCATCAACAAATTATTACGAAGGGCGTAGCCAACTGTACACTGTACGCTGTAAACTGTACACTAGAGGATGTATTCCATTACTAACAAATTATAAATCTCATTGTAATTCATATTTCTCAGCAGTTCTTTGTACTCTTCATTTTCTTTTGGGAAAATTGCTGTTAGTTTTTTTGCTCCCATTTCATTAGCTTTTATCATTGCGGACTTTGCTATAAATTCTAAATCGCCCAAAGCAAGAGCGATGAATAATCCTCTATCTTTTAGCATTCTTGCTCCAAGAATTAATAGATTGTCTCCGTATTTGTAAACCATGCCTTCATCGATAAACCACTGAAGATTTTTTTCGTTTACTTCGTAGAAGGTGCGATTAAGGGATATGAGTTTTCCCCACTCTGATTTTATTTTTGGGATGTCTAATTCATCAAGACTAGTAACTTTTTGAAACTTGAATTCTCCTAAGAGATCTCCCTTCAATTCAATATCGAAGTTGGCTAATTCGGCTGCCAAAGAGAAGTGCATTAACTCGGCGAGACCTTTGCTCGTATCGTTATATCTTTCTGTGTACATTCTAATTGCTGGTGCGTTTTGCTTTTTGCCGTATTCTAAATAGTCCTTATAAATTAATTTTCCAGCGCCCATTCCTTGGTAGTCTTTGTGAACACGCAAGGTTTCTAACCACCCTGAACCATCTGGAAGTGTGGAATATCTCCCCATTCCTATTAAACTGCCATCGCCATAATCTACTACGAAGATTTCGCCAGGCGTTTCTTCAAAAAAGAATTTGGCATTATCTTCGATGTAAATTAATGTGGGTGTTGAGTTTTTTTCTATCTCGATTAAACTCTGTAAATCTTCAATTGTAGCTACTCTAGTCTTAAATTCCATATGTACCTCCAAATTAATTAATCTTCTTCAAGTATACCATTTATTTACCCATAAATCTTGTGATATACTATAGTCGGTGATAAATTGAAAATACTATTAATAGGAATAAATGCCAAATATTCTCATCAAAATTTGGCATTACATTATATAAAACAATATTCAAAAGTAAATACGAAGGTTTTGGAATTTAATATTAACCAAAACATTGAAACAATATACGGAGAAATTCTTAAAGAAGAAGCTGATGTAATTGGTTTTTCTTCTTACATTTGGAACATAGAATTTATTCAAAGACTAAGCAGTGATTTGAAAATGGCAAATCCTAATGTGAAAATAATTTGGGGTGGACCGGAAGTGTCCTTCGATACAAAAGAATTATTAGAAGACAATCCTGCCGTAGATATTATAATTCGGGGGGAAGGTGAAGAAACTTCCAAAGAATTATTCAATGGATTGACGACAGAAATGGACTTATCTAAAACCTATGGGATAAGTTACCGAGATGGGGACAAGATTTTTATAAATCCTGAAAGAGAACTTATAAAAAATTTAGACGACATTCCATCGCCATTTTTTGATATGGAAATTCAAAAAGGGAAACTTCTATACTATGAAATGTCTCGAGGTTGTCCTTTTAAATGTGCTTACTGCCTTTCATCTACGATAAAAGGCGTGAGATATTTTAGCGAAGAAAGAATTAAATCCGATCTTTTAAAGATTATGGAGTTTGACGTGGACACCGTAAAATTAGTAGATAGAACTTTTAATTCCAATGAAGCATTTTCCATTAGGATTATGGAATTTATAAAAGAACACGCTCCAGAGGGAATGTGTTTTCATATGGAATTGATGGCTCATATGATTAGTGATGAGTTTTTAGAATTTTTAAAGGACATGCCAGTGGGATTATTCCAATTTGAAATCGGAATACAATCTACAAACCCTGACACATTGAGAGAGATTTATAGAATTACAAACTTAGAGCGACTTGCTCATAGTGTTAAAACCATTAGATCTTATAATAATATTCATCAACACGTGGATCTAATAGCAGGACTGCCGTATGAAGATTACGATTCATTCAAAGAAAGTTTTAATTATGCTTATAATCTAGGAGCGGAGAAGTTACAATTAGGGTTTTTGAAATTATTGCGAGGTTCTAGGCTTAGAATCGATGCAGATAAACTGGGACTCAAATATTCTAAATTTCCAACTTATGACATTATTTCTACTGATTGGCTTACTCCATTAGAGCTTAGACAGCTTAAGATGATAGAAGACGTAGTAGAAAAATTTTCCAATGAAGATTATTTTAAGTGGACTTTAGAATTTTTGATAGATGAGGAAAATCCCTTTGAATTTTTTGAAAGCTTTGCAACATTTTGGGAAAAGCATAATTACCATATGAAATCCCATTCTAGGGAATCTCTATACAAAATCTTCACAGAATATCTAGAAGATAGAACAGATTTCGAAGCAGTAGTGGAAATCTTGCGGCTAGATTATTTGTTAAATCAAAACGCATTGCCTAAGGCATACCTTAACCCACAGGGAATCGACTTAAAATCCTATCACGATTTATTAAAGGATGAGAAAATTAGAGAAGGCTTTAAAATCTCTATGGATATTCCTACAAAGAAATTGGTAAATGAATTTAAATTTGAAGGATTTGGATTTGGTGGGCAGCGTGCCGTTTTTGGGTTTTATTATACAAAAGAGGGTACAATTAGATTAGACATTACAGAGGACTACGAAAGGATTACTAATGGAATATATTAAAGATTTAATAAACGTGTACAAAAAAGCAGGAAAAGATACCTTGAATATAATTACGAAGAATCCACTTATTATCTTCTTGCCTCTTTTATATTCAATGGGATATGGAATAATTCAGATTATGTCATTTAGGCTGGGATTTGGATTTTCTAGATTTTGGGGAGTTATAGTGGGGCTGATTGAGGCTATGTTACTTTCTAGTTATTTTACACAAATGAATGACGGCATTAATTACAATAGATTGAGTTTGAAATTAAATTCTTTTCAAGATGGATTTTTTATGTATCTGTGGAATATCTACTTCATGAAGTTTGTATTTTATTTGGCTTCCTTGTTTTTAGGGGGCGTTTTAAATATTGGATATGTAGCTCTTGCTAGCTTCGTCTTATTCAATGGAGCAGGAGAAGCTATTTATATTAGAAATGTCCAAAGAGAAGATACATTTATTTATCCCTTAAATTATCTAAAAGACAACTGGCATATTTGGATACCCCATGTGGCTTTATATATTTTAGCCTTGCAAAGAATACGAATGGGAGTTTCGGTAAATCCTTTGAGCATGTATCTGTCAGCCCACGGTCTTTATTTCAATGACCATACAATTATACTTCTAGTAATGGGATTGTATTTTACATTTAGAGGAGTATTATTCAAAAACACTTACAACTCAACCATACGAAAGAGAAAATATATGGGGTGGAATTGATGATTTACAAAGATAAAATTAGAGAAAGACTAGAAGATATTTCTTATTTGGAATTAAAAGAAGGTGCATCTGTAAAAGTTGGAGAAGAAAAATTTTATGGGTATTTGCCATTACCTATTTTAAACTCAAGGCTTGTGGACTTGGTAAAAGAAACCGTAGAGGATATACCGGGAGAATATTTTCTGGAAGGTATGATTTATGTATTGTCCTTGGATTTTGAAAATGAATACGCAAAACAATACATTGATTTCATCAAATCCTACACAAAAGATATAAAGGGCTATCTATTTTCCAAAGGAGTCGAATTTGTTAACAAAGAAGACTATATGGAAGGAATAATTTATTTGGATGCTTTAAGGAATTTGGATTTAGCAGATGAAAAAGTTTATTTCGCCTTGGGAACGGCATTGGAAAATTTGGATATTACAATTTTTACAGACTTAGAAAAAACCAATCACGCCATCGACATCATGAACACCTACGAAAAAGTTTTAAATATCGACGATGAATTTTCCCTGGCTCATTACAAATTGGGATACATTTACAGAGAGTTCGGTCAATTTGTTAAAGCAAAATTGTCTTTTGAAAAGTTTTTGAACTTAGATAAAAATGATTTTAGATTGCAAGAAGTTAGGGAAGTCTTGGAAGATTTAGAGTCAGAAACTCTGAGAGAAGAAGCTATCTTGGAGATGAACTCAGGAAATTATGAAAACGCACTGGAGAAGCTATTAAAAGTTAATCCCAACAAACGAGACGATTTATTTTATTATCATTTGAGTCTTTGTTACGGGAATTTAAAAGAGTATGACGCATCCCTCGATGCCATAAACATTGCCATAGAGATGGAAGACATCAGCATCTATCACAACCAAAAAGCCATAGCCTACCAAGGACAGGGACACTTGGATTTGGCAAGAGCAGAATTGGAAAACGCCTTGGAAAAATTCGGCACAGATTATTACCTCAACTTTAATCTAGGTACGATTCTATATAATCAAGGAAATACAGAAGAAGCAATTGAAAATTTTGAAGAAGCATATCGAGTAGAACCTAGCGAAGAATTACTGGATATTATAAATCAATTGGAAAATGCACTGGATAGTAATTAATAGAAAGCTTGCGGCTATACTAAACGTATTTTAATTTTTCGATTGAAATACATTGTAATATTTTCGTAAAATGACTTAAAATCGTTTTCCATTGATTGACAAAATTATTGTAAATTGATAACATATAGTCGAAAGAATTAAATAATAAATGAAAGTATGTCTAGGGATCCGAGGGCTAACCTATAGGACCGAGCGGCATAGATGCTCACGCATTACACCTAAGGGAAAAAAGCCCAGAGGGGTAGGTTTCAAACACCTACCCTTCTGGGCTTTAATATTTTATGGGGGATATATGGAAAAAATTTATACTGGTAAAACAAAAGACGTATACCAAATGGAAAACGGAAATATCTGTCTTAAATTCAAAGACGATGTGACAGGAGTGAATGGAGTATTCGACCCTGGTGCTAACGAGGTGGGACTTACCATCGAAGGTGCGGGTAAAGAAGGATTGAAGCTTACAAAATTTTTCTATGAGGACTTAAATAATCGTGGAATTAAAACCCACTATATTAATTCCAATCTAGAAGAAAATACTATGGAAGTTAAAAAGGCTCATTTTTTCGGTGAAGGTGTGGAAGTAATTTGCCGATTTAAGGCTGTGGGAAGTTTCATTAGAAGATATGGAAAGTACGCAAAAGATGGAGATGTACTTGACTCTTACGTAGAAATCACCTTGAAAGACGATGAACGAAACGATCCCCTTATTACAGATGAGGGATTAGAGATGCTCGGCATCATGTCGAAAGACGAGTATAAGGTTATAACACAAATGACAAAGAAAATTGCAAATATCGTGAAAGATATTTTAGGAACAAAAGGTTTAGAACTTTATGACATTAAATTGGAATTCGGAAGAGATGACGATGGGGAAATTATGCTCATCGATGAAATTTCCGGTGGAAGCATGCGGGTTTACAAAGGTGAAGAGAAAATAGATCCTTTGGATATTCATAGGTTTTTAATTTAGGAGGAGCCATGATAAGTGTAGTAATGGGAAGTGCTAGTGATAGCCACATCGCAGAGAAGGTAGTAAAGATTCTCAAAGAATTCGGCGTTGAGTATGAAGTGAAAGTAATTTCTGCCCACAGGGCATTAAACGTTTTGAAAGATTATATAGATAAAACTGATTCAAAAGTGATTATCGCAATGGCTGGAAAAGCTGCTCATCTTGGAGGAGTTATAGCAGGCATGACTACAAAGCCGGTAATTGGAATCCCTATAAAATCCAGTACCATGGACGGATTAGATTCACTTTTGTCTACAGTACAAATGCCTAGGGGAATTCCTGTGGCGACAGTTGCCATAGACGGTGGAGAAAATGCAGCACTTCTTGCAATTTCTATGTTGGCCATTGAAGATGAAGATTTAAAAACTAAACTTAATGATTATAGAAAACATCTAGAAGCTGAAGTAATTCAAGCTGATTTAGATTTAGAAATTTAATAGGAGTGAAAAACTTTGAGTGGACATATTGCCATATTTGGCGACGACGATATTAATGTTGCGCCTCTTCTTCATTGGGGGTTGTATGCATTACAACACCGAGGAGAAGTAGGGAGCGGGCTAGCCGTATATAAAGATGGAAAGTTCACCGTCACTAGAGGTGAAGGTTTAGTTAGTGAAGTTTATGAAGAAGAGAAAATAAATTCTTTGGAAGGAAATCGAGGAGCAGCCCATGCGAAATACGCTTTCAAAGATGATCCCCACGGAATGGTATTGCTTCCAGAAGTATTTGAGTATGAGGGGAAACCTAGAATGTTGTCCATTGACGGAAACTTTCTAGAAAAATCTATAAGCAGAAAAGATTTAATACCCATGTTTAACGACGAGAAAAATCTTTCCAACTCCATTAATTATCTATATGGGGCTTATTCAATAATCTATATGGATGAAGATAAATTAACTGTGGTGAGAGATCCTTGGGGAATTAAAAGTTTCTTCTTGGGAAAATACAACGACTCTTATGTGGTGGCATCAGAAACTTGTGCCATTGATGCTATAGGGGCGGAATATCTAAGAGATATCGCTCCAGGAGAGATTGTAACGATTAATAAATACGGATTGAATAGCAAATTCGTAGAAAGAAGAGATGAAAAATCTTGCATCTTCGAATTCGTATATCTTTCTAGGCAAGACAGTTACATCAACGGCAAGAGCATTTACGATGCTAGATATAATATGGGAAGACGCCTAGCAGAAGAGTCGCCGGTAAATGGCGACGTAGTGATAGGAGCACCTGACTCAGGTACTATTGCAGCCTTAGGATTCTCCCATGAATCAGGAATACAATATCGTGAAGGAATTTTAAAAAATAGATATGTAGGCAGAACATTTATCTTACCTGACCAAAGAATGAGGGACAAAAGCGTAAAGATAAAACTAAATCCTTTGAAGAAAAACCTAAAGGGAAAAAGAGTAATTCTAGTAGACGACTCCATCGTTCGTGGAACCACGATTAAAAGTACTGTGGCTATGATAAAAGATGCAGGAGCGACAGAGGTTCACGTGCGTATAGCATGTCCTCCAGTCACTACTTCATGTGATTTATGTGTAGACACTCCCAGCGAAGATAAATTAATAGGGGCGAATCACACAGTTGAAGAAACGAGGGAAATAATCGGTGCAGATAGTCTCGCATACCTAAGTTTAGATGGACTAGTTTATGCTTGTAGTGGAAATGGTTTTTGTAAAAATTGTTTTGATGGAAAATATCCAATAGAGGTGGAAAATGGCGATAACGTATAAAGATGCTGGTGTAGACAAGGAAGCAGGCTACAAACAAGTAGGGCTTATAAAAGATGTGGTAAAATCCACTCATATCGATGGAGTAATGAGTGACATTGGCGGCTTTAGTGGAATGTTCGAGTTGGGAAAACTTAATTACAATAATCCAGTTTTAGTTTCAGGAACAGACGGTGTGGGATCTAAAGTGCAAATAGCCCAGACTATGGATGTGCATCATACCATTGGAGAAGATTGCGTGGCTATGTGTGTAAATGACATTTTGTGCCAAGGAGCTAAGCCTATATTCTTCCTAGATTACATTGCTACAGGAAAATTAGTTCCAGAAAAAATGGCTGCAGTGGTAGAAGGTGTAGCAGAAGGGTGTAAAAAGTCTGGCGCCGCACTCCTAGGTGGAGAGACGGCTGAGATGCCAGGGATCTATAAAGAAAACGACTATGACCTTGCAGGATTCGCAGTGGGAGTAGTGGAAAAGGATAATATCATTACCGGAAGCGACATTCAAGAAGGAGATGTCATCCTTGGACTACCTTCCAGCGGATTACATTCCAATGGCTATAGCCTAGTAAGAAAAATCGTATTTGATGTAAAAGGTATGGAACTTTCTGATTATGTGGAAGAGTTTGGAAGAACTTTGGGAGAAGAACTTTTAGAGCCTACAAAAATCTATGTAAAAGAAGTTTATCCACTAATTGAAAAATACGAGATTAAAGGCATAAGCCATATTACTGGTGGAGGGATTTACGAAAACCTACCTAGAGTACTTCCAGATGGAATGGGTGCGAAAATAGATATGACAGTTGCAAAAATCCCAAGCGTATTTAAAAAATTGCAAGAGTGGGGCAATATTGCCCAAAAAGAAATGTACGGAACATTTAATATGGGAGTGGGCATGATTTTAGTTACATCTTCACAAGTAGCTGACGAAATATTAAAACAATATGACGATGAAGGAAAAATTATTTACAATTTAGGAATAGTCCAAAAGGGAGAGCTATGGGCAGAGATTTAAAAAACATTGCAGTTTTAATCTCAGGAGGAGGCACTAATCTCCAATCCATTATCGATGGGACAGAATCAGGTGAGATTAACGGAAAGATCTCCGTAATAATTTCCAATCGAAAAGATGCTTATGGCTTAACTAGAGGAGAGAACCACGATATAAAATCTATATATCTTCCAGGAGTTGGAATATCCCAAGAAGAATATGACGAAAAACTTTTAAAAATTTTAGAAGCTGAAGAAATTGATTTAATAGTTTTAGCAGGATTTTTAAAGATTTTAGGAAATAAATTCATACGAGCATATGAAAATAAAATAATTAATATTCATCCATCCCTCATACCTAGCTTTTGTGGAGATGGATTTTACGGACTGAAAGTTCATGAAAAGGCTTTGGAATATGGAGTGAAAGTGTCCGGGGCTACGACTCATTTCGTAAATGAAGTAGCTGACGCAGGACCTATAATTATGCAGGCTTCTGTAGAAGTATTGGATGACGATACGCCAGAAGAATTACAAAATCGAATTTTAAAAATAGAGCATGGCATTTTGGTAGAAAGTGTTAAGCTTTTTTGTGATGATAAGTTAAAAGTAATTGGCAGAAAGGTATTCAAAAGGTGAGCAATGAAAAAAAGAGCATTGATTTCTGTATTTGATAAAAATGGAATTTTGGAATTCGCAAGGAGTCTGGAGCGAATGGATTGGGAAATTATTTCCACAGGAGGAACTTATAAATATCTAAATGACAATGGAGTTAATGTAGTGGAAATAGAGGAAATCACTAGATTTCCAGAAATTTTAGACGGAAGAGTGAAAACCCTTAATCCATATATACATGGAGGTATTTTATACAAAAGAGATTCAAAAGAACATTGTGACACTATTAATGCACAAGGAATTGCTGGAATCGATATGGTGGTGAATAATCTCTATCCCTTTGAAGAAAAACTAAGAGAAGGTGCCCTTCACGCAGACATGGTGGAAAATATAGATATTGGCGGTCCCTCCATGATAAGAGCAGCTGCAAAAAACTATAAAGACGTATTGATTGTAACTGATCCACAAGACTATGAAAGAATATCAGAAGAACTAGAAAATGGGGGAGCTTCTGAAAAGACAAAACTTGACCTAGCTAGAAAAGCTTTCGGATATACAGCTCATTACGATGCCTTGATAGCAAATTATTTCAATAAAATTATGGATAAAGACTATCCTGAATACTTGACTAAGACATATAAACTAGAGACGAAGTTACGCTATGGAGAAAATCCACACCAAAGTGCATCCTTTTACAAGGATAGTTTTGAGGACTTAGGAATTACAGTAAGACAACTTCATGGTAAAGAGCTTTCCTATAACAATTTAAATGACATCTACGGCACAATAAAGGCTCTAAAAGAATTTGAAGAACCTACAGTGGTAGCAGTTAAGCATACAAATCCTTGTGGAATTGGCTCAGGTAAAAAAATTTACGATGCGTATATGAAAGCATACGAGTGCGATACAGAATCCATCTTTGGAGGAATAGTAGCTTTGAATCGAGATGTGGATGGAGATGTGGCAGAGCATATGGCTACATATTTTCTAGAGGTAGTAATCGCACCAGGATTTACAGAGTCCGCCATGGAAATACTTACTAAGAAGAAAAATATTCGATTGATAGAAATACCAGAGCTAAATGAATTTAAAATTAGCAAGATGAGCTATAAACAAGTTCTTCAAGGCATGATTTATCAAGAGACAGATAAAATTACAGGCAAAGAAAAAAATTTCGACTTCCAAGTTATGACCACAAGAGAACCTAGCGAATATGAAATTGAAGACTTAAAGTTCGCCTGGAAATGTGTAAAAAATGTGGCATCAAACGGCGTAGTCTTAGTAAAAAATAAGGGCACAATAGGAATAGGCCAAGGAGAAGTAAGAAGAAGCTGGGCAGTAGAAGGAGCCATCGAAAGAGCAGGAGACAATGCTTTCGATTCGGTTTTGGCATCAGATGCTTTCTTCTTTGAAGATACAGTAGAAGCTTTGAATAAAGCAGGAGTCAAAATAGTAATCAGCCCCGGCGGTTCAGTAAAAGACGATGAGGTAATAAAACTCTGCGAAGAGTATGGAATGACATTAATATTCACAGGTGTGAGACATTTCAGACATTAAAATCAATTAATAATTTTAAATTAGTAATCTAGTAGAGATCTGTGGTATTTGTTTGATTTTACAAAAATGGTGTTAGTGAATAAATCATCGACGCCATTTTTATTTATTTCTAATTCGAATAATATTAAGAATTTCTAACATATATCTTTTTTCCTTGATTGTTTTAGTGATAATTGATAAACTATAGGAACAAGCATGGATAGAAATGAAGGAGACAATATATGAGAAAAACGTTTTTGCCAATCCTTGCTCTTTCAATGTTGATGATTTTAATATCACCAAAGGATTTGAGTTTGGCAAGTAATATTGACGAGTCAAAAATTTCCAACAATTTATATAAACACCAAAGTTCACTTTTCGGTTACAGCGAAGAAACTAAAAAAACAGAATCATTACCTAAAACCCAAATTCACTACTCATATGTAAATGGGTATCCAGAAGGAGAGTTTAGACCAGATGCTGAAATAACTAGAGCGGAAATAGCTTCCATATTTGAAGGCCTGTTAGTAGGCCAGACATTTTATGACAAAAATGAAATTCACTTTCTCGATGTCAACGCAGAAGATTGGTACTATAGATCAGTTACCTTTATGACCAAACAAGGTTACATGAGCGGTTATCCAGAAGGATACTTCGAGCCTAATATGCCAATAACTAGAGCAGAATTAGTGACTGTCCTTAGAAGATATCAAAACGCTACAGGAGGCGAAGGCGGTACAGTTCAATTTTCAGACATCAGTCCTGATCACTGGGCTTATAATGATTTATTAATGGCGTCTGAATTAGGATGGCTAAAAGGATATGCTGATAAACAATTCCGCCCAAATGCTAGCATCACTAGGGCCGAAGCGATAACTTTGATCAATCGAGTTTTAGGCAGAAAACCTGACTCAGATAGTATTGAAAAAAATAAAAGTCGACTTAAGAATTTTATAGATGAAAAAGATCACTGGGCGCATTTAGATATTTGCGAAGCTGCAAATACACACGAATATTATATCGACTCTGAGAACAATGAGATATGGACTAGAATTTTAAATTATTGACATCAAAAAAGTCTTTGGCTAAACAAATTGCCAAAGACTTATTTTTATTCTTCTACTTCTTCAATTTTATTTTCTTCTTCAACTACTTCAGATTCGGCTTCAGCTTCAGCTATTTTTCCTGCTTCTTTAAGTTCTTCTTCCTTAGCTTCTTCTTTAAGAATAGTTTCTTTTCCATCACTTATAAATTCGCTCATAATATCTGGAGTCGTTCTGTTTAAAGTTTCTTGATAACCTTTAATGATAGCTACATTTTGTTTTGAAAGTTTTTCTATTTCTTCGGTTACGTTAGGATGATTTCTTAAAACCAAAGTACTTCTTATACTATTTAATAGATAAAGTTTTTCAATATCATATTTGAAAAGAACATTTTCAATATCTGTAGTAATCTGTTTCATGACAGGGGCACTTAAGCCCTCTGACAAGACGGAAACACTAAGACCACCTTGTTCTACGATCTCGTTAAATCTAAACGAGGATTCTCCTATATTGTCAGCTCTGTAGTATTCAATTTGAGATCTCTTTGCTCTATCTGCCAAAGATTTATTCAATCTCGAATCATTAGTGGCAATAACGCAATAATCGTATCCAAAAAATACGAAATCATCGTTTAAAGCCCTTCCTTTGAGAAGTAATCTGTCAGGATTTTCCTCTCTCATAGTAAGTATTTCTTCGGTAAAATCGTCAGAGATACAATATATTTTAAATTCTGATTCCAGTAAGAATTTTATCTTAGAAGTGGCAAGATTACCTCCACCCAAGACGAGAATCGTCTTATCTTTTGTATCAATGCTTATTGGAAAATATTTCATAATACACTCCCCATTGTAATTTATATCTATTTGAAAGCACAAAGCTGTTAATTTATATTATACCTTAAAATATGTATTTTTCAATAAAATTTCTGTTTTAAGCCTTTTAAAGACTAATTATTACGAAAATCTTAATATATTTTTAAGACTTTTTTATTATTTTGACACCCTTTTGTAATTTTAAAAATAAATGCCTATGCTATAATGAACAAAAAGAAGGAGGAGTACCATGTTAAAAAACAAAAAATTTGTAGTATTACTACTTTGCTTAGTAATTCTTGCACAATCAGCAGTTGCGATGGCAGTATCATTTCCAGACGTAACTAAAGACAATAACAGCGGTTGGGCATATGAATATATTACAGAATTAGCTAACAAAGGTATAATTAAAGGCTATGACGACGGCACATATAAACCAGAAAATAATGTAACATATCTAGAAACTTTATCATTATTAAATGGAGTGATGAGCCCAACGCGTACAGAGATTAATGAATCATTAACCAAATATAGAACATTCTTGAATAGTAACAACACTCCTGAATGGGCGTTGGAAATTGCAGCAGTTGCATTAAATAGAGGTGTAGTACAAGAATCAGAATACAGCAGAGCAAATGCAGCTAAGATGATTGAATTAGGAACTAAAGTATCTATTTCAAGATATGACGTAGCAGTATTTACAGCTAGAGCACTAGAATTGCAACCAAAATCTGCATCATCATTAACTTATAAAGATGCAGCATCTATAAACGCAGCAGGCGCACCACTAATCGCAGCGTTAATCGATACACAAGTTCTTCATAAAGATGGTAGAGACGGAGAATTTTTACCAAATTCACCAATTAGAAGATCTGAAATGGCAAAAATGATTAAATACGCATACGACTGGACTGTAAAAAATCCATTAAAAGGGCCAGCAGCAGCTATTGAAACTGCAACGGGAACAGTAGTGTCATCAGGTAATATAAACAACAAACAATATATGGTTTATAAACCTACCAACTCTACACAAAATCAATCTGTTAATTTGGATTCCAGTACAAAAGTTACTGATAGAAGCAATAACACAGTAGCACAAAAAGATATTGTAAATTTTGACGGCGCATCAGTTACTGTATCATATAAAACTGTAGGAACAGAAAAAATTGCTACAGAAATAAAATTCACAACTGATAGAACAGGCACTGACGGACAATATACATTTAGATCCTTTAGAACCTCAAACAACAAGTATTATATCAGTGTTGCAAATACATCTGGAACTACTTCTGAGTATGAAACCAGATACAACACAACTAAAAATGGAAATGTAAACTTCTATATCGAAGATATAAAAGCTAATGCCAAAGTAAACCTTAAATTTACAAATGGAATTGTAACAGATGTATCCATGGTAAGTACCCAAGATGGAGACTATGAAGTAACATCAGTAAGCACTTCTTATGGCAACACTAAATATATTGACGTAAGAAAAATAAGTGGCGGAACTACTAGCACTTTTACTGTAAATAACAGTACTATTTTCGTAAAAGATGGAGCAAGTGCAAGATACGAAGATATTGGAAGAAATGCTAGAATAGATGTTACAAGTAAATCTGGAAATATAGCAGATAGAGTAGTTATTTATTCTGTAGGAAGTGGAAGCAGCTCAAATGCATCTTACAATTTTGAAGAGATAAGATACGGTAGAATCTATATTAAAAATAACAGAACAGGTTCAATTGAAAATTATTATTTAGCAAACAATGTGAAATATTTAGATGGACTTTCAGAATCTAGTTTAAGAACTGGCGATCCACTAGAAGTAAGAATTTTCAATAATGAAGTATACGAAATAAGTAAAGGCTCTAACTATAGCAGTAGTTATTCAGGTGACTACACATTTAGAGAATACAGAGGTAGTCGTATATACGTTACTAATAATAGAACTGGTAGAGTAGAAGATTTTTATGTACCAAATAGTATATCTTCTAGATGGAGCTTAAAAGCAGGAGACCAAATAGACCTAAGAATAAGTGGAGACGATGTTACTGACATATACAGAGGAAGTAGCACAAGCAATTCTACAGAAAGAGTAAGTTTCTACTATAGCAATGGAAAATTCGAATATAGACCATCTAGTACGTCAAGTTATAAGACTATAGACTTATATTCTAACAATCAAATTAGAATATATGTAAATGGTAGATCTTCTGATAGAAATGATCTTCCATATTCTGGAGATGCAAAAATAACATTTGACAGAAGTGGAAATGTAATAGAAATCGATGTTGATAGAGTAACTAGCTATGAAGGAACTAGAGATGCAACTGTAGACCGAGTAGGCGAAAGTTATCTAGAAGTTAAACTAGATGACGGTGGCGCAATCAGAGAATATAGATCGTCTATATGGGAAATTAGCAGCTATAAACGTGGCGACAGAGTTACTGTAACCTTTGATAGAAATGGTACTATAACTGCAATAAGAAAAAGATAGATTAATCATAAAGACCGGAGAAAATACTCTGGTCTTTTTTCTTTCCTTAAAATTGTGATATAATATCACTTTAGGGAGGAAATATGCAAAATTTTAAATATGCTTTAAAAAAGACTACACCACTATTGGCTAGTTATATTTTTTTAGGAGTGGCTTTTGGGATGATGTTTGTAAAGGAAGGGTATTCGCCCATTGCTTCATTTTTTAGTGGAGTTTTTATTTACGCTGGGTCTATGCAAATCGCATTGATACCTTTAATCGCAAGTCATACACCACTTTATATAATCGCACTTATGACATTATTTATAAATGGTCGCCATATGTTTTATGGAATTAGCTTTTTGGAAAAATTTAGGAAGATGGGATGGAAGTATCCTTATATGATTTATTCCACCACAGATGAAACTTATTCCGTCATGGTCAATATGGATTACCCAAAAGATGTGGACGAGGCGAAAGTAGATTTCTACATTCATTTTATATGCCATAGCATTTGGGCGCTGAGTTGTTTATTGGGCTCTATAATTGGAGAAATATTGCCATCTGCTTTGGCTGGAATAGAATTTTCTGCCGTGGCATTTTTTGTCACAGTAGTCGTGGAGCAACTTCGATCTGCTAATACGAAAATTCCATTTATCATAGGACTTTCTAGTTCGGTAATATTTTTACTGATTCTAGGTCCTAATAGTTTTATCGTACCTGCAATTTCTGTAAGTTTAATGTCCTTACTAGTAGTACGAACGAAAATTAATTGGAGGGAAGAAAGATGAGCGAAAATCTTTATTTAATACTTGCTATTATTATCGTATCTCTTTGCACTTATTTCACCAGAGGGATCCCATATTTATTATTCAAAGGCAAGGACATTCCGCCCCTAGTAACTTACTTAAGTGTGGTACTTCCTCTTTCGATTATGATTATCTTGGTAGTATTTTCAATTAGAAATATTAGTTTAATAAAATATCCATATGGAGCTCCAGAACTTATTTCCATCGCTATAGTAGCAGCTCTTCAATACTTCAAAAAAAATCTTTTGCTTAGCATAATACTAGGAACTTTGTGCTATATGGCATTAGTAGGATTTATTTTCTAAAATAAAATTTTAAAATTTTTAAGAGGGTATATATAATTAGCAAGGATAACAAAAAGAAAAATTCAGGAGGAAATCATGCTAAGCGATAAATTATTAAAAGCACTAAATGAACAAGTGACATTAGAATACGATTCTGCATTTATTTACAGAGGAATGGAAGTGTTCTTCCAAGATATGGGAACCAAAGGTTTTACTAATTTCTTCAATAAACAAGCTAAAGAAGAAGTGGAGCATGCAGAAGAATTTACAGAATTCATTCTAAGTGTAGGCGGAAAGGTAGAAATCGGCGGACTTAATTCTCCGGCGACAGAATACAGTTCTATCCTAGAAGTATATGAAAAAGCACTTGCTCACGAGAAAGTGGTAACAGCAAGTATTACAGAAATTTTAAAAATTGCAATTGAAGAAGAAAACTTTGCAGCAGAAAATTTCCTAAGAACTTTCATCGACGAGCAAGTCGAAGAAGAAGATACTTTCCAAGGATTAGTGGACTATCTGAAATGGATTGGCGATGACAAAGCTGCTTTAATCCAATTCGACAAACAAATGTTAGAAAGAGCAGAATAAAAATTATAAACCTTCGGCAAGTTATAAAAGCTTACCGAAGGTTTTCTTGATTATCCTATATTAATAAAGAGGGGCTTATTATGGAAAGAGAAAAAATTACTGTAGAGACGATTGTCACTGGTAGTATAGATGAGGTTTGGGATAAGTATAACACTCCTATTGATATGTAAGTGTGGAAGCACGGTTCAGATGATTGGTACACGAAGGTAGTAGAGTACGATCTTAAAGAAGGGGGAAAGTATAATTATAAAATGTCATCCAATGACGACACTATGTCCTTCGACTGGACAGGTGAATTTACAAAAGTAATACCAAAAGAGCATATCGCTCACACCATGTCAGATGGTAGAACCGTAGTAGTGGACTTTGTAGTAGAAGGAGATAAGGTAAGAGTCACAGAAACTTTCGAAGCAGAACCCCAAAATCCAGTTGAATTTCAAAAAATGGGCTGGCAATCTATGCTAAACAATTTCAAAAAGCATGTAGAAGAATAACAATGCAATGTGTTCGATGCTGTGCAGAAAATTTAATTTAAGTATTCGAATATTTTTTGCAAATAAAAAGATTAGCCTCATAATTAGCTAATCTCTATTGGTCGGGATGACAGGATTTGAACCTGCGACCCCTAGTACCCCATACTAGTGCGCTACCAAGCTGCGCTACATCCCGATACCAAATGCTATTATAACACATAAGTTTCATAGTTAAAAGTTTAAAATAAATTTGCATTAAGTATAAATAACCATTATACTATTTAAGTAATAAATAACTCGGTAGGTAAGGCTACTACAAGGATATGGGTTACTGCCGCAAAATAGTGGAGACACTATGAGATGGTTAACAGCTTTTGTCAACAATAAGGCATAAGCTAACGTAACTTCACCGCCTTGTAAAGCTAAAGCTCGAACGGGATTTGGTTTGTTTTTGTTTGCAATGCACTCCATTTAACTTTCGAGTTAGATGGAGTTTTTTATTGCAGTAATGGCGGATTTTGAAACCGCAAAAATATCAAGGAGGAAAAATGGACGACCGACCCCGTAGTTTAAGCAAAAATAAAATAGAATAGCACGTCCAGCCTTCTAATTTTCCAATTAATTAGTAGGAGGGCTTGACGCGCTTTCTACAATTAGGAGGAAAAGGAAATGAACAACAAAATTACACAACTAGATTTTGAAAATCTAACAGATAACCAGAGACTGCTTTGGGCATCAGATGCCGACCAAACAGAATTGTTTGAAATTTTAGAAACATCTCTAAAAGGAAAAAATGAAGAGCAAATAGAAGATGCAAGAGAAAAATTCGGCGAAAACAAAGTAATCTATAAAAAGAAAAAGGGAATCATAAGAGAGCTCATAGACGCTTTCATCAATCCCTTTACAATAGTTTTAATAGTACTAGCGATAGTATCGACAGTAACAGATATTTTTCTAGCACAGCCAGGTGACAGAGACTTTGCAGCGGTAATTATCATCACTACAATGGTACTAATCTCAGGAACCCTTAAATTCGTTCAAGAGAGAAGATCTGGCGAGGCTGCAGAAAAGCTCACAGACATGATAGAAAATACCACAGCAGTTTTGCGAATCGATATGGGTAGAAAAGAAATTCCCATTGATGAAGTAGTCGTAGGGGATATCATTCACATTTCGGCAGGAGATATGATACCTGCAGATATGAGAATCTTAAATTCCAAAGACCTCTTCCTTTCCCAAGCTTCCTTGACAGGAGAATCCGAACCAGTGGAGAAATTTTCTGATAACGAAGCAGAAGGAAATAACGTTCTTTACAAAAACAATCTCGTCTTTATGGGAACCAGTGTAGTTTCAGGTTCAGCAAGAGGAGTTGTAATCGGCGTAGGAAATGACACCATCTTCGGCTCCATAGCAGAAGAATTGGAAGAACCACCAGAAGCTACATCCTTTGAGAAGGGAGTAAACTCTGTATCTTGGGTCTTGATAAGATTTATGCTCATAATGGTGCCCATAGTATTTTTTGTAAATGGATTTACAAAAGGAGACTGGCTCCATGCAGGATTATTTGCTATATCCATAGCAGTGGGACTCACTCCAGAAATGCTACCCATGATAGTAACGGCAGGATTATCCAAGGGATCTCTAGAGATGGCGAAAGAAGAAGTTATAATTAAAAATCTAAACTCTATCCAAAATTTAGGTTCTATGGATATTCTTTGCACAGACAAAACTGGAACACTTACAGAAAATAAAGTCGTACTCCAATACCATTTGAACTTGGACGGCGAAGAAGACACTAGAGTTTTACGTCACGGATTTTTAAATTCCTATTTCCAAACAGGACTAAAAAACTTAATTGACATAGCAATTATTAATAAAACCATGGAACTTCAAGAAGATGAAAATCTAAAAGATTTATCGACAAGATATGAAAAGATAGACGAGATACCCTTTGACTTTTCCAGAAGAAGAATGTCCGTAGTTGTCCAAGACAAAACTGGAAAAACCCAAATGATTACCAAAGGTGCAATAGAAGAAATGCTGGAAGTTTCCTCATTTTTAGATATAAATGGAGAAGTAGTACCACTTACAGACGAGATGAAAGAAACTGTAATGGATTCAGTGAGAAAACTCAACGAAGACGGAATGCGCGTCCTTGGCGTATCTCAAAAGACGAATCACAGACCTGTAGGAGCCTTCTCCACAGAAGACGAATCAGTGATGGTTCTCATAGGATATCTAGCGTTTTTGGATCCACCAAAAGCATCGGCAGTTGATGCCATTCAAGCGCTTAAAGAAAACGAAGTAACTGTAAAAATTCTAACAGGAGATAATTCAGAAGTTACAAGAGCAGTTTGTTCACAACTTGGACTTGAAGTGCAAAATATGTACACTGGAGAAGAAATCGAAGTCATGACAGATGACGAGATAAAAGAGATTGCAGACGAAGTCACAGTATTTGCAAAACTCTCTCCAGAACAAAAGGCTAGAATCGTAAGAGCCTTAAGAGCAAAAGGCCACTCCGTAGGATATATGGGAGACGGAATCAATGACGCACCAGCTATGAAAGCCTCAGACGTAGGCATCTCAGTACACGACGCAGTAGATATCGCAAAAGAAGCAGCAGATGTAATTTTGCTGAAAAAAGATTTGATGGTGTTAGAAGAAGGAATCCTAGAAGGCAGAAAAACATACGGCAATATGATTAAATACATCAAGATGACGGCATCTTCCAACTTTGGAAATGTATTTTCAGTATTACTTGCCAGCGCATTTTTGCCATTTATGCCAATGGAGTCCATGCATCTTTTGCTGCTCAATTTAATTTACGATATATCTTGTACGGCGATACCTTGGGACCATATGGATGCAGAGTTTTTGAAAAAGCCAAGAGATTGGGACGCAAGTTCCATATCCAAGTTTATGATTTATTTTGGACCTACCAGTTCTATTTTCGACATCATAACTTATCTGTTCTTGTATTTCGTTCTTTGTCCACAATTTACAGGAGGAATGTTGTATCATCAGCTGACAGATCCGGCTATGAAAGCACTTTATATAGCAGTGTTCCAATCAGGATGGTTCGTAGAATCCATGTGGACTCAGACTCTAGTCATCCACACATTGAGATCACCAAAAATTCCATTCCTACAAAGTCACTCCTCATTTCCAGTGATGAGCCTGACGACAATGGGAATAGTAATACTAACATTAATTCCATTTACAGGACTAGGAAAAGAAATCGGCCTTCATCCACTAAACGCAACGTTTTTCATATTCTTAGGAGTAGTAGTAATAGCCTACATGGCATTAGTACAAGTAATGAAAAACTATTATGTTAAAAGAGAAGGGGAGTTATTGTAATTGTAGGCGATGTGTTTTAAAAAATTTTGCGGCCAGATATTTGAAGAAAATTTAAATATTTTGGCTGCATTTTTTATATTTATGCTTTATATAATAAAATAAAGCTAATATTACAATTGTATTAAATAATAGAAAATCCGTTGACACTTGATTTCAAATCATATATATTATTCTTGTAAGATAAATCGAAAAAGCAATTACACAAATTGCAAACAAATTATTTACCTTTTTAAATTAAAGACTCTAGCAGCAAATTTACCCTTTTATTCAGAAAAACACGAGACTTGTTCAATTTTTTAAAATCAGAAAGCCTATAAACTAAAGACTCTAGCAGCATTATTTTCAGACTAAGTTTACGAGTCTTGTCCTTTCAGTAAAGATACTAACAGCAAAAACAAATAAACTGTTGATAATCAGAAAAAGAGTATAGTAATTAGAAGTTAATTATATACTTTAATATGTATCTTGTTTTTTAATTCAAAAACTAAAAACTAAAAACTAAATAATAGGAGAAAATCATGAAGACTTTAGACAATATTAAAAAAGAGCTTAATTTTACTTTGACTGAAAATCTGGACATCGCTTATAAATCCACCTTTGATGAAAACCTAGACTTATTTGGATTGATGGGAGCAATGAGATATAACTCTGATGATTTTATGACCTTATTTATAAGAGCATATAACGAAAATCAAGAGCTAGCGATAAGAAATCTATTCTACCTTAGAGATGTCAGAGGAGGAATGGGAGAGAGAAATAACTTTAGGCTGGGAATTAAATGGCTATCTGAAAACTATTCAAACAAACTAATAAATATAATAAATGAAATCCCTGAAATTGGAAGATGGGATGATATTTTGTTGCTATTAGAAAACCCAAGAACAAAAGAAAAAACTGTACAATTTATATCTAAACAACTAGACGAAGACTTGAATTCTCAAAACCCATCCCTGATGGCAAAATGGCTGCCTAGTATTAATACCTCGAGTTTTGAAACGAGAAAACTAGCATTGTTTTTATGTACCGAGCTAGGAATGAGTAATAAAGAATATAGAAAGACGCTATCTACACTGAGAAAGCAAATTGGAGTCCTAGAAAGAAAATTATCTAAAAAAGAATATGATTTTGATTACGCAAAAGTGACCTCCCAAGCCATGCACAAATATAGACAAGCCTTTTATAGAAATGATGAGAAAAGATATCTAGAGTATTTGTCCAATCTATCCAAAGGCGAAACCAAAATAAATGTAGGAACTCTCTATCCACACCAAATAATTAGCAAATATTATAAAAGTATAAGCAACTGGGAATCAAAAAGCATTGAAGAATACGAGATTAAATTAATGGAAGAACAATGGAAAGCAATGGAAAGATTCGAAACTGAAACTAACACCATAGTAGTTAGAGATGGCTCTGGCTCCATGTTGGGGACGCCACTGGAAATAGCAACTGCTTTGGCGATACTATATTCTGAACAACTAAAAGGAGAATTTAAGGACAAATTTATAACCTTTTCTTCTAAACCTGAACTAATTTCTCTAGAAAAATGTGAAACACTACAAGAAAAGTTAAACGAAATAGCAACTTATGGAGACTGTAGCAACACTAATATAGAATTGGTATATAATGTAATTTTGAAATCTTCAATAAATGTACCCGAAGAAGAACAAATAGATAAGGTAATAATAATCTCCGATATGGAATTCGACGGAGGATGGCAAGGAGATATAGATATAGAAATGTCAAGATATGACAAAATAAAAAGAAAATACAAAAAAAGAAATATAAAAATGCCAGAAATAGTTTTCTGGAACGTAGACGCAAGAAGTATCCATTTCCCAACCACTGACAAGGATAACGTAAAACTAATCTCCGGATACTCCAACTATGTGCTACAAGACATATTAAAAGACATAACCACCGACCCAATAGAATTTATGATGGAAACACTAGATAAATACAAAGAGGTTTCCGACAAATACTTGATGTAAGGTGCGGTCTTCCCAGACCCACCGTTTCACCATCTATGAAAACACAAAAAACTAGGAGTTATATATGATAAATTTAATAAAAGCTTTTGTGCTAATGTGTAAATCCCATTACAAGCAAAAAGACAAAGGAGGAAAACCCTATATATTTCATCCAAGCACGGTATCCATGAACGTTAAAGGATATGACGAAAAAATAGTCGCACTCCTTCACGATGTATTTGAAGACACAGATACAAAACTAGAAGACGTAAAATTCCTAACAAATTCACAACGAGAAGCACTAAAACTATTAACCCAAAACCCATATCAAACCTATTCAGATTACATCAAACTACTTAAACAAAATCCCATTGCAAAAGCAGTAAAACTATCCGATTTAAAACACAATTCCAATCTAAAACGAATAAAATCCCCAACAACAAGCGACCTAGAACGACAACAAAAGTATCTCAAATATTACGAATTATTGAAAAATGAAAGCAAATAGTTTTAATTTATAGGAGGTAATAAAATGTATAAATGTGACCTAATGATTTCGAGAACAGAAGATGGATTTATTCATATAGGCTATGAGGATTTAAATGTATCAGTTTTTGGTGGTGGAGACTATGAAGTAATATACCGATTTGATGAAACAAATTATAAGAAATTACTTGAAAATCTGCCTAAAACTACAAAGACTCATACAGTAGATAGACTATTAGAAATATTCGGAGAAAGATTCGACGAAGAAGAATTTAAAAAATTTTGCGAAAAGCATGATATTAAATACAAATTTTGGAATATGGTGCACTAGTGAAAATAAAGCCAAATGAATCTGCATAAAGCCTTGAATATTGTATGATTTTGTCTTACGATCAATATAAGAGGTGATGAAGATGCTATCAGTAAGATTTTCCAAAGATGATGAACAACTTATAAGAAGACATGCAGCAGAGATAGGAATAAGTGTTTCAGAATTTCTAAGAGAAGCAGCAATTTCTAAAATAGAAGACGAATATGACTTAAAAATTTACAAAGAATATTTAGAAAATGAAGAATATAAAATCACTAGACCATTAGATGAACTCATTAGTGAGTTAGGATTAGAGAATGAAATATAGAGTACGAACAAATATTAATTTTGATAAAAAGTTAAAAAAATTAGATCGTTCAGTACAAAAATTGATAATCAAATATCTAAAAGACAACATAGACAATTCTGAAAACCCTAGAACTTATGGTAAAGGATTCGTCGGAGATCAAGTAGGACTATGGCGATATAGAATAGGAAATTACAGAATAATCGCAGATATAAAAGATAGCGAGATAATCGTAATAGCATCATATTTAGGGCAAAAAAAGAAATATAAAAATAGCACTTATATCGATAATTGGTAGTGTAAAATATTTTGTGTATCGACTATCTTAATCAGGATAAGCCGATACACAAAATATTTTACACTACCCGAAGAGAGACTGTAAAATAGTTTGTGTATGAAGTTCCTCCTGATTAAGATAGAATAAACTTAATCAGGAGGAATTTTTATGG